>CAZWAK010000004.1:0-117867 GCA_964631865.1 uncultured Heliobacteriaceae bacterium | reverse complement strand
GTCTACGGTTAAGCGACCGATGCCCGGCCAACTGAAAATCGTTTCGGTGATAATCGCGCCCGCGAGCAACACGCCGAATTGCAAGCCGAGCACCGTTACGACCGGAATCAAACCATTTTTCAAAACGTGTTTGTAAACTACTTGCCCTTCGCTCAAACCTTTCGCACGCGCAGTGCGAACGTAGTCTTCGCCGAGTTCTTCGATCACGCTCGAACGCACCATGCGCGTCAGAATCGCTGCCAACGCCGCGCCCATCGTGATCGCAGGCAACACTAAATATTCGATGCCATCGCGTCCGCCCACCGGGAACCAATCGAACTTGATCGCAAACAGATACACCATCAACGGCCCCAGCACGAAACCCGGCGTGCTGATGCCGAGCAACGACACGACCGAAGCGATGTTGTCAATCCACGTGCCTTGATTCGAGCCAGCCGTCACGCCGAGCGGAATTGCAATCAAGATCGCAACGACCAGGCCCGCGAACGCCAATTGAATCGTCGCCGGATAACGCCCCAGAATGCGCTCAAACACGTCTTCGCCGTTCACGAGGCTCGCGCCCAAATCGCCGCGCAGCAAGCCTTTCCAATAGTTCACGTACTGCTCGGACAACGGCAAATCCAAACCCAGCTTGTGCCGCAAATCGGCCAGTTGCTGCTCGGTCGCGTTTTCGCCGAGCGCGTTTCTGACCGGATCGCCGGGCACGATGTGAATGAGTAAAAAAACGAGCGTGACGACTGCCCACACCACTGGCAGCACCAGGGCTAATCGCTTCAGCAGAGCAAGCAGAATTTGCATAGCGCGGGATGGTAGCAAAGACGGGATGCGTGCGCTAGTTGAGGGAAGGGAATTTCATTTGCCATTTTCCGTTTGTCATTTGTCATTTGTCATTGGGCTGCGCGTAGCCACGAGCGATGACAAATGACAAATCAAAAATGGCAAATGACAAATGAAAAGGAAGCTATTCGCCTTGCTCCACAAACTTATAACCAAGTCCGCGCACGGTCAAAAAGTGTCGCGGTTGTTGCGCATCGTCTTCGAGCTTTTGTCGCAGTGCGCCGACGTGAACATCAATCGTGCGCGTCATCGCTTCTTCGTCGTAGCCCCAGACATCGCGCAGCAATTGTTGCCGCGACAAGGTGACATCGCGTTGCTGAATGAAGTACCGCAACAACTCGAATTCGCGCGCGGAGAGGTCAATCGGGTTGCCGTTGCGTTTGACCTGCGTGCGGCGAAAATCCACTTGCACTGCGCCGAAGCGAAACGTGTCGGGCAATTTGACGCTGGCCGCAGGTGCGCGCCGCAACAACGCTTCGACGCGCGCGAGCAGTTCCATCGCGTCGAACGGCTTGGTCAAATAATCGTCCGCGCCGAGCTTGAGGCCGAGCACTTTGTCAATCACTTGCCCGCGCGCCGTCAGCATCAGAATAGGCGTCTGCACGCCGCGCGCACGCACTTCGCGGCATATATCAAAGCCGTTTTTGTTCGGCAACATCACATCCAGAATCAGCAAATCAAGCTCGTGCCGACAGGCGACCTCAAAGCCTTCCTGTCCGTCGGTCACGGTGCGCACCTGATGGCCTTCGCTCGCCAGCAAATCGCTGAGCGTCATCACAAGGCTCGGTTCGTCTTCGACCAATAAAATCCGGCGTTTCGTGTTCATGCGGGTTTTCCGTTCGTAGCGTGGATGGGCAAATGCAACGTGAACGTTGTGCCTTTGCCGACGGTGGAATCCACGGTGACGCGCCCGTGATGCGCTTTCATATATTCGCTCACCAAACTCAAGCCCAAGCCCGTGCCCGGCACAGCGGACGCGACCATTTTGGGGGCGCGATAAAACGGCGTGAAGATGTGCGGCAAGTCGCGGCGTTCGATGCCAGGGCCTTGATCGGCGATGGCGATTTGCACTTCGTTGTTGACGCGCGCGGCTTCGATACGCAGCCATTGGCCTTGCGCGGCGTACTTGAGCGCGTTTTGCAACAGGTTCTTGAGTGCGTTGCCGAGCACGTTCGCATCGGCCTGCACGGGCGGCAACGCGGCTTCGATGTGTTTTTCGATGCGCCAAGCGGTGAACGCGGATTGATATTCGCCGAGCGCCTGTTCAATGACTTCATTCACTGGCAGCGGCTGAAAGTTGTACGCCGCTTCGCCGGATTTTTTACTCGCTTCGATGCGCGCGTAGCTCAAGACCTGGTCAATCAAATCCGCGAGGCGACGGCCTTCGGTGTGAATCATCTCGCCGTATTGCTTGACGCGCTCCGCATCGTTGACGCGCCCGCTCGATAGATTGAAGCCCGCCGATTGAATCGCGGTCAGCGGCGTGCGCAATTCGTGCGTGACGCCCGCGACGAATTTCATTTGGCGCTCGGCCAACGCCCGCGCGCGCTGCGTCGCAATCAACAACGCCGAGGCCGCCGCAAACAACAACAGCAAGACCGCGTAGCCGAAGGCGAGATTGCGCCAGCGCGTGCGATTGATGACGGTTGCGAGCGAGCCAGCTTTGTGTTGCGCGCGTAAGACAAGCGTGTGCGGCGAAGCAGGCGCAGCATCGCGCCACGCTTTGGCTTCGCCTTGAAAGAGAATATCCTGGGCATCGAAAGCATCTGTCGCATTCGTCCCATAAAACACGAACCGCTCCGGTTCAATCACCGCCGCAACGTGGTACTGCGAGAGTTCGCTGCCCTTGAAATGTTGCGCGATGAGCGTCGGCAAAACTTGCTGTTGCAAATAGTCCTTGTCCAATTCCAAAAAGCAGTAGCCCGCCAATTGCTCCATCGGAGGCCGTTGGTCGTGTAGCGCCTGCATCCGGCGTTCATTGGCTTGGCGCTCTTTCTGCATTTCGGCTTCGATTTGCTTGCGTTGCTCTTCCCAACGCTGCCGCGCAAACGGCGGTGGCCGATTGGGACGTCCACCGGGACGATCACCGGGACGGCCTTCGCCTGGTGGTAGCCCCGGCGGTTGAAAGAGAGGGAGTTTAAACTTCCGTGCAAGCGGTACGAATTTGGGCGGTGGCGGCGGCTTCACGCTGACGGTCAGCGGCAGCGCGATGAAGAATTGATGGCCGCTTTGGAATTGTGCAACGGCATCGGGCATCATCGGACGCAACGCTTTATTTTGCGCGCGTGCGCGCAAGTCGTCGCGCAGCGCCACCAAGGGTTCCGGCCATTCCGTTTTGACGAAGCGCGTTTGATCAAGGCGCGCGTATTCGGCTTGCTTGCCGTTCACCAGCTTACCGAGGCTGACGGCACGAATGAGCGCAGGCTGTGTGGTGTTGCTTTGCCAGCGTTGAGATTGCGCGCGGATCCAGGCTTCCAATTGCGCGGGTGTTTTCGCTTCGCCCTGCAAATCAGGCCGGTCGCGCAACGCCGCCGCGAAATCTCGACGACTGTTTCGCAGTGCGGTCTGAAGCTGTTCCTGTTTCTCGCGCCATTCGCCGTTGCTGGCTCGATTGATGGCACGATGCATGAAGACGGCAGCCAGCACCAACAGCAGCAGCAAGCCGCCAAAGCTCAGCGTCGTGCCATCGAATTTAAGTCGTTGCAACTTCATCGCGCGGATTATAAAGCGATTGTGTGCGCGCGGATATTGTTTACGACAGAGTTTACCGGATTTTTACAAACCACCTGGCAACGCACATTTTTACGGCCTCAAGCAATCTTTGCCAAAACGCACGAACCCCTTGATTTTAGGGCTTCTCGTGACAATTGCGCTCGCTCGCAACAGCGGCTTCACACTTTACCGACCGTTTACACACGGCAGCTTGTTTCTGTGGTTTACTTCTTCGTGTCGAGGGCAGCAGGGCAGACCGTAAAGGCGCTGCGCCAACGACGGAACGAACGCATCAACCAAGTAAGGAGAGAAGTTTTATGCAGTTTCGCATCACGACCATTTTGACCATCCTGTTGGCTTGCTGCCTGTCTCTCGCCACTTTGGCGCAACAACCTGGCGGCAAAGGTCGCCCCGATGGCGCACAACCAGGGCAACGCCCTGACAGTGTGGGCGGGCAACGTCCCGGTGGACAGCGCCCCGACGGCACACAACCGGGACAGCGTCCAGGCGGCGGTGGGCGTCCGGGTGGCGGTGGCAAAGCGCGTGGCTAAGAGCAATCGAACAACGCAACCGGGCTGATGCGTTGTTCGCGTCAGCCCCTTCAACTGAATCCATTTTCATCTAACCAGAAGGAGAAATCATGAACTTTACGAGTCTGCAAACAATGCTTTTGAATTTGGCTTTGACCCTGCTCCTCGGTGGCTTTGTCATCACCGACGCGCAACCGCCGTGGGCCAGAGGCGGACAGAACTTCGTGGGGCAAGGCGGCCCCGGCGGCGGCAATATGGAAGCCCGTTTCGCCCGCGTGCTGAACTTGACCGAGGCACAAAAGGCGCAGATCAAAGCCTTGCGCGAACAAGCACAGACCGCATCGCAACCGTACCTTGAGCAACTCAAACCGCTCGCCGAACAAGCGCGCGCGCTGATCGAAGCGCCGACGTTTGACGAAGCGGCGGCACGCGCGCTGGCGGTCAAGATGTCGCAATTGCAAACCGAACTGCACATCATCCGCGCCAAGACGGAAGCGGCAATTTATAACCTGCTCACGCCGGAGCAAAAAGCGAAGTTGGCCGAACTGCGCAAAGCGATGGAAGAGAATCAGGATGGCCCGCCCAATGGTGGCGGTCGGCGCGGTGGCGGCGGACGTCCGGGCAATTGATGTGATGAGGTAAAAGACTGAAGAAAAGCGGCGAGTGCGTCGGATACAGTACGACGAGCGGTAGCGAGTTGATAAATCTCTCATCAACTCGCTACCGCTCGTCGTACTGTATCCGTAAGCTCAACTGAACCGCAGCGGATGATCCGTCAAATATTTCCACGACGCATCGCCGAGCAAATCCATCGAAGAAATCCCGTCGTGTTCGGTGCCGGGATAGACGAAAAACGCATCCCGTTCGATGGCGCGTGGATCCAGCGCGCGAATGGCTTCGAGCAAGGTGATGAAGGTCGTCGTGCGCCAGTAATACGGCTCGGTGATTTCTTCCACTGAAGACCGCAGCGGCTGCGCCAATTGCTGATAGGTCGGGCGGAATTCATACGCGCCGACATCGTCTTCGACGGCTTCATCACGGCTGTCAATCAACATCATCAAGCTCACGACGACATATTCTTTGCTGTCGGAATAGCGGTTCAGGCGATCTACTTCGCTGCCGAGTTCGCTGGTTTCCGTCGCCATCGAAGCTTCGATTTCGTTCTGCCATTGCGAGAAATTCTGAATCGCGTCGTTGGCGTCGGTGCGGTAATCCCAGTAGCCGTACTCCCACGCATATTGATTATCGAGCAGCACCGACGCGACGGATTTCATAAAGCGCCGCTTGCCTTGCGCGTCGTATTCTTCGGCGTCTACAAGCTGTTTGAGTTGCGCGCGCAGATCGTCGCTGCCGAAGACTTGAATCACCAATTGCATGCCTAAAAAGACGGTGTAATCGGTCGCTTCCTGCCCGCCCATGCCGATGAACGAGCGACGGCCTTCATCAATTTGCCCCGGCTGTTTGCGCGTGGCCATGTAAATGCCACCGACCAGCAAGCCACCGAGAAACAGCATCAATAAGAGATAGGCGAACGTGCCGAGAAGAATCAGGAGCATAATTTTTTGGGGTCAGGTCATTTCCCATTTTTCACTTGTCATTTTTCATTTTTCATCGGTTACCAGTGAGTGAATCACTAAGCAATGACAAATGACAAATATCAAATGGGAAATGGGAAATAAATATTACCCGCCAAACCATCCGCCGCCGCTGCGACCGTACGAACCGGAACGGCCCGAACGCACGCCCGTGACTTGTCCGCTCGAGGACATGCGCACGCTCGTGCGCCCGAAGCCGCTCGGACGATTGCGCCCGATGCCGCTTGCGCCGCCCACGCGCGTGCCGCTGAACATCGTCGGACGCGAGACGGGGCGATACGCGGGCGGCGAAAAAGGCGGCGGCGTAGTCGGACGCGAATAGGCATAGCGATTACCGCCGTATGTCGTGTACGCATACGGATACGGCGAGTAATAATAGTGACTGAAAAACCACCAATGCAGCATGGGCGAACCGCCGTAGTAGTAGTGATTCCGAACGGGTGTCGTCGTGCCTGTTGTCGGTGTTGGCGTCGTGCCTGCGGCGACGGTATCCGTTGCGGGTTTGAATTCCGACAAGCGCAAGAAGCGCGTGCTGATGCCTTGCTTTTCCAATTCGACAAACTCGTCGTTCAAATCGTCCATCTCTTCCTTGCGCTTCTCGTCTTTGACCACGTAGAGCAGGCTCGTGATGCCGCGTTGTTTCAGGTCATTCGCCGACGGAAGCTTCGCCAGATAGCGATTGTCGAATTGGTTTTCTTCGTCTTTGTATTCGTTCAGTCGTTGATTGTCGAGCAGCAACACCGCAGGCGCTTTGTCTTGCAGCTTGGCTTTTTTGTCTTCGATTTCTTTGGCGTAATAGACCATCGCGCCGAGCGTTTCGTGTGAGCGCACGACACCGAGCGGATGCGGCCAGTTATCGAAGTCCGGCACAATGTGCGCAAAGTCTGCCATTGCCGCACCGAGTGCAACCGAATACATGCCTTCCATATCGGAGACAATCAGCGATTCGTTCGCGTTCGCCGATTGCGACAACAATTCTTTCAGTGCGGTCGCTTGGTCGTAAGTCTGTTCCATCAACGTCGTTTTGACGGGCTTGATTTGCTCGCGCAGCGTCGGTTGCGCCAGCGATTGAATCAGCGACGGCACAAAATACGGCTGCCACGTCGCGCTGGCTGGTTGATAGGCCGCGATCAATTTGTTCGGTTCGAGATATTGCTTCCAGTCCGAATCCGGCACGCTCGCAGTCGCAGACGTGAAGGTCGGATCGAAATTCAATTTGCGATCCGTCGCGCCGATGTTCCAGCCTTCTTTTTTCTGCAATTCCAGCGAGTCTTGCGAGACTTCGGTGTCGTCATCGCTAAAAATTTGATAGCCCGTCAGTCCCACCATCCCCAATCCGGCAGCCCAGGCCATGCCCTTGCCGATGCGTTTGGTGGCGCTGCGGCGCGTCAAGTCTTGCTGAAACCAGTTGGTGACTTGATTGTCGCCGGAAGCCGTCGAAGAACTGGATGCGGATGAACTCGTCGGTCTCTTTTGTTTCTGCTTTTCCATAATTTGTTGGGGCAGGTAAATGACCTGCTCCTGTCTGGCAGATTGTACGTCAAACCACTGCCTTTCGTTCAAGCGTTTTCAGACCAGCGCGAGAATTTGCTGTAAGGACGAAAGCTGCGCAACGGTTGGCGCAGGGCTGGGCGCGTTGTTTCGATTGAGCCAAACGGCACGCAAACCTGCCGCGCGTGCGCCTTCGACATCTTCCTGCCAGCGATCTCCAACGTGCAATGCCTGGGCGGGCGCGAGGCCGTTTTGTTGCAAAGCAAAACGAAAGATTTCCGCGTCTGGCTTCGCTGCACCAACTTCGGTTGAGACGTAAACGGCATCGAAGTATGTGCGCAGTTGCAAGCCTTCCAGCAGGTCATACAACCGCGTATCGAAATTCGAGATCAGCCCGATGCGATAGCCCTGCGCTTTGAGTTGCGTAAGCGTTGGGGCGGTGTCCGCGAACACCTCCCACGCCTCGGCGCGGCGAAAGAATTCAAAGATTTCCTCAAAGTAATCCTCAAACTGGGGAAACTCGCCCCAGCGTGCGAAGACCGCGCGCACCAAATCACGCCACCAGTTTTGTTCCATCCGCAATCGTTCGGCGTGCGGCAACTCGCGCGCAAAGGCCATCGGCGGCTGGCGGCGAAACTGTTGCCCAAATTCGTGCTGCACATCTTCGGCGGCAACGTGCTTGCCATATCGCGCGGCAAACCGCGCATAAATTTCACCGACGCTGCCGCGTACGTCGAAGAGCGTCCCAGCGGCGTCAAAGAAAACCATTTGGATTTTTGGCTCGTTCATCTTGCGTCTCTTTTCCTTGCTCTCAGGATGCGTTAGATTATGCACCTCTGCAAATATTGTCTGTACTTTTCAGGAGTCTATTGCCCATGAAACTGCAAAGCATTTCCCGGCTTGTTGCTGTACTCGCCTTCTTTCTCTTTACAAATGCGCACGCGCAAACCAACGAAACTTACGCCATCAAAGGCGGCACGGTCGTCACCGTGAGCGGCGCGACGATTCCGAACGGCGTCGTCGTGATTCGCAACGGCTTGATCGCGGCGGTCGGCGCGGATGTCGCGGTTCCGGCGGATGCGCGCGTCGTAGATGCGACGGGGATGATGGTCTATCCTGGTTTGATTGATGCGTACACGAGCTATGGCATTCGCCCGCCCGCGCAACCGACGGGGCCGAATCAAGCAGCATTGGCGGCGAATCCGCAAGCCGCGATTATGGCGCTGATGAACGCGCCGACCACCAACGCCGGTTTGCTGCCCGAAGTTGCTGTCACCGAGCAATTGCAAATCGCCGCTGACACGTTCGACCCACAACGCAGCGCCGGAATCACGGCAGCGTTGACCGCGCCGCGCGACGGCATCTTTCGTGGGCAAACCGCCTTCATCACGCTGGGCAATGAAGCGTCGGACAAGTTATTGCTGAAAGCGCCGCATTCGTTGAGCATTGGCTTCAATCGTGCGGGCGGCGGCTTTGGCGGCGGCTATCCAAGTTCCGGTATGGGCATCTTCGCGTTCCTGCGCCAGGCGTTCATGGATGCACAGCATTACCGCGACGAATGGGCGTGGTACAGCAAAGCGCCGCGCGGCAAAAATCGTCCGGCGCATAACAAATCCAGCGAGTCGTTGATTCCGGTCGTGAACGGCAAAATGCCCGTGATTCTGAACGTCACGAGCGAGCGCGAAATCCGCCGCGCCGTCGCGCTCGCCGAAGAATTCAATTTGAAATACCTGCTCGCAGGCGCAACGCAAAGTTATCTCGTCGCGGATTACCTGAAACAAAAAGACGCGACCGTGCTGCTGAGCTTGAGCTTCCCGCAAAAACCCGCGAACATCGAAGACCCTGAATCCGAAGCCTTGCGCGTGCTGAAAGACCGCGCCGAAGCGCCGAAAGCCGCCGCCGCGCTGCACAAAGCTGGCGTGAAATTCGCCTTCACTTCCGGCACGCTGACACGCCCAACGGACTTCCTTGCCAACGCTGCGCGCGCGATTGAAGCGGGCTTGCCGAAAGACGAAGCGTTGAAGGCGATGACCCTCTATCCGGCGCAAATCTTCGGCGTGTCCGAACAACTCGGCAGCATCGAAAAAGGCAAGATCGCCAACCTGATCGTGACGAGCGGCGATCTCTTCGGCAAAGACACAAAAGTCAAACACACGTTCGTAGACGGCAAGCAATACGTCATCAAAGATGCGCCCGCGCCGCCGCGCGCAATGCCGGGTGGAATGCCCGGTGGCCCCGGCGGCGGCAGACCCGGTGGCGGCGGACGTCCGCCGAATGCCGCGCCCAATGCCGAAGCCGCTGCGCCCGCACAGAATGCCGTCAACGTCGCAGGCACGTGGACATTGACCGTGAATCCGCCCGGTGGCGGCCCTGTCTCGCGCACGCTGGTGCTCAAACAGGACGGCAACAAAATCACGGGCGAAATCTCTTCGCGCGACGGCATGATTCCGATTGGCGATGTGAAATTGGAGGGCAACGAATTGAGCTTTGTGTATGTCCTCAAATACAACGACAACGAACTCACCATCGGCGCACGCGCGAAGATCGAAGGCAATGCGTTGTCCGGCATGATGCAAACCAACGACACCAGTTACGATTTCAGCGGTACACGGAAACCGCAATAGGAGATACGCATGAAAACTTATCGCTTCCTTTCTCTCACTGTTTTGCTTTGTGCGTTGAGCGTCGTTGCCTTCGCGCAAAGCAACGAAACGCTGATTCGCAACGCCACGATCATGACCGCGTCGCACGGCACGATCACAAATGGTTCGATCCTGATTCGGGACGGCAAAATTGTCGCCGTAGACAAAGCCGACAAAGTCACCGCGTCGCCGAACGCGAAAGTGATTGATGCGACAGGAATGTTCGTCACGCCCGGTTTTATTGACTCGCACTCCCACTCGGCGCTCGACGGCGTGAACGAAGGCTCACTCTCGGTCACAGCGATGGTGCGGATGCGCGATGTCGTCAACAACACCGACATTAACATCTACCGCCAACTCGCGGGCGGCACAACGCTGATTCATCAACTGCACGGCAGCGCGAATGCGATTGGCGGGCAGAACAATATGATCAAGTTGAAATGGGGCAAGTCGGTCGAGGAAATGCAAATCGGCGATGGCCCGCGCACCGTCAAATTTGCGCTCGGCGAAAACCCGAAGCGGCGCGGCAATCCGCAGGTTCCCGGCCAACCGGCGCGCTTCCCTGCGACCCGCATGGGCGTGGAAGAAACGATTCGGCAAGCCTTCACTGAAGGCCGCGAATACATCAAGGCGTGGGACGATTACGAAGCCGCGAAGAAGCGCGGTGAAGACGTGATGCCGCCGCGTCGAGACCTGATGCGCGAAGCGATGGCCGACATCCTGCGCGGCAAGATTGACATTCACTCGCATTGCTATCGCGCCGATGAAATCGTGATGCTCGCGCGTTTGTGCGAGGAGTTCGGCATCAAGGTGCATACGTTCCAGCACGTGCTCGAAGGCTACAAAGTCGCGCCCGAAATCAAAGCGCACGGCGCGAGTGCTTCGATCCTGCCCGATTGGTGGGCGTACAAGATGGAAGCCTACGACGCCATTCCCTTCAATGCCGCGATCATGCATCGGCGCGGCATCGTGGTTTCGATTCACTCCGACAGCAACGACGTCGCCCGCCGCTTTTATCAGGAGGCTGGCAAGATGATGAAGTACGGCGACCTCAGCGAAGAAGAAGCGTTGCGATTGGTCACGCTGAACCCCGCGATTCAACTGCGCCTGGACAAACGAGTCGGCAGCATTGACGTCGGCAAAGACGCGGATATCGTGCTCTTCAACGGCCATCCGTTCAGCGTTTATTCGCGCCCCGAAATGACGTTGATCGAAGGCGAAGTGTATTTCGACCGCAAGAAAGATTTGGAAATGCGCGAGAAGCTTGTCCAGGAAAAGAAAGCCCTGATCGAACGCGAAAAGCGGATGCCCGGCGTCACGCAGCCGACCTTGCCGCAACCGCCGACGATCCCGACGGATGATGATTGGGACACGCATCTGCACGGAAAGAAGAAAAACTGAGGCAAGACGATGACTACCGAAGAAATACAAGCTACTTTAGCGCAGGCCAGTGTGACGCTGAACCGCTTGGCCGAGACGCAAGCGCAGCAGGCGCTGCGTCAGGAGGAGTTTGAGCAACGCCAAGCAGAGCGGCAAGCAGCGTTTGCGCAAGAAATGGCGCAGCGACAAGCGGCGTTTGAACTGGAAATGGCGCAGCGAGCCACAAAAATGGATGCGCAAATCCAAAAAGTCACGGCAGCGCAAGCCCGTACCGAAGAAAAGCTGGAACACTACTTTGACGTTATCACCAAAGTGCAAATGCGCACGGAGGAGTACATTGAGCAATTGTTTACAGCCCAGGCCCGCACCGATGAAAAGCTCCAGCAACTCGCAGACAACCAGACCCGCACCGATGAAGTGCTGGAAAAATTGGCTGAAAAACAGTTTCGCACCGATGAAACCTTGAAGACCTTGACCGAGACCCAATTGCATACGAACGACGTGCTAAAGAGGCTGATGGAATCGCATTCGCAAGCGGACGAACGGCTTACCCGTTTAGAAGAGTCCGTCCAAAAATTATCGGATACGGTAGATCGTTATCTCAACGCGCGGCTCAACGGCGGCAGTCAAAATTAGGCGAGGAGACCATTACCGATGAAGCGAAAATTAACGAACGCACAAATGCAGGAGAGCCTTGCTGAATTGACTGACGATGTCACGGAATTGAAGGAGACGATGAAGGAAGCCCAGGTCAAGCAATCGCTCGCTAACGAACAATTCGCCGTTATCTTTCAGGCGCTGGATCAAGCGGCGGAAACCATTCGCCAAACCGCCATCCAACAACAACGCTACGAAAACCAGACGAACAAAAGGATGACGCGGTTGGAAGCTACTGTGCAAAAACTCTCAGACACCGTGGATCGCTATCTCAGCGCACGGCTCAACGGCGGCAGTCAAAATTAGAGTATGACTATGAACAAACATCTATCCCAATTCTTATTCCTCCTCGCGGCGTTCGCGCTGAGCAGCGCATCCGTGTTGGCACAGTCCAAAGACACGACGGCTGTTTACGCGATTCGCAATGCCAAAATTGTGACTGTCACCGGAGCCACGATTGAAAAAGGCACGGTGCTGATTCGCGACGGCAAAATTGCCGAAGTCGGTGCGACGGTGCGCGTGCCGAGCGAGGCCAAAGTGATTGATGCGACGGGGCTGTCGGTTTATCCCGGCCTTATCAATGCCAACACGATTCTGGGCTTGAGCGAAGTCAGTTCAGTAGATATGACCGTAGACACGACCGAACTCGGCGACTTCAAACCGAATATGAAAGCCGTGACTGCCATCAATCCGCACAGCGAACATATTGCCGTCGCGCGGATGAACGGCGTCACAACCGTGCTGACCTGTCCGCAAGGCGGCCTGATTTCTGGGCAATGCGCGCTCATCAATGCCGATGGCTGGACGCCGCAACAGATGGCGGTGAAAGCTTCGGCGGCGATGGCAATGAATTATCCCGTGTTGGGCTTTGGCGGGCGCGGCGGGGCGGCGGCTTTCTTTGCGCAGATCGCTGGTGCGCCCGGCGATGCGCAACGGCAACAACGCGACCGCCAAGTCGAAGCTTTGAAAAAGAAGATCGAAGATGCGCAGGCGTATTTGAAAGCGAAAGAAGCCGCTGCCGCTGACAAGAGCCTGCCCGCGCGCCCGATTGATCTCGGACTCGAAGCGATGATCCCTGTCATTAAAGGCGAAGCACCGGTACTCATCACCGCGAACCGCGCGAACGACATCAAAGCCGCAGTCGAATTTGCCGCACAATACAAACTCAAAGTCATCCTCAATGGCGGCGACGAAGCGACGAAAGTCGCGGCGTGGCTGAAAGAAAAAAACGTATCCGTCATTCTCGGCCCCGTGATTGATACACCGAATGGCGAAGACGCGGCGTACGACGAAGCCTACACGCGCCCGGCGGAGTTGCACAAAGCGGGCGTCAAGTTCGCGCTGTCTACCAGCGACGTGCAATTCATTCGGCTATTGCCGTATCACGCCGGGATGGCGGCGGCCTTCGGTTTGCCAAAAGACGAAGCCTTGAAGTCCATCACGATTTACCCAGCGCAAATCCTCGGCGTAGACAAACTCATCGGCAGCATCGAAGTCGGCAAACTGGCGACGTTGATTGTCACGGACGGCGACCCGCTCGAATACCGCACCAAGCTCAAATACATGTTCATCAACGGCAAGCAGGCCGAACTGACGAACAAACACACGCGGCTGAACGACAAGTTCAAAGATCGGCCTTAATGTCACAATCCACGAAGGGGGACACCATTGCTTTTCGCCACGTTCCAAGCCGATGGGGATTGGCGGATTCGCCTCGCGCACGCGAATTGATATTGAATTCCCGCCTCCCAACGCTGTATGCTTCGCCTGCCTGCAAGAAGGGCAACCAAACTGCAACGTCGTATTCGCAGTCTCTCATCAACGCAATCGAACCTTGTCATTCCGATTTTAGAAACACGGATGAACCGCGCCGCGTACAATTGCGCGGGGTAACGCAGCGATGCGCGAATTGAATCACAGGAGAAGCTTATGAGAATCGGTCGTATTGAACTTCGCCCCGGCGGGATTATTTTGATTTTGCTCGTGATGGCAGCCTTGATCTGGCTCGGTCTGAAACAACTTGGCTTGCTCGATAACCTGATGGCCAAGCTCAATCCCGACTCCGGCGGGAGCAAGTCGGTCGTGTTGGAGAGCCGCGAAAAGCTCGAAAACATTTCGGTCGCCAACTTGCCCGCGTCGTCGGTGAAAGCGCCCGAACGAACGTCGGACAATCCCGAAGTCACCATTGGTATATGGACGTGGCAAACCGTCAGCGGCTTGATTGATGCGGTCGGCGGCCCCGGCAAGTCGGGCGATTATCCGAACAGTTGTTTGTGTCAGGCCGGCATCACCAACACCAAACTCGTCGTCGAAAACGACACCTCCAAGCAAGTTGAAGCCCTCGCCACTGACCGCATGCAATTCGTGACGACGACCGGCGATCAAGCCGCCGTAGACATTACGGGCGCAAACAAATTGCTGCGCGGCAACAAAGCCAAAGTCGTGTGGTCGAGCGGCTATTCGTTTGGCGAAGATTGTCTGATCGGCCCTGAATCGTGGAAGCACGATCCGCAAGCTGCGCGCGGCGCAGTCGTCGTCACCGCCGTGCCCTACTGCGATTGGAACGTCGTCGTGAACTGGGCCGTGGACAATCAAATCCCGATCAATCCCGACGAGCAGGTCTACGACCCCGACGCCATCAACTTCGTCAACGCGACGGATCACATCGAAGCGGCGCAGAAATACGTTGCCAACGCCAATGTTTCTCTGCGCAATCGCGCGACAGGTAAAAGTGAATCCCATCAACTTGACGCCGTCGCGACGTGGACGCCGGGCGATGTGATGGCGGTGAAAAAGCGCGACTCGGTCACGTACAAAGGCAAAACTGAAAAAGTGCAGAAGATCGTTTCGACCAAAGAATACAGCTACATGATGCCGCATATTTTGTTCGGCAATGAAGACTGGCTGAACAAACATCGGGACTATGTGAAGACCTTGCTGCGGTGCATCGCGCGCTCCAACGAACGCATCAAGACGGATGAAAATTACTTCAAGGATCGCGTTGCGGCGCTGAATGCGCTGGTCTTCAATATGGAAGGCATGGGGCCGAGTTTCTGGGGCACATACTTCAAAGGCACAACTGAAAATGGCGTCCCACTCGGCGGCTCGCGCGTGAACAACATCGCCGAAGTGCGCCATCTGTTTGGGCTGGATTCTAAAGAACCGCTCGAGCGCAGCATCTTCGCGATCACGTACAACGATCACGGCAAGCGATTGCAGAAGCTGTTGCCGGATCGTTTGCCGACCATCACGCCGGTCTCGCAAGTGGTGGATTTGAGCTTCATCAAAGACATCACCGATGAACAAAGCACGACCGGCGTCTATCAAGCGAAAACGGTCGGGCAGAGCGAAGGCACAGTCGTGAAGGCCAATTACCAGATCACGTTCGACAGCGGCTCGGCAAAAGTGAAGCCGTCGGAAATGAATACGCTGCAAGACATCCGCAGTCTACTGATTCGCGCGACCGACACGAAGATCATTGTCGAAGGTCACACCGATAACGTCGGCGATGACGCGACGAATTTGCGCCTGTCGAAAGCCCGCGCACAAGCCGTCTGGGATTGGCTCAAAGCCTCTGACCCGACCGGCGTCAACATCAATGAAAAGCGATTGGAAAACGTCGAAGGCTACGGCTCGTATCGTCCGCTGTCTGGCAATCAAAACCGAACCGATGCGGAGAAAGCGGCGAACCGTCGCGTCGTGATTATTTTGAAGTAACCCAATCATTCTTCATTCTGCCTTCTTCATTCTTTCACGAGGGATAGATTTTCAACTTTTCTTTCCTGTCGAAGAATGAAGAATGAGGAATGAAGAGTGAAGAATATTGTGATTGAGCCGCTATGGAAACCTCAGCGAAAGCACCCGTAACCTTGCCCGCTAATGACACGGGCTATCCGTTCCGCGAAATGGTGCGCGTCTATGGTGCGGTCGGCGGCTTTGCACGGTCGCACATTGTCATTCTCTGGATCGTCATTCTTCTGCTCGTTTGGTTTTTCAATCCGATCAAGGCGATGCCGTATCCGGGTGAAGTCCTCGGAGCCTTCCAACGAATGTGGAATGCGCCCGGCAGTTCGGGTTTGGTCTACAACGTGTATGTCACGCTCAAGCTGAATATCGTCGGCGTGTTGATTTCGTCGGTGTTGTCGCTGCTGATTTCGTATCTCGCGGTCATTCCGTTGTTTCAGCCGTTCAATAAATTCATTCAATGGCTGCGCTACATTCCTATTGTCGGCTTCAATCTCGTGTTTCTGACGTTATTCGCGATTGGCTGGCCGATGAAGGTGGCGATGCTGACGACGGGGATGTCATTCTTTTTGGTGACGAGCATGACGAGCGTGATTGCGAGCATTCCGCGTATGAAATATGAACTCGCGCGCGTGCTGGGCTACAACGATTGGCACGTCTTTTATAGCGTCGTTGTGCGTCCGACGTTGCCCGCGATGATTGATATGATTGCGCAAAACGCGGCGATGGGCTGGGTGATGATTACCGCCATCGAAACCTTCAATCGCACCGAAGGCGGCATCGGCAGTCAGATTTATGCGTACACGTCAACGAATCAACTGGCCGAAGTCTATGCGTATTTGCTCATCATCGGCGCGATTGCCGTGATCGAAGACGGCTTGCTGTCACTTATCAAACGAATTCTCTTTCCCTACAGCCTCGTCGCAGAAAGGGCGTGATGACAGACCCAAACACCGATTGCATCTCCGGCCCCCTCGATCAGGTGGAGCGATTGGAAACTTTGCTGCATATCGAAAAAGTCGGCAAAGAGTTTCCGATGAACGACGGTTCGACGTTTGTTGCGCTCAAGGATTTCACGCTCGAAATTCAAAACATCAAAGACAAGCCGCAGATCGTCAGTTTGTTAGGGCCGTCGGGATCAGGCAAAACAACGGCGCTGCGCATCATTGCGGGCTTGGACAAACCGACTTCAGGCAGCGTGTTGATTACGAACGGCGCGAGTCAGCAATTGCGTCCGGTGCGCGTGGGCGATGTCGGTGTCGTCTTTCAGCGGTACCCGCTCTTTGAAGACTTGAACGTGCTGCACAATTTGATTGATCCGGCGGTGCGGTCGGGGATGAACAAAGACGCGGCGAAGGAAAAGGCGTTGCGGCTGCTGGACGAATTCGATTTGGTCAAGCAAGGTCTGGCGTGGCCGTTGCAGCTTTCGGGCGGACAGCGCCAGCGTGTCGCGATTCTGCAACAACTGATGCTCGACCGGCATTTCATTATTTTGGACGAACCGTTTTCCGGCCTCGATCCGGTCAACATCCTGAACGTTATCAAGCTGATTTCCGACATTGCGCACGAACATACGCTGAACACATTTCTGATTATCACGCACGACGTCACGTCGGCCTTGATTATTTCCGATCACGTGTATTTACTGGGGCGCGAGCGCGATGCGAACAATGAGCCGGTGCAGGGGTCGAAGGTGATGAAGGTGTACGATTTGATTGCCGAAGGCTTGGCGTATCGCCCGGACATCGAAGACCTGCCGCGCTTTGCCGAGATTCGCAAAGAGATTCGCTTGGTCGAGTTCCCGAAGCTTTAGTTTTTCAGCCACGAATTACACAAATTGTCACGAATTTTATTTTAGTGGTTGAGGGGGTTTGCTAAATCTCAAGGCGCATAGTCATCAAGCGTCTTCCAATTCGTGCCAATTCGTGTTAATTCGTGGCTGCAAGTTTTCTTATGGCAAACGACGAAATCAATTACACGAAAGAAGTCCTGTCGAGCAACATCAACCTCATCTTCATTGGCGTGATGATGTTCTTGATGCTCGTCTTTAGCTGGGGCTTTTTTCCATTGCTGCTCGCCGGGCAAATCGCGGCGCTGTTCATCGCACAGATGCCGCGCGTGCAACGGCTGATTCGCTCGCAACTTAACAAAGACAAAAAGATCGAAGTCGAAGACCAGGAAAACACGCTCATCAAAGCCTTGCCGACGCATTATCAAAACGATTTCGCTTCGGTCAAACGCCTCTGCGAAGAGATCGAACGCCGCACGAGCGAAATCGGCAGCGATCTCGGCGGCAAGGGCAACAGCATGATGCTGACCGGCATTGTCGAAAAGCTTTCGGCCTTTCGCTTCGATTACGCGCGAATGCTGCGCGCGCATCATCTGCTCTCGAACCGCAACTATCGCAACATTGCGTCGGGCTTGGAAAACGAAATCAAGCGCGCCGAAACTGCCGTCGAACGCGAGCGATCGCAGCAAGTCAAAAACGCACTCGCGCAAAACCTGCACATCCTGAAACAACGCCTCGCGCGCGTCAGCAAGCTGGATGAACTCGTGCGCCTGCTCGAAGTCCGCTTGCAAGTTGTACGCAATTCGCTGAGCCTGATTCAGGACGAAGTCTACACATTCACCGATGTCGCAGGTATTTCTGGTTTGGTGGACAATCTGCTCACGAACCTGAGCATCAGCGACGAATTCCGCACAGCCTACGAAGAAGTCTTGCACGCGGAAGACACGGCGTATGGCTTGGCAGCATTGGAAGGCGGCGCGGCAGAGGCAGTGCCCGAAATGACGAGCGAGGCGGAAGAGTTCAGACCGCGAAAGCGTCAGGCTCAATGAATTGGCAAATAGAATACAGATTGCACGGATAAGACAGATAATCCTGATCTGTCTCAATCCATCCTATCCGTTCCATTTGTGTTCTATCTCGCATCGGCTGCAATGGAACACAGATAAAACGGATGCCACGGAGAAGCACGGATTGATCGGTACTGATTCGTACCATCCGTTTCATCCGTGTTCGATTATCAAGAGGAGCAAGGATTCATGCCCAATCCGAATCAACCCAAGAAACCGAAATCCACCGAAGACATCCTGCGCGAAATGGAAGAAATGTCGGACAACGATACGAAAGCCGAAGCTTCATCGGGCGGCGGCGGCGCGTTGAAATCGCTGCTCGGCTTTTTTGTCAAAGTCGCGGATGATGAAGCAGCACCTGCGCCCGTCAAAATGCCTGCGCCACTGCCGCCGACAACGCCACCACCGCCCCAAGCCCCGCGCAATCGTGTCGGCGATTTGATTGCGAATGAACCAGCACCCAAAATTGCGCCGCCGCCTGCGAAGCTCGTTGCAGCGGGCGTGAATCTGGCGGAAGAACCGTTCGAGGAAATTTACAAAGCCGCAGGTGTTCCCGCGTCGCAATGTAGCGTAGATGACTTGGCGAAACTGCTCGAAAACCCGACGATTGCGAATCAGCCGATGGCGGTCAAAGTCGTCGCGGTTAACTTGACGCTGTCGGCCAAAAATCTCACGGCGGAAGAACCGATTGCCGATGCGCTACGCCGCGACCGCGCGCTCGACGCCTATCAAGCAATGCTGGCCGAGCGAGTCGTCACGACCGAACAACGCAACTCCGCCAAGATTCAGCAAATTTCGCAGGAAGTCGAAGAATATCTGAAACGCAAACAAGCCGAGATGGATGCGCTCAAAGCCGAAGTCGCTACAGTCAAAACGCAGTCGGTCGAATTTGCGATTCGCCGCGAGATCGAAGAAAAGCGCCTAGCCGATTTGATTACGCCGTTCCTCGAAGGCAAACCGAATCCCGTTACAGTGGGCAACGCGCCAGAGCTAAAACCGCCACAGTAATTTTTCTGGAAGCCGCGCAGCATTCGCGCTTTCTTGGCAGCGTCAGAGAAAAAGATTTCGCTTCTACCGTGCCCCTGTAATGACCGCAATTGCTCACCTCACCAGAGCGATTGCGGTCATTGGCATTTTGTGGTCAACTTTCCGGCATCACGAAATCTTCACGGCAAACACATCAACCACAGAGGACAGGGCTATGAACGATTCCACTTTTTCCCGCCGCGATTTATTGAAATCCGCCACGCTTGCAGGCGGTGCCATCACGCTCAATTCCACGCTGGCAAAAGCTGAAGAACTATTACTGGAACCGCCCGCCGCCGCAGGCGCTTCGATGATGGGCGTCCCGTTTGAGAAGCGCGACAAAGTGCGCCTCGCTATCATCGGCGTCGGCGGGCGCGGCTTAGGCATGCTCGGCGAATGGATGGCGGTGGACGGCGTCGAAGTCACTGCGATCTGCGACATTGACAAAGGCCAAATTGACAAAACGCTCAAGCGCATCGAGAAGGCCGGAAAGAAAGCGCCAGCCGTTTATGACAAGAACGAACGCGATTACGAAAATCTGTGCAAGCGCGACGACGTGGATTTCATCTACATCGCGACGCCCTGGGATTGGCACGTGCCGATGGCCGTCGCCGCGATGAATAACGGCAAGCATTGCGGCCTCGAAGTCCCCGCCGCGACAACGGTCGAAGGTTGTTGGGAGTTGGTCAATGTCTCCGAGAAAACGCGGCGACATTGCATGATTATGGAAAACTGCTGCTACGGGCAGAGCGAAATGTTGATTCTGAATCTGGTGAAAGACGGCAAGCTCGGACAACTCCTGCACGGCGAATGCGCGTACAATCACGACCTGCGTTGGATCATCAACGAAGGCCGCAGCGAAGGCATCTGGCGGCGCGTTCCGCACACGAAGAAAAACGGCAACTTCTATCCGACGCACGGCCTCGGTCCTGTCTCGAATTACATGAGCATCAATCGCGGCGACAAATATGAGTATATGGTTTCGATGAGTTCGCCCTCGCTCGGCCTGTACGAATACCGCGAAAAGACCGTGCCGAAAGGCGATCCGAAGTGGAACGAAAAATACGTCTGCGGCGATATGAACACGAGCATGATCAAGACCAATAAAGGCCGCACGATTATGCTGCAACACAACATCACGACGCCGCGCCCGTATGATCGCATCAACTTGATTCAAGGCACGCGCGGCATCTTCCGCGACTATCCCGAACGCCTCTACATCGAAACGCCTGACAAAAAAGAAGAGGAATACGAAAGCCTCGCCAAATACAAAGCGCAGTACGAACACGCGCTCTGGAAAACAACAGGCGAACTGGCGCGCAAGAACGGCGGCCACGGCGGGATGGATTTCATTATGGTTTACCGCACGGTGCAATGTTTGCGCGAAGGATTAGCGCCAGATATGGATGTGTACGATGCCGCCGCGTGGAGCGTGCCGGGGCCGCTCAGCGAATTGTCCGTCGCGAAAGGCAGCGCGCCCGTGAAGTTCCCCGATTTCACACGCGGCAAATGGCAGGACGCAAGAAACGCGATGGCGTAAGAGCGAAAAGGCACAGGAGCAATCACGCTCCTGCGCCTTTCCCTTCTCAATCTTGAATGTGAATCAACTCAGCCCACGAATCGAAACCAACATATTTTTGACGCTGCTCGTCGCGTCAATCACCGCGGGCGCTTCGTAGCCGCAATGCACCATGCAATCGCGGCATTTCGGGTTGCCGCTGCGATGGCCGTAGTTCTCCCACTGCGTTTCCTGCATATATTCCTGGTACGTTGGCGCGTAGCCTTCGCCCAATAAATAACAGGGTTTCTGCCAACCAAAGATGCTGTAGCTCGGCATGCCCCAGGGCATACAATCGTATTCGATTTCGCCCATCAGGAACTTCAGGTAGAACGGCGATTGATTGAAAATCCAGCGTTGGCCGCGTTTCGTGCTTGATGGCGCGAGGATTTGGCGGAAGAGCGATTTGGTTTGTTCGCGCGCGAGGAAGTGATCCTGGTCGGGCGCTTTTTCGTAGCGATAGCCGGGCGCGATGGTCATTCCGTCTACACCCATATCCGCGAGCATATCGAACATCTCGTGATACATCGCCGGGTCTTCGCCATCGAAGACCGTCGTGTTCGTGTTGACGCGAAAGCCTGCTTTTTTCGCGGCTTTGATCGCGCTGATGGCAATGTCGAAGATGCCCGCGCGATGTACGGCTTTGTCGTGTGTTTCGCGCATGCCGTCGAGATGAACGGTGAAGGTCAGGTACGGCGACGGCGTGAATTTATGCAAACTTTTTTCCAGCAGGATCGCGTTCGTGCAAAGGAAGACGAACTTTTTGCGCGCAATCAAACCTTTGACCAGCACGTCAATTTCGGGATGCAACAACGGTTCGCCGCCGGGAATCGTGACCATCGGTGCGCCGCATTCTTCGACGGCTTGGAAGGCTTGTTCGGGCGAGAGATTCTTTTTCAGGATGTCGCCCGGATATTGAATTTTGCCGCAGCCGACGCAGGCCAGATTGCAGCGGAACAACGGTTCCAGCATCAGCACAAGCGGGTAACGACGATTGCCTTTGAGTTTTTGTTGGAAGATGTATGCGCCGACGCGCACGGCTTGACGAACGGAAATGCCCATAAGATTACTTCGACCTAAACAGAGAATCGTGTCTCAATTGAGGCGGAATCTTAGCATGGCGAAACGACATCACGCCAATTCGTGATGAAGCTCAGGCGATGGCGGTTTGTGGGCGTTGACTCTTGGGGTAGGTGATGGACAGGAGTTCGTGAACGGCGTCGGCGCGCATTGGCTGCGAGAACAAATAGCCCTGCACGTAATCGCAGCGCATACTGGCCAATTGCGCGACCTGCTTTTCGGTCTCGACGCCTTCGGCAATCACTTCCATACCGAGGTTGATCGCCAGCGTGATGATCGTGCGGACGATTTCGGAGTTTTTGGAAACGCTCATTCGATTCACGAACGAGCGGTCAATCTTCAGCACATCTATCGGAAAGCGATGCAGGTAGCTCAAGCTGGAATAGCCCGTGCCGAAATCGTCCAGCGAAATGCGCACGCCGAGTTCTTTCAGTTGGCGCAGCACTTGCGCTGCTGCATCCGGGTTTTCCACGAGCGAGCTTTCCGTGATCTCCAATTTGACGCTGAGCGGGATCACGCCGGTTTCATCGAGAATCGCGCGCACTTTGTCGCACAAATCAGGATGCGCGAATTGTTTGCCCGACAAGTTCACGCTCACCGAAAGCAGCGGGTTCATGGGAAACTCGTTTTGCCAGGCACGCAATTGCAAACACGCATCGTGCAACACCCATTGATCTATCGGCAGCACCAGACCGGTTTCTTCGGCCACCTGCATAAATCGGATGGGCGACAACAAACCTTCTTCGGGATGCTCCCAGCGCACCAACGCTTCAAAGCCGCGCACTTGCCGCGACTCGGTCGAAACAATCGGCTGATAGAAAATGCGAAACTCTTCGCGTTGCAACGCGCGGCGCAAATCGGTTTCGATTTGCAATTGTCCGAGCGCACGCGCGTGCATTTCCGTATCGAACAACTCGACACAACCGCGCCCGCGACTCTTGGCGTGATACATCGCCGTGTCTGCCGCGCGCAAAAAATCCTGCGCACTTTCGTGATGCGCCTGACTCAGCGCCACGCCAATGCTGGCCGAAGCGTAGACTTCACGTCCGCTCAGCAGATACGGCACGGTCATCTCCTGGTGCAAACGATCCGCCGCGTGAATTGCGTCATCAGTGCTTTTCAGATTATCGAGAATCACGGCAAATTCGTCGCCGCCGAGCCGCGCGATCATATCGCCCGGACGCATGCATTTTTCCAGCCGCCGCGCAATGCCCACCAACAGTTCATCGCCCACCTGATGGCCTAAGCTGTCGTTGATGACCTTGAAGCGATCCAGGTCTAAGAACAAGGCGGCGAACAAATAATCGGGCCGATATTTCGCGCGATTGAGCGACCGTTTGAGCCGATCCATAAACAAGGCGCGGTTCGGCAAGCCCGTCAACACATCGTGAAACGCATTGTGCAGCAATTGCTGCTCGGCCCCTTTGTTGTCCGTGATGTCAATGATGGAACCGGCCACGCGATAGACCGTGCCATCTTCGTGCCGCGCGGCCATCCCACGCGCCAACACCCACCGATGCGAGCCATCGTGATGTTGCAAGCGATGCTCATTTTTAAAGGTGGACGTCCAGCCGGTCAAACAGGCTTCGATCTCGGTCTTGAACAGTTCCAGGTCTTCGGCGTGAATACGATCCATCCATTCGTTGATCGAATCCGTCCACTCATCCTGCGCCTCGTATCCGACAATCGCTCTCCAGCGTTCATCAAAAAAGACTTTGTCCGTCTTCAAATCCCAGTCCCAAATGCCATCGTTGGAGCTTTGGGCAATGAGCGAGTACCGCTCGCCATCGGTTTCCAAATCCTGGAGCTTTTGTTTGAGGGCGAGAATGTTTTGCGCTTGCCGCGTGCCGTGTTCTTCCACGCGGTGCAGCAGCTTTTCGTTGAGTGCCAGCCGCGTCTTGAGTTGTTCACATTCAACGGTAGCAGCGGTCAATGCCTGTGCCAGGCCGTTCAGGTTGATTTGCCCCATCACCAAATTGGCCAGATGCTGAAGCAACTTGATCCGCGCCGGTTCCAGGACGCGCGGTTGCACATCAAAGACGGCCAGGACGCCAATCGCATAGCCGTCCGACGTGACGAGCGGCACGCCCGCATAAAAGCGGACAGGCATTTCATTCGTCAGGCACGGATTATTTTTGAAGCGGTCATCCAGCGTCGTATCGGGAACCAGCAAAGGTTCTGTCCCCGCCACCACCCAGCCCGCGAAGCTGTCATCGCGCGGAATCTCCGTCAGTTCACAACCGTACTGCGACTTCGGCCAACACGAATCCGCCGTCACAAAGCAGATGGCAGCGTGGGACACTTCGCACATTTCGGCGGCGCATTGGGCAAGGCGGTCGAAACGCTCTTCGGGCGGCGTGTCTAGGATATGGGCCTGGTGCAACGCCGTCAGCCGGGCATCTTCATTCGCTGGCAAGGGTACGGTTATCATGCAACTCGACAAGTACGATTCATCTCGTGAGGCCGTGGCAGAACAAGCACGCGGAAGGGTTGTGGCGCTGCCACTTGCTGGCAATCCTATCAGAGGCTCACCAAAGGATTGCCACGCCGAGTCGGAGGGGGAGCGCCCAGACTCCGCTGAGGCGCGTAATCTAGCAAAGAATGCTGAGACAGAGGTCTAATAAAGCTCTTACATTTCTTTGCCGGACGAGTACGTGCGAGCGGTAGCGCACTGGGATGAAGCTAAGAAAGAAGAGATTACGAAACACACGAAAAGAACGAAAGAGACGGAAGTTCGAGGGAGAACCGGAGGCTTTTTCGTATGTTTTGTTTATTTCGTGTGTTTCGTAATCTCTCTTTTCCTCCCCCATTCGTTAGCTTCATCCCAGTGCGCTACCGCTCGCAGCACTGTTCCGGCCTCAATCGCTGACAAATCGCGGTACTTAGGCTTTGCCGGAGAATGTCACTCCGCCCCGAATTGCGGCAAAAAGCTGCCAAAACCCTAACAATTCCTTGCCTGTAGCGGTGGTACGAAAATTGCCCTGCACCGCTCGGAGTCTTTGCGCCCGTCTCTTGCCCGGGCCTGCCACGGTAATCCCGTAGAAAGCTCAAAAGAGAGAGGCCAAAGAGTAGACGATGAACTCATCCGCACATCCCAAAGTAGCGCTCCTGCAAGAAGCCATTGCCTCAGCACTGTCGGGCGATAAGCAAGCCGCGCGCGTGTTGCTGGAACAAGTGACGGCCACGCACCCGGACAATGAACTAGCCTGGTTATGGCTGGCCTCGGTGGCGGTCACGCCCCAGGAAACCCTGCGGTGCTGGCGGCGGGTTTGCCAACTCAACCCGCAGCAGGAACAAGCCGTCAGTGGTTTGAAACGACTGCTGTTGCAGGAAGGCATCCACGCCGCGCGCCACAATCGCAAAGAAGAAGCGCGCGAATTGTTATTGGAACTGACGCAACTCGATGCGCGCAATGAAGTCGCGTGGTTATGGCTGGCCACGCTGGCGAAAGATGTGGACGAAGCCGCGCGCTACACGACGCACGTGTTGCAAATCAACCCGCAGAACGAACGCGCGCAGGCCTGGCTGGAAAAATTGCGGCCTGCCGTACAACCACCAACCTACGCGCCGACGACTGTCGCGGCGTCTGCCTCTGCGAGTACGCATTCGTCTTCGGGCTGGTGCTGTCCGCTTTGCGAATACGAAGCGATGTGCGCGATGCCGCGTTGCCCGCATTGTCAGGCCGTCATATCGCTGACGAGTCTGGACGAAATTCTCGACAACAAAGCAGTCAATCTCTCGTTGGTGCGCGAGGCGGTGCGACGGCTCGAAGACCAATACGAAGCCGCCGGAGAGCAGGTCGAGTACCACACGCTGTTCCATCTGGGGCTGGGTTATTTGAATTTGAATCGGCTCGACGAGGGCGCGAAATATCTGCGCCGTGCGTCGGAGCTAAAGCTCAAAGACGCGCGCCTCAAAGCGCAGGTCGAAAGTTTGTTGGAGCGCGTCAGCGAATCGGCAGCCTTGTCCGAACAGGCGTTGACCGCCGCCACCAACACACCGTCTCCGCTCGCTGACCCCACATCCATTTCCGCGCCAGAAGCAGCGGGCGCATACACGATTCTGGTCGTGGATGACAGCCCGACGATTCGCAAGCTCGTGAAGATGACGTTGGAAAAATACGGGCATCAGGTGCTGTCCGCCACGAACGGATTGGACGCGCTGAACAAGCTCAAAGAAGTCGTGCCGGACTTGATTTTGTCCGACATCAATATGCCGCACATGGACGGCTATCAGCTTTGCAAAATGATTCGCGGCAACGCCATCACACGCAGCGTGCCCGTCATTATGCTGTCGGGCAAAGATGGCATCTTCGACAAGCTGCGCGGGCGCATGGTCGGGGCGACCGCGTACATCACCAAACCATTTGAAATTGACAGCCTGTTGCAGCTCATTGATATGCACTGCCAACAGGCGCAGAGCGTTTAATGCTCAACACGGCTCCGCAACTGAACAATGAACGTAACGCGATTTGCCAAATCGCGCTACCTTTCCAAAGGAGTAATCTTATGCCTCAAGCGAAAATTCTGGTCGTGGATGACAGCCCGACTCAAATGAAACTGGCCACCAGTTGTCTGGAAACGCAAGGCTATCGCCTCATCACGGCGGTGGACGGCGAGGAAGCACTGCGCAAAGCCTCCGCCGAGCAGCCCGATCTGATTGTGCTGGACGTGATTTTGCCCGGCCAAAACGGCTTTCAGATTTGCCGCACATTGAAAACGACGGACAATACCAAAAACATTCCGGTCATTATGCTGACCAGCAAGAATCAGGACAGCGATAAATTCTGGGGCATGCGGCAAGGCGCAGATGCCTATTTGACGAAACCGTTTGTCGAAGCAGAATTGCTGACTGCTGTGGCCCGACATCTGTAGAGAAACTGGGTACTTTTTATGACGGACGAAAAACTACACCACGCGCCGGCGTTCAGCGGTAACGTCTCTGCAACTGAGATGCCTGCGCCGACGCTGGAAACGATCATTGCCGAAATAGACCAATCCATTACTGCCGCGCCTCCTGTAACTGCTTCGCTAGCCGACGCACCAACCCTTGGGCGCGCGGGACAACGCACAGCGTCCGTCGCCGCACAAGAGAGATACATTATCTTTTCGCTCGCCGAGGCGCGCTATGCCGTGCCGATCAATCAAGTGCTCGAAGTGGGCGAAGCCCAACGTATCACGCCCGTGCCGAATGTGCCGGAGTGGGTGCTGGGCGTGACGAATTTGCGCGGCGATATTATCTCGGTCGTAGATTGCGGCGCGTTCCTGCATTTGCACGACAAGATTACGCCCGAAGTCAGCAGCATGTGTGTCGTGCGCAACCGGCAGCGCAATCTGACGACCAGTCTGATGGTGGATCGCATCGAAGGCATGTTGAATTTGGCCGAAGAGTTGATTGTCCTGCCGCAAGCCTCGTTGGGTGATCGTTTGATCCCCTATTTACACGGGGTCTACGATCACGACGGGCAGATGCTGAATGTTTTGAATTTGGAAGGACTGCTGTCCTCGATGGAGTTAAAGCAATAGCTCCGCCTTCCGCTTTGGCAACGCATCTGGCTTGCCGCACGCGCTACGCCCAACCGTAGCCGCTGCCCCCTGAAAAAACCTCTTTTCATCCTCAGCAAGAAAAGCCACTTCTTGCTTGAAACGCAACTCGGCTGACGAGCCGCACGACGCTCTCATCTCGCTACGCGCGCAAACGTAACCCGGAGAGCCGCCGCTCCTCACGCATCACGGAGAGACCATGAAACACCTGAAGTTATTCAACGTATTCGGGAAACTAAAATTAGGATGGAAATTGACCATCATTGCTTCGTTGTCAGTTCCTGCGCTGGCCTATACGACCTACAAATTGGTCGAAGCCAGAAACAAGGAAATTAAATTCGGGCAGAAGGAAATTTACGGCGCGGAGTATTTGCCGCCCTTGCGGAAATTGCACGAGCAGGTGGCCAAACATCGCGGCCTGGCGAATGGCTATCTGCACGGCAACAGCGCCATGAAAGATCAGATGCCCGCGAACGAACAAGCCATCAATGCGGCGTTTCAATCTCTCAGCGACATTGATACACGGGCGGTCGAAGGCACGACCTACGGCACTTTGTTTGAATCGTCGGACAAGGTCAACGCGCTGAAGCGCGAGTGGGAAGCCGTGCGCGCCAAAACGACCAATTCGACCAGCGCGCCGGAAGTCTTTGAGCAGCACAATCGGCTGATGACCAGCATCAACGATTTGATCGTCCACGTCGGCGATAAATCGAACCTGATTCTCGACCCTGATCTCGACACATACTACTTGATGGACGCGGTCATCGTGCAATTGCCCAACGCCGTAGACGCGCTTGGCCAGGCGCGCGGCTTGATGGCTGGTGCGATCAGCGGCAAAGCCATCACGCCGCAAGAACAATCGCAACTGAATTTCCAAATGGCACGCGCGCTCACCGCTGTCGGCAACGTCGAAACCGGTATGCGCAAAGCCTTCGACGCCAACGCCGCGACGGGCGGCGACCTCGCCTCCAAGCAACAACAAGTCGTCAGCGACGCTGTGCGCGAAGCCAAAGCCTTCCTCAAAAAAGGCGAGAATTTCAACGCGACGGCGGGCAATGCCGAACAGGTGTTCGCGGAAGGCACCAAAGCGACGGATCGGTTGGTCATGCTCTACGACGCTTCGCGCAACAGTTTGGAAGAATTGCTCTACAAACGCATCAACGGGTTCAAGAACGACCGCAACTTTGTGTTGGCGATGGTGCTCGTCGCATTGTGCCTCAGCCTGGCCACCGCCTTCGTTATCGTGCGCGGCATCGGCAGTCAGGTGAACTCGCTGTCATATCTCGTGAAGCAGATTGAACTCGGCAACGTGGATGCGCGCGCCGAAGTGCTCGCGCAAGACGAATTGGGCGCGCTGGCCACGTCCTTCAACACGACGCTCGACAACACGCGCGGTCTGTTGCAGTCGCGCGCCGAACGCGACTCGATTCAACGTTCGATCATGCGCCTGCTCGAAGAAGTGAGCACGGTGGCCGAAGGCGATCTGACGCGCGAAGCCGCTGTGACCGAAGACATCACGGGCGCGATTGCCGACTCCTTCAACTTTATGATTGTCGAGTTGCGCCGCGTCATCGGGCAGGTGAAAGAAGTGACAGTGCAGGTCACAAACGCCGCGACCACGACGCAATCGAGTTCGAGTGAACTGGTGCAGAAAGCCGAACAGCAATCCGAACAAATTCACCTCACGTCGCAGGCGCTCGAAGAAATGACCACTTCGATTCAGGAAGTTTCGCAAGGCGCTGTGCTGTCCGCCTCAGTAGCGCAACAATCGCTCGTCAACGCACGACAAGGCGCGAAGGCCGTGCAAGATACGATCAAAGGCATGAACCGCATCCGCGAGCAGGTGCAGGAAACCTCCGGCCACATCCGCCGTCTTGGTGAAAGCTCGCAGGAAATCGGCGAGATCGTGCAGCTCATTGACGAAATCGCCGACCAGACGTCCATCCTCGCGCTCAACGCTTCGATTCAAGCCGCGACCGCCGGAGAAGCCGGACGCGGATTCGCCGTCGTCGCCGAAGAAATCGAGCAACTCGCCGAACGCGCTTCGCAAGCGACAGCCAAAATCTCCAGCCTCGTCAAATCCATTCAGGCCGGCACGAACGAGGCCATCTCCGCGATGGAAGAAAACAACAAGGAAGTGGTCGAAGGCTCGAAGCTGGCGTTGCAGGCCGGTCAATCGCTGACCGAAATCGAAAACGTGTCGGAGCGGCTGGCCGAACTGATTCAAAGCATTTCGCAGGCGTCGCGCAAACAAACCAACAGTTCGGAAACGCTGTCCAAAGCGATGACCGACATCTCGCACATCATCACGGAAACGACGACGGGCATTCAACAATCCGCCGTCACGATCAATGGTTTGACCTCGTTGGCCGATGATCTGCGCGCTTCCGTCGCGTCCTTCAAACTGCCGGGGAGCAGTCGTCTATAAGAGTAGTCGGTAGTCGGTAGTCGGTAGCTCTTTTCTACCGTCTACCGTTTACCGTCTACCGTCTACTCGAAGGAGAGATGCTATGCAATTGAAATCAATCCAAGTCAAAATCACGTTCTGGGCCGGAGCCTGTTTGGTGCTGGTCGGAGCGGCTTTCATCGGGTATTCCGCCTTCGCCACCAAAGACGTGATCCTCAGCACAACGCAAACCAAACCGAATGGGCAGGCGGGCGCGGAATTGGCCAATGCGGCGCTCAATGCGCTTTTGTCGAAACAAATCATGCTTTTCCTGTGCCTGTTGGGCGTGGCGCTTTGCGTGCTATGGTATCTGTCCGGTCGCCTGACCAAACCGCTCAAAGCCGCCGCGCAGTTCGCCGACAACCTGGCACACGGCGTTCCCACCGAAGCCCTCCCGGTCACGTCGCAAGATGAAATTGGCCAACTGCTCACGGCGATGAACAGCATGTTGGAAAACTCCGACAGCCTGGTGCAATCCGAAGAAAAACGCAGCGAGTTGCAGACGGCCATCATTCACTTGTTGGATCAGGTGGGCAAAGTCGCCGAGGGCGATTTGACGCGCGAAGTTTCGGTCAGCGGCGATATGACGGGCACGTTGGCCGATTCGTTCAACTACATGATTGCCGAACTGCGCCGCATCGTCGGACAAGTGCAAACCGTGACCGAACAGGTGGCCAAAACGACTGACATCACGCAACGCAACACCGCTGTGCTCGCGCAGGAAGCCGAAGTGCAGGCGCATCACATCGCCCAAACGACGCGCGCGATTGAAACCATGTCGAGTTCGATTCGACAAGTCACCGACGGCGCGTTGCTCTCTGCCACCGTCGCCCAGCAATCGCTGAGCAACGCCAAACAGGGCACGGAAGCCGTGCAAAATACCATCGAAGGCATGCAGCGTATTCGCGGCCAGGTGCAGGAAACGTCCAAGAAGCTCAAACGGCTCGGCGAAAATTCGCAGGAAATCGGCGAGATCGTGCAGATCATCGGCGGCATCTCCAAACGTACGTCGTACCTCGCGCTGAACGCGGCCATTCAGGCCGCTGAAGCCGGTGAAGCCGGACAGGGATTCGCGGTGGTGGCCGACGAAATCGAACGCCTCGCCAAACGTTCCGCCGACGCGACAAAGAGCATCAACAACCTCGTCAAAACCATTCAGATCGGCGCAAACGAAGCGATCTCCGCGATGGAAGAAAGCACGCGCGAAGTCGTGGACGGCTCGCAACTGGCCAATCAGGCCGGGCAGGCGTTGCACGAAATCGAATCGGTGTCGGAACGACTGGCCGAACTGATCGCCGCGATTTCGCAGGCCGCCACCGAACAAAGTCAAAGTTCGGCGTCAGTGGTCAACGCGATGTCGCAAATCTCAGCGATTACCGAACGTACGACCGACGGGATCAAACGCTCTAACGCTTCAGTGCAAAATATGGCCTCGCTCGCCGATGAACTACGCGCTTCGGTCGCGTCCTTCCGGCTCCCGAACAACCGCTAAGCGTTAGCCGGAGAGCTAACCACAAACAGGATGACCGTTATGAATCATCATCTCGACCAGGAAGTGGTCGTCGGCTTTTTCAGCGAAGCCAAAGGCTATTTGCCGGAAATCATGCTGGGGCTGGAGTCCTTCGCGGCGGATGCGACGCAACTGGATGCCCTGCGCGAAGCGTTTCGCTTCGCGCATATCATCAAAGGCGCGGCCTCGATGCTCGGCTTCATGCAAATCAGCGAGGTCGCCTATCAACTCGAAGTCGCGCTCGAAATGCTCTGCGAAGAAAATCTGCCCTTGTCGCAGGAATTGCTGGAAGACCTCTGCCAAAACGTCAGCGACTTAGCCGATTTGCTGGATCAATCGTTGGCGGAGATTCCGGCGGAAGTTATATCGTCAACCAATGAACTGTCAACCGAGCAACTGTCAACGAACGAATTGTCAACGAGTGAACTGTCAACCGATGAATCGTCTATTGCTAAACTGGCACTGCCAGAATTGTTACCGCTGGAACCACTTGCCGCCGAGCCGACCGAAGCGACCACTCCAGCACAACCCGACAATGAGTTCGCGCTGCCGGAAATTTCCGTCACCCCTCCCGCGTTAGAACCTCACGAGCTTGCGCTGCCCGACTTTTCCTTCACGCCCCCAGCCTTAGACCCGGTAGAAGACCCCGAAGCATTGGACGACTACGAAGAAAAAGGCGAAACGTTCCTGCTGCCCACCGAAGCCGAAGACGATCTCCTGCCCGAAGCCCGCGCGCCCTGGGCGGCGCTGACGCCCCCGGAATTAGCGGCGCTCGAAACCGAAGAACCGTTGGTGGCGCTACTCAACGACGCTGCCTTTTCAGTGTCGTTGCCGGAAGCGACCGAGACGCCGACGATTGGCGACGTGGATTTACACGACGTCGCCAAAGAATTGAAAGAAAGCTTTGGCGCTTATCCGCCGCCGCTGCAACCGGAATTCGCGCTGCCCGATGAATTGATGGCGGGGCTGCCGGAAATACAACTCACGCCCGCATCGGACGCGGCTGCGCCGACCGAGACGGCGTCGTTAGCAGAAGCGCCGCAGGTCTTGCCAGATGTGTTAGAAGACAGCGCGCCCACTCCGACAGCCGATCTCGCCATTGACAATCTGGCCGATCAACTCGCAGAAGATTTGCTGACCGAACCGGCGGCCAGCGCGCCTCCATCGCTTGAAAACGGGGTGCAAGGCGATACGTTCGTCGTCGCGCCCGAAGTCGAAGCAGACAACGCGGAAGCCGTTCCCGCTGTGCCAGACGCGCAATGCCCGACGACAGTGGACGTCGAAGAACCGAACTGGCCCGCGCTGGCCTTCGATGAAACCTTGCCGGAGTTGTTGCCGCTGCCCAGTCTGTCCGAGTTAATTGCGCCGACCGAGGGCGAGACGCAAGGCGAGGCGGAAAGCTTCGACCTCGCGACTGCGCTGCCTGAGCCAACGCCCGAACCCGTCACAACTTCTGCGCCCGCCGCTTCCCTGCCCGCGCCGCTGGCGTCGCCGGTCATTTCCGATGACATGGCGGAAGAGTTGATGGAAACGTTTTTGCTGGAAGCCGAAGAGCATCTGCAAAATCTGCACACGTCGTTGCGCGTGCTCTACAAAAATCCGCACAACCGCGAGTTGTTGCAGGAAGTGCGCCGCAGTTCGCATTCGCTCAAAGGCACCGCAGCGGTGGTCGGGTTGGACAACATTATGCAACTGGCGCATCGCATGGAAGATGTGCTGGATTTGATGTACGACGGCGAAATGCAATTGACGCCGGAGCGCACGCTGTTGCTGATGCAAGCGACCGACGCGCTCGAAGACATGTCGAATGGGCAGGTGAAAACGGGCGAAGTCCAACGCCTCTACGCCGCCTTTGCACGTTTGTTGGCAGAGCATTCCGCTGCGGCTGCGAGAGCCGAAGAGTTCACGAGCACCGCAACGCCCGAAGCTCTTGCCGAAGCTCTTGCCGAAACGGGGCCCGAACTGGAATGTGCGCCTGACACAACCGCTGACCTCGTCTTCACACAGCCCGCCGCAGAGGACACCGAAGCGGTCGCGGCGCTTGGGCCAGTCGAGCTTCCCGCCGTTTTCGATCACGCCGAAACGCCGCTCGAAGCAGCCAACACGGCGGCAGCCAGGTTGCCGGATTGGCCGCAATCGCTGACCGAATCGGCGGCCTTGGAAGAATTCTCTGTGCCCGTCGCGCCGATGATCGCAGAGCCATCTGTTGCGCCCACCGCTGTAGTCGCCGAAGCCATCGTCGTCCCCAGCGAACCGTCGGTTGCAGAAACCACCGTCACCGCGCCAACGACCGTTGCTGAAGCGGCGGAGTCCGCGCCGGTTCACGTTCACGAACCGGAAGTGCTGCCGCCTGCGCAAACGGGTGCGATGGCGCAAACATCCAGTCAGTTTGTGCGCGTGCCCATCGAACGGCTCGATGAAATCGTTAAGCTCATCAGCGAAATGATTATCACGCGCACGATGTTCGAGCAGCGGCTCGCCGACTTCGGGCATCAGGTCGAAGAATTGCAAATCACCGGCACACGTTTGCGCCGCGCGTCGTCGAACCTCGAATCGAAATACGAAGCCAGCACACTCGGCGGCGGACGCCCATCGTTCGTGCCCAACAACGCGCCGTCCCATTTGCCCGCCGCCGCGTTGGTCGCGCCGGGACTGGTGAACGCGCTGGTCACAAGCCACACGCACGGGTTTGATGATTTGGAATTTGACCGCTATACCGAATTCCATTTGGTGTCGCGCGAGTTGGTCGAATCCTCAACCGACATTCAAACGCTCGGACGCGAATTGAATCATCTCAACAGCGATTTCCTGAGCTATCTGAATCGGCAAGGCCGCGTCTACAGCGATTTGCAGGATCGCTTGATGCGGCTACGCATGGTTCCGCTGGCGAGCTTAGCACCGCGCCTTCATCGCACCGTGCGCACGGTCGCTGTGCAACGGGACAAAGACGTCGAATTGATTTTGGAAGGCGAAGCGACGGCGCTCGACACGACCGCGTTGCAGGAAATGACCGACCCGTTGCTGCATCTGCTGCGCAACGCGGTGGATCACGGCATTGAAGCGCCTCACGTGCGCACCGCCAAAGGCAAAGCGCCGCTCGGCAAAATCACGCTACGCGCGTTTTACGAAGGCTCGCAAGTCGTCCTGCAACTGCGCGACGATGGACAGGGTTTGGATGCCAACAGGATTCGCAATCGCGCGCTGGAACTCGCGCTGATTACGTCTGTCGAAGCCGAAACGATGTCGCAGCAGGAACTCTGGGCGCTGATTTTCACGCCCGGTTTCAGCACCGCCGCGACCGTTAGCGAAATCTCCGGGCGCGGCGTCGGGATGGACGTCGTGCAGACGACCGTGCAAAAGCTGAAAGGCACGATCACGATTGATTCGCAGCCGGACGCGGGCACGACGTTCACGATTCGTCTGCCGCTGACACTGGCCGTGACGCGCTCGCTGATGGTCAAAGCCAACGGCCAGAGCTTTGCGATTCCGCTCGATGTCGTGACGCAAATTATGCGGCTCGAAATGAGCAAAGTGGAACGCATCGGCCAGGAACCCGTCATACGGTTGGGCGGCAAAGTGTATCCGTTGCTGATGCTGAGCCGCTTGCTCAATTTGCGCCAGCCGACCGACGAAGTGGCGCTGCGCCCGCCCGCCTTGTTGCTCAGCGTCGAAGGCAAAGAAGTCGTCGTCATCGTGGATCAATTGATGGGCGGACGCGAAGTCGTGATCAAGACGCTCGGCAATCACTTGCGCAAAATTCACGGCGTGATGGGCGCGACGTTGATGGGCGATGGCGAAGTCGTGTTAATTCTCAACCTCGCCGAATTGTTGCGCGGCACAGTGCGCGCGCTGCCACGTCGCGCGGCCATCAACAGTCCGACGAACCATCCGGGCGAAGCGCAAGGCAGTAACATGGTGGCCCCAACACCACCTGTGTCGGCGGCGCACGACCTGCCGCCGACGGACATGATTGCGCCGACGCCGACGCCCGCGAAGCCGAAGACACTGAATCAAACGCTGACGGTGATGATCGTGGATGATTCGCCCAGCGTGCGGCGCGTCAGTTCCAATATGATTAAGAACATTGGTTGGATTCCGGCGCAGGCCAAAGACGGTCTCGATGCGTTGGAGCAATTGCAAGCCAACGAACTGCCGCCGGACTTGATTCTGCTCGACATCGAAATGCCGCGCATGGACGGTTATCAATTCCTCAGTTCGGTGCGCTCGCTCCCGGCGTATCGCAACTTGCCGGTCGTCATTGTCTCGTCGCGTTCGAGCGAGAAGCATCGGCAGAAAGCCTTCGATCTGGGCGCGACTGAATATCTGGTCAAACCTTATCAGGAAGACAATGTGGTGACGCTGATTCGTCGCTTGGTCAGAGAAAGTCAGCAATAAGCGCGCGGTCGGCTCGGCGCGCTTGTCAAACTTATGAATTGCTATGAAGCCAATTAGCGTTCTGGTCGCGGACAGTTCTCCCATCGTCTGCCGTCTGCTAAAAAGTCATCTGGAATCGGCACCCGACATTCGGGTGCTGGGCGCAGCGCACAAGGGGCAGCAACTGGTGGAGATGGTCGAAACCGCGCGCCCGGACGTCGTGACATTGGGGCTGGAAATGCCGGATATGAGCGGGCTGGACGCGCTCAAGGCAACACAGCAAATTCGCTTTACGCCGGCCATCGTCATCAGCGGCGCGAATATGCACGCGGCGGCGCTGACGTTGGAAGCGATGCATCACGGCGCGGTGGACTTCGTCTTCAAATTCACGCCCGGCGCGGCAGTTGATCCAGCGCATCTGCGGCAGGAAATCATCAACAAGGTGCGCCTCGCAGCCAACATTACGCCGCCCGTTGCGGGCATTGCCCTGCCCGCGCCGAACAACGACATCAAGCCGGGCACGACGACCAAAGCGAACCCGCGTCTCACCGGTTCGGGCGCGACTAGCACCAGCGCCGTGGATGTCTGGGCGGGGGCCGAGCCTTCGACCAAATTGTCGCCGGAAAAAATCATCGTCATCGGCGCTTCGACGGGCGGCCCGGTTGCGCTGCAACAACTGCTGGTGCAGTTGCCCGAAAATTTTGCGAGCAGCGTGCTCGTCATCCAACATTTGCCCGCCATGTTCACCGCCGTGCTGGCCGAACAATTGCAGCGCCAATTGCCGTTCCGCGTCAAAGAAGCTGAAACGGGTGACGGCTTGCAACGCGGCACCATCCTGATCGCGCCCGGCGGCATGAACGTGCAATTGAGCGCCTACGGTTCGGTGCAATTGCGCGCAGGCGCAGCCCCTGATGGCAATTTGCCTTCGATCAATTTGACGATGCAATCGGTCGCCGCCGTCTATGGAGCCAAAGCGCGTGGCGTGTTGCTGACCGGGATGGGACAAGACGGCGTAGAAGGTTTGGCGGCGATTCGCGCGCGCGGCGGCGTCACGTTTGCCCAGACGTTGGAAACCTGCACGGTCAAAGGCATGCCGCAACGCGCGATTGAAGCGGGGGTCGTGGATCACGTCGCGCCGCCGCAACAAATCGCGCAGTTGTTGTTGTCAGGCGTGTAGCCACGTCTTCCACCATTGGAAACTTTATGAGGAACGCATCCAGCACAAACCAGGTCGCTCCCCAAACACTCCGCCTGGTTCGTTGCGCCGTCCAGGAGCAGGAATATTGTTTGGAGATTACGGCAGTGCGCAGCATCGGACGGCTGCATCAATTCGCCTTTCAGCCCACCTTGGAAGGCGTGGCGACGCCGCCGGGGGCGATGGGCTGGATCGCCGCGCAACAACAGAAATACCCTGTCTTCGATCTGGCCGTGCAACTTGCCATCGGCACGGGTTCCGCAAATTTTCATGACGGGTTCGTCGTGTTGGTCAACGCGGCACAGCCCTTTGGCCTGCGCGTTGACCGCATCATTGGCAACATTGAAATCGAGTCATCACAAATCGTCGCGCTGCCGCACATTGCCGAACCCACCGCCGACAAGCTGTTCACAGGCGTCGTCAAGCTGGCCGACAAATGGGTATTGTGCGCCAACGCCGCCCAATTGCATCGGACGGAAGCTGCGCCACTGACCACGCTGCCCAAGCCACCGCCGCGTGTCATGAACGCGCCCGCCGCCCCGCGCAAATCGCGCGCGCAAATCATGCTCTTCTCGGCGGCGCAAAGCTTGGAGGCGGTCAGCGAACCGCAACCCATGGTTTTCGGGCTGAGCCTCATGCAAGTGCAGGAAATCTCCCACCTGTTGCCGATCATTTCCGTTCCGCGTGCGCCGAAGTACGTGTTCGGCCTGGCCAACTGGCGCGGTCTGCCGCTGCCGATCCTCGATTTGCCAACGCGCCTGGGATTGCGTCACGAAGCCGTCGCTGCGCATCAGATTCACCCCAAAAGCCGCTTGCTGATTGCGCGCGCGCCCAGCGGATTGTTAGGCGTGCCCATTCATCCGCAAGTCAAAGCCTTCCCGCTGCCGATCCCGTATCAACGGCACGAGCAACGCTTGTCATTGGCGCACAATTTGGTGTTGGGAATTTTCGATCTGGAAGGCAGCCCGCTCGTGATCCCGGATTTGGACGCAATCCTGACCCGCAACTTTGCGCCGCAGAGTTAATCTTACCCGCTCTTGCCATCCGACTTGTTTGAAATAGATGAAATCGCCGTGTGCCAAAACGAGTGATTTATCCCACAGCTTCGTAGTTATCTAAAATCGTCAAGACTCAGAACCTTCACACTCGGATCAACCGTTTGAAAATCGTCGTAATCATCTGTCAGTAAGTCGGCGTTCAGGTATTTTGTAGTGGCCAAAATGATGGCGTCTGGCAACTTGATCTTTTTGTGTTTGTTTTTGCGGTAGGTAATCGCCAAGTCAGCAATGTCGCGAGTAATCTCGATGATTTCCAGACTGGCAAAAAGCTCGTCTATCAACATCTTTTCGGCGGCATCCGTAAAATCATAGGCATAGACCTCCATATACGTGATGATAGAAACATAAAATTTGTCGTAAGCCGCGAGCAGTTTCTCTACATCAATCGTTCGCTTGGAAGCATAAATGACGGTGTTGCGGTTGAGAACAGCGCTATTCCCATTCATCGCGTAAAGTCTTCTGCCAGATTTTTGGGTCTTCAATGCTACGAAACATTTCTACCGCGTGCATTTTGCTGAATACCGCGCGCAGCTTTTCTTTCTGGGGGGCGGCAGGGATTTTCGGCGCTTCATCCAAAATCGTCACCAGAGCGCGGCGGCTGGTCTTCAAACGCACTTCTGTCAGCAAGTGAATCTTGCCTGCTTCATTCACGATGGCTTCTAGTGTCTGAATCATAGGCTGAATTTACCATAAGTTTTGCGGACGAGCCAACGGCTTTCCCTGCCTTGCGATGATTACTTTTGGCAGGCCACTCCATCGTTCATCACAACTTCACGCGCCTCGTCACGCCCGCAAAAAATCCGGGCGAATGTCGTTCAGGAACGGCAAACGTTCCCGATAACTCAATAACTCCGGCAAACTCAATTCCGCACTGATGGCACATTCGCCGCTGCCTGCTTCGACGAGCGTGTTGCCTTGCGGATCAATGATGAGGCTGCCACCAGCGTGTTCCAGTTTCGGGTCCCAGCCGCAGCGATTCACGCCGACGACATACGCTTCGTTTTCAATCGCGCGCGCGTGCAACAGCTTCGTCCAATGATGATGCCGCGCGTTGGGCCAACTCGCCATCACCGTAATCAAATTCGCGCCGCGCAATGTTGCCACGCGAAACGCTTCGGGAAAGCGCAGGTCATAACAAATAAACGGCGCGACGACGAATTCCTGACATTGGAAGGTCACTACGTCTGTGCCTTTGACATAGTTGTCCAACTCGCCGCCGAGCGTGAACGGATGCAGTTTGCAGTACCGCGAGGCTTCTGTTCCATCGGGCGCAAACGTCACGCATTCGTTGCGCCCCTTGCCGCTCGCGTCCGTCGTGACGATGCCTGCCATCAAATACACGCCATAAATTTCTGCGAGGCGCGCGAGAAAGTTGTACGACTCATTCGTCGTGCTGTCGGTGATCGCGGCGACGTTCATACTAAAGCCCGACGCGAACATTTCCGGCAGGATGACGAGCGAATCGCGTTTGGGTTTGGCGGCGGCGATCAGTTCGCTGACCTTGCTGTGATTGGCCTGTTTGTTTTCCCACACGCAATTGAGTTGTAGACAAACGACGTTCATAAACTAAGCTCCTATGATTGTTGTGAGTCCGCTGACTAAGCGCCCGATGCCTTCTGCGACGGTTTCTTTTTGCAGCGCGCCGTACGCCACGCGCAAGTAACAGCCGTCGTGCATCCCGAACGCATCGCCCGGAATTGCCGCGACGCGATGTTCGCGCACCAATCGTTCGACCAACGCGAGCGGCTTCAGCTTTGTATCCAGCCGCAGCAGAAAATAAAACGCGCCATCGGCAGGCGGCACTTCGCAGAACGAATGGATGTGCGTCAACTCCTGCATCACTAACTGGCGCACGTCGGCCAACTCGGACAAATAACCGCGACAATACTCCGCACCGACCTGCATTGCGCCTGCGGCAACGTGCTGCGAAATGACGGTTGGGCAAATCAGGATCGTGTCTTGAATCTTGCGCACGGCAGTGAACAGATGCTGCGGGATGACCATAAAGCCGATGCGCCAGCCCGCGAAGCCATACGCTTTCGAGAGCGAATAGAGCGAGATCGTGTGTTCACCGCTGCCCGCAATTGCAGCGGGTGAAAAATGCTTTGCATCATCGTAGACGAAGTAATCATACGCTTCGTCGTTGATGTGATAGAGGCCGTGCCGGCGACAGATTTCATTCACGGCACGCAGTGCATTTTCGGAATACGCCGCGCCCGTTGGATTGTTCGGCGACACAGTCACAATCGCGCGCGTCCGGCTCGTAATCGCGGCCTCCAATGCTTCCGGTCGCAATTGATAGTTCTCATCTGTCGCCACGAGCACCGACTTGCAACTCGCCATCATAATCGCCATCTCGTGATTGAAGTAATACGGCACATTCAAAATGATTTCGTCGCCCGGCTGCGTGATTGCCAGCACCGCATTCATAAACGCCATATTGCCGCCCGCTGTGACGACGATGCAGTTGCCGTCATCCATCGTGACGCCGTTGTCGTGCGCAAGCTTTTTTTCAATCTCCGCGAGCAATTCCGGGATGCCGTGAACAGCCTGATATTTATGCACTTCAGGATCGCGCAAGAGTTCGGGAATCCGCGCGAACGCTTGCGGTGGCGGGCTGTAATGCACGATGCCCTGCCCCAAAGAAATCGTGCCGGGATTATTACGAATCAATTCGCCGACGACCGGAATGACGGGCGTTTGCACTTGTTCCATGCGATTGGCGAAGTTCGGAATCATCGCAGCCGTTTTTAGCAGGTCAGATTTACTTTGTCCAATTCTCACCGCTTTTGCTACACTGCCGCACGCCCTAAATTGCAAGACATGCGGCGTAACGCGATTTGGCAAATCGCGCTACATTTTCTAAGGAGTTCGTCGCCATGAAACAATGCCTCACCGCTCTGCTGTTGCTCTGCACGGTCACGGCCAGCGCGCAGGACAAAGCGCCGAAGCTCGTGCTGGAAACGTTTGAGCATGACTTCGGCAGAGTCAAAGAAAACACCAAAGTCAGCCACTCGTTCACGCTCAAAAACGAAGGCACAGCCGATGTGCTGATCGAAGCCGTCGCGCCAAGCTGAGGGTGTGCCGCCAGTGACTTTGACAAAGTCATCCCGCCTGGTCAGGCGGGCAAAATCACGCTCACCATCACGCCTGTGGGCCCGGGCGTTCACACAAAATACGCGACCGTCTACACGAACGATGCGCGGCTCGGCGAATTTCGGCTCACGGTGAAATTTGAACCGTTCATCCCGAAAGGCTACCGCGTTGGGTCATATCTGTTTGATCCTACCAACGAAATCGAAGCGACGCTTGCGCCCGACAAAACCTACGCAGGCCAAGTCGGAATTTACGTGAGCAGCGGTCGTGTCGCAGAGATCAAAAAGGTGGTGACTGACAACCCAGCGTTTACAGCACAAGTAGAAACCGTCACGCCCGGCAAGGAGTTCAAGCTGCTGGTCAAAAGCGCGGACAAGCTTCCGGCAGGCACGCACAAACTGCTGGTCAAATTGATGACCGACGATCCGAATCAGGACGTATTGGAAGTCTCATTTTTGGTCAAGGCAGGAAAGGCAACCGCCACGCCAGAGCCTGTAAAATCAACTGCTCCGGCCAAAATTGCCCGCCAGAAAACCATCCCCAAGAGCAAACCCAAACGATAGCAAGCAACAAACATTCTTCATTCTTCATTCTCAATTCTTCATTCCTTTCCAGAGAGAAAATGATTCAGTAATTTTCCTTTGGAAAAGAATGAAGAATGAAGAATTGAGAATTGAGAATGTGTTTGCCTACGCGCGATCTACAACGCGATAGACAAAGCGCAAGCCCGAATGCACGTCGCTGATTGCGCACACTTTGTTGTCCACCAAACCCAAGCCCAACCCCGTTTGCTGCACGGCGTCGAACGTCAAATCGGTCTCGACGCCCGCGCTTTTTTTCGGCCACGCCACCCAGAACATTCCCGCCGACGCGAGCTTTTCTTTCAGCTTGGGAAATTTGTTTTCGAGGTCTTCGACAGATTTCGGAAAAAAGACAATCAGGTCGAGCGGCTTTTGCACGCCGATGATTTTGACGTGCGCGGGCAGTTCGCCCAGGCTCTCGCGAAAGCCATCGGGCGCGTTCAGAAACGTGACGCGAAAGCCTGCTTTGATGCCTAACTTTTTCGCCAGCGGAGTTTCCGAATAACCGGCCATTTAGCTTCCTACTTTCAGCCCTTGCAGTTGCACAAACGATTCTTCTTTCGTTTTCCCGAACCGCTCCAAACACGCCAAACACGGATAGTGCAATTGTTCGCGGCGCGTCGGATCAACCGCCATCTCCAATCGTTCCTGATGCACTTGATTGACCAGCGTCATCAAACGCGACAACGCAACGGGCAAGCGTTCGCGGCGCAAATCGCCGACCACATCTTCGCCGTCGTGATCGCCGTCGCGATAGTTCGAGATTTGACAGCACAACGTCAAGCGGCCTTTGTAATCAATATTCAAATCGTCCAACGTCAGCGGCGCGCAACGCGGCAAATAGTAATCGGTGTAAAAGCCGATGGCCATTTCGATGTCGTGCCGAAATTCATTGCGCAGCCGCGCCACATCGCGTTCAATCCCGCGCCATTCGCTCAGCGGCAAGACGAGATCGTTGCTGAAATTATGCTGCGTCGGGTTTTGATGGACGAAGATGTGCTTGTACACGCCGAGATGCGCGCCCATCAACGCCAGTTGATCCAACTCGTGCCGATTGGCGCGATTGATCGTCGAAATCAACGCCACGCGAATGCCCAGCTTCTGACAAATCGCCATCGCCGCCACGCATTCGCGATACGATCCCTGGCCGCGAATCCCGTCGTGCGTAGCTTCCGTCGCCCCGTCAATACTGATCGAAACGTTCGTCAGCCCGTCGCGGCGTTTTTTCGGCGTGATGGCTTTGAGCGTCTTGGCGAAGTTGCGCGCGTTGGTTAGAAAGTGATACGTGAAGCCGTGCCCGGCAATGAGGTCGAGCGCGTCGCCAAACTTCGGATGCAGCGGTGGTTCGCCGCCTGTGATCGCGACGTGGTTGTAACCGAGCGGCTTCGCATCGGTCAGGATTTGATCGAGCAGTTCGAGCGGAAAAAACAAATCGCTTTTGTCGCCCACGCCGCGATAAATATCGCGAAAGCAGTGACCGCAATCCAAATTACAAACGTTATTCAGTTCGATTCCAATTCGTGGCATAGATTCCAGGCGGGGCACGCAAGGGTTTCAGGGGCCGAAGTGACAGGCATTGTAGCCTGCGCAGTGACCGAATGCCAACGTGAAACGCAGGCGGGACTGCCATTGGCTGCCGTCTTGATGAGCTGGGGGCGCGTGGCGCGCGTGGCTTTGCGTGTGGGATCAGCGAGCAAGCCTTGTGCGCCGAGGAATAGGCGTCGTGCGGCTGCGGTGGAAATCGGGTTCATCTCTCGTCCTTTCACGCTCATGGCGGCGCGGGTGGCGGCTGAATGACGCGCGTAAACGTTCAAGTTCGATTGCGCTCACCGAAATTCCTGGATCAATAAAACATCCCGAATAGAATAGCCGCGCGCCAGAAAAAGCTGCTGGCCGTCGCGGCTAAACGTGTAGTTATAAATCTCGCCGGAGTTGAAGTCGGTCAGCGGACGCGGAGCGCTGCCAGTCAACGGTTGAAGCCAGAGATTATCGAAGGCCTTGCCCTTCACGAGAAAGGTCAGCGCCTGTCCATCGGGCGTCCAACGGCAGCCAATCCCCGATTCCACCGTCAGGGGCAACGCGAAGGTTTTTACCAGCGCGCCGCCCGTGGCCGGTATGACCACTGCGTGCCAGCGCCCCAGGGTGTCGTGGTAAACATAAGAGACCCATTGGCCGTCGGGCGAAAAGTGCGGTGTACGGGCGTTATGGTCTGTCGTCAGGCTAACCGGCACGCCGCCCTCAGCCGGAATTTTCCAGAGTTTGAACTCCGCGCTCTTGCCCGGCTCGACAGCCTGCGAAGCGTAGACAATCCAACGCCCGTCCGGCGAGCAATCCGAATCAATCTCCTGGCGCTCGCCACTCGTCACCTGCTGCAAGTTGGTGCCGTTACGGTTCACGCGGAATAGATGGCTGAAGCCGCCGCGCTTCGCAGCAAAGACAAGATAGCGACCATCCGACGGCGCGGAAACTTCTTCCAGAAAAGGCGGGTCAGTCGTCAATTGTTGCGGCGGGCTACTGGCGTTACGCATTTGCCAGAGGTCAACATGTTCGCCGGTACGCGCAGCGTAAACCAGACTGCCATCGTCCAAACTGACAATCCCGCCGCGCCCTTCCCCCGTACCTGTTGTCAATTGCACGGCGCTGGAGGCAGCGTAACTCAGCTTTGCGCCTGACCCGCGCGCGGCGACCGACCAGATTTGCGAACTGCGATTGAACGGAATGACCAGCATCGCCTGACCGTCGTCACTCACACTGAGTGAGCGGTAGAAATGGCGGCTCAGGTCGGTGGTGATCCGGCGGATGGTGCCGTCCGGTTGCGTGATGAACCAGACGGCGTCGCGCGCGCCCGTGCCCGATTCCCCCTGTTTGGTGCCGACCATGACCAGACCACTCCCATCGCGCAGCCAGACCAGTCGCGCGCAACTATCCCACATCTGCGTGGTCAGCGACCTTTGCGCACCGCTTGCTACGTCCACGCCCACCACCCGACAGACCGCGACGTTGGTCAGTGTCTGCCCGCGCTCAAGTTGACAGGCGATCTGCTTGCCATCGGGCGACCAGCTTGGGCCGTTCGCAAGCAATAGTTCCGGCCCGCTCTGCGTCAGCACAATCCGTTCATTGCCGCCCGTCAGATCGGTGATAACCAGGCTGGTGGCTTCACCCGCCGAATCCAGGCGGATGAAAGCCAAGTGTAGGCCATCGGGCGCAAAGGTGACGGGTGAAACGATCCCCATCAGCACTTTTGTCAGTGGCCCGCCCAGCGTCGGCACGCGATAGAGCGCGCCCAGCGGAGTGTCCCGCTCATACGTCACGAAATAGACCGCCTGGCCGTCAGGCGCGAAGGTCAGGCCCAGCAGGAGTCCCTTAAGCTCTGGCACGAGACTGAGCGGTGGGCCACCCGCGACTTGCCGTAGCCACAGGTGCGCAACCTCGCCATCCTGAACGGTGTAAGCGAAGAATTTGCCATCGGGCGCGAGCACTGCATTAGTGATGTAACCACCGTTGGTCAAACGCGCCACCTTGATCGCGTGCGGCGCAACCGTCTGCCGCGATGGCCAGACCCGCCACGCTGCGACCACCGCCAGCAACAACACGGCGGTCATTCCCCACGCGCTCTTTCGTTGCCAGGGTTTCACTGCCGACTCGTTGCTACGCGGCTCGACTGGCGGTGGCGGCAATGTCCAGTCATTCGTTGGATGGTTGTCCAGTGGTGCAGAGCGTTCCAATCTGGCTTCAAACGCGCGATCCTCCGTCAAATCCTTCAGGTCAAGCAGCAACTCTTTGACCGTTTGATACCGCTCGTCGCGGTCTTTGTGGAGCGATCTGCTGAGGATACGCCCCATCTCCGGCGGCACATCGGGCGCATATTCGGTCAGCGGCGGCGGTGCGTCCCGCAGGAGCGCCGCAATCACCTCGCTTGTTGTTGCGCCTGCAAACGGAGCGCGGCCCGCAATTATCTCGTAAAGCATCACGCCCAGGCTGAAGATGTCCGTGCGCGCATCCACCAACTCGCCGCGCGCCTGCTCCGGCGACATGTAGCGGGGGGTGCCCATCACTGCGCCAGGAATTGTGGAAGGATGAAGGATGAGGGATGAAGGATGAAGGGGGGAGTCTATGCTTGGTTCATCCTTCATCCTTCCGCCTTCATCCTTCCCAAGCAGTTTGGCCAGCCCGAAATCCAACACCTTCACGATGCCATCGTTGCGCAACATCACGTTTTCGGGCTTGATGTCGCGGTGCGTAATCCCGGCTTCGTGTGCGGCGGCGAGCGCAGCGGCCACCTGCGCAGCCAACTCAATCGCCTCCGCCAGCTTGATCCGCTGTTCCGGCGCGCCTGTCAGCCGTTGGCGCAGCGTCTCGCCCGCGACGTACTCCGTGACGATGTAATGCGTACCTTCGGCCACGCCGATGTCGTGAATCGTGAGGATGTTCGGATGATTGAGCGCCGAAGCCGCGTGCGCTTCCTGCGCGAAGCGTCGCAGGCGGTCGGCATCGGCGGTGAACTCGGCGGGCAAGAGTTTGACGGCGACTTTGCGGCCAAGATGTATGTCTTCGGCCAGCCAGACTTCGCCCATCCCGCCTTTCCCCAGTAGCGAGAGAATCCCGTAGTGGCCAATACTTTGCCCAATCAAGGATGGGGCTTCAGGCACGGCCTGATCTTCAGCCATCGCTTTGGCTGCCGCCTCCATCGCAGGCTGGTCAATCAACCTTTCACCGCGCGCCTCGTAAGCGAGCAGCGACTCGGCCTCTTGCCGCAACGCTTCATCGCCGCCACAAGCATCGGCCAAATAATCCGCCCACCGCGGCGGCGCAAGCTCCAGCGCAGCGCGGTAAAGGCGACCGACTTCTTTGTATCGTTCAGGCGTCATCACGCTCCCCGCGATCCAATTCCCGCAGCAGCCACGACCGGGCCAAGCGCCAGTCGCTGCGCACCGTGCGCGCTGAAAGTTGCAAGACTTCGCCGATCTCTTCCTCGGTCAGTCCACCAAAAAAGCGCAACTCGACAATCCGGCTCTGTCGCGGATCAAGTGCGGCCAGCGCGATCAGCGCGTCATGGAGTGCCACCAGATCGTCACTATGTTCCGGGCTGATAGTCAAAGCTTCATCCAGCGAAACCTGCTGCGCACCGCCGCCGCGTTTGACCATCTTCCGTGCGCGCGCGTAATCCACCAGGATGTGGCGCATCGCCTGCGCCGCGACGCCGAAGAAATGCGCGCGATTCTCCCAGTGCTTCTCTTGCTGCCCGATCAATCGCAAATATGCCTCGTGGATCAACGCCGTTGTTTGCAGCGTGTGACCGGCAGGCTGTTGCTGCATGTAGCGCCGTGCCATCCGGTGCAGTTCGTCGTAGACCAGCGGCGTCAATTGGTCGAGCGCGCTGCCGTCACCCTCGCTCCAGCGTTGTAGCAATTGACTGACTGACAGTGCAGCGGTCTCCATATTTTTTTCGCCAGGCTTTCCGCTTTCGCGGCGGCTTCTCGTTTGTATAAGTGAGAGCAAAAGCTGCTCAACATTCTCAGCGCAAGCAGCGCCTTAGCATTCAAACGAAGCTGACAGGCGATCAGTGTAGTCCTTCGCCTGAGCAAAACCAATAGGAGAACCCATGAAAGAGTCACAGTTCTTGACCGCAAAAAATATTTTGTTCGCCTTGACGCTGGCCGCAGTGTTAGCCATCTCGACAGCCTTACTGCGCGCACAATCAAGCCAGGAAGCCAATGACCAGTTAACCGGACAAACTGAGGCGCAGTCTGAATCCCTAGCCTCGCGCGGAAGCTTGCGAGAGTTACAGGCCCAGCGGCTGGAAGGTGCGTGGGCGTACACTGTCACGCCGGTGGTTCCGCCCGGTGTGCCGCAGCCTCCGTCCCAACGCGCTTACATCACCATTGCTCGTGGTGGTGGAATCAGTGTCTACATCCGCACCGGGCCCAGCGGCCCCTTTTACGGCGAACAACACGGCGTGTGGGAACACCTGGGCGGCAATGAATTTGCCCTCACTGCCATTCGGGACGAATTTGATGCACAGGGGAATTTTCTGGGCACGGGCAAAATCAATACGAGACTCAGGCTGACAGGAAAGGATGGATTTGTCGGTGTGGGGAGCCGTGAATTTCGCGACCCCGCCGGAAACATCGCGGACATCATTCGGTGCGCCACAATCAAGGCCGAACGCATCAAGATTGAACCGCTCGCGCAGCAATGCCAGAACATCACGCCGCCGCGGTAGTGAGTGGCGGGTTTCGCGCTCAATCAAGCAAGAAAGGACACAAACATGAGACGGGTTCTAATTGCTGTCGGTCTAATGATTGTCATGGGGCTGCCCGCACAACCGACTACGCAGGAAGTTCCGGTACGCAAAGCGGTGCAGTCCTTCTATGATGCCTTCAACTCCCACGACTTCGGGCGCGTGCCGGAGTTCACCACCGAAGACTGGAATCACCTCAACCCATTTGGCGGTCGAACACGCGGACGCGAGGCGGTGCTCAAGGAACTGAAGGAAGTCCATAGCACGTTTCTCAAAGGCGTCACGGACACGATGGAAGAGATGGACGTTCGCTTTGCCACGCCGGAGGTGGCAGTGGTGACCGTGACCAGCCAGATGACCACCTACATTACGCCCGACAAAGTGAGGCACGAGAATGAGCGCCATCTCAGGACGTTTGTGGTGCTAAAGCGGAGCGGCAAATGGCGGATCATGCAGGATCAGAACACGCTCATCGCGCGCTGAATATCGAGCGGCATAATTTGGTGTGAGCCAGCGCCTATTGACTGTCGCAATCGTGCGTTGCTCCCTCCATCAGCCTTCAGAGGAAGCACACACGGAACCATTATTCCAGGAGGAAAACCATGAAACGCAGACTCAGCCTGCTCGCTTTTATTCTCTGCCAGTCCATCGGCTGGCTCGCGGCAGCTACAGTGACGGCACAAGCCCAAAACTTTCGCGCGGCGACGGCGGCTTCTTACATCGAGCGCGGCAACCAATGGTTTGCCAAAAGCGACTATGCACGCGCCGAAGCCGATTTCGACCTCGCCATCGCCAGCGATCCCGGCTGTGCCGAGGCGTATTACAATCGCGCTACGACGCGCCACCAATTGGGCAAGTCGGCTGAGGCGCTGGCCGATTTTGACCGTGCCCTCCAACTCAATCCGCGAATTATTGAGGCGTATATGAATCGCGGCGCGGTGCGATATTTGTTGGGCGATCTGGAGGGGGCCATCAGTGACGGCGACAAAGCCATCGAACTCAATCCGCGTCTGGCCGAAGCCTGGGCCAATCGTGGTCAGGCGCGGTGCGACAAAGGCGACCTGGCGGGCGCGCTGGCTGACTTGGATCAGGCGCTCAAACTTAATCCACACATTGCCAAAATCTGGGGCAGTCGTGGCATGACGCGCTTGCGCCAGCGCGATCTGGCGGGTGCCATCAGTGATTACACTCGTGAAATCAAGCTGGCTCCTGATGCGGCGGTTGCCTATTGTGATCGCGGCGTAGCGCGGTACGCCAATGGCGAGGCAGACGGGGCCTTAGCCGACTATCAACGAGCCATTGCCTTGAAACCATCATTGACTACGACCTACTTCAATCGTGCGCTGATTTGGCGCGAACGGGGCGAGTGGGCCAAAGCCATCGCCGACTACGATCAACTCCTGGCGCTGGATGCGCGCTTCGCCGATGCGTATTGCCATCGCGGGCTGGCGCGAATGCGACAAGGCGAGGAAGCCGCCGCCGAGCGCGACTTCCAACAATGCCTGCTGCTGAAACCGGACGGCAAAGCCTCGCTCGAAGGCTTGATCAAAGAGGAGCGGGCGAAGATGGCAACGAACAAATGAATTGCTTGCTGCGTAGAAGCCAGTGGGAGGTTATGTATGACTATCGAATTGGTTCGCAGTGCGCTCTTGTGGTGTACGGTCATTCACTTCGGGTTGCTGGGGGTGTAAGGTGGGGATTCTGCTTTTCAATGTGGCGTCGTATCTTGTCTGCGCATCGTCGGCGGAGATGGATCATCTGCCATTCGCCCCCCCTGATTCTACCAACTTTCATTTCGTACCCCCCGATAAAGCCTTCTGCTACTCTTAGTACCTTGCCAAAGATCAACTCGCCAGCTACAATCCCGCCGCCCAAACGGGCACTCTCAACAAATTTATGGAGGACAAACGAATGGCGAGTAAGAAAACCAAAAAGGGAGCCAAGGACTCATCACAGCTCCGCGAGGTCAGCTCAGAGGCAGTGGAAGCCGCGCAGGCAAAGCAGGCCGGGAGTGAATATAACTGGCACTATGGCCGGGTCACTCGCCTGGGAAATTTCGAGCTTGGGGGCGGGCGGGAAGTGGTTATCATCTGGGAAGAGGGAGGCGTGACCTCACAGCAGGGGGGCATTTCCGAGGGGGAATGGGAAATCTTCAAGCTGGCCTTTCTCACCACTGGTCGTATTGCGGTGCTCAGTAACGAGCCGGATGAAGCTTGGAGGTACGATTATCGTTTCCTCGAAGCCGTGCGGTAAGAGATCGGCTAACGGTTCACCCCGGCAGAGATTTCTGCTGGGGTGAACTGGCTACAGGCGGTTTGCATATCGCCGTTTATTCGTTTTGCGTTGAATCCAATCGCACGCCCGTCTCAAGGCCCCAAAAGTCTCGTCTCCGCGTGCTTTGAGAATGCGCACGGCAGCTCGCGCCGCAGTGGAATGCGGGTCAGTGCGATTGAGAAACCGCAAGAGAATGTTGGTATCAACCAGATAGCGCATTAGTCCTGCTCGTCGCAAAGATCGCGGCGAGAAAAGTCTAGGGGCAAAATCGGGAGCGATTCTGTCGGTAAAGTAAGCGCCTCCATATCACGATCAAATTCGGCTAAGGCCAGCGAATCACTTGTTGCGAGTCGTGCCTCCGTCTCAACCAACGCACGCAAGTCAGCATCCAGATCAACGTTGCGGATAGTGGCATTGGATTGGAGGAGCTTCGCAGTTTCCCCTGGAATTTCAATTTGTACGCTCATCCTTTCACCTCAACAAATTTTGGTTGTTTGAAGATAGTCAGTTGCAGAGGCGGAAACAACCGATTACTCCGGCGTCACATACGCCGCAGTGATGCCGCCGTCCACCAAAAACTCTGTGCCGGTCACATACGACGATTCATCCGAAGCCAGATACAACGCGGCATACGCGATTTCTTTCGCTTCCCCAAACCGTCCCATCGGAATGTGAACCAGACGACGTTGCTTTTTCTCTTCCGTGTTCAGATAACTCATCAGCAATTCGGTGCGCAGCGGCCCCGGACAGAGCGCGTTGACGCGAATGTTTTCGCGCGCGTGAATGACGGCAAGTTCGCGCGTCATCGAAAGCACTGCGCCTTTGCTCGCGGTGTAAGCGATTTGCGGCGTGGCGGCTCCGAGTACGGCGACGAACGAAGCGGTGTTGATGACGGAGCCGCCGCCTGCGCGACGCAGCGCGGGAATGCCGAATTTACAGCCCAAAAACACGCCTTTTGCATTGATGTTCATGGTCAAATCCCAAATGGCCTCTTCGGTCGTAACGGCGTTGTCATCGCTGTGATGCATGATGCCGGCGTTGTTGAAGAGGATGTGGAGTTGCCCGAATTTCTTTTCAGCGAAGCGCACCATCGCGGCGCAGTCATTTGCGCTCGACACATCGGCGTGTTTGTAGGCTGCCGCACCGCCCGCGTCCTGAATCAGCTTGACGGTCTTTTTGCCTTCTTTGTCGTTGACGTCTACGCAGACGATGCTTGCGCCTTCGCGGGCAAATAACAACGCGGTTTCGCGGCCAATGCCGCCGCTGGCTCCGGTGATGAGAGCCACTTTGTCTTTCAGTCTCATGGGAGAAGAGGCCTTTCCTTCCATTGGTGATTTTGCTTTCGTTAAGCCCGGGGATCGCAATTGTGCGCCCAAGCCGTTGTCGCCGACGATTTGTGGGTTTGCATCCCAAGCCATCGGTCCAGAAAGGTAAACGGTTCTGTCGCTTGTGGCAATCATGGCTGGCGAAAAAGCTATCGGCACGCTGGAAAAAAACGCTTGCGCACTTGCCTACCGCGACTTCAAAAAAACTTCAAGAAAATCTCAGAACGACCTCAAGACGCTGGACACGGAAGGGGCGTATCGTGTAGGCGTAATCGTAGCGAAGGAAGTCGTTACTCTGCGCGACTCGCCTCTGGTTGACGACTTCTAAAATCAGGAGAAACTATGACCGACTTAATCATTGTAGGCGCTGGCACGGCGGGCTGTGTGCTGGCCGAACGATTGACCAGCTCCGGCAAATTCCGCGTGCGGCTGGTCGAAGCGGGCGGCAAACCGTCCAGCCCGTTCGTCAAAATCCCGGCGGGCTTTGCCAAGCTCTTCAAGAGCAAACTGGACTGGAATTTTGAAAGCGAACCGCAGACCGCCGCGAACGGACGACGCATCTTTACGCCGCGCGGCAAGATGCTCGGCGGTTCGTCGAATATGAACGCGCAAATTCATCAGTGGTGTCATCCGGCGGATTACGACGAATGGGTCACGGCGGGCGCGACGGGCTGGGGCTGGGAAGATGTCGCGCCGGTTTTTCGCGCGCAGGAATGCTGGCTTGGCGAAGAAGGGAATGGCACGCGCGGACGTAGCGGCCCGATGATGATTTCGCCCAACCACAACGCGCACCAGTTATCGAAGGCGTTTGTCGCAGCGGCACGCGCGGCGGGCTTGGGCGATCAGCCGCATTACAACGGCGATGCGTTTGCAGGCGCGTGGCTGACGGAGTTGGCGCACAAAGATGGACAACGATTCAGCGCGTTCGATGCGTACCTGAAACCCTCGCTGCAACGTGCGAACCTGGAAGTCGTGCGTGAAGCGCAGGTGCTGCGCGTGGAGATGGCGAATGGTCGCGCAACGGGTGTGACGGTGCGTCAAAACGGCGTAGAAAAAACCTTCTCGGCGCGCGGAGTGATTCTGGCAGCAGGCGCGTTCGGTTCGCCGCAAACATTGATGCTCTCCGGCATCGGGCCAGCGCGAAGACTGCGCGAGCTGGGCCTTCCGGTCTATTACGATGCGCCCGAAGTCGGCGAGAACTTGCAAGATCATCCGATGGTTCCTGTGATCTTTTCGACGCGCGGAACCGACACTCTCAAAAAAGCGGAATCGCCGCTCAGCCTGTTGCGCTATTTGCTCTTCAAACGCGGGATGCTCGCGTCCAATGCGGTCGAAGCCTTTGCCTTCACGCGGTCAAACGGTACGCCGGGCACTGCGCCGGACATCGAACTGATTCTGGCTCCGTTCCAATGGTACAACCAGGGGTTGGAACCGCCGCAAGTGGATGCCGTCAGCTTCGGCGTCGCAGTCGTTGCGCCGCGCTCGCGGGGCAGCCTGCGGTTGCGCAGCGCGAATCCGCTGGACGCGCCGCGCATTGATTTCGGCTTGCTGACCGATGCGGAAGGCAAAGACGCGGCAGCCACGCTCGCCGGAGCGCGCTTGGCTCGCAAGATTGCCACGCTTGCGCCGCTCGCCGATTTGGTCGAGCAGGAAATCTTTCCCGGCGCAAACATCAACGACGATGCCGAATTGCTCGCCAAGCTTACGTCCGAAATTCAAACTGTCTATCACCCGACAAGCACTTGCCGGATGGGAAGCGATCCGCGTTCTGTCGTGGATTCGCAATTGCGCGTGCGTGGCGTGGACGGCTTGTGGGTCGCTGACGCTTCCGTGATGCCTGCGGTTCCGCGCGGGCATCCGAACGCCGTCGTGGCGATGATCGCGTACCGCGCGGCAGAGATGATCGCATCCAAAATCACGGCGTCATAAAGGACTGATTGGGAGCGCTCAATATACAGCTATCGGCGCGACCGTCGAACCCGTGCCGCCCTGTATTTTCAAGGGCTGTACGATGAAGGCGAATTCGTGAATGCGGTTGGCGGCGAGTTCATCGAGCTTCAAATTTTCGAGCAAATGAATACCGTTCACGACGAGCATGATTTGATGCACAGGCAACGAGAGTTTCGCATCAGGGTTCGGATTCACTTCGACGCCGCCGTTGTCTGCGCCGACCAACATCGGGTCTTGTTTGGCAATCCAATTGGCCGCCGCGATGCCGATGCCGGGATGGCCTTTGGCATAACGCGCGTTGTCTTTATTCCACAACTTGCCCCAACCCGTGTGCAGGATCACAGCATCGCCGGGTTGAAGCGTCAGCTTCTGTTTGGCTAAGGCTTGTTCGATGTCCTGCACCGTGATTTCGTAAGCGTCCGACAACATCTCGACGCCTTTCAATCCGGCAATGTCAAGCAACACGCCGCGTGTGAACAAGGCTCCGACGTTTTGGATGCCGAGTTTTTCAAAGCCATTGCGCGTGGCGATCTCGTCGAGCTTGAAGCAATTGTACAAACTGTCGCCGATGGTCTGATGCGCGAAGCCATCGAATTGCGTACCGACTTGTCCGATCTCGCCCGTGACGTATTCTTCATTGCTGCCGCGCCGATTCGACTGCGGGTTCATGAATGTGCGTTTGGTATGCACTTCAAAGCGGCGTGTGCCAAAGAACGGCATCGTCGGACTCAGCACCTGGCCGAGTTCGATGACTTTGCCCGTGCGAATGAGTTTGGTCGCGCGCAGCACAGTTTCGGGTTTCATGTGATTGGCCGAGCCGCGTTGATCCTGCGCGCCCCATTTGCACGGGCAACGCTCGGCATCGGTCGGCGGCGTCCAGCTTTGTGCTCGCAAGCAAACGCTGGTCATCAGACAAAAAAGAAGAGCAGTAAGAACTCGCACGTGATTGTCTCCTTAGAAAAAGTAGTGCGATTTGGCAAATCGCGTTACGCCTTATTTCATCGTTTCCGGGTGGTGAAGCGCACGACGCCCCACATTTCCGGGCGGTGCATATCTATGACGCCTTGTGGCGACCAAACCCAGTTGTCTTCTTTCGTGTGGGCGACTTTGCGATATTTGCCGCCCACGATTTCGTGTTGCCATTCGACGCGCGAAAAATTGACGCGCCATTCGTCACCGTCATTCGGCGGCGCGGCTTTGTGCGCATACTCCGCAAGAGCTTTCCAGGGCATGGCGATTTCGACCGTCCAGCCAATGTCCGTATCACGCGGATCGTTCAGCGTGCCGTTGATGTACACGGCGGTTTTCAGCCCCGTGATGTCCCAGGCGTTGTTGGCTTTGCCGCTGTCGCGGTAGGGCTTGGGCAAAAACAAATCCCAGCCGGTATTCAAAGCATTGATCTCGAATTCGTAATACTCGTTGCGGTCGCCGTTCGGATCAAGGAAGACTTCAAAATCATTGTCGTGAAAAATCACCGAATCGCGTTTCGTCAACGTGCCCCAGACGTGCGGCTCTTCCAGTTCAGCGGCGATGTAAAAGTATTGCTCGTCCCAGAGCATCTTCGCGCGCGTCGTGAAGCGCGGGCGCGGCTTGGCATCGCCTTCGATGTCCACGAAGACATCGGTGGCCGGAACCTTGCGCCATTCATTCAGCTTGCCGTCCACCGTGATCCGATTGGCCGTGCGATAACAAACATAGTCCTTCGGCTTGGCCTCAGCAGCCATTGTCATCACGACGAGGAGAAAAAGGAAGAAGCGGTTTTGCATGTTTCAGAACCTTCTGCCTACGTGGAGATAAATGCGATCAGGAAAAAGCGGCGCGCATTATAGCACCTTCTTTGCGACATCCCCTGTGCGAGCCAGGCGAGACAAAAAAAACTTGCGGCGGCATGTCGGATTTTGCGCACCAGTGCCGCCTTAGAAAGTGTAGGGCAACGGATCGAACGCTCCGTTGCGCCTGCGAAGAACGCTTGATTGCAAAAGCTTTTCCTGGGGGTTTGTATGACCAAAGCCATTTTGACGCTCGCGCTCCTCAGCATCTTTTCTTCGCTCGTCTGTTCCGCCACATCATCCAGCCACGATCCCTGGCGCTTCCGTCCGGGCTTGCGCAACAGCCCCGGCAAACAGCGTCTGAACGAAGCGCAACTGCGCTTGCTCGCCGAGAGCCTGCGCCAGAAAACGGGTTGGCGCGAATTGCAATTCGATGACGCGGGCTTTCTCGTGCTGGGCGACCGCACACGCCTGGCGGGCGGTTCGGCCACCGCGCGGGAATTGCTCGCGGCAACGGTGGACGGGGCCAAAGCCTTTGAGTTGGAAGCGCACAACCACGCTGCTGCGCTTGCCTTCGCCTGCATCACGGTCGGAACCGTCCACTATCGCCATCAAACGAACACCCGTTTGGAAGTGCAGCAGTTGCAACTGGACTTTGCGGACTTTGTGGAGTTGCGCGGCGATCACGAAGTGCGCGCGGCCTTCGACGTTGGCTTTGCGGTGTTGCACGAATTGTCGCACGGCGTGCTGGGCTTGCACGATGTCGGCGGCGCGAGCACAGAACTCGGCGCGTGCGATGCGGTCATCAATCAAATGCGCCGCGAACTCGCGTTGCCGGAGCGACAAGGCTACAACCCGCGCGTGCAGGGAGAAGCGTTCGGGGCAGGCCGCACCCTGATGGCGCAACTCATCTTTACGCGCACGGACAGCGACCAAACCAGGCGATTTTATTTGCGCTGGGAAGAAAAGCGCGTCGCCCGCCAGACCCATCCAGCCCGGCGCTGAGCGGGCAAGCTCAAACGTCTGCTGCGCAAAAAAAACGAGCAGGACACCTGGGTATCCTGCTCGTGCTCGCGTCTGCTTGCGCAAACGTTTTCGCATTATTTTTTATTCGTGAAGAACCACGTCAGGCCGACCAGCGCGACGTTTTGATTTTTCGACAAGCGGTTGTTGGACGCCGTGAAGAAATTCTGATTCGACACGCCGCGCCGGAATTCCAATTTGGAAATCAGATTGTTCATCAGCTTCACTTCCTGCGTCGCAGTGAAGCCGTGCAACGTTTGTCCTAAGCCCGTAAACAAAGCGTTTTCGTCGCGGAAGACATCATAACGCCCGGCCAATGCGAAGCGTTCATTGAACGTGTGTTTCACATAGCCCGCAAAGCCCGTCCAATGGCCACGTTGAGGCGCGAGCGTGACGCGATCATTGCCATAGACAAAATCGCCCATCAACGTCCATTTGTCATTCGCCGCAAAGGTCGCAATCGTATTGAACAAATGCCGCCAGTTGCCGTTGTCGCGCGGATTTTCCGGGCCGGCCAGATAGGTTTGCGACAAGCTGAATTTTTTGTGCGGCGCGACGCTGACCGTAAAGCCAATGGTCTTGCCGCTGTTCGTATCGCCTATCGAATCCCACGCATTGACCAGATACCCCGTGACCGAAACTTTGTCGGTGAAGGCATATTTGGCGCGCAATCCGGTGTGATAGAACGGCCCATAGGCAAACAAGTACGAATGCGAATAGTTGAAGTTGTCTTTCGTATCCACGACTTCTGCGCCGATGGGCGTGGCATATTTGCCGAAATCAACGGTCAAGCCGTTGCCCACCGGAGCCGTGTAGCTGACATAGCCTTGCCACAACACGCGCGTCGCCTCCAAGCCGCGCGCACGGTCTTTGGTGCCCAGCAAAAGCTGATTCGAGGGGCCGCCGACCAAATCCACGCGGAAGCCGAACGGACTGTCCAACGTGGAGGCTTTTTCCAGATTCAACTTCACCATATTGAGCGTCGGACGATTATGGCGCGGTTCCATATAAAATCCGGCGTTGAAGTTGTCGTCCGGACGATTGAAATTGTAGGTGTAATACCCGTCCGCGATGATCGTCCAATTGATCTGCCTGGCGAAGCTGGTCGGCGCGGAAACCAGCGTAGGGGCGCTGGTCGGATCGCTGCTGACGGGCTGTCCTGCCGTGACGGTTGTGCCCACGTCTTTATTGGCCTTTTCCTCTTTCGCCTTATCGTCTGAGCCGACGGGAATGGTCATTGGCATTTTTTCGGGCGCAACCGGAGCCGGATTTTCCTGTGCCTGAACGCCGAGGAGGAAAAGGAAGAGCAGCAAATTGAAAGTAACGAATCTTTTGTACACGATTGACTCCTTTGGTGGAAATAAAAAGGATGTGGGTTCGAGCCAGGAGTGGTGTACTGCAACGGCAGCGGGAGTCGCGGTAGTTTTGGTCTCTGTCCCATGTGGGAGGGCAGGGCGGACAGCCAGAGCGCGGAGAATATACCAGCAGATTCGCATTTCACGAATAACAATCTTTGGCGCAGGCGGCGACAGAATTTGTCACGGGGTTTGAGCGGCTGCTGGCACGGGTTTGTTTGTGGTATCGAACTTGATGCTATACTTCACGGCTGAAAGGCAGGCTTGCAAAGCAAGAAAGGGGCTTAACTATGAATATTAAAATCGAAGCCGTTTATGAACATGGTATTTTGCGTCCGCTCCAGCCGCTTAGATTAGCGGAGGGGGAGAAAGTAGCGATTAACGTAATCCCCGCTGTAGTGGCTAAAACCAAACGCTTATCAAAAGCTGAGCGCGATGCAAAAGATATGGAGATCATCAACCGCAACGCCGACCGGTTGAACGAAGAAGCAATGGATGTACTGAAATATCAAATTCAGCTATGAGACGCGGCGAATTATATCGTGTGCCAATGCCTTCCGGGCGTGATCCCAAGCGGAATCGGGTGTTTGTGATCGTGAGCCGACAAATGTTGATTGACTCGCGCTTTTCCTCTGTCATTTGCGCCCCGGTTTATTCACACCACGACGGTCTAGAAACGCAGGTGCGTGCCGGAATTGATGAGGGATTGAAGCACGACAGCAGCATCCATTGCGATGAATTAGTCAGTTTGCCGAAATCACTGTTGACCAATTACGTTGGCGCGCTTTCCCCGGAAAAAATCCAAGAACTCCATCAGGCATTGCGAGCGGCGTTGGAGCTTGATGAAGAAACAGAAAATGAAATCTGACATTGCAAAAATCGGCTTCGTCAGCCTCGGTTGTCCGAAAAATTTAGTGGACAGCGAAGTGATGATGGGGCAACTCAAATTGCACGGCTACGAACTCACGACGGCGCGCGAAGAGGCCGACGTGATGGTTGTGAACACTTGCGGCTTCATTGATTCCGCCAAACAGGAATCCATTGACACGATTCTGGAAATGGCGGCGCTGAAAGATTCCGCGAACTTGAAACGATTGGTTGTCGCGGGTTGCTTGGTCGAACGCTATCGGCAGGATTTGCTGAATCAACTGCCCGAAGTGGATGCGGTGCTTGGCACAAGCGAGATTGAAAAGATCGTCGCTGCTGTTGATCCGGCTGCTGTAGCCCAACAAGACGCCGCGTTCATCGCTTCCAACAGTTGGATGACGCGCGGCTTGCCGACCTACATTTACGACGAAAACGCGCCGCGTGTGCTGGCGACGCCGAAGCATTTTGCGTATGTGAAAATTGCCGAAGGCTGCGATCACACCTGCGCGTTTTGCGCGATTCCGCAGATGCGCGGGAAATATCGTTCGCGCCGTGCCGGTTCGATCATCAATGAAGCCCAGCAACTCGCCGCGCAAGGCGTCAAAGAACTCGTGCTGATTTCGCAGGACTCGACGCAGTACGGTTTGGATTTGGGCTTGAAGGACGGTCTCGCGGATTTGCTGAAAGGCCTGGCGCAAGTAGACGGCATCGAATGGATTCGCGTGATGTACACGTACCCGAATTCATTGAGCGATGCGACGCTGGCGGTGATGGCGGAAGAATCGAAAGTTTGTAACTACCTCGATATGCCGCTCCAACACGCGAGCGCAAACATGCTCAAGCGGATGCGACGCGGCGGCAATCGCGCGATGCTCGAAAAGCTTCTGAACCGTGCGCGCAAATTCGTGCCCGACATCGCGCTGCGCACGACCTTCATCGTCGGCTTTCCCGGCGAAACGGATGAAGACTTTGAAGAGTTAATGCAGTTCATCAAAGACATCGAATTCGACCGCGTCGGCGTGTTCACCTACTCCGACGAAGAAGGCACGCACGGCTTTGAATTGGACGGCAAAGTCGCGGCAAAAACGATGCGTTCCCGCCGCGCGAAGCTGATGCGCGAACAACAAAAAATCTCCAAACGCAAAAACAAAGCGATGATCGGCCAGCGATTCCGCGCGCTGCTGGAAGGCGTGTCCGAAGAAAGCCAACTGCTCCTGCAAGCGCGATTGGAAACGCAAGCGCCCGAAGTGGACGGGCACATTCTCATCAACGATGTGCCAGACGGCTTTGACGTTCAGCCGGGCACGTTCATCAACCTCGAAATTACCGAAGCGCACGAATACGATTTGATCGCGCGCGTGATTTAGCACAAAGAAAAAGGCAACGTATCAAAGAGACAAAGGGTCAACGAAGGACAAACAAAACAGATTCTCTTTGTCCCCTTGCGCCTTTGATCCTTTGCGTTGAAGTTCCCCGAATCAATGCAAACTCAAACTATTCCTGACCGCCTCGCCGCTGCCATTTGCACTTGTGGCGTAGGCTTAATCCCCTTCGCCCCCGGCACGTTTGGCGCGGCACTTGGCCTCGCCATTTTTTACGGCGTTTTCGCTATTTGTAAAACGGCTCCACAATATTTTCAATCCGTCCTCATCGTCATCAGCATCATCATTTCTGCACTCGGCGTTTGGGCAGGCAATCGCGGTGAGAAAATCTTTGGCGAAAAGGATGCGCAACGAATTGTTGTGGACGAAGTCGCAGGCCAATTGATTTCGTTCATCCTCATCGCACCGCTGCTCGTCGCCGAACTCAGCAATCCGACCATTGTGATGATGATTGGCTTTGTTCTCTTTCGCGCGTTCGATATTTGGAAGCCATATCCAATCAAACAACTCCAGGATTTGCCCGCCGGATTGGGCGTGATGTTTGATGACATCGTGGCGGGCATTTACGCCGCAGTAGTGCTATCATTCGTGCCGCTCGTTGCACCACAACTTCTTTACTGAAAGTTGTCGGTTGCCGGTTGTCAGTTGCCGGTTCTCGCCGCAACTCACGAACCGACCACCGACCACCAACCACCGACAACCGATTTATGCTGCACGCTGAAATTATTGCTATTGGTTCGGAAATGCTCACGCCGTATCGCACCGATACGAACTCGCTCTGGCTCACCGAAAAACTCAATTCCATCGGCATTGAAGTCAAATTCAAAAGCGTCGTCGGCGATGACGAATCCATTTTGGAAGAAGCGATTCGGGACGCGATGAAGCGCTCACAGATTATCATCTCGACCGGCGGACTTGGCCCAACCGAAGATGACATCACGAAGAAAGTTTTTTCGCGCGTGCTGCAACGGCGAATGGTGTTGAATGACGCGGTGCTCGCCAAAATTCAAGCACGCTTTGCCAAACGCGATATGAAGATGCCCGAAATCAATTCGCGGCAAGCGTTGATTCCCGACCGCGCAACCGCGATGGAAAACAACAACGGCACCGCGCCGGGCATTTTGATGACCGAAGGCAAATGCACGTTCGTGCTGCTGCCGGGGCCGCCGCGCGAAATGAAGCCGATGTTTACAGAGCAAGTGATGCCGAAGCTGCGCGAGCGCGCGGGCGACATCGTGTTGTTGCGCCGACAACTCAGCATCTTCGGCCTGACCGAATCTGGTGTAGACGAACGCGCCGCGCCGATCTACAAAAACTACAAAAATCCAACGACCACGATCCTCTTCGGCAAAGGCCAAATCGAATTGCATTTGACCGCGCAAGCCAAGACCGAAGCCGAAGCGAACAAGTTGCTCGAGGAACTTTCCGGCAAGTTGGAAATGGTGCTCGGCGACAATGTGTTTTCGTTGCGCAATCAGGAACTCGAAGAAGTTGTCGGCGAATTGCTGAGCTTCAAGCAATACACATTGGCGACGGCGGAAAGCTGCACCGGAGGCTTGTTGGCAGGGCGCATCACCGAAGTGCCGGGCAGTTCCGAATACTTCAAAGAAGGCGTTATCGCATACGCCAACGAAGCGAAAGTAGAGTTGCTCGGCGTGCCGAATCGCCTGATCGAAAAGCACGGCGCAGTCAGTCCCGAAGTCGCCGAAGCGATGGCGATTGGCATTCGTCGCCGCGCCCGCACGACCATCGGCATCGGCATCACCGGCATCGCCGGCCCCGGCGGCGGCAGTGACGAAAAGCCCGTCGGACTGGTGTACATTGGCATTGCCGACGAAGTGCAAAGCTCATCGCGCAAGTTTTTGTTTCCCGGTGATCGGCAATTCATTCGCACGCTGGCGGTGAATGCGGCGCTGGATATGATTAGAAGGAGAATTCGGTAGACAGTAGACGGTAGACAGTAGAATCTTCGACTACCGACTACCGACTACCGACTACCGACTACTTTATGAACTACATTGCCCTGATTCTTGCTTACTTCCTCGGCTCGATTCCGTTCGGACACATCATCGTCAAACTCAAAACCGGCCAGGATGTGCGTGCTTCGGGCAGCGGTGCGACCGGCGCGACGAATGTGTTGCGCACGGCGGGCAAGACGCTGGGGATTCTGACGTTCGCGCTCGACATCGTGAAAGGTGTTGTTGCCGTGCTGCTCGCGCGTTGGCTGACGAAGGTGGGCTGGGGCGAAACGACGTGGATTGTGGCCGGAGCCGCGATTTTAGCCATCCTCGGTCACATCTTTCCCGTCTGGCTCGGCTTCAAAGCGGGCAAGGGCGTAGCGACAGGGCTTGGCGTGTTCCTCGCCATCGCGCCGGTTGCCGCGTTGTGTGCATTTGCAATCTTCATCGGCATTGTAGCGAAGACTCACTACATTTCACTTGGTTCCATCATCGGCAGCGTGATTATGATTCCGCTGATTTGGTTTTGGAATGGTTGGGTGTGGCCGAGTCCATATCTGACGCAAATGCTTGTGGCGATCACGATTGTGGCAGCGGTGATCGTTTTCAAGCATCACGAAAACATCCAACGATTGATGAGCGGGACGGAAAATAAATTCGGGGCGGCGAAGCCTGTTTGAGATTTGAAATTTGAGATTTGAAATTTGAGATTGTGGGATGAAACAGATCGCTATCATCGGAGCAGGCAGTTACGGAACCGCGCTCGCGTTAGTTGCGGCGCGCAGTCATCATCGCATCAAGCTCTGGGCGCACGATCCTGAAGTCGCCAAACTGCTGACCACCAAGCGCGAAAACCTAGTCTATTTGCCCGGCTTTGCGTTGCCGGAAAACATCGCGCCGACGCACGATTTGCACGAAGCTTTGCACAAAGCAGAATTGGTTTTCACCGCGATTCCTTCGCACGTTTGCCGCGAAGTCTACACGAACATGCTGCCGCATTTGCGTGCCGAAATGATTTTTGTGAGCGCGACGAAAGGCATCGAAATTCACACGCAAATGCGGATGGAAGAAGTCGTGCGCGATGTGTTGCAAGCCACATTCGCACCACGTTATGTCGCGCTTTCCGGCCCCAGCTTTGCTTTGGAAGTTGCGCAGGATCAGCCTTCGGCCATCGTCGCGGCTTCGTCGGACATGGAAGCGGCGCAAGCGGTGCAGGCGGCGCTGTCTTCGAGCCGTTTTCGCGTCTACACGAACACGGATGTCGTCGGCGTCGAAATCGGCGGCGCAGTCAAAAACGTGATGGCGATTGCGACGGGTGTCGTACACGGTTTGGGCTTGGGCTACAACAGCGTGACGGCGCTGATTACGCGGGGCTTGGCGGAGATGACGCGGCTCGCGGTACGCTTGGGCGGGCGCGGCGAAACGTTGGCCGGCTTGGCGGGAATGGGCGATCTAGTGCTGACCTGTCTCGGCAATCTGTCGCGCAATCGGCAAGTCGGCGTCGCGTTGGGGCAAGGCCGCACGCTCGAACAAATCATCAGCGAAACGCGCCAGGTCGCGGAAGGCGTGAAGACGGCGAAGGCGACGCACGAACTCGCGCAACGCCGCAGCGTCGAAATGCCCATCACCGAAGGCGTATACCAAATGCTTTACGAAGGCAAAACGCCGCAGCAGTTATTGCAAGAATTGATGGATCGTCCACTGAAGGGGGAGTAGGATATACGAGCGCGTTTGACGATTATGGCTTCGAGAAAAATCCATTCGTATGAAATCTGCCGCAACTGTGGCGCGCGTGCGGCTCGACAAATCAAACGCGACGAACTTTATGGGCGCGGAAAACAAGCAGTCATCATCGAAGACGTACCTATGATTCAATGCGATCAATGTGGGATGACTTATTTGGAGCCAGATGTCATCACAACCATTGATGAAATCTGCGCGCAGCCTGAAAAATACACAGCCTGATTCTCAAGGAGGTTTGATGCGTTTCCACCTTCTCTTACTTACCGTCCTCTGTACGCTTTCTCTCACAATTTACAGTCAACCCACGCTGACCGACAGCTTTTCCATCAAGCCGGGACAAGCGGTGTACATCCAGGTCGTCAAAGGCGAATGCAGATTTAAGCCGACTCCGGGATGGGCGCTTGCCAACAATCAGTTGGTGCTGGTGCCACGATTGCCATCCAACAACACATCACGCCCCAACCTGCAACGCGCGGAAGTGCCGGAAGGCGTGCGCGAATTCGTGAGCAATTCATTTGCCCAACGCAAAATCTTTACGGTTGTGGACACGCTGGAAAAAGCGGATTTTGTTTTTCACGTTTGCGCGCAATACACCGACGATACGGTTCCGCCGCAATTCATAGTCGAGAAGAAATTGTCGAATGCGCTGAACTTTGTCTGTGGGCGTGTGCTTCCGGCGGCAGTGCTGCGCGCAGGAGCGGACGTCAATGTGGCGCTGGCGGCGGCGATGTGGACGGGAATTTTGCCTGATCCAACCGCGAACAAAAATATCCCGCTCGGCAAGAACACAACCACACTCATCAACGGCGTGCCGCTGGTGACATTGCCCACGCCCAATTCGTTTGCCGAACTCGTCAAAAATTTTCACCGCGACTATGCGCAGCTTCCGGCAGTACAGGTTCCGAAACCTGATCCCGCCAAACCTGAAGCCGAACCGCAGGAAAAACGTCGCCCCTCGCTCACCAATGCGCAAACGAAGCCTGCGGAGGAACCTGCGCCTGAAAAGACAACCGACACGGACGTGCTGAAAATTGACACGACGCTCATCTATGTGCCCGTGCGCGTGATGGACAAGGATGGCAAATACATCCCGGATTTGCAGGCGAAGGATTTCAAAATCTACGAAGACGGCGTCGAGCAGGGGATCGAACATTTCAGCGCCGTAGATGATCCGTTCAATGTCGTGTTGTTGCTCGACACATCGGGCAGCACGCGCTTCAAGATCGAAGACATTCAGGACGCGGCGGTGACGTTCACCGAACAACTGCGCCCGCAAGATCGCGTGATGGTGGTGTCGTTCGATCAAAAGGTCTGGGTAGATTGCGAGTTTACGAATGATCGCACGAAGCTGCTGAAAGCGATCCTGCGCACGCGCACCGGCAGCAGCACGAGCGTGTACGACGCAGTGGATTTGGTGTTGACCGAACGGCTCAACAAAGTGCAGGGACGCAAAGCCATCGTGTTGTTTTCCGACGGCGTAGACACGGCGAGTCATCAGGCCACGCTGCAAAGCACGATGGAACGCATCGAAGAATCCAATTCGATTTTGTATTCCTTGCATTACGACACGCGCAACGCAGTGCTTTCCGCTGCGCCACCGCCGCCAAATATGATCATGCCCGGTTCGACCGAAGCGGATTATCAGCGCGCCGAAAAGTATATGCAGGAATTGGCGCATCGCAGCGGCGGGCGGTTTTACGAAGCCGCGACGATTGGCGATGCCAAGCAGGCGTTCGCCAGCATTGCCGAAGAATTGCGGCGACAATACGGCCTCGGTTATTACTCGAAGAACGACCAGCGCGATGGCACGTTTCGCAAGATTCGTGTGCAAGGAACGAATGCCAATTGGGCAATTCGTTCGCGCGTCGGCTATCGCGCGCCGAAAAAATAATCTGCGCCTGCAAAATTCGCCTTGCCACTCGTGACGATGCTGGTATCATCCCCCGTCGTTTGCATTGAGCTTGAGAAGTAAAGAGTCCACGTCATGTCGGAGAAAATCGTCAGCACCAATCGTGCGGCCTACCATAACTATCATATCCTCGAAACCTACGAAGCAGGGATTCAACTCCAGGGAACCGAAGTGAAATCGGCGCGGCTCGGCAGTGTGAATTTGAAGGACGGCTACATCACGATTGACAAAGGCGAGTTGTGGTTGCTGAGCGTTCACATCAGCCCCTATTCGCACGGCAACCGCGAAAATCACGCGCCCGAACGCAATCGCCGCCTGCTGATGCACAAACGCGAGATTGAGCGGTTGCGCTCGAAGATTCAGGAGAAGGGCTTGACGCTCGTGCCGACGAAATTTTATTTCAAGAACGGCTTCATCAAATGCGAAGTCGCCGTCGCGCGCGGCAAGAAGCTGCACGACAAACGCGAAACCGAAATCCGCAAAGATCAGGAACGCGAAGCGCGCGCAGCAATGAAACACAGAAATCGAGAGGAATGATCGGAACGTAGCGCGATTTGGCAAATCGCAACCCATTTTTAGATGGAGTAACGCGATTTGGCAAATCGCGCCACATTTTTTCAGGAGCGAACTCATGGAAGTCAAAGCAGATGCGAGAAAGTTTTATGAAATCGAATGTGACGCGCTGGTCGTCAACATTTACGAAGGCGAGAAGCCCGAAGAAGGCTCGTTAGCCGAACTTGACAAACGGTCGGGCGGATTGATTACGGCATTGATTGAGAACGGCGAATTGTCGGGCAAGAGCGGCGAAACGGTGTATTTGCACAATCCCGGCGACATCGCAGCGAAGCGGTTGTTATTGCTCGGCGGCGGCAAGCTCAGCGATTACAACAACGACGTGGTGCGGCGCATGATCGGCACGGCAGCACGATTCCTGCGCGCGAAAAACGTGCGCAAATTCGCGTTCCTGCGCCGCTCGCAATTGCCGCTCGGCGAAGCTGTGCAAGCGGGCGTCGAAGGCGCGTTGTTGTCGCTCTGGGATGCCGACAAATACAAAACCAGCGACAAAGAAGAAAAGCTCATCGAGCAGATGATCGTCGCAACGGTCGAAGGCGATTCGCAATCGCTTGCGCAAAGCGCCGAACGCGGTCGCATCCTCGCCGAAGCCGCGAACCTCGCGCGCGAAATCATCAACGAACCGAGCAATCTGATGACGCCGACGGAACTTGCGCGGCAAGCCGAAGAAGTCGCGCAGAAATATGGCTTGGAATTGGATGTGCTCGACGAAGCGCGCATGAAAGAACTCGGCATGGGCGCACTGCTCGGCGTCGCGCAAGGTAGCGCCGAACCCGCCAAGATGATTGTGATGACCTACACGCCGAGCGCCGAGCCGACATCGAACGAAACGATTGCGATTGTCGGCAAAGGCGTGACGTTCGATACGGGCGGCATTTCGATCAAGCCTGCGGATGGCATGGAAAAAATGAAATACGATATGGCGGGCGGCGCGACGACGATTGCGGCAATGCGCGCGATTGCGCAACTCAAGCCTGCCGTCAATGTCATCGGCATCGTCCCCGCCGTCGAAAACATGCCCGGTGGTCGCGCGCAACGTCCCGGCGACGTCGTGCGTTCGATGCTCGGCAAAACGATTGAGGTCATCAACACCGACGCCGAAGGCCGTTTGATTCTGTGCGATGCAGTGGCGTACGCGATCAAGCTCGGCGCGACAAAGATTGTGGATTTGGCGACACTGACGGGCGCAGTTTCGATTGCGCTTGGCGATGTCTATGTCGCGGTGCTCGGCAACAATCAGGAATGGGTTGACGCCGTCATCAATGCGGGCAAAGCGTCCGGCGAAAAGATTTGGCAGTTACCGCTCGACCGCGAATATCGCGATCAAATCAAGAGCGACATCGCCGACATCAAAAACGTCGGCGGACGCAAGGCCGGCACGATCACGGGCGCGTACTTCATCCGCGAATTCGTTGGCGACACGCCCTGGGCGCATTTGGACATCGCAGGCACGGCCTGGAACGAAAGCAGCAAGCCGTATCTGTCGGTTGGCCCAACGGGCGTTTGTGTGCGGACGCTCGTGAATTTGGTCAGTCAGATGGCGGGCTAAGAAAATGGGGCATTTCCCAGTTTCCATTTCTGATTTTTCATTTGTCATTGTTTAGGGATGCGACCGCAGCCAAGGAGAAATGAAAAATGACAATTGGAAACTGGGAAATGAAACCTCCTTACACTATTTCCCCGTGTTTCAAAGAGGCCGGGAATATCCTCCCCGCAACCTGCGATATAAGCAGTGATGAGGGTGACGAGAGGTGAGTTGGGAGTAGTCGCATGCGGGCTTGCGGGAAGAATCAGCAAGTCTCCGCTGGTCGCCCGTGACCGGGTCATTCGTGAGGGGAACGCGGTCACGGGCGTTATCTTTTAGGGCGCGCATCGGTCGCACATTCTTTTGCCATCACTTTGTCAGCCTTCCTCAACATTCATCTTGCAACCGCATTCAGAAATCGTACAATAGAGCGCGTCCCGTGACCCGTCTTGATATTCATTCCACTCCTCCCCGATGGACTGCGGCACGGGTTTCTGCTGAAGGTTTTGAGTCGTTTTTCTGAGGTTGCGCACGTGGCTGATTTATACCGTATGCTGGGCGTCCAACGCACCGCCAGCCCAACTGAAATCAAATCCGCCTATCGCCGCTTGGCGCGTAAATATCACCCTGATGTCAATCCTGATCCTGCTTCGGCGCGTCGCTTTGCCCGCGTCACGGACGCCTATCACATCCTGAGTGATCCGCAACGACGCAAGCTCTATGACTGCGAAGGCGTGACCGCAGACCGCGCCAAAGTGCAACGCGCACAACAATCGGCACGCGCCGCGCGGCGGGCGTATTATCAAGCGCAAGCCGACCGTGCCGTCAACGAATGGCTGGCCAAAGAGCGCGCCGAAACCAAAGCGCGCGGACACGCGGTGTTTACGACCGTGACGCTGTTCATCTCGACATTCGCGGTCGCAATGTTCAAGCCCGGCATTGTCGAAACGACCAATCCGTTTTGGTACGTGGTGCTGATACTGTTGTTCGCCGGCAGCATCTTTCACCTCGCCTTGACGCTCAAACGCCACTTCGATCATTACACCTATCAGCAGGAAATGATGTCTGTGACGCGGTCAGCCAGGCAGAAGAAGCCGTTCACCCGCCTCTTTGCCGCGTGGTTTGTGGTGGGCGGGTATCTGGCTTCTTTAGGACTGGGCTTTTTGCTAGGCTTGCTGGCCGAAGATTTTACGCACACGCTGATGGGCGAAACCACTTTGCTGGATGGCTTCTTCAGCGCGTTATTTTATCCCCCCATCGCAGTGTTGATTGTGGACACGATGTACGTTGTCAATTTGCGATTGGAGGACTGGTGATGCCGAACGTCTGGGGTGGCCGGTGGTTGTTTTTTTGTAGCGCCCTTCTTCTTTTTTCCGCACCCAATTTCGCTGCCACGATGTTCTGTCAAATCGCGGCGACGGCTCCGGCGGAACGTTCCGTCAAAGTCAGTTGCGCTGTGTCCGATTTCTCGACGACGGGCAAAGTGGAATTGCGTTTTGTGGAGCGTTTTGCCGGACTCGACGGCTTGAGCCAGCGGCTCTACCGCATTCGCATCACAGACGCGAACGGGCAACGGCTGTTGCCGGAAATTCTGGGCAGCGGCGTCTACCGCGTCAATCCGAACGCTGCGCCGCGCCTCACATTGGAGTACGAATTGCGGCTCGGCGCAATCAATGGCGTCGCGCGCGATCCGAGCAAATATGCTTTGACCTCCAGTCTCAGCCCGCAGTTTGGCTTGCTGCTGTTGTCGGACGCGCTGCCGAGTCTTTGCGGAGTCAATCAAGTCACGTGCGAATCCTCTGCCGTGCGCTTGAAATTCCAATTGCCCGACGAATGGCAAGTGGCCACGACCGAGCCGGAAAAATTTGGGGCGTACGATGTAGCGAATGTCGAGCGCGCCGTTTTTTTCTTCGGCCCATTGCGCACCCAAAACATCAACGTCGAACAGATGAGACTGCAAGTGGCGCTGGCCGGCGACGTGAGCCTGTCCGATGTGCAAGTCAATCTGCTGGTCGAAGCCATCGCGCGACAACAGGCCACGATGATCGGCAGCCGCGAAGTCGGTGATTTTTTGGTGACGCTCGCGCCGTTTCCGGTTCCGCTCACGGGGCTGCGCTCTTCGGCGCTGACACGCGGGCGCAGCATCGTGATGATGCTCAATCCGGATGCGGATTCGCGGCGCACGCTGGCGCTGTATCAAAAACATCTGGCGCACGAGTTGTTTCACTTTTATTTGCCCGAAGCGTTTCAGGCGCGCGAGAACTTCGATTGGTTTTGGGAAGGCACGGCGCGCTATGTCGCCTTGCTGACGTTGAATCAACTGCGCTTCATTACGTTGCGCGACTACCTGGACGAAATCGGGTTCGAGTATGGAACCTACGCCGCCAATCCGTTGCGCAAACAGGTGTCGCTGCTCGCAGCGTCGCAGAGCAAGTTTGCCAACGCGGCGAATTATGATCTGGTCTATGGCAAAGGCACGTTGGTGGCCGCGCTGTATGATTTGGAACTGCGCACGCAAAGCGAGAGCCGTCAGAACGTGATGGATGTGCTGCGCGAATTGTATTGGAACTATCGGCAACGCGACCTCGGCAACCGCGAAGTGCTGGCCACGATGCGCAAGGCCGGGAAGTTTGAGAAGTTCATTCGCGCCTACGTCGAAGGCACGCAAAACATTGAATTGGCCCAACTCGTAAAATCGTACGGGCTGGAAGTTCAAACCGCTTCGGGATCGCCGCGCCTGAGCATCAGCAAGAGCGTGTCGCTCAAACAAAACACGGTTTTGGCGCAACTGGGGCATTGAGTGCTTTGTAAAGATAAGTTTTCAAGGAAGGCTCATTGGTTTCATTCTTCATTCTCGATTCTGGATTCTCAATTCTTCTACCCAAGAATGAAGAATCCAGAATCGAGAATGAAGAATGTCGCGGAATTCACTACGATAAAACTTTTATCGAGTATTGAGCGAGCAGACATGAATTTTGAAGTGTTACTGCAATTCGGTTGGAACGAGCATTTTGCGCAGCATTTTCAGCCGTTCCTCGCGCACGAATATCTGCCCGGTCGTGTGTCGTTTCAAAATCAACATCTCTATCGCGTCTACACCGCCGATGGCGAAGTGATGGCTGAAGCGGCGGGCAAACTGCGCTACGAAGCCGTCAGCACCGAAGATATGCCTGCGGTCGGCGATTGGGTCGCGCTGCGGTTGCGTCCTGCGGAAGACAAAGCGCGCATTCAAGCCGTACTGCCGCGCCAAAGTAAATTTGCGCGCAAAGCGGCGGGCGCGAAAACGGAAGCGCAAATCGTCGGCGCGAATGTGGACACGATTTTTCTCGTCACGTCGCTCAATCAGGATTTCAATGCGCGGAGAGTCGAGCGGTATTTGACAACGATTTGGGACAGCGGCGCGCGGCCTGTGATTGTGCTGAGCAAAGCGGATTTGTGCCCGGACGAAGCAGAGATCAAAACGCGCGTGGCAGCGTTACAAACGGCGGCGCAGCACGTTCCGCTGCATATCGTCAGCGTCAAAACGATGCAGGGACTCGACGAATTGCACTCGTACTGTTGCGCCGGGCAAACGATTGCGTTGATCGGCATGTCCGGCGTTGGCAAATCCACACTCATCAATCATCTGTTGGGCTTCGAGCGACAGGCAGTCAAGGAAGTGCGCGCGCACGATGATCGCGGACAACACGCGACGCGCCACCGCGAATTGATTTTGCTGCCGCAAGGTGGCTTGGTGCTCGACACGCCCGGCATGCGCGAGTTGCAATTGTGGGAGGTCGAAAGCGGAATCGAAACGACGTTCGAGGACATCGAAGCGTTGGCCGCGCAATGTTTCTTCGGCGATTGTCAGCACCAGAGCGAGCCGCGTTGTGCTGTGCAGGCGGCATTGGAAAACGGAACGCTCGCCACCGAGCGATTGGAAAACTACCACAAGCTGCAAAAAGAAGTGCATCATCTCGCGTTACGACAAGACGATTTGGCGCGACGGCAGGAACAAAAGAAGTGGAAGAAGCTCACGAAACTTGCCGAACAACGCGCCCGCGCCAAACGCAAAGGCGTTTGAATGGGCCCCTGCCTCAGAAAATGTGGCGCGATTTGCCAAATCGCGCTACCACAGCGGCGCTCACGCACTTTGCCAACGCGGATCACTCAGAAAATGTGGCGCGATTTGCCAAATCGCGCTACCCCACTTTTACTTTTTGCAACCGTTCCTCAACGCTCGTCGTCTTTAACTGTGCGTTTGGGGGAATTTCTAAACGCGGGGCTTCCGACTTATCTCCCCAAAAGCCGGCAATCATCTTTACAATCTATAGGAGCACAAAATGATTCGCGATCTCTTTGGCGGAGCGCCGAGCAGGCGTTTTTGGCCAAGTCGTCTCGTAACCACAATCTTTTTTTTGATCCTCACCATTTTTTCCGCGCACGCGCAAACACAATCGCCCACCACTTGGCGCGACGATTACTTTCCGCAGTTTCACATCACGATTGACCCGAACGATTTGGCGGCGGTACTCGAAGCAGGCAGCACCGCCAGAGTGCCGATCACGTTCGTCTATCAAGGCCAAACCTACACCGGCACGATTCGCCAACGGTTGGGCAATTCGTCGCTGTGCGGAGACAAGCGGCAGTTTCGGTTGGATTTCGCCAGCAAAATCACCTTCCCTGATGGCTATGTCGCCGACCGGTTTGAAACGGATCGCGGCAATTGCTACACACTGCACGAATGGATGGCGTGGCGGACGATGGAGCAGGCCGCGCAGCGTCGCCCCGACATCAAAGTCTTGCGCAAGAAATCCAACATCGTCGCGGTTTATTTCAACGGCGAGTTGTATCACGTGCAAACGTTGCTCGAAGACGTGAACAGAGATTTGCTCGAACCCCAACTCGGCACGCGCCAAATCACGATCTACGAAAGCGGTTGTTATGGAAGAATCGGCACAGATGAAATAGATGGCTTTTGCAATATCTACGCGCCTGCACAGACGCAGCAGTATTTGCAAATCCCATCGTTTCTGTATTCCACTGCCGTCGTGCAACTGCTCGGCAGCAACGATAACTATCCGAGCTTCCCCTACAACTACAACTTCGTGCAGGAGACCGCCAGCAAACGAATCTGGTTTATGGCCGACGATATGGACAACACCATTGACTCGAACGGCGGCACGTACTTCAATCCGTTTCAGACGATTTACACCGAGGGCGACACGCAGCGGCATTTCACCGAACTCGTGAACGACCCCGAATACGGCCCGCTGTATCGTTCGTATCTGCGCGAATTGCTGCCGCTGCTCGAACCCAGCGTTTTGAAAGCGGCGGTAGCGGCCAAGTATGCGCAGGTGCGCGACACGCTGCTGGCCTCGCCGCAATTGCCGTTAGGCGCGGAGTGGTACGATTATGTATATCAAACCGAACTCCCTGCCTGGGCCGACGCGCGCTTTGCGTTCCTGCGTGAACTGCTGGAGCAAAACAACAGCAACCGGCCTCCAACCGCAGTGATTGCGCCCTTGCCTGCGACTATCGAGGCCACTGACGCCGAGGGAGCCGTCGTGCAACTCAACGGCACGGCGTCAACCGATCCCGACAACGATCCTCTGACGTACACATGGAGCGTGGCAGGGCAGGTCGTTGGGCAAGGAGCCGCGTTGAGCGTAAAGCTGGGCCTCGGTGCGCACACGATTGTCTTGTCTGTCAATGATGGGCACGGCGGGTCTGCCACAGCAACCGCGAGCGTACAAATCCTGCTGCCGCAACTCCGAGTGGATTATGTCTCCCCTTCGTATCTGTTTGTTGGCACTTCGGAAATTCTGGACATTGTCGGCGCAGGCTTCTCGCCTCAAGCCAGCGTCTACTTCGGCGGTTCCGGCATCATCCCGTTTTATACCGCTTCCGGTACAGAAACAAACCTTCGGGTCTTTGTCGAAATACCGCCTTTTGCCACTCCCGGCACGTATGACCTGACGGTCATCAACCCGGATGGTCGTAGTGCCACGCTACATCAAGCTATAACGATTCAATAGCCTGCGCTCGGCAGCGTGCAATTACAGCGGAGCAAGTTGCACATCAACAGTAATCGGATCGTGGTCGGTGATTGCCCTACCATGCGCATTGCGCCAACCTGCTATCGTTTGCGGTGGCAGGCTGGCAGTGTTTGTCACCGCATCTATCACCTCGTGTGCGCCGAGCGGCTTGACCCCGCGCCCCACCATCCAATCCAGGCGAAAATCCAGTTGCCCGTTGTAGCGCGCCATTTGCCGATTGATGGCAGCCGTCAGCAAGCGCGGGAGCTTGCCGCGATCTTCCAAAATCCTGAGCGGCACGTAACAGGTCACATCGTCGCTATTGAAGCCCGCGTCGGTGAAGCCGCGACGCTTGAGCAGCGCAAACAATGGCTCGCGCGCTTGTGGTGCGGCAATTGCTCTCCGCAACACGTCTGTCTCCGAAAACATCAGGCGCAACAATCCACCCAACGTGCGCCACATCCCGCCGCGCGCAAACGTGTTGCTATTGAAATCGCCCGCAATGATGGCCGCGTTTGGCGCGTCCGGTGTTTCCAGCGCAGCGATGATCGCCGCGATTTGTTGGGCGCGACACGACGGCGCATTGCGCACTTCGAGATGCGTTGTGACGAAACTCAGGCGCTGGCCATTGCATTCAATTTCGACTGCGAGCGCGTTGCGATTGCCGATGCGCTTTTCCGCGTGCTCGAAGTGGTCATAGCAGAGCGGCAATTCGATCACGCGCGGATTGTGCAATTCATAGCGCGACAAGATCGCATTGCCTTGCAGCGCCACCGTGTTTTCGCCCGGCATCGTCAAATCGTCGCCATAGCCTTTCGAGAATTCCAAATAACACGGCGCAAACGCCACGTGCATTCCCAACGCCGCGCCCAACTCGCGCGCGACAAACGCTCGGGCCGAACGATTCATCCCCACATCGGCTTCGTTGATCGAGAGCAAATCCGCCGCGCGCAAAATCGGATGCTGCTGAAAGGCGGCGATCACGTCGTCGAGATATTTGCCTTTCTCGATGTTCCAATGCGCGATGCGCAAAAAGTTGTTGAGATGTGGGCGCGCGTTTTCGGCAGTGAAGATGTGCGGTGTGCGAAAGAGTTCGGTCAGGTATGCACGATGCGTTTCATACTCGTCAGAAGCGAGCAATTCTGTTTTGGTTTGAAAGCGATGAAGTTCGGCAATCAATGGCTGATGGTTGGGGTAATCAAACATTCAAAGTCATTTTTTGTCATCAGGGGCAGGCGGGAGTGCAAGTTGCGAGCGCAGTTGTTCGATTTCCCGGCGCAGTTCTTGCTTTTCGCGTTCGTGAGCTTCGCGCTCCCGCATCATCTGAATTTCAAAGCCTTGACGAACCACCGTCAAGGTCAACTCGCGCAAATCCTGTTTGATTTGTGTGACATCACTTTGTGTTTTTTGTACGGCATCGGTGAGGGTAAACATTTGCCTGATGAGATCAAATAAGCCTTTCCACATTCACGCCGCCTTTTTTAGCTGGTCGAGCATTGACCGGATTTCCAGGCTCAAGCGCGCTGATTCCTCGCGGTCTTGCGCCATTTTTTCGTTCATCCGCCGCATCTCCGCGAAGTACAGTTCAGCTAACTTTTGATACTCTGCCGGATCGTCAGAAGCAGGTTCTAATGCCAATAGATTTTTGATGGTGTCTTCCATAACGATACCTCCGCGCGCATTCTAGCATAGCCCGAAATCAACGTCCTGACGGGCGCAAGACTTGTTGCGTCTCTTCGATCACACGCTCGTGCAGCACACCATTGCTGGCCACGACGCCGTTCAAGTTCCGAATCTCGGCGATGTTGTATTGCAACGGCTGCCCGTCACGATCTGTCATCCTGCCACCAGCGGCTTCGAGGATGACTTGCGGCGCACACGTGTCCCATTGATTGGTCTTCGCGCCGAGATGCACGTACACGTGGGCGTGGCCTTCGGCTAACAAACCGACCTTCAGCCCGACGCTGCCCGATTGAATTTGTTGCGAAATGCCGAGGCGCTGTTTGATCGCATTCACTTTGGGCGAATGATGCGAACGGCTCATCGCGGCGACCAGTTTCGCGGGATCAGTGGTCGTGGACACGTGCAAACGTTTCGTCGTCAACGGCTCTTCCAAATACGCGCCGAGGCTCGTTGTGGCGTAATACATTTTGTTCGTCGTCGGATTGAAAACAACGCCGAGTTCGGGTTTGCCGTTCACCGCCAGGCCGATCATCACCGCGAATTCGCCGATGCGTTCGATGAATTGTTTCGTGCCATCCATCGGGTCAACGAGCCACACGCGGGCTTTGCTCAAGCGCGCTTGATCGTCGGTCGCTTCCTCCGACAAGATGCCGTCGTCGGGGAAATATCGGCACAGTTCGGCCACGATGAATTTGTTCGCCGCGTGATCGGCAGCCGTGACCGGATCGTCGTAGCCTTTCCATTCAACGTTGTGGTCGCCGCTGTAAATGTCCAACAGAATGCGCCCGGCCTCGCGGGCAATGGTTTTGGTGATTTCAAGTTCTCGTTCCATTTCGCCTCAAGCGGCAAGCTTTGTGATTTAGCGGCATTGCGCTAAGCTGGCAGCCGTCTTACTCTAGCACACGCTTACTGACGAGTCATTGCTTATGAAACGCTTACACTGCTCCCTGTTTCTCCTGCTCACAATCGCCGCCACGAGTTTGCCCGCGTTCGCACAACGCTTGCCCAACGTCGTCATCATCTTCATTGACGATATGGGCTACGGCGACATTGAGCCGTTCGGCGCGAAAGGCTACAAGACGCCGAACCTGAATCGGATGGCGAGAGAAGGCATTCGCTTTACCGACTTTTATGTCGCGCAGGCGGTTTGCACGGCGTCGCGTACGGCCTTGCTGACGGGCTGTTATCCGAATCGGTTGGGCTTGCACGGCGCGTTGGGGCCGAACGCGAAACACGGCATCCACGACAACGAAGTCACGATGGCTGAACTGCTGAAAACCAAAGGCTATGCCACGGCGATTTACGGCAAGTGGCATCTCGGTCATCATCCGCAATTCCTGCCCACGCGGCACGGCTTCGATGAATATTTCGGCCTTCCCTACTCCAACGATATGTGGCCGAAGCACCCGGAAGCCAAGCCCGGCACGTACCCCGATTTGCCGCTGATTGAAAACGATAAGGTCGTGCAGTTGATGCCCGATCAGGCGCAACTCACGCGACAATACACCGAACGCGCGGTCAGCTTCATCGAACGCAACAAAGACAAGCCGTTCTTTTTGTATGTCCCGCACACGATGGTTCACGTGCCGCTGTTCGTGGGTGAGAAATTCAAAGGCTCATCAAAGTCAGGTTTGTTCGGCGATGTCGTGCAGGAAGTGGATTGGAGCGTCGGGGAAATCCTGAACACGCTCAAGAAGCACAACCTCGACGAAAACACGCTCGTGATTTTCACCTCGGACAACGGCCCGTGGCTGTCGTATGGAGAGCACGCGGGTTCGTCGGGACGTTTGCGCGAAGGCAAAGGCACGGCGTGGGAAGGCGGCGTGCGCGTGCCGTTCATTGCGCGCTGGCCGGGCAACATCCCGGCGGGTCGTGTGATGAAACAACCTGCGATGACCATTGATTTGCTGCCGACGATTGCCAAACTCGTCAACGCGGAATTGCCGAAACACAAGATTGACGGCTTGGATATTTGGCCGTTGCTCGAAGGCAAGCCGAAGGCGAAGAATCCGCACGCGGCGTATTTCTTTTACTACGCGACAAATGAACTCCAAGCCGTGCGCAGCGGTCAATGGAAACTGATTCTGCCGCACACCTATCGCACACTCGGCACACAAGCGAAAGCCAAAGACGGCATCCCCGTGAAATACAGCAACGTCAAAGCGGGTCTTGAACTCTACGATTTGAGTCAGGATGTCGGCGAGAAAAACAACGTCGCCGACAAACATCCCGATATCGTCAAACGCCTCGAAGCGTTGGCCGAACAGGCGCGCGACGATTTGGGCGACAGGCTCACGAATCGCACGGGCAAAGGCGTGCGCGAGCCGGGACGCTTAGCGGAGAACTAGATTGTGAAGCGATTTTTCACCGCAGAGACGCAGAGACAGCGCAGAGTTTCGCAGAGAAATCCTAAAAAAAGTCTCTGCGAGCCTCGGCGGAATCTTTGCGTCTCTGCGGTGAAAATCTGTTTTCTCTTCCTTTTCGCCTCGTCTGCCAGTGCCGCTAAACCCATCTCCATCTCCACCCATTTTGAAGGCGGCGCGCTCGGCAAGATTGAGCCAATTACTGCAACGCATTTTCGCTGCGGCGTCAAAGGCGAAAGCGATCAGGACGGGCGCAATCGGCAGGCGAATTGGTACTACTTTCGCGTGGACGGCGCGCGTGGCAAAGCTCTCACGATTGATCTCGTGGATTTGCCCGGCGAATACAACTATCACCCGAATCGCGGCGCGGTCACGGGCGACACGCTGCCCTGGTACAGCGAAGACAATCAACACTGGAAGCCGCTCGAAAGGGTCGAATATCAAGCCGACACACTGCTCTTGCGGCTGCACCTCACGCCGCGCACAAATCGTTTCTGGATCGCACATGTCCCGCCGTACACGAATCAACATCTGCAACGCTTGCTGAACGAATACAAAAAACATCCGCACTTGGCGCAACAAATCATCGGCAAGTCGGTGCAAGGCCGCGATCTGTTGTTGCTCACGATCACCGATGCGCGCGTGCCCGCAGTTGAGAAAAAAGTGATCTGGCTGATGTTTCGCCAGCACAGTTGGGAAGCCGGTTCATCGTGGGCGGGCGACGGCGCAATTCGCTTTTTGTTGGCGAACACACCGGCAGCCGAAATCATCCGCCAAACCGCCATCTTCAAAATCTTCCCGCTGTGTGATCCCGATGGCGTGGCGCGCGGCGGCGTGCGGTTCAATGCGAACGGCTTTGACCTGAATCGCAACTGGGATGCGGTGGACGCCACGAAGATGCCGGAAATCGCGGCGCAACGAAACGCGATTCTCAATTGGGTGGACAGCGGTCAGCGTGTGGATGTGTTCTTGTCGCTGCACAACACCGAAACGTCGGAATATCTCGAAGCGCCGCCCGACAATCGTTATGCCGCCTTGACGCAGCGCCTGTTCCAGTTGCTTTCCGCCCGCCCCACCTTCGCGCCGACACGTCAACCAAATATGGCCGAAGCTTCCACAACCATCGGCAAGCCGGGAAGAATGACCGTGATTCAAGGCTTGTCGCACGACCGCCAATTGCCCGCGTTTTTGATTGAGCAGATGATTACCAAACATCCGAAGCTGGGGCATCAACCAACGCCTGCGGAGCGCCAACGTTTCGGTGCCGACTTGGTGCAAGTGCTGTGGCAAGGCACGCGCTATTGAGCGGATTTTTCGCTCGCTCACGTTTTGTGCAGCAGCGGGTTTCGCGTGAGAACTTGCTGCGGATTTTATTTTGTCGCAGCGTGGCCGTCAGTGCTACACTGCGACTCCCACGTTTCCGTTCCGATTTCGTTCGTTCCTGAAGGATGGCCACTATGCTTCGCCGTTATCTCAAATTAGGCGCGTTGATTCTGGGCTTTTGTGCGTTATTGATTTTGCTGGGTTCGCTGAAGACCTTTGCGACATACGACGCGCGCGATGAATTTTTCGAGACGCGCATTCGCCCTGTGCTGGCGACGAATTGCTACGATTGCCACAGCGACGCGGCGAAAAGCGGCTTGCGCGTAGACTCGCGCGAAGCCTTGCTGAAAGGCGGCCAGCGCGGCGCAGCGATCATCGTTGGAGAGCCTGACAAAAGCCTGCTCATCCAAGCCGTCAAGCATGAGTCGCTGAAGATGCCGAAAGGCGGCAAGCAGCTCAAGGACAACGAAATCGCCGATCTGTCGCAGTGGATCAAAGACGGCGCACATTGGCCAGCGACGGCTGCGGTCAAAAACGACTACCGCATCAAACCGGAGCATCAAACCTTCTGGTCATTTCAAGCCGTGCGCCATCCTGCGCCGCCCACCGTCAAAGGCCCAACGAACAACGCCGTAGATGCCTTTTTGCTCGCCAAACTCGAAGCGAACAATTTGACCTTCAATGCGCCCGCCGACAAACGCACGTTGTTGCGGCGCGCGACGTTCGATTTGACGGGCTTGCCGCCCACCCCCGAAGAAGTCGCAGCCTTCCTCGCCGACAAATCGCCCGCGGCGTTTGCGAAGGTTGTAGATCGTTTGCTCGCCTCGCCCGCGTATGGTGAACGTTGGGGACGGCATTGGCTCGATGTCGCGCGCTATTCGGACACGCTCGGCATGGTGGACGCCGGACGCAATACACAAGGGTGGTTTCCCTATGCGTACACGTACCGCGATTGGGTCATTCGCGCGTTCAATGAGGACTTGCCCTACGAACAATACATCGTGCAACAACTCGCGGCGGACAAATTGCCGAACAACGATCCGCGCAATTTGGCGGCGCTCGGTTTTGTAACGTTGAGTCGTGGCGGTTTGGGCGTGAACTTGCACGAAAAGATTGACGACAAGATTGATGTCGTGACGCGCGGGTTGCTGGGGCTGACGGTGAGTTGCGCGCGCTGCCACAATCACAAATTCGATCCAATTCCGACGAAGGATTATTACGCGCTCTACACGATCTTCAATAACTCGCGCGAGCCGAAACCCTTGCCGCTGCTCGATCCGAAAGCCGATCTGACGAAGTGGGACGACGAGATGAAAGCGGAAGAGAAAAAGGTCGAAGCCGAAGTCGCCAAGCTGCGCGAAAACCGTTTTCCCAAGCTCAAAGAGTTGTATCGCAGTGCGCCCGAAGTAGCGAAAAGTTTGCGCAGCGTCTACGAGGCACGCGCGCTAACGAAAGACGAAGACATCGAAAAATTCGCGCGCGAAAAAGATTACAACGCTTACCTGCTGAAACGTTGGCGCGCGTATTTGCAGAAAGCAGGCGAAGATTCTGTCTGGACGATTTGGCACAAGCTGACCGCGCTGCCCGAAAAAGAATTTGCCACGAAAGCCGCGTCAACATTGGCTGCGATTGATGTAGGCAAGTTGCATCCGCTCGTCGCGCAAGCCTTCCAAGACGCGCCGGGTTCGCTGACAGACCTGTCGGAAACGTACGGGAAGCTGCTCGCCAAATACGACAAAGCGGAACCGTTGAAGGATGCGAACGAAGAGGCGTTGCGACAAATTCTGCACGGCACCGATTCGCCGCTTAACTTTCCGTTCAGCGATTACGACCACGTGCGCGTTTCGGTGGACAAGCAAAACGAAGACGGCAAACGCACCCCGCTCGAAAGCCTGCGTTTGCGCCAAGCCTATCGCGGCGCACCACCGCGCGCGCAAGCTCTCGAAGACGTTCCTGAGCCGAAGCCCGGCCACGTCTTTCTGCGCGGCAAGCCCGAAAATAAAGGCGATGAAGCGCCTCCGCAATTTCTGCTGATCCTCGCCGGAGAAAAGCGCCCACGCTTCACGCAGGGCAGCGGACGCTTGGAACTCGCCCAAGCCATCGCGGATAAAAATAATCCGCTGACCGCGCGCGTGCTCGTGAATCGCGTGTGGGCACGTCATTTCGGGCACGGCTTAGTGCGCACGCCGAGCGATTTCGGCACACGCGGCGACGCGCCAACACATCCCGAATTGCTGGATTATTTGGCAAATGATTTCATGGCGAACGGCTGGTCAATCAAAAAGCTCCATCGCACGCTGATGCTGTCGCGCGCCTATCAACAGTCGTCTTCGTACACTCCGCACTCCGCACTCCACAATCCAAACTCCCTCGATCCCGAAAACAAATGGCTGTGGCGGATGAATCGGCGGCGCTTGGATTTTGAAGAATTGCGCGATTCGCTGTTATTCACGAGCGGCAAGTTGGAGCGCACGATGGGCGGCTTACCGGCAAGCGCCATCGCGTGGCCGTATTCGCTGCGGCGCACGATTTATGCGTTCATTGATCGCGCGCTCGTGCCGAACGATTTTCGCGTCTTCGATTTTGCCAGCCCCGACGCGCACAGCCCGCAACGATATTTGACGACTGTGCCGCAACAGGCGTTGTTGCTGATGAACAGCCCGTTCGTCATCGAACAAGCCAAAGCCTTGCTGCAACGGTCTGAAATCGCGGCGGAGAAAAATCCGCGCTTGCGCATCACGAAGATGTATCGCTTGTTGTACGGACGCGCGCCGAATGCCGATGAAATCGCGCTAGGACTTGATTTTATTTCAACCACGGGGGAGACGGGGAACGCACCAAAAGTTTCTGCGTCATCTGCGAACTCATCAATTCCGCAATCCGCAATCCGCAATCCGCAATCCGCAAAATGCGATGACTGGCAATACGGGCAAGGCGAATACGACGACAAGGCTGAGCGCGTCAAAACCTTCACACAGTTCGCGTGGTTCCTCGAGGGCGAATGGCGCAACTCGCCGCTCCCCGGCGATCCGCGCGAGTCGGTTGCGTGGCTGAACAGCAAAGGCGGCTTCACCTACGAAGGCAAAACGAAAGCATTGACGCGCCGCTGGGTCGCGCCGTTTGATGGGCGTGTGATCATCACCGGCACGCTCGCACAAACCTTCGAGAACGGTTGCCGCAAATGCGAAGGCGTGCAAGGCCTCCTCGTTTCAAGCCGCACGGGCAAGGTTGGCAACTGGACAGCCGTGCCGACGAAAACTGAAACGGCGGTAAAAGAAATTGTTGTGCAGCGCGGCGACATCCTTGATTTTATTGCCGACGCGAGCAAAGGCGGTTCCGGCAACAGCTTCAAATGGGACGTGACGATCAAGCGATTGGATGGCAGCAACGAGGATTGGAATTCAATGCGCGACTTTCGCAATCCGGCGGCGAATGTGATGAATGCGTGGGAACGATACGCACAGGTGTTATTTGCGGCGGCGGAGTTTTTGATTATTGATTGAACCACGCCACAGATTGGAAGGAATGAGATGGCTGATGAATTTGAATTGGACGAAGACGATTTGCAGTCGCTCCTGACCTATTGGGCGAAGGTCGAACCGCAACGTTGTCATCATCTTGAAGGCGATTGTTTCGAGGTCAAATATTACGACCAATGGATCACCGTCAAACCAAACACGGCCAGTCACGGCGCAATCATTGCTGCGGTGCTTGAGGCGTGCCAGGAACATTCGATTTATTGCAAGCTCGAATTTTCGCCTCGCTACGAAGAGGAACCAAATACGATTCAAGTCGGCTGTATTCACAAGGTGTTTCGTTATCGGGAAGAAGATGACGTAATCGCCTACACCCCGCTTTTGCTACTGACCGAGTATCTGGAGCAACTGGAAGGTCGCCCGCCCTCCTGGGTGGAAGAGTTGCGTAAAGAACGAGCCGAGGAGCGGTCAAAAATAGAGGTACGTCATGCTAGAAAAAAACAATGATCTATCGTCACGCTTCTTAACTCGCCGCGAGTTGTTACAGGCTTGCGGAATGGGCTTCGGTGCGCTCGCGTTGGCGCAACTACAACCCGCGCTTGCCCAAGACAAAGGTTACGTGAATCCGCTTGCACCGAAACCGCCGCATTTCGCGCCGAAGGTGAAGCGCGTGATTCACTTTTTTATGAACGGCGGGCCGTCGCAGGTGGATACGTTTGATCCGAAGCCGATGCTGACGAAATATCACGGCAAGCCGCTGCCGATTCACCTCAAAACCGAACGCAAAACGGGCGTCGGCTTTGGTTCGCCGTACAAGTTTCAGAAGTATGGGCAGAGCGGCATCGAAGTCAGCGAAATCTATCCGCACGTTGCCGAGCACGTAGATGACCTTTGCATCATTCGTTCGATGCACACGGAATTGCCGAATCACGAGCCTTCGTTGTTGCTGATGAATTGCGGCGATCAGCGACAAGTGCGTCCGAGTTTGGGTTCGTGGTTGACGTACGGACTCGGCACCGAGAATCAAAATTTGCCCGGTTTTATTGTGCTTTGTCCGTTTGGCTATCCGGTCAGTGGGACGCAAAACTGGACTGCCGGGTTCCTGCCGTCGGTGTATCAAGGCACGTACATTGACTCGAAAGAAACTGAGGTCGAGCGGTTGATTTCGCACATCAAAAACCAATCTACCTCGCGCGAGCAACAGCGCAAACAACTCGATTTGCTCGCGGCGCTGAACCAACGCTATCAAAAGCAGCGGCAGGAAGATTCATTGATCGAAGCGCAGATCCAATCTTATGAACTCGCGTTTCGCATGCAGACGGAAGCGACCGATGCGTTTGATGTCAGCCAGGAGCCGGAGAAGATTCGAGAAATGTACGGCAACACGTTGTATGGTCGGCAGACGCTGATGGCGCGGCGGTTGCTCGAACGCGGCGTGCGCTTTGTGCAAATTTGGCAAGGCAAAGATCAACCGTGGGACAGTCACGAATACCTGGTCACGAGTCATCGGCAATTGGCGACCGCGACGGACAAGCCGATTGCCGCGCTGCTCACGGATTTGAAGCAACGCGGGATGCTCGATGACACGTTGGTGATTTGGGGCGGCGAGTTCGGACGCACGCCGGTTGTCGAATTGACGGGCGCATCGGGCGGCACGGATGAAGCGACGTGGGGACGCGACCACAACAATCACGGCTTCACGATGTGGCTTGCGGGCGGCGGCATCAAGAAAGGCTATGTGCATGGCGCGTCGGATGAATTCGGATTTGCGGCGCAGGAAAAACCGGTTCACGTGCATGATTTGCACGCGACGTTGTTGCAGTTGCTGGGCTTCGATCACGAACGACTGACATATCGCTATGCCGGGCGCGATTTTCGCCTCACCGATGTTCACGGCTTGGTGGTCAAAGAGTTGTTGGCTTGATGGCGAGCCTTCTTTTTTCTCCCGCATACGCGGGCTGTGCCTTTGTCTTTTACCATTTCTCAGGTAGCATAGCCACGCGTTTTCAATCCTGCATTTTCAACTTCTGAAGCGAAACTGAAACGAAACCGGAGACTCAAAGACATGGAGCAAGCTGTCCCATCAACTGCATCACTTTCATCCGTGGCGGAGCGTGCGCATAAGCGCATCACCTGGCGCTTAATGCCCTTTCTCTTATTGCTGTATTTCCTCGCCTACATTGATCGCACGAATGTCGGCGTCGCGGCGCTGGATATGAAGAAAGCGGCGGGCGAAGGCGGCTTGGGCTTTGACGACGCGATCATCGGCATCGGCGCGGGGATTTTCTTCATCGGCTACTTTCTGCTCGAAATTCCGGGCACGCTGATCGTCGAAAAATGGAGCGCGCGCAAATGGATTGCGCGCATTATGATTTCGTGGGGCATCGTCGCCTCGATCATGGGATTGATTGGCACGCCCTATTTGAATTTCCTCTGTGTGGTGGATTGGTGCGCGGTGTTTCGTCCGTTCACGACCGTGCTGGGCTGGGTTACGGCGTTGTGGGGTGGGAAACCTCCCAATATGCAAAACTGTTCGTGCGAGGTGCAGCAGTTTTATGTGCTGCGGTTTATTCTCGGCATTGCGGAAGCGGGGTTCTTTCCTGGCATTATTGTTTATCTTTCGCATTGGTTTCGCTACGCCGACCGCGCGAAGGCCAAGTCGCAATTTATGATCGGCTTGCCGATTGCGTCCATCATCGGCTTTCCGCTCTCGCAATGGATTATGCATGGCGTCAATTGGGGCGGCATTGCGGGCTGGCGCTGGGTCTATATCCTCGAAGGCATTCCCTCAGTCATTCTCGGCTTTGTCGTGTTGTTTTATTTGACCGATTGGCCGCACGAAGCAAAATGGCTGCCGGAAGATGAAAAGAAATGGATCAGCGACGAACTGGAACGTGAACGGCGCGAGAAACAAGCTGCCGGGCACATGACGATGTGGCAGGAGATTAAAAAGGCGCTGGCCAAAAAAGAAACGATCCTGCTGGCACTGATTTACATTTGCATTGTGACGGGCTATTACGGCTTGCAATTTTTCATCCCTTCGATCACCGCCATCATGCCGGGGCTTTCCAAGACCCAACAAACATTGATTGCCATGCTGCCCTACGTGTGCGGGTTGGTGGCGATGTTGTGGAATGCCAAACACTCCGATCAAACCGGTGAACGCCGCTGGCACACGGTGTTGCCGATGTTATTGGGGGCGCTGGCGCTGGCGCTGAGCATTCTGTCGGGCAGCAACCTGGTGCTGGTCGTAGTCTTTTTCTGTTTTGTGGGCATTGGAGTGCATGCGTATCTGCCGGTTTTCTGGACGTGGCCGACGGCGTTTATGACCTCGGCAATGGCGGCCACCGCGATTGGACTCATCAATTCGTTTGGCAATCTGGGCGGGTATTTCGGCCCGCAGGTCGTGGGACAATTAAGTAGCGAAACCAAATCCTACACCAGCGGGATGTGGTTTCTGACGGTGTGTATTTTGCTCGCAGGAATATTGGCGATGCTGCTCAAATTACCGCGCAAGAAAGAGGCCTAAGGTGGTTTTGTGTTTTCTGCCCCCATCGGCTATAAACCTTCCACGTAAGCCAGTGGCTTGCAACCGAGATTATCAAATCAGCAAAAGGAGAGATGACAAATGTCAGTGGAAATTACTTGCAATAACAATGGCCCCTTGCGCATTACGGGCGACATTGAACTGAAAGACGCGGCCGGCAACGTCTTTGGCCTCGGCGGTCGCAACACGATTTCGCTTTGCCGCTGCGGTCATTCGGAAAACAAACCGTTTTGCGATGGCTCGCATTCGCGGCAGGGCTGGAAATCTACAGTCGAAGCCCGCGACTTGCCCCCGCCTGCGCCCAAACCGGCAGCCTGACGGCTGCGACCGGGAGGTAGCACGGCAACGCCGCGCTACCTCTCACCTTCCCTTCCGCCTTCCGTAACCTACAAATCCGTAACCAGCAGCCACCATTCCAACATTTTCGTCAGATCAAACCTGGAAACCTGTTGGCTCGCCATGAAATCCTGTCCAGAGCCGCCAACAAGCGCCGTCCACAGTACAGATCAGTTCTTACAGAATTGTCATTTTCACATAGTAAACACACAAAAACGTGGCTGACGAGGCTGGCCGCAAAGGGTTGCCGTTAGTCCCTCAGGCGCGCTCAAAGGCAATATTGACAGGGGTTTCGTGGATTTGTTGGGCTGGGGTGCAGGTTTGGCATCGGGCTTGCACTACGAACCGGCGACTCGCTGACCATCAGAACCAGCGCGAGTTACTTCTGTAGTTAAGCGAGTGAGAGAGGAATGCAAATCAATTTTGAGACGATAGAACGACACGCCGGAGAAAAGCTGCGGCGCATTGAGCGTCACGCGACGACAGAAGAACGGCTGGTGGCGCTCAAGAAGTTCATCAAAACCGAAACGCAGCGGTTGTATATGCGTCATCGCTTCGGTTTGAGCGGCGAGTTGATCGCTTCGGCGCGCAGTCTGATTGTGGATTTGCTGATTCAACGGCTGGCCAATATGGTCGGCACGAAAAATGGTTTTGCTGAAAGCTCGTTGAATGTCGCGATTGTGGCGCTCGGCGGCTACGGTCGTCAGGAGCTTGCGCCGTTCTCGGACATTGATTTGTTGTTCGTCTATGGGCGCGGCGATGCCGACAACGCGGAAACGCTCAACGAAGATATTTTGTATGCGCTGTGGGATGTCGGGTTCGCGGTCGGGCACAGCGTGCGCTCTTTGAATGAATGTTTGACCGCCGCCAAAGAAGACGCGATCACGCGCAACGCGATGCTTGATGCACGGTTGCTTTGGGGCAGCCGCGAGCTATTTGAAAGTTTGACGACGCGGTTGGAGGAAACTATCGTCAGCAAAAATCGGCGCGCGATTCTGGATGAATTGGTCGAAGAAGCGAATGCCCGCCACGCCAAATTTGGAGCCGTGCCGTGCTTGCAAGAACCGAATCTCAAAGAGTCGGCTGGCGGCTTGCGCGATTTGCATTCGTTGTTGTGGATCACGCGCGTGGCCTACGGGCACGGCAAGTTAACGGACCTGGCGACGCCGGGCAGCATCCCGGAACGCGATGCCAAAGCGATCATCGCGGCCTACGATTTTTTGCTGCGCGTGCGCAATGCGTTGCACTTCATCACGGGGCGCAAAACTGATTTGTTGACGCTGGATTTGCAAATGCAACTCGCGCCGGAATTCGGCTACGTGGACACCCCGGAACAACGCGCGTCGGAATTGTTCATGCACGATTATTACCTGCACGCGCGGCGCTTGCATCGGCTCTGCCGCACGCATTGGCAGCAGGCGGTGGCGAGTCAGGAAAAAAGTCGCTGGCTCAGCAAGCTGCGCAATTTCGCGGCGATTGGCGGCTTCGTGATGCGCGATGGCACACTCGAATTGGAGCAAGCAAGCGAAAGCTGGGACGCGAACAAATTGATGCTGGCGTTCAGCTATGGGCAAGCCACAGGCGCGACGCTGAGCGCGACGTTGCAGGAACGCATTCAGGAAAATCTGCCGCTCGTGAATCGCACGTTTCGCTCTTCGCCCGAAGTTGCGCAATCGTTCTTGAAAATGCTGCGCGTCAAAGGCAAAGCGGCGGCGGCGCTCCGGCAAATGCACGAGATGGACTTTCTCGGCAAGTATCTGCCGGAATTCGGGCGCGTGACCTGTTTGGTGCAGCACGATTTGTACCACAAATTCACGGTGGACGAGCACACGTTGCGGGCGATTGAAGTGCTGGACGAATTGCACAATTCGCGCGTGCGCACGTTGGATCGCTATCGCCACTTGTACAACGAAATCACCGATCCCGCGACGCTGCATCTGGGCTTGTTGTTTCACGACATCGGCAAAGGCCTGGGCGGCGGACATACGGAAAAAGGGCTGGCAATTGCCGAGCGCGTTTGCACGCGATTGCAATTGGACGATGCCACGAAAAAACAAATTCGCTTTCTGGTCAAGCAACATTTGACGCTCTCGCACATCGCGCAACGCCGCGATTTGTCAGACGAAAAAGTGATTCAGGATTTTGCTGGGACAGTTAAGACTTTGGACAACCTGAACCTGTTGACGTTGCTGACCTACGCTGACATCAACGCGGTCGGCCCCGGCGTTTGGAACGAATGGAAAGATGCGCTGGTGTGGGAGTTGTATTTGAAAACGCGCGCGATCATCGCGCCCGAACCGCAGGCCGGAGCGGCTGTTGAGCAACTGCGCAATCACATCGCGTTGATGTTGGCGAGCGAGGTTGGCATTGATGAAGTGCAGGATCACTTTCGGTTGTTGCCCGAAGATTACGCGCGCTTCACTTCGCCGCAAACGATTATCGAACATATTCGTCTAGGGCATTCGCTCAACTCGCGCGTGGTGCGCACAAGCTGGCGCGTGAATACGCAAGCGCGTTGCACCGATTTGCACGTATGCGCGCGCAACCGACGCGGTTTGTTCGCGGCGATTGCCGGGACGCTGACAGCACAAGGCGTCAACATCCTGAGTGTTCATCTGAACACGCGCAATGACGGCGTCGCGATTGATTCGTTCAAGGTCTGCGACACCGTCAGCGAACCGCTGAGCGACCCTTTGCGGTGGGAACAAATTGACGTGGCGATCAAACGCGCGTTGAGTGGCGAGATAGATGTCGCAACGGCGGTCGAGAAAAAGCTCAAGGCGCATTCCGCGCGTATGAAATCGCGCAAGCGCAGTTGGTTGACCGATAAGTTGAGCACCAAGTTTGCCTGGGACAATCAATCTTCCTCGCGCAGCACGATTCTCGAAGTCACCACGCCCGACCGATTAGGGCTGGCCTACAAAATTGCGAACGCTTTGTCGGCGCTGAGTCTCGACATCGGGTTCGCCAAAGTCGCCACCGAAAAGCACCTGGCGCTGGATATTTTTTATGTCACCGACGCGGCGGGTGCGAAATTGAGCGACGAACAATTGCCCGCGATTGAAGCGGCAATCCGTCAGACACTGGGAACCGATGAAGCTTGAACTTGAAGTCTTCATTACCAAATCAAATCAGGAGCCTTAACTTTATGAACTCACTTCGCAAAAAAATTCATCTGATGAGTCGGATGTTGATCCCCTTATCATTGCTGCTCTGTTCCGTCGTGGCGTGGGCACAGACGGCCCCCGCGCCCACGCTGGAAGAACGGTTGGCGAAAGCTGAAAGCGCGCTCGCTGCGGCACAGACCGCAGGCGACAACGCCTGGATGCTGGTTTGCTCAGCCTTAGTTTTGCTGATGACCGGCCCTGGGCTGGCGCTGTTTTATGGCGGTCTCGTACGGCGGAAAAACGTGCTGGCCACGATGATGCAAAGCTTCATCATGATGGTCGTGATTACGGTCGTCTGGGCCATCTTTGGTTACAGCATTGCCTTCGCGAAAGGGAGTTCCTTCATCGGCGGACTGGATTATCTTTTCCTGAAAGGCGTCGGCACGGAGCCGTCCGCCTATGCCGGGACGATTCCGCATCTGACGTTCATGGTCTTTCAGTTGATGTTTGCGATCATCACTCCGGCGCTGATTACAGGCGCGTTTGCGGAGCGCATGAAATTCAGCGCGATGCTCGCGTTCTGTACGTTGTGGGCAGTGATTGTGTACTTCCCGCTGGCGCACATGGTGTGGGGCGATGGCGGCTTACTCAACGCATTTCTTGGCGGCAAAATTCCGGCGCTCGACTTCGCGGGCGGCACGGTCGTGCATATTTCTTCGGGCTTCTCGGCGCTGGTGTGCGCGCTGTTTTTAGGCAAGCGCATCGGCTATCCCAAGACGCCGTTCGCGCCGCATAACCTGGTGCTGAGCGTGATTGGCGCGTGTTTGCTGTGGGTCGGCTGGTTCGGCTTCAATGCGGGCAGCGCAGTTGCAGCGGGCGGTTTGGCTTCCAACGCTTTTGTCACGACGCACTTCGGCGCAGCAGCCGCGGCGCTCGGCTGGTTGGTGGTGGAATGGTTCCGGCTCGGCAAACCAACCGTGTTGGGCGGCATTTCCGGCGCGGTCGCGGGACTCGTCGGCATCACGCCAGCGGCTGGTTTCGTGACACCGATGTCGGCCTTGATTATCGGCTTTATCGCGGGCGTGGTTTGCTTCGTCGCGGTCACCGAAGTGAAGAAGCGTCTGGGCTATGACGATTCGTTGGATGCCTTTGGTATTCACGGCATCGGCGGCTTCACGGGCGCAATTCTGACGGGCGTGTTTGCGAACAGCGCGGTCAACACGGTCTTCAAAGACGCGAACGGAGGTGCGTTGCCGAGCGGCTTGCTCGAAGGCAATCCGTCGCAAGTGCTGAATCAATTTCTGGGCGCGTTGATTGCGATTGTGCTGACGATGGTGGTGACGTACATCCTCCTGAAAGTCATTGATGTCACGATTGGCGTACGTGCCAGCGGCGAAGATGAACTGTCAGGACTCGACATCAGCCAACACGGCGAAGAAGGCTACAACCTGGATGCCGACTTGGGCGTGTTGGGAACGGTGACGGGCAGCGCATCTATGTCCACCATTGGTGAAATGGTGGAGGCCAAAGGTTAGTGAGGTAACGCGATTTGGCAAATCGCGCTACCTTTTCTCAGGAGAATTTTGTTATGAAAAAAATTGAAGCAATCATTCGCCCCCATCTGCTGGAAACGGTCAAAGACGCGCTGCAAGCCCTCGGCGTGCAAGGCATGACGATCAGCGAAGTGCGTGGCTTTGGCCGCCAAAAGGGCCACACGGAAGTTTATCGCGGCAGCGAATACAAAGTGGAATTCGTGCCGAAAATCAAACTGGAATTGGTGCTGGATGACGATGTCACGGAAGGCGCATTGGAGGCGATTAGCAAGGCCGCACGCACGGGCAAATTCGGCGACGGCAAAATCTTCGTCTTCAACATCGAAGATGCCATCCGCATCCGCACGGGCGAACACGGCGAGCAGGCCGTGTAATTGTCGCAACCTGAAACTGGGAGCTTGGCACGGGCCTGGACAGCAATCGTGCGAAGCTCCCACGCAACAGACAGCCCCAGGAATTAGGATCATGTAAGACTGTCCGGTGTCGCCAAGTATGAAGTCATCCTGTTGATGATTCAAGCGCGACCGGGCAGGAACAAAGAAAGGTTTCTGCACATCATGAACAAGCGTACATTCACTCAATTGTTATCCGGCTGCGTAGCGGCCTGGTTATTGCTCAATCCCGCGTTCGCGCAACAACTCGTGGCACTCAAAGCCACTGCGAACGATTCTCCCAAAACGGCCACGGCGAACAAAGCGGAGCCAACGAAAAAGACGATTGATCCAACAGAGTTGGAAAAAACGGTCAATGCGTTGGAAGAGCGCATTCGTCAACTCGAAGAAAAGCTCGCGAAAGTGACGGCGGCGGAAGCGACGAAAGCAACGGCGACGAGCAGCACTCCGGCAGCCGTGATCGCGGCTCAGGACGATCTCAAGAAAGAAGTCGCCACGCTCAAAGAAGAAGTGAAGAAGAACGAAGGCTTCCTCGGTTTTCTGAAAGACATCGAGGTTAGCGGCATCGTGGACGGCTACTACAGCTACAACAACAACAAAGTAGATATGTTCACGCAAGGCCGTGCCTTCGACGTGCGCCACAATGCTTTCAGTTTGCAAATGGGCAAGATCAGTTTGGAAAAGAAAAACTCGGTGGATAGCCCGCTCGGCTTCCGCATTGATCTGGCCGCAGGCGAAACCGTTGACCGCATCATCTCGGTCAGCGATTCCAGCCGCAACGACGCGACGAAACATATTCTGCAAGCCTACGGCAGCTATGTCGCGCCCGGCGGTTTGACGATTGATTTCGGCAAATTCTACACGCCCATTGGCGCAGAAGTCGTGGACACGAAAGATAACTTCAACTACTCGCGCGCGTGGCTGTTCACGTATGGGCCGTACTATCACACGGGTTTGCGCGCCAAATATGCGTTCAATGACAAAGTCGCGGTGACAGGCTTTCTCGTCAACGGCTGGGACAATTTGTTTGAAAACAACGTGAAGAACGGCAAGACGGTCGGCGTGCAATTGGGACTAACCCCAACTAAGAAATTTGCGCTCACGCAAACGTTCATGTCCGGGCCGGAAGCGCCGCTCGCCAATGTCCCTGCCGTGTCTGCGCGCGATAACTGGCGGCATATTGCCGACACCGTGGCGACCGTTTATGTCACGGACAAATTCACGCTGCTGGGCAACTTCGTGCATGGCCGTGACGGTGACAACACGGGCGCGCGTGGGAGTTGGACAGGGTTTGCTGGTTATTTCCGTTACGCCTTCAACGACAAGCTGGCGTTTTCACCGCGCTTTGAAGTGCTGCACGACGACAAGGGCTTGCGGACGGGTACAGCGCAAACCGTGAAAGACATCACGCTGACGCAGGAAATCAAACTGGCGAACAATTTCATCTCACGCTTTGAATATCGCCGCGACTTCTCGAATCAGAAGTTCTTCACGAACTCGGCGGGCGTGACGAAGAATAACCAAAACACATTCATCATTGGCCTGAGCTACTTTTTCACCTCGCGCGGCCAATAGCGATTTTTTACGAGTTACTTCTATAGGTGCTTAGTTGATGGACTCTTTGACGCGGTGAAGCTCACTCCGAGCTTCACCGCTTTTTTTACGTTGCCGGAGTCCGCGTAGGTAGGCGCACGATTTGCACCGAGCAGTTGGCATGCAAGGCCACTGCTTGCGAAACCGAGCCGAGCAGGAAACGATCCAATCCACGTCGTCCGTGCGAGCCGACGACAATCAAGTCCGCGCCCCAGGTGTCGGCTTCGCGGAGAATGACTTCTTTGGGAGCGCCTTCGACGATCTCGCCACTCAACTTGAACTGGTTGTGGCTGTGGCGCAACGTTTCCACCGCGCGATCTACGGCGCGGCGGGCAATTTCGTACTGATTGTTGTCGTCGGCGGAAGCAACATAATCGTCTACGGCGGAAACGATTTTGACCTGCGTGCCGACGTCCCATGAACGTTGCGCGACCTCGTCTACGGCAGCTTGACTGAACCTCGAATCATCTACTCCGATCAAAATTTTCATCTTGGTGTCTCCTCAAAAGTTTGGGGCGCACAGTGCGCCCCAAACTTTTCCAGCTTACCGCCCAGCTTCAGTAACCAGTGTCGGCGTTGTCGCCGACAAGGTCGCAGGTTCGCGTTCGTGATAGCGTTGCTGCAAATCTGCCAGCGGCACATCCGCTTGCCCTGCACGCGCGACATGTTGTTTGCGCCAATTGGCAATCAAATCCAAACACGCATGATCAATGTAGCTCAACTGATCCACGTCCAATCTAACGTTTGTGCCTGCCGGAATGGATTCCAACGCCGCCGCCAGCTTAGGCAAACGGACGAACGTCGCTGCGCCGTTCAGTACAACAGTGGTTTCGTTCGAGGCTGGTTCGGTGTGCATACGAACCTCAAGCTGCGAAAACGTGTAGAGCAACTTGAGGAGCGCGAGTCCCAAACCAATCAGCACACCGACCAGCAAGTTGGTGACCACGATGCCCACCAGCGTGGCGCAATAAATTCCGACCTCAGCCCACCCGTATGGCTTCAACTCGCGTATGGCTTTGGGCGAAAGCAGCTTGAAGCCGGTATAGACCAAAATTGCGGCGAGTGCGGTCGTTGGAATCTTATTGAGCAGGAAGGGGGCAAGCGCAACCAGACCGAGAATCCAGGCTCCGTGCAAAATCGCCGAGAATCGCGTCTTGCCGCCCGCCTGCACGTTCGCCGAACTACGCACAATCACGCCCGTCATCGGCAAAGCGCCCAGCAAACCACAAACCGCATTGCCAACGCCTTGCGCAAACAATTCTTTGTTGTACTTCGTGCGCTCGCCCTGATGCATGCGATCTACGGCGGTCGCACAGAGCAGCGTTTCGGCGCTGGCAATAAAGCATAAGGCGATGGCTGAAGCGATGACCGACCCATTCAACAAATTGCCCAGCGCGCTCATTGTCGGCCATTGCGTTTCAGCGAACAGGTTGCTGGAAACATTCACGTATTTGATCGGCAATTGAAACAACATCGCTCCCAGCGTCACGACGACAATCGCCACGAGCGGGGCAGGAACCATCTGCAATTTCTTCGGCACATAGCTCCAGGCAACGATCAGCGCGATGGTCACCAATCCGACCGCCGCCGCAATGTGATGAGACGAACCGTCGAGCGGGAAGATGCCCTTGTAAATGGCTTCCGGGATCGAGAGCAGGTTGGTCAAGCCGCTGCCTTTCGGCCCGTCATCTACCATCACATGAATTTGTGAGCCAATGATGAGCACGCCAATGCCTGCGAGCATGCCCTGTATAACCGCAGGCGAAATGGCGCGAAACCATTGGCCCATCTTGAAGACGCCCATCAGCATTTGCAGGACGCCTGCCAATAAAACGATAGCTCCCAACATACCAAGGCCGTGTTGCTGCACCATTTCCCACACGAGCACAGTCAAGCCTGCCGCCGGGCCGCTCACTTGCAACGGGCTGCCCGCCAACACGCCGACGACCAACCCGCCCACAATGCCTGTGATGAGACCCAACGCAGGCGGCACGCCCGAAGCGATGGCAATGCCCATACACAACGGCAAGGCGACCAGAAAGACCACAATCGAGGCGAGAAAGTCACTGAGATATTTATTGCCTGTGTTCGGTTCTGTTGTAGCAGCTTGAGAGTTCATAGGTTTGCAATCGCTCCTGTTCGATGACAATACAAGATGACAATAAAAAATGTTTGGGCAAAAAAGCTCTCGCGCCCAAATGGGCGCGAGAGCGGACGCTGACGAATCAGCAACTGCATGATGTGACACTCGTAGTATGGCAATGACTGTGCCACGCCGGAATCCTTATTTTTCAAGGCTTTCTGGCACTCGCTGCATTTTTTGTTGGGGAAGTTTGTCGCACAAGTGAGACAAGATGCGACACTCAGGTTAGGCGACGTGAGGTGTTCGGGCAAAGCAAAAGCCCTTCGCAACCCAATTGCGAAGGGCTTCGGAAAAATCCCAGCAAAGCTATTTTGACCTTATCAATCGCCCGATGCGACGTAGGCTTCTTTGGTTTTGATCGGTTGTGCGTGCGTCTGTGGTTTGTCGAAGAAACGATACAGCACCGCGTAAATCACAACCGCCGACAACACTGCAGGCAAAAACCCTGCCACAATCACCATCGCTGCGGTGTAAACCATCAATCCCGTGTGAAAACGATTGATGGCCATGACTTCTTTGATCTCGGCAGGCTTGATCATATTGAAGGCGACCCACAACAGAATGCCGCCGATGCACGCCATCGGAACCATTTCCAGGTAGCGCGCCAGGAAATACGCCAGCACCAATTTCAGCATGCATTTCATGATGCCAGAGAGCGGCGAGACCGCGCCCAATTTGACGTTGGTCGCCGTGCGCGCCAACGCGCCGGACATCGGCATGCCGTTCAGCAGCGGCACAAAGAATTGCAGCAAGCCTTGCCCAAAAAATTCCTTGTTCGGGTTGAATTGCGTGCCTGTGTTATTCGCCATGCGATCCGCCATGCGCGCGGCCAGAATGCTTTCCAACCCGCACACAAACGCAAAGGCAACGGCGTAGTAGAGCAACTCGCCGATGATCGCCGCATTCATCGCGGGCAATGCAGGCGGCGTCAGCACAAAGAAGTCGGTCGGAATCTGACCGTACTTCGCGCTGATCGTCGTCAACCCTTTGCTGCTCAGCACAGTCAAAGACAAGATCGTACAGACGGCCAATGCAATTAACGGCGCAGGCATATAGAGCGAAATCTTCAGCAGATAGCGCGTCATCAAAAATGTCAGCGCCCCCAACAACAGCGCCGCCCAATTAAATTGATGCAGGTTCGCACCCAGGATGCTCATCTTTTCAAAGAAGCTGCCATTTAGCGTGGCTTTCAAGCCCAACACTTCGCCAAGCTGCGTCAGCGCAATCGTAACCGCAATGCCGACGCTGAAACCGACAACTATCGAATGCGGCACGAGATTGGCAATGCGCCCCCAACCGAGCCAACCGCAGAGCATCAGGATTGGCGCGGAAGCCATGCATATCAATACCAAATAACTGTGCCCCGCGTAGGGATTGTCGGGCGTGCGATAGGTCGTCATGATGCCCGCAATGACGGGGATTAGTGCCGCGACCGGGCCATAGACATTGTACTTGGAACCGGTGAACAGGGCCCCGACTAAGCCTGCAATCGCGCCGGCCAGAATGCCGTGTTCAGGCCGCAAGCCCGATGCCATCGCAAAGCCCATGGCCATCGGGATCGCCATCATCGCCACGATCAAACCAGCACTGGTGTCGCGCCAGGCATTGAGCATCCAATTCCCTTTGGTCAGGTCTTCAAACCGGGCGTCAAAGGGATTGAGAAAATATGTTAGTCGTTGGAAGAGGGAAAGTTGGTCAAACGCAGTGGTCGCGTCAGCGGTGGAAGGGACGCCTCCCTTCATTTCTATAGTCGCTTGCATGAGTTGTCACATCTCCTTGATACATGAGTTTTTGATTCGTCAGCGTCAAAAATAAATGCAGTTGAAAATCGTCGCGCGCGCAGTCAAGTCACATTCATCAAGTCAGTCGGTATTACGCCGCGCGTTCTAGTGGTTGATTCACGACACGAGGTCTTGGCGAAAAAGCGGTCGCCACATAATCCGCTGTGACGGGCACAAACTGGGATTTCTCAGGATCATAGGCCAGGATGTTGCCGTTCTCGATTTGGTAAATCCAAGCGTGCAAGGTCAGATTGCGTTTGGCCAGGCGGGCCGCCACCGCCGGATAAGTGCGCAGGTTGTCGAGTTGTACCAGCACGTTTTCCTTGATCGCGGCATTGAGTTGATCTACTCCCGTGCAGTCTTGATAGTTCTCGACGACCACGCGGCGGGTAGCTTCAGCGTGCTTCAGCCACTCGGCCACGAGCGGCAAACTCGTCAAGTCTCCTGGGTTCATCAGCCCTTTCATCGCGCCGCAATGCGAATGCCCCATCACAACGATGTGACCAACGTTCAGCGCCGCGACGGCATACTCAATCGTCGCCCCTTCGCCACCGCTCGATGCGCCATACGGCGGCACAATGTTGCCCGCATTGCGCAGCACGAAGAGATCGCCCGGTTTGGATTGGGTCAGTAGCCCCGGCATAATGCGCGAATCGGAACAGGTGATGAGCAAGGTTTCGGGCGTTTGCCCTTTGGATAATTGCGAGAACAAATCCTGATGTTCGCTGTAATGTGTTGTTTGGAATTTGTGAATTCCGCGTACCAGCTTTTCCACGCTTAATTCTCCTTGTGAAGAAAAGAAAGTAAGGCGATGGGTATTTCTCCCACCGCCCTTTCGTTGCCCAGAGGTGGACAATGAAACAACCAATGATTCGCAGCTTCAGGATGTGCAAGTTGCAGGCCAGGCGTGAACTCGTTGATTTTGTTGAGGATGAGCTAGGGCGAGGTAAAAGCAGTGAGACAATTTGTCGCACCGTTGGGACATTGTGCGACAATCCAGGAGCAGGATTTCAAGGCAAATAGACGCGCAGCAATGTGCCGAGTGCGTGGACATCCCCCGGAAAGGAGATACCATCCGTTTGCCGCAGGTAGAACAATTCGGCATTGAATCGTTCGCCGAATTGCTTAATGATGCCTGCCGCAATGCGATTGCGAAACCAGCCCTGGCGGCCTTGCTGCCCTTGTTGAGTGGAATACCAGATTTCGTCGGCGACAAAAGGTTTGAATTGGAACGCGCCGAGGCGGGCCGGGTAATCCAGTTGCAGGCGGTTGCGATAGACCGTGAAATCGCGGCTCGCGTGACGCACCCGGCGTTCGATCAAATTGCGGTCGGTAAAGGTGAGTTCGCCGAGCTTGAACTTCGCAGTGGCATTGAAAATCAGGCGATGTTCCTGGATGCGTCGCCCGGCAAAGGGCTGCTGATCCACGTACACGTATGTGGGCATGATCGTCAGGTACTGGCTCGGCTTGAAGGCCAGACCTGCGCCGATGCGTTCGTCCACCGGGCGCACGAAATCGCGCCCGATGCGCAGCACGCCGATGATGATGAGGTCTTTGTCTTTGCTCAGCGATTTGATGAGTTGTGTTTCGTTCCAAAATTGATTGTCCTCACGCGGCGCTGTGGTTTGCGCTGGAGTAGAATTCACAAGAGAAAAGAGCAAGGTAAGAAGAAAAAGCTGCCCGACAAGTTTCATTGTTGTGCCTGTTCGTGGAAAATCGAAGCGTAGGAAAAAGAATACAGGTTGCAATGAGTGTGCCGCAAGACCAGCGGGCAATGGTACGCCATTCGCTAGGGAGCACGACTTCAAGCAGGTGGGAGACAATCGGTTTGGAGAAGGACGACTTATGAAAATCAGCACACGCCTGATTATTATTTTGACTCTGAGCGTCAACGCCGTGATGTTGATCGCCACCTTTTTGATTCTGCGCCAAAGCGAAACGAATTTGATGGCCGCCGCCAAAGATGATATTCGGGCGCACGCGGCTACGTTACGCATCGCACTGGAAGAAAATTATGCCAGCGGTCGTCGTCTGGATGCACAACGGCTCATCAATCGGCTCAGCGAAAACACCGAGATTTACGGCGCGATTTTATTCAATGCTGAAGGCAATGTCGAAGTCGTCTCCAACAGTTTGACGGCGGGCGAAATCACTTATTCCGGCGAAGTCAAACGCGCCCTTCAAGAAAAGCAACCCAAAGAGGTTATTCGTCAAATCAATAATCAAGACGTTTTCTCGGTCATCGCGCCGCTGCAAAATGGCAGCACGGTCGTCGGTGCGATTGAGATTGCCCAACAAATTTCGTTTATTCGCGCCGAATTGGTGCAAGAGCGGCGCACCATTGCGGTGACGGCGGCGTCGCTCTCCGCGATCATTTTGTTAGCGGCTTCGCTCGTGTTGCATTTCAATCTGACGCGCCCAGTGCAGTCCTTGCTGGACGGGGCCATCGCGATTGGCAAAGGCGATCTCTCGCACCGCGTCACGGTCACACGAGCGAGCGGAGAATTGGCGCGACTGGGCGCAGAGTTCAACCACATGGCCGAACAATTGGCGGCACAACGCGCGGCCCTCGCACGCGAAACCGAAGAGCGTTTGGAGTTAGAACGCAAACTGCGCCACAGCGAACGTCTCGCCGCTGTCGGACGCCTGGCCGCCGGCGTGGCACACGAAGTCGGTGCGCCGTTGCATGTGATTGACGGGCGCGCGAAACAATTGCTGGAGCGCCACGACGCGCCGCTGGAACGACGACAACGCAACCTGACGATCATTCGCACGCAAACCGAACGTATCGCGCGCCTCGTGCGACAAATGCTCAATCTTTCGCGCCCGTACAACCTGCAACGCCAGCGCGTGAAGCTGCGTGAGTTGCTGGGCGAGGTCATCGAAGCGGTCGAACTCAGCGCCGCGCGCAACGACGTCAAAATCGAACTGGTTTGCGCACCAACGGCGACGGAAGAAGAACTGACCGTAGAGATTGATGCAGGGCTGATCTTGCAAGCCCTGATGAATATTTGCCAGAACGCGATCCAGGCGATGCCCAACGGCGGGCAACTCAAGCTGGAATGCCAAACCGACCACAGCAGAGGCGAAAGCAGCCCCAGGGTCGTCATCAAAGTTTCCGATACCGGCCCCGGCATTCCCCCGGAGCATTTGGAGCATATCTTCGATCCGTTTTTCACGACCAAAGACATCACACACGGCACGGGGCTGGGGTTGGCGGTGTCCAGTCGCATTGTCCAAGAACACGGCGGTCAACTCGAAGCCGCCAATCACCCGGCGGGCGGCGCAGTGTTTTCGCTGCACCTGCCCGCCGCGAATCTGGTGGAGGTACATGTATGAGCGCGCGCTTTCTGATTGCAGAAGATGATGCCGACCTGCGCGATTTGTTGCAGGATGACCTGGAGGATGCAGGCTACGAAACAATTGTAGCCGTCGAAGGAACCGCCGCGCAGGCGCGGTTGGAAAATGAGAAAGAGCATCTGGATTTACTGATTACGGATGTCAATATGCCCGGCTTAACGGGCGATGAATTGCTGAAACTCGCGCGCCTCAAACGCCCTGAAATTCCCGTCATCGTCATCACGGCGTTTGGCTCGGTGGAGCAGGCCGTCGAAATGGTCAAGAACGGGGCGTTTCAATATTTGACCAAACCGTTCGAGACCAGCGAATTGCTGCAAGCCATCACGATGGCGCTCGAACAAAGCGCCCCGCAACGCGAACAGGCGCGGCTGCGCCGCGAAATCCCCGCCTCACCCGCACAAATCATCGGCGCGTCGCGGCAGATGAAAGACGTCATCAAGTTGTTGTCCAAAGCCGCGCGCAGCAACAGCACCGTGTTGATTACCGGCGAATCCGGCACGGGCAAGGAACTCTTCGCGCATTCCATTCACAAGATGTCCGACCGCAAAGGCGCGTTCGTCCCCGTCAATTGCGCTGCCATCCCAACCGAGTTGATTGAGTCGGAATTGTTCGGCCACACCGGGCAAGCCTTCACGGGCGCGAAGCAAGCGCGCGCCGGTTTATTTGAAGCAGCCGAAGGCGGCACGATCTTTCTGGACGAGGTGGGCGAATTGCCGTTGCTGATGCAACCGAAACTGCTGCGCGTGTTGCAGGAAGGCACGGTGCGGCGCGTCGGCGCGGATCGTGAGCGCGAAATCAATGTGCGTGTGTTGGCCGCGACGAATCGCGATTTGGAGCAGGAAGTCACCGAAGGTCGGTTTCGCGAAGATTTGTATTGGCGCTTGAACGTGATTCATTTGCGCATTCCGCCGCTGCGCGAACGTCCGCTGGACATTCCGCTGATGATTGACCATTTCCTCAACAAAATGGCTGACCGTTCGGGCAGCCCGCCCTTCAACGTGACGCCCGAAGCGTTGGCGATTCTGACGGCCTATTCGTGGCCCGGCAATGTGCGCGAGTTGGAAAACGCGATAGAAAGCTCAATGGCGTTGGCCGAAGGCTGTCTCATCACGCCGCAGGATTTGCCCACGCGCATCACCAGCGGCGGACGGTCTTCGACGTTGCTGGCCCGCGGACGCGAACGGCGCATGACGATTCAGGAATTGGAGAAAGAATACATTCTGGAAACGCTGCGACTCACGAACGGCAACAAATCGCGCGCCGCCGAAATCTTGGGGTTTGATCGCCGCACGCTGCATCGCAAGCTGGACGAATACCGCGCGCAAGACGCTTCTATCGCGTTTTGAGCGGCACGCGAACCAGTCGTGTGACGTGGTTGAGCTTCGTTGCCTTTTTTGTTATTCAAGGGGCATGAACGTCACTTACTTTCCGATCTTGCTCATCATCGCGGGCGGTTTGTTGTATCAGTTCGCACAGAAATCGCTGGCCAAAAGCCTCAACGCTTATTTCGTCATCATCATCGCCTATCTCGCCGGCATTGCGCTCTGCCTGCTTTGTCATTGGCTCTATCCGGCGGAAGGCACGTTGACGGAATCGTTCAAGAAAGCGAATTGGGCCGTCTATGGCATTGGCGTGGGCGCGGTGCTGGTCGAAGTGGGGTTTCTGCTGGCGTATCGGCAGGGCTGGCAAATCAGCGTGACTTCGATGCTGGTGAATATGGTGATTAGTTTGGTGCTGGTTCCGGTCGGACTGCTGGTGTACAAGGAAAAGCTATCGGGCTGGAACGCGCTGGGCATTGCGTTTTACTTTGCTGGACTCCTCTTGATTTCCAAAAAGTGAAGCGCAATACAAAGCGCCCTGACCGAACGACCAGGGCGCTTTGGCTTACTCGCAGTTGATGAAGGCTATTGTTCGCCAGCACTGCTGCTCGCAGTCTCTGTTAACACAATAGCGCGACGATCTCCCGCGAAAGTGAAACCATTCAGGAGCTTGCCTTTCTCCGTGGAGCGGAAGGAAGCCGAGTTGTAGCGAGCTTTTTCTGCTCGCATTTCGACCATCGCCTTGCCTGTAAAAACCACATCGCCATCGCGTGAGAGCGTCACTTCTTCGGTCTTGGCATCGAACGTCACACGATACTCGCCTTTCTTGACGAGTGTGTTGTTGATCATCACGTCTTCATTGAGCGTGAGCGTTTTCTTCAGGTTCTTTTCGTTCGCGAGGGCGGTTCCGATCAGGGACAGGCACAACAGTAACGCAGCGGAAATTGACACAACAAACTTTCTCATAACGTTCCTCCTAAAGTACAAAGTTCAAGGTAATCAACGATCCTTGTTTCCAATATTCCCAACATAGCTTGCAACGTGACTCTTGCTCTTTTGCGTTGCGCTTGAGGCTAGGGCAAGAGGTGTGCCAGGGCGTTCCAAAGAAGGCGGAGAGGCTTCGGTAATCGCACGGAAGCACAATGAAATAGGCCATTTGGCGAAGGGGGAAGAAGGCTTTCTGACCTTTTGGCAACGCTGTGTTCAGGCCCCATCGAGATGTCTCAAGATGCCTCAGTGCTGCGCCAAATTTTCGCAGTGGCCGTTTCCCTGCTCTTTTCTAACTGCTTGAGATCGCGGTCTCAAAGCTGCGGCACAGTGCTTGCTCCAACTGAGCGTGAGTTAACCAAAGGAGAATCAAGATGAAAACCGTTCGACTGATCAAACGCGATCATTGGCCCGAAAACAAGCCGCCGCAGCATGTCGCTGAAACGCCAGCCGCGCCCCTGCATCGCACGGTCAAAGCCGTCCGAGCCTGGGTGCAGGAGCGCCGGGAAACGCAACAACAGCAAGCGCGCCAGGTGTTCGCGGCCCTGTTCACACAACCCCAGTCATAGGAGAACTACGCCAATGCTGACCTACGCGACAACGCAAACGGCCCCTGGGAAGGAATGTAATGATGGAGCCTCGTCCGTGCGGGTTTTGCTGGTGAGCGACTGCATCGAAAATTTCCCGCGCCTGAAAGCTTTGCTGCGGCTTGCGCCTCACACCGTCACCTATGCGCAAAGTGCTGAAGAACTGCATCGCGCCTGCCAGGAGTTTCACGACTTTGTGGTGGTAGACGTGGGGCCGGAGCACATCGTCTATGCGCTGCGCGAAATCCGTGCCAGCGCGCAGTTACAAGATGCTTCCGTGCTGGTGCGCGCGGAGCGGCTGGTGCAAGCGTTCGAGTTGACTTCGGTCTTCGCCAAATATCGCGCGCGACCGGAGCTGAGTTCCGAACGCCTGGCCCAGGAATTCGCCTTCACCTCTGTCTTCACCAAATATCGTGCGATGCCCGGTCTGGACACAGAATTGGCCCGCCTGGTGGCCTCCCGTGTACAGGAAAAGGCGCGTTCGTTCTCCGGCGAGCAGGTCATCCTGTAACGCCGAGCCGAGACAGTTTGCCACGTCGCTGTCGCAGAATGTCCCAATCGCGCTGCCTTGATTTTTCCGACCAAAGCCGCTAACTCCTTGTAAACGCGCGGTTCTCGTTTGTGGCACATTGCTTGCCAATCTCAAAGCTGTAGGGCTTGTCACTCAACTAGGTTTGTGGGGAGTTGAGCAGCAAGCAACTGGGTGAGGCGCACGAGTTTTGCAACGATTCGTGCGCCCTTATTTTTCTCGTTCGGAATTAAGGGGAGTAGATCACCTTCCAGGTCTGATGAGTCGTCAAGACGGTTGCCCGCCGCAACCCGGTTCATCAGCGTGAGTTAGCACTCGACGGATCAAGACCTTTTGCGAAACAAACGCAAAAGGTCTTTTTTATTGAAAGGAAGAAAATTATGACTAAGACCATCAACGCACAAACTCGCCTGACTCGTTATTTTTTCCTGGCCGCTACGGGGCTTCTGGGGTTGGCTTTGTTCATGCCGGTTGTACTGGCGGCAGATGCCGTCAACGACCCCGCCAACCCGATTGCCAATGCGACGCTGGCCAAACGCGAAATGGAGCGACACGAAGCCAAAGCCAAAGACTACGAACTCCAAGCTCACACGCATCAGGTCGAGCTTGAAGCCCTCTGGACAAAATTTGCCCGCGAACGGCGCAAGATCGCCGTCCTGCCCAAAATGGTGGGCGAAAATCCGTACGTCAAAAAGTTACGGCAGCAAACCGAACGGGAAGAAGCCGAACTCAGGCACTTGATTCGTGCAGCGGAAGCCAGCGCGCAATATCACCGCATGCGCGCGCGCGAATGGGCCACCGAACAGGAACGGCTCGCGGCGCAAAAGTAGACCGCAGGGACAGGTTGCCACGCCAAAGCGACAGCAATGTAGGGTTGTGCTTCGTTAACACCGACAGTGTCGCACGCCCTCAGAAAGCGTCTTCATTCGCGGGGCAGACCTTCCCTTCCCGTTCTAATCGCTTGCAACGTTTGTAGGCCAAAATCGCAACGACTGTCATGCCGGCAATAAACAGCGTGCCCCAAACAATGGATTTTTTGGAGCTTGGGCCGCCAGACGATACTTGCCAGGGTTTGACGACGGTCACCTCGCTGTAGCGAATTTCATACGAACGCGCCGCCGCTGTGTCCGCCACAACGAACGAATCGTCTTTGACTGTGCTGATGTAGCCTTGCACTTTTTTGCTGCCCTTGCGTTTCACTTCAATCAACGCCTCTTCGCCCGTGCCAAAGCCACTGATGGTGGCTTTCATCCGGGCAATGCGGGCGGCTTCCTGGGCGGCTTTTTTGTCGGCTTTGGTTTGTGCGAAAAGGGGAAATGGCAGGAACGACAGGATCAAACATCCGGTGAGGGATTTTGTAAAGAGCATTTAGCCTCCGATGCAGGACATCGTGCGCAGGGGTTGCACAAATTCTGCCTCGTTAATGTAGTGGCGAGGCTCCTTTTTTTCAATGGTCGCGTAAATGAAATCCACTTCAGATCAGACGGTTTTTACGCCTGCGGATTATCTTCGTTTGCGTTGTTGTTTGGGCTTGCCGGGGCTGGGTAACAAAGCGCCCACTTCGACCGTAAGATGCGGGAAAGCAACGAGGGAAAAACTTTGCTCTGCGGTGTACGTCTGCTTGCGACGATAGCCGCCTCTGCTTGGCTGAGAGTATTCTTCCAATTCACGTTCGCGCACATTCAAAATGCAATATTGCCGAATGCCAGCCTGTGCGTAAAGCTTACTCTTTTCGTCACGATCATAGTCCAGACTACTGTCCGCGATTTCCAGCACCAAATAAATTTCCTCCGGCGTGGGGTGATGATAGTCGTATTCATCTTCGACCAATTCCGCTAACACGAGATCGGGTTCCGGCTCAGAATACTCATCAATATGGATTGGGTCTTGAATACGAATGATCGCTTGCTCGCCCAACAGCTTCGTAAAGTAGCGATTGGTGCGGCTATTTCCTGATGCGTGTTTGGGGCCTTTGGGTGACATCGTTCTGATCTCTCCGCGAATCAATTCGACGCGATCACCTTCGTGCAAAATACCTGCTTCGAGCATGCGGTAATAGTCTTTGACGGTAAAGCGACGAAGGCTGGAAGGAGTAGAACCGGTATGAGGAATTTCGATGACAGCAGACATGAAAACTTTATCCTCCAATGCACGACATTGTGCGCAGCGGCTGCACGAACTCAGCGTCATTGATGTGATGTCGCGCCTCTTTCTGTTCGACAGTAGCAACGATGAAATCCACCAATTCACAATCGTTCGCCCCGCCGCGCAACAAGCGTTTGAGGTTGTGCTCGACCGTCGAAAACAAGCACGTCCGAATCATTCCATCCGCCGTCAGACGAATGCGGCTGCAATGCCCGCAAAACGGTTGCGTGACCGGATTGATGAAGCCGACTTCGCCCGGCGCACCATCGGCAAATTTCCAACGCCGCGCCGTTTCACTGAGATTAGTCGAGACAACTGGAACAAGCGGAAACACGGCATGGATTTTCGCGCGCACTTCTTCGCCCGGCACGACCATTTCGCGCCGCCAAACCTTGCCATTGTCGAGCGGCATAAATTCGATGAAGCGCACGTGAACATCTTTCGCGCGCGCCATCTCCGCAAAGCCCAGCGCCTGATCGTCATTGACGCCGCGAATCGTGACGCTGTTGATTTTGACGGGCTGCAAACCAGCTTCAATCGCCGCGTCAATGCCGTCCAGCACGCGCGCCAATTCGTTTCTTCCGGTGAGCAACGCAAACCGCTCCGGCGTCAGCGAATCCAAACTCACCGTCAGTCGTTGCAAGCCCGCATTCTTCAAGCCTTCGGCACGTCCGCGCAGAAAATGCGCATTCGTCGTCATCGCCAAATCTTCGACGCCGGGAATCGCCGCGAGTTTGGCAATCAACTCTTCAATGTCGCGGCGAATCATCGGCTCGCCGCCCGTGACGCGGAGTTTGGTGATGCCAAGACTCACAAAAATTTCGGTGAGCCGAATGATTTCCTCATAACTCAGGATTTCAGATTTGGGTTGCCATTCCATCGCTTCGGTCGGCATGCAATAAAAGCAACGGAAGTTGCAGCGATCCGTAATCGAAATTCGCAAATCCCGAATGGCGCGACCGTGACTATCTGTTAGGACGGGGTTGTTCATAAAGTTCGTTTGCATTTTCAGAGGCGCTATTTTAGCAACGCTGGCAGGCAAAGTCAGGGGGGACGGAAATTTGACTACAAAATCGTCTGCGCCCGCTTCTTGAACGCCGCTGTCGCATGCGGCAAATGTTGCTCGACGATCAATCGCAATTCGCTCAGCAACGCAGGCTCTATTTTCGCAATGCGCGCCGCCGCCGTCATCGCAAAAACGCGCGTGGCGGCGGGTTCGCGCGGATCATCCACCAACTCCACACATAACGAATACACCTGCGCGTGCAGCTTTTTGGGAACGTCAATGTACTGCAATAACCGCGCGATGTTACGCTTCACGGCATCGTGCTGGTCGTCGCGTTGTAAGAGCTTCAGCAGCTTTGGCAAGTACGGCTGAATCAACGATGGATGATGGACAGCGCAATAATTCATCGTCCACGCCGCGCGCTGTGTCAGACGATATTCACCCGCAAAGAAAATCTGCATCAACTCGGCAAAGCGGTCTGCGTCGTCGCCAATATATTCGACAATGGCCGCCGTTTGCCGTTTGGAATGTTCGGCTTGGAGAGCTTGGCGAATGTCCATAGTTGGATAGCTTACGCACGTGCCAACAAACCAGCAAACAATTGACTGAACAGCGCACCGACCATCGTCATCGCAAAGCCCCAAAACAACAATTGCCGAAACAAGATTTTCGCGTCACTCGGCTCGCTCACCGTCGCAATGCACAACGCGCCGAGCGTCGAAAGCGGTGATACATCTACGATAGACGAGCCGACGTTGATGCTGAGCGCGATGGCTAACGGATCGCCGCCGCCGATTTGCCCGGCGAGCTTCGAGGCAATGGGTAAGAAGGCCGGAAGCACAACGCCAGAAGTGCTGCTGTACGTCGAAATCACACCAGTGATAAAGGCGATGATGCCGTTGATCGTCGCGGGCGAAGCCACTTTGCCAATGAGTGCTGTGAAGTGATCCATCCCGCCCGTTTTTTCCAACAACGCAATCAGCAATGAAACGCCGCTGACCATCACAATCACGCCCCACGGCACTTTCTTCAATGCCTGCGTTTCTTCAGTCGTTCGCAATACAATCAGCAACGTAACAACGGCAAACGCGCTCAAGCCGATATTCAGTTTGAATGCCAGCACACCCACGATCCACGCCAGCACAAACGCAATCGTCAATATTTGCGGGCGCGTCAATGAGAATTGCGTTTCGATTGCCGTTGCTGGCGCGGCTGGTTCTTTCGTGACCTTTCGCACCAGAAACCAATACGCCACCGCCGCGACCAGCGCATGGGCAATGAAGTTTGCAAACCAAACTTTCCATTCGTGCCCGCCTACGCCACCTTCCGCCATCTTCGTGTTGGCGATGACGCCGAGCGCGCTGATCGGTGAAAGATTGCCCGCGTTCGCTCCGTTCGCCACCATCAAAGCCGTCAGGAAATGCGGCAACCCCGCCCGTTCGCCCATCGCCATTGCCATCGGCACAATCAATGCGACTGCTGCAATCGCCCCCGGCCCGACGGTCGAAAGCACCATCGCAATCACAAAAAACAATACTGGCAACAACCGATGATTGCCGCGCAATAAACCAACCGCACTATGCGCCAGCCACTGCAACGTGCCATTCGTCTCAGCACACGCAAACAACAGCGTCACACCCGTCAACGTCAGAAACAATGTTGCCGGAAAGCCTGCCATCACGGCTTCTGCTTTCATCCCCGCGATGAACACGCCGACCATCCAAGCCAACGCAATTGCCAACAAGCCGATGTTGAGCCGCGACACCATCGAAAGAATGATGGCCAGGAGGAGCGCGAGGACGGAAGCAAGCGCAGGGTTCATTGCGCTCTCCATTCAGGCAAGAGATGCTTTTGAATTTTGCCGAGCGCCGTGCGGGGCAAAGTGTCCACACGCACAAACGCACGCGGCACTTTGAACGACGCGAGCGATTGCCGACACGTGGCTTTAGCCTGGGCTTCGTCGAATGAATCGTCCGCGACGACGTAGGCCACAGGCAATTCGCCGCGTCGCTCATCCGGCACGCCACACACAACGACTTCGCGCACGCCAGGCTGATCCAGCAACAGTTCTTCGATCTCGCGCGGGTAGATATTGAAGCCGCCCGAAATAATTAAATCCGTGCGCCGTCCGCACAACGTGTAATAGCCGTCGCTCGAACGCATCCCCAAATCGCCCGTGCGAAACCAGCCGTCTGCAAACGCTTCTGCCGTCGCGTCCGGCCTGCGCCAATACCCCGCGCACACGTTTGGCCCTTTGACATAGACTTCGCCGATTTCGTCGTCGGCTACGGGTTGTCGTTCGTGATTGAGAATGCACACTGACACGCCCGGAAACGGAGAGCCTACCGCGCCCGCGCGCCGTTCGCCTTCGTACGGGTTGGAAATATTCATCAACGTCTCGCTCATCCCGTAGCGTTCCAGAATGCGATGCCCGAATTTGGCTTGAAACTCTTCCAGCGTCTGCGCGGGCAGCGGAGCTGAGCCGCACACAAACAACCGCATCTTTTCACCGATGCTCCGCGCTAAGTCTTCTGGCAACTCCAGCAACCGCACATACACCGTCGGCACACCGAAAAATAACGTCGGCTGAAATCCAGAAAACCAATCCGGCGCGCGCTTGATGTCGAACTTTTCGACCAGCTTCATTTTGCACCCGCTCGTCAACCAGGCGTGGACGCCGTTGCCCAGGCCATGCACGTGAAAGAGCGGCAGCACCGCGAGGTAGCGATCTTCGCTCGTGATGCGCCAGCACGTCAGCAGATTGACCGTATTCGCCGCAAAGTTATTGTGCGTCAGCACCGCGCCTTTGGATTTCCCCGTCGTGCCGGACGTATACACAATCGCCGCCGGATCATCGCCATCCATCGCTGTCCAAACGCGCGTTGCAGCCTGTGTTGATGCGGCTGCGGCGAGTTCGGTGACGCGCCAAACGTTCGTCCCCGCCGGAATGAACTGCGCCAAGTCTTCGTTCGTGACCACCGCTTTCGGCTCTGCATCGGATACAATATGCGTGATCTCGCGTTCGCGGTAGAGCACATTGATCGGCACGACAATCACACCCAATTTGACGCACGCCAAAAACAAATCAATGAACTCGACACAGTTCGGCAAAAAGAAGCCGAGCCGATCCCTGCGCACGAGACCACGCTCTGTTAACACCCGCGCCATCGCATTGCTGCGCGCGTCAATGTCAGCGAAGGTTAGCGTTGCCGCTGTGCCATCAGCGCGGTCGTATGCAAGTGCTTCAGCCGCAGCACGACCAACGAGGGAAAGATTGAAAATGTCAGTTAGTTGCATCGTTATTTCGGAAGGCCAATAGAACACGGAAACAACGGATCATACGGATTAGCACAGATAAAATCCGCTTCTATCTGTCGCATCCGCTACATCCGTGTTCCATATCTTTTGCTAAACCAGCTTCCACCCCTTGCGGTATTGCCGATGAATCAGCACTTCCGCTTCCGGTGCATTCTTCGCGCGCAGTTTCTTTGCGTCCCATTCCAACTTCTTGCCAACGCGATACGCCACGTTGCCGAGGTGATTCGCTTCCGTCAACCAACCGGCATACTCGAAATTGCATGTCGTCGGTGCGCCGGTTTTGCAGGCGTGAATCCATTCGGCGTGATGGCCGAGCGATTTCGGGATGAAGGGATCGGGGCGTTTGAAATCGCTGAATTTCGCTTCGGGCAGGAGCGTGTGTTTGCCGTAGTCCGCCAGCAACATGCCTTTGTCGCCGACGAACAGCACACCGCTCGCCCATTGCGGAATCCCGTTGTCTTGCCAAATCTTTGGTTTGTTCGTGCCTTGATACCACGTCAGTTGCACGGGCGGTAAGTTGCCGCGCTTGCCGTAACTGTATGTGACCTGCATCGACGCGGGCGCGATTTCGGGATGTGGGGGCGGGCCGCTGGCTTCAATCGTGCGCGGGTGGTCGAGCTTCAAGGCCCAGAACGGCAGGTCAATCCAGTGGCTGCCCAAATCGGACATCGTGCCGTTGCCGAAATCCCACCAGCGATACCATTTCGGCCCCGGAAAATAGACGTGATTGAACTCGCGCGCGGGCGCAGGGCCGAGCCACAATTCCCAGTTCAAATGCGATGGAATCGGATCGGCAACCGCCGGGCGATTTTGCACGAAGACGATGTCTTTCGCGGCGGTGGCTTCGGCTTTGCTCGCGTGCCAGCCCCAGGCGCGACCGACCCAGACGTGACATTCTTTGACGTTGCCAATCGCGCCAGTCTGAATCAGTTCGACGACGCGGCGGTAGTTATCGCTCGCGTGAACCTGCGTGCCCATTTGCGTAGCAACTTTCGCTTGCTTGGCGGCTTCTCGAATCACGCGCGCTTCCCAGATGTTATGCGTCAGCGGCTTTTCGCAGTAGACGTGTTTGCCGAGTTGCAGCGCGGGCAGCGTGGCAAAGGCGTGCGTGTGTTCGGCGGTGCTGATGACGACGGCGTCGAAGTCTTTGGCGTGGTCGTAGACTTGGCGAAAGTCCACGAGCTTGCGCGCATTCGTGTGTTTGGCGGCGGCTTTGTTCAAGCCTTCTTCGTTCACATCGCAGAGAATCACGATGTTTTCCGTTTCGACATCTTTCAGGTTCGCCGCGCCGCGTCCGCCTGCGCCGATGATGGCCAGGTTCAGTTTGTTGTTCAGGCCACGCCCACGCACGATGGCCGGTGCGGCAAGCGTGACGATGCCAGCGGCAGAAGCTTGAGCAATAAATTGACGACGTGATTTGGTCATAATGTCCTCCGTTCAGTTCAGGATTGTTTGCGCGGCAGTGGCGAAGTCGAAGACGGCGGCGATTGTCCATCCACCGTGCGCGGTTCCATCAATTCGATGCGCGTGCCGTCGGGGTCGAACAGATTCAATTGTCTGCGCTGATTCACGCCCGTGCGAATCTCCAGCGTCCGCGTATACATTTTGCGATACGGATTGGCTTCGAGTTTTGCCAGAGCTTTTTCGATGTCTGGCACTTCCAAACAAATATGATGCTGCGAACCGCGTTGCGTCGGCGCGGGCAATTGCGAATAGAGCATGTATTCGATGTAGTCATCGCTGTCCGGCAAGCGCATATTGATCCACGACACCGTGTTTGTCCCGCGCGCATTGCCGCGCCAGAATTCTTGCAGCCCCAGCAAATCGCCGTAAAACTTCATCGAAGCCAACGCATCACCGACAATGATCCCAACGTGCATGATCCGCGTCGAGATGCGGGAATCGCTGATGAATTTGCCTTGCACGCGGCGCGTCCAGCCCGTCGGTTCGTATTGCGTAATTTCCAACGTATGCCCGTCCGGGTCTTTGACATTGAAGCTCGTGTTGCCGATGCGAACTTTGTTGACCGTTGCCGGAACTTGCCAGCCTTGCGCGGCTAAATACTTGCGCAAGCTTTCGGCATCGTCGGTGTAAAGCGAGATGTGGTTTAAGCGATCCTGTTCGGGCTTCAGGCCGGGAAAGACTTCGATGTATTGATTTTCATTGATCTTGAAAAACGTCAGACTCAGCGAACCATCCGCGTTTTTCAAATCATACGGTTCTTGAAATCCCAACCAATCGCGGTAAAAGCCGCGCGCTTTTTCGACCTCGCTCACGAACACAGCCATGTGCGCCACGCCCAATAGGCGCGGGCGTTGTTGCGCGCCCATCGTGAGCGCAACAAGCACCAGAACGAGGAACCCGGCAGAGATGATGCGGAAGGACATAGGCTTCACTCAGTGATGAAAATGTTGTTTTGAGAGCGGCGTCATCATAACCACACTTACCCTACATCACAAGGACAGTTCACGGGTCGCGGGGTTCCTCACATCCCTTCTCTTTCTAACTTTTTGGTTATAAACTTTTTGGTTATAAACCATTTGGTTATAAACGAGGAGTTGTGTCTGTGGCTAAAAATCCCTTTCGTTTTGGTGAAAAGTTGTTGTCCGCCGAAATCGTTGACCGGCAGGAAGAAATCGGGCAAATCGTGCAAACCATCGAGGATGGCAAGAAGTTGTTCCTGATTGGCCCGCGCCGTCACGGCAAAACCGTCATCCTCCACGCCGCCGAAGAAGCCGCACAAGCGAAGGGCTGGCAGGTATTTTATTTCAACGCTGAGGCCGCAGCGAACTTAGGCGAATTGAGTCAGCGCATCTTTTCCGCCGTGACCACCAAGCTCATCAAACCGACGCAAAAGCTCAAACAATCCGCGCGCACAATGCTCCAACGCATCAGCCCGAATTTTCAGATTGATCTGACCAGCGGCACGATTTCCGGCTCGCTCAATGTCGCCGAATCGCCCGGCGCGGATCAATTACCGCTGCTCGTGGACGTGCTCGACACGCTGGAATCGCTGGCGCGCGCGCAGGAACAACCTGTCGGCATTATCATTGACGAATTCCAGGCGGTGATCTTGGAAGGCGGCGAAAAAGCGGAAGGGCAAATTCGCGCCGCGATTCAGGATCATCGGCAAGTCGGATATGTCTTCGCTGGCTCGCGCACACGAATGTTAGCCGACATGACCAGCGATCAAGCGCGCCCGTTCTGGCGCTTGGGCGGGCGGTTATTTTTAGGACGAATTCCCGAAAGCGAGATGCTGGCGTGGCTGGCAGAACAATTCCAAACCGGCAATTATCGCAGTTCGCCCGAAGCGTTACGGGCCTTGATGAACGCGGTGGAGCAGGTTCCGTATGACATCCAACGACTGGCGCACGCGGTTTGGCAAATCCTGCAACGCCGCCAGGCGCGTTCCATCACTGTCGAAATTGTGCAGGAAGCCGTGACGTTGCTGATTCAGCAGGACGCGGAATTTTACCTGCGCGCGTGGAGCCAATTGAGTGCCTATCAAAAGGCTGCGCTGACTGCCGCAGATCGCGCTGATGGCGCAGGGATGACAACAACGCACATTTTGAAGGAAACAAAGATGAGCGCGCCGACGATGCTGAAAAGTCTTGCCGCGCTGGAAGACAAAGGCATTTTGTGGGCGGAGGATACTGCTGCGGGAACGCGCTGGCGCTTTGAAGACCCGATTTTTCGGCAGTGGGTGAAGGTGCGCGCCGAAATTTAAAAATCATGGTGCCAACAAATTCAGCAATTGTCCTAGCGTGCCAAAGACGCGCCGCGCCAAATCCTCATCCTCATTCATCTTCACCTTCAGCACTCCGTTCGGCGTAAACCTCACGTTCGGATTTTCGGCGAGCAATTTCACCAACGCCTCAGGATTCACGCGCGCTTTTTCGCTGAGCCGAATACTCAAGGAATCGGCAATGCGATCAATCGTCAGAATGCCCAGAGCTTCGGCTTCGCGCCGCACTTTCGCATACGCAAACAGGTTCTCAACCGACTCCGGCAAGCGTCCATAACGATCCGCAATTTCGTCTTTGATCTTTGCTAACTCGGCGTCATCGCGCGTGGACGCAATGCGTTTGTAGGTGCGTAAACGTTGGCTCATGTCGCTGATGTACTCATCCGGGATGCGCGTGTCCACGCCCAGATTCAATTGCGTGGTGACTTCCTCAACGATGTCTTCGCCGCGCAATTCGTTGACCGTGCGCTCTAACATTTGGCAGTACAAATCAAAGCCGATGGCGTCAATATGTCCTGATTGTTGCCCGCCGAGCAAATTGCCGCCGCCGCGCAATTCCAAATCCAATGCCGCGATGCGAAAGCCTGCGCCCAAATCGGAAAACTCACGAATCGCAGCGAGTCGTTTGCGTGCGATTGGTGTGAGCGCCGCTTCGCCCGGAATCAATAAATACGCATACGCGCGGCGATTCGAGCGACCGACGCGCCCGCGCAATTGATAGAGTTGTGACAAGCCATACGCATCGGCGCGATTGATGATGATCGTGTTCGCGCGCGGGATGTCTATGCCGTTTTCGATGATCGTTGTCGCAACCAGCACATCGAATTTGTATGCGACGAAATCCAGCACCGCCTGTTCCATTTCCTTCTCGCCCATCTGTCCGTGCGCGACGACGATGCGCGCTTGCGGGACGATGCGTTTGACTAACGCTGCGACTTCGTCAATGGATTCGACGCGGTTGTGAACGAAGAAGACTTGTCCTTCGCGTTGTAGCTCCTGCTCAATCGCGGCGCGAATGATTTGTTCCGAAAACGGCACGACGTTGGTTTGAATCGCCAGACGATCACGCGGCGGCGTTTCGATCACGGACATATCGCGCAAGCCCATCAGCGACATATTCAATGTGCGTGGAATCGGCGTTGCGCTCATCGTCAGCACGTCTACGCGCTTCTTCAATTGCTTCAATCGTTCTTTGTGCGCGACGCCGAAGCGTTGTTCTTCGTCCACGATGACCAAGCCCAAATCTTTGAAAACCATGTCGCGTGAGAGGATGCGATGCGTGCCGACGATGATGTCTACGCGGCCTTTTTCAATGGCTTCGACGACTTCTTTTTGTTCTTTCGGATTGCGAAAACGCGAGAGCAAATCTACGACGACCGGAAATGGCGCGAAGCGTGATTTGAAGGTTTGGAAATGCTGATACGCCAGCACCGTCGTCGGCGCGAGCAGCGCAACCTGTTTGCCGTCCATCACCGCTTTGAACGCCGCGCGCATCGCCACTTCGGTTTTGCCGTAGCCGACATCGCCGCACAACAAACGATCCATTGGCATCGGCTCTTCCATACTCTTTTTTACGTCGGCGACTGCCGTGACTTGGTCGGGCGTGAGTTCATACGGGAACGAAGCTTCAAACTCTGCCTGCCAATGCGAGTCGCTGCTGAACGGTTTGCGCGCGGCGAGCTTGCGTTCGGCGTAGAGCTTCAACAACTCTTCGGCCATGTCGCGCATCGCGCGTTTGGCTTTGGCTTTCGTCTTCGCCCAGGCGATGCCGCCGAGCTTGTCGAGTTTGGGTTCGGTGCTTTCGCCGCTCGAAAACTTCTGCACTAGATCGAGCCGTTCGACGGGAACATACAACTTCGTGCCTTCGGCGTATGTCAGCAGCATGAATTCGCGTTTCGCTTCTTTCGCTGCCGTTGCCGCGCCAATCGCACGCGCGTAGTTGTCTGCCGCAGCAGTCGTTCCGCCTGACGTGTCCAATTGAAACAAGCCTTGAAATTGGCCGATGCCGTGATCAATGTGAACGACGTAATCGCCGATTTTCAAATCGCGGAAATCCGACAGAAACGCGGCGGCTTGCGAGCGTATAGCTTTCGCTTTGCCCGTGCGCCGTTCGACGTGAATCGCTTCGTCAAAGATGTCGCGTTCGGTGTAGAACGTGAGGGTTGCGGCGGGCAGGGAGAAGCCGACAGAGAGATCACCGAGGATGGTGGTCGGTGGTCGGTGGTCGGTGGTCGGTTGGCCTTCGGTCGTGTTCGTTACGATCACATCATATTCGATTAGTGATTCGCGGATGCGGTCGGCGATGCCGGTGCTGGGCAGCACGAAAATCGTTTGTTCGTCGCGTTGTTTCAAGTCATTCGCAAGATCGCTCAATCGTCCGTGCCATTTGCGAACGGCGCGGGAGATAAGCTCGATGTCGGTTTGATTGGGTTCGGGCGGAAACAAAAACAACGGCGAGGACGAACGGTCGCGCGTGAAAACATCGGGCGCGGTTTCGGTCAAGACTGAATTCGCGCTGACATCTTCGGTTGCGAGTTCGTCTTCAAAACCTAATGCTGCGCTGCCGAGCAAGCGCAATTCGACGCGCGGCAATCGCTCCAATTTCGCGCGCAATTCTTCGGGCGTCAAAAACAACCTGTCAGGCGTGAGTCCCAAATCATCGGCGTCTTCGGCGCGCTGATAATTCAACTGCAATTCGTCGAGAATCGTTTTGACTTGCCGTTCGGTTTCGGACGGCTCGTCCACGACCAGCACGGCGTCGCGCAAATAATCAAACACCGAAGCCGTCAACGGCTTCACGAGCGGCAGCAAATATTCCCAGCCCGAAAACGGTTCGCCATCTTCTGCAAAGACCAACCGATCACGCAACGCACGATCATACTTTTCGTCGTGCCAATGTTCGCGCGCGATGTGCGCCCAGTTTTTGAAATCCTGCGCCGAGGATCGTTCATCGCGCATCGGCACAATCACGGCTTCGTCTACTTGGCGCAACGAACGTTGTGTTTCTAGATCAAATTCGCGGATCGAATCAATTTCATCGCCGAAGAATTCGACGCGCAACGGATACAACGCATCACCGCTGCCGCTCGGCGAATACACATCCAAAATGCCGCCGCGCGACGAGTAATCGCCCACATTGCCGACCGGATCGTTGCGCACGTAGCCAACGTTATGCAGATGATCCAGCAAATCTTCGAGCGGCAATTCTTCGCCGACTTTCAAGGTGACGGTCGCCTGTTTGGTTTCCTGCGGCGGCACAAAGCGTTGCATCAACGACCGCGCCGTCAGCATCACAATGTCGCCCGTCCCCGAAGCCAGCCGCCACAACGCCAGCGCGCGCCGCTCCAGCAATTCCGCGTGCGGCGACGTGCCTGAATAGGGATTGCTCTCTGACGCAGGCAGCGTGAAGACCTGCTCTTCGCATTCGTTCAGGCCGTTGAGCGTGCCATAAAAAAAGCGCAAATCGCGCTCCAACTCTTCGAGATCACGATTGCGCAGGCTCAGAAAGGCAAAGCGTTTGCCCGTCGCTTTTTGCAGCGCCGCGATGACCAGAGCCTTTGCGCCGCTGCCCAAACCCGCGATGGACACGACCCGTTTGCCCGCGCGAATGGCGGCGATGAGGGATTGAAGTTGGGGGATTGATTCGATGTTTGCGAAGTTCACAAAAAAGTTGATCGTTTTCGTTGCATCACTTATTTCAATACTGTGGACATTTTTTAGGTAAACGCAAAATGAAATGAGTCGTGAGACAG
>CAZWAK010000003.1:113816-121986 GCA_964631865.1 uncultured Heliobacteriaceae bacterium | reverse complement strand
TTGCAGAAGTAGGCTCAGACTCCCACGAAACCACAAAGATTACACCTTGCGAGATAACAGCCTTGATTTCTGAAATTCGCGCAGCGGGTTTCGATTCATCTCTGAGCTTCAAAAGTTCTCTATTAATTGCCCGACCAACGACGCCTTTAATCGGTTGAGCATTGACCATCCCATAGTTCGGCTCCGCTTTGTCATCGGCAACACCCAGCGAGCCATCAGCAGCGAAACAGAACTTCGTTGCGGGCTTTGCGCTTACCTGATCAACACCAAGCCTCCAACGTCGGCCAGTATTGTCTCTCACGGTCATCTGCAATTCACGCCCATTCGCTAGATCAACCCAGCCCAGTCCAAGCACATATCCAGTTCCGCCTACGGACCGGCTCATCTCGTTTATGGCATTCATGACCTCCGGGCTAATTTCATTAGATTTTTGAGGCTTTTCTTGAGAGACAACCTCACTGAGTAATTGAGGTTCGATGTAAGCTGATTTTCTTTGACCTAATACTTTTCCTACGATGAGCAAAAGTGTTAGAAAGGCAAGGAAGAATATTTCTCTTCTTAGTTTTGGACGCATTCTACTTTCCCTTCTTGTTCATATCCTATTACAAACTGGCCCACAACGCCTGCGGGCCGAGGGTAATGCCAGTACACTTACCCGCGCGCAGCATCAAACACATTCATGTTTCAAGGCGTCATCAATGCTAACTCGGTATTAACGCTTTGAAAGTAAGAATATCCCATCTTTCAACATAACTATGGCCTCGCCTGGTTTTTTCCAGCCGATTACATCGCTTATATCTATCTGCCAGTTGTTATCAGTAATAAAGTGCGGACCGATTTGTAGCTTTGTCTCCGGCGCATTGATAGGCAAAAATCCTAAAGTAGACCCTCTTTGCATTCTTTCACCGAAAGTCGCCGAAGTAGAAACAATCATTTGCGGCAGTACTCCTTGGAACTCTCCAGCCACCTTGCGATATGTCATTCCCACAATCCGAGGTAGTTTTTTTGCTATTTCTTTTTCGTCAAGCCCCTTATATAGCATCGGGTTAAGCGGAGTGTCTTTTGTCAAAAGTGTAAGCTGTTTTCCATCGAATAGAATTAATTCGGGTAGTCCCTCTTGATACCAAGTGTACTTTCCCGACTGAAATGGATATTTACCCGAAAACTCTACAAAGAAAACATATCTAAGTGGCTCTACTTGTAAAAATTCGCCAGCCCCCAGGCTAAACCCTAGCCGTTCTCTTGACTTATCCTTCAAATTGCTTATCGCCTGATTGGCAATAGTCACATCTGTCTCATCGAAAATCTTAATAAATTGACCTTTATGGTAGAGCAATAGCGACGAATTATTGCCTGCAAGCAAGTGAATGGCAATAGTATCTGGGCTTCCCGCTCGAACTGCAATAAGTTCTGTTATCTTTCGCTTGGTATCGAGTGGAAATGGATCGCCTACGGCAAGAATCTTTTCCGCTTTCTCTCTTGAGAAGCGAAATATGGCTCTCTTGTAGGGAGCCCCTGCTACATCTACAACTGCTATTACTTCATCACCAAATACGGCAGGAGAGAAAGCTGCGCCTATAGGAGAGGAAACTGTAAATGGAAAGTGATTTTCTACACGTACTCCCGGAAGCCCTGGAACTTGATCACCCCTTGCCAACAAGGGAGTGAAAATCGCCCCATCATACAAAAGGCAACCTTCTGCCTTACAGGGTTTTTTAGCTTTATACTCAAAAATTACTTTCCCATCAGGATTCATTCCCCTAAACGTTAAGGATTCAATGTTGCAGCGAACTCCCGACAAATCTACTTCATCACCCTTCGTCAGGATTTTTTTCAGCTTAGCCCCATCCCAACTATAAAAATTTCCCGACCGCGCGGTTATACCCATTGGTGTGTATATGTATAAGATGTCTTTCCCTTCAAAAAATAGCGTTGCGGCTCCCCACCCAAAAGTTCGATGAATTTCAATTTCTTCAATCGGTTCGTTTGCCATTGCAGGCTTACTATTCTTTCCTTCCAGGAATAGTAATTTGAGTTGGTTATCTTTAAATGAGAAAAATCCCCAATCCTTTTTTTCATCCGGTCCGAACTGCCCCCAAAACGCCAGCCCGCCTGTGCCCAACCAATACATATTGCCAAATTGAATAAACTTCCCGCCCGATCCTGTTGCATCCGCTCCAAGACTAACCAAAGGGGTTAGCTGCCATTGAGCCTGTGTGCTGGATGAAGTCTTGTCCTGTGTTGCGACAAGCGAAAACAGACAAAGCCATAAAGCATAAATAGAGGACATTCTTGGTTGCATAAATTATCTCCGCTTTTGAGCAATGGGTAATACACAGATTGCCAACGGCTGAGGACGGTGCTAAATTGCCTACCGCGTTACCAGTCGGACAATTTAGCACATCGTCAGCAGCCGTTTTTTTGGCTTTCATTTCTGAAGGCAAGATTTCCGGCCAAAAGGGGACATGTGTACGCAACTTTTTTTTAGCTTGTGCCGAAGTCGCTCCTGCGGCTCGGCAGGCACAGCACAATGAGAACAACCTATGGACGAAGAATCTACTCACCGAATCACCAATCTGCTGCGGGCGTGGAGCGACGGGGATCAGGCGGCGGGGGAGGAATTGGCAGGGTTGGTTTATCAGGAATTGCGGCGCATTGCCGAGCGACAGATGCGGCGCGAACGCAACAATCATACGCTCGATCCGTCGGCGCTGGTACACGAAGCCTTTATGAAATTGCACTCGTACCGGCGCGTGCAGTGGCAGGATCGGCAACATTTTTATCGCGCCGCTGCCGGGCAGATGCGGCGGTTCCTCATCAACTATGCGAAATCGCGCAATGCTGCCAGGAACGTCGGCGATGCGCAACGAGTGACGTTGGAGGACGCGATGGTGGCGGAGAAGCAGATGTCGTTCGATGAGTTGCTCGTGCTGGACGAGGCGCTCGGACGGCTGGCGGCGGAAGATCAACGGTGCGAGTGGATCGTCGAATTGAAGTTTTATGCCGGGTTGACGAATCAGGAAGTAGCCGAGATGCTGGGTCTCAGCGAAAAGACCGTGCAGCGCGATTGGACGTTTGCCCGCTCGTGGTTGCAACGCGAACTCAGTACAGTGGAAAGTACGGTTTGAGGGGTAGCGCGATTTGGCAAATCGCGTGGCTTATTCTGGGGATACACGCGATTTGCCAAATCGCGCCACAACTCAGCCGCAGGAGCGCAACAGTGAATCCTGAACAGAGAGAAAAGCTGAAGGAATTACACGCGCTGGCCATTGCATTACCAGCGGCGGAGCGAGATTCGTTTCTCGATGTCGAATGCAAGGGCGATGCGGAACTGCGCGCCGAGTTGGTATCGCTGCTGGCACATGCGGAACTGGAACTGTTGGATGAGCAGCCTGTGTGGGAGAAGCTGGCGCTGGACGTTTGGCCGCGCCGCGACCGGACGGGCACAGAACTCAGTCACTACAAAATTCAATCGCTCATCGGCGTCGGCGGGATGGGCGAAGTTTGGTTGGCGAAAGACAAGCTGCTCGGACGAAAAGTCGCCATCAAGATTCTGCCGCCGGAATTCTCGGCGGATGCGGAACGGGTGCGACGCTTCGAGCGCGAAGCACATGCGGCTTCGGCGCTGAATCATCCCAATATCCTGACGGTTCACGAGATTGGGACGATAGACGACGTTCACTTTATCGTCACCGAATTCGTAGACGGCGAGACGTTGCGGCAACGTTTGCAGGCCGGGCCGCTCGTGCTCGCGGACGCGCTGAGAATTGCCGGGCAAATCAGTGAGGCGTTGGATGCCGCGCACGAGATTGGCATTGTTCACCGCGACATCAAGCCCGAAAACATTATGCTGCGGCGTGATGGCTACGTGAAAGTATTGGATTTCGGCATTGCCAAACTGACGGGAATGCGGAATGCGGAATTCGGATTGCGGAATGATGAAACCGAGCCGACTTCTGCGCAAACACCACAGAACAATCCGCAATCCACGCTGCCCGGCAAAACACCCGGAACGCTAGGCTATATGTCACCGGAACAAGCGGCGGGCGTGCCAGTGGATGCACGCACAGACCTCTTTAGTCTCGGCGTCGTGCTGCACGAAATGATCTCAGGCCAGGCGCCGTTTGCCGGAGCCACCAGCCTCGAAGCCGTGCAAGCGATTCTGGAACACGAGCCGCCTCCCTTGCCGCCTGAATTGCCTGCGGAGTTGGCGCGGATCGTAAGTCACGCGCTCTGCAAAAAGCGGGACGAGCGGTATCAAACGGCTCGTGCGCTGCTCGCGGATTTGACCCAATTCCAACCGCAATTGACCACACATCACGCTACACCGCCATCGCCCGCGCCGCTCACTGCCAACCGCCGTTGGCTTCGTCCGGTCGCCATCGGGTTGCTGGCTCTCATTGCATTGGGCTTTGGCGCGTGGCGAGTAGTCCCGCTGCTGAATCGCCGCCCGCCGCCTGAGCCGCAAATCTCGCTTTCCAAAATTGTAGATGGAGCCGGAATCGGAGAAGCGGCGATCTCGCCCGATGGTCAATATGTGGCCTACACATTGCACGAAGTGAAACCGCCGAGCGTTTGGCTCAAGCATCTCGCGACACAAAAAACGGTCGAGCTTGTGCCGCCCGCCTCGCAGGCAGAATACTCCGCGCCGACTTTCGCGCCCGACAATCGCACGCTGTATTACCTGCGCTACGACGCGCAGCGCGATGTGAAGGAGTTGTACCGCGTACACGTCACAGGCGGAACGCCGCAGCATGTGTTGGAGCGGATTGACAGCCCCGTTGCGGTTGCGCCCGATGGTCAGCAACTCGCGTTCATTCGGTTCAATCGCCCGCAAAAAGAAAGCGCCTTACTGGTGACGCAGTTGGATGGCAGCAACGAACGACGACTCATTACACGGCAAGAGCCGGGCAAGCTTTTTGTCGGTAGACCCGCTTGGTCGCCCGACGGAAACAGCATTGCGTATGCTGCCGGAACGTCCAGAAGCGCGAATGACTATCAACTTTACGAAATCCCGGCAGCGGGGGGAACCGAACGCCGACTCACGGCTGACCTCTGGGCTTTCGTCTTTGAACTTGCTTGGCTGAAAGACCGCAGCGGCCTGATTTTATTGGCCGACAACCCACAAACATTCGTCTGGCATCTCTCGCTCGCTGACGGCAGAAAGCGCCGCTTGACCAGCGAATTTGTGAGCGAATTGGAGGGCTTTCATTCGCTGACGCTGACCGCAGATGAGACAACCTTGGCAACGGTACGGAAGGAATCCATTTTCAAAGTCCAGGTCTTGTCTGGAAAGAATCTGAGCCAAACGGTATTGCTCGATTCGGGCAAGCAGGAAGGGCACGATGGCTTGGGTTGGATGCCCGATGGACGGATCGTGTATGCGTCAAAGAAAGATGGCCCGCCGATGATTGCAAGCGTTGACGCTGAGGGGAAGAATCTCCATCGTCTGCCATTCATCGGAACAGAGGCGGATGCACCATTCGCTTCTGCCGATGGGCGTTACCTTGTTTACAGCGCCGTCAGCACGCAGCCTTCCGGCCAGACCGCGCGCAACATTTGGCGCATGAATGCTGACGGCAGCCAACCGCAGCAACTCACCTTTGGCAAGAATGAAATTGATCCACGTTGCTCGCCGGACAATCGTTGGGTCGTGTACACAGTTCACGATGACAATGGCCGCCGAAGCCTCTGGAAAGTGCCGCTGGCAGGCGGGCCAGCCGTTCAACTCACACCGGAATCCGCCGCGAATCCGAGCGCCACTTTCGCGCCCGACGGCAAGTTGTTGGCGTATTATCATCGCGGCCCCGAAGTCCAACACAAACGCATTCACATCGTCTCGGTGGAAACCGGTCAGCTTGTGCAGACGCTGGCGATTCCGCACACCGCGTACTTGCTGCAATGGATCAACACGGGGCTATGCTTTGCCGAAATTCGCCAGGGCGTCACGAACCTCTGGCGTTTGCCGCTCGATGGTCGTGCGGCAGAGCCGATGACCGATTTCAAAGCCGACATCATCACGCAATTTGTCTGGTCGCCCGACGGCACGCAGCTTTTGTGCGCGCGCCGGTCGCAGAATGACAACGTGCTGCTGCTCCGCGATTTCAAATAAGCACTTGAGCGAAAATAGCGTCGTAACGCGATTTGCTAAATCGCGGCGCTGTCACGTGGGCGGCAGCGATTTGGCAAATCGCGCTACACTGCTTGCCTACCCAGCCTTATCTGTTACTGAGAAATCCTTGATTGAAAAACCTTCCCGCACAAGGTATCCTCCCTACTTATTGCCTCAGTATGGATGAACTCTGTAGTTGATATGTCAGATCACATTCGCAATTTTTCGATCATCGCCCACATTGATCACGGCAAGACCACTTTGTCCGACCGCCTGCTCGAAGCCACCAACGCGCTTGAAGCCCGCGAGATGTCCGAACAGGTTCTCGACGCCATGGACTTGGAACGCGAACGCGGCATCACCATTAAAGCCCACGCGGTTCGTTTGAATTACAAGGCGCAAGACGGCAAAGATTACATCCTGAACCTGATTGACACGCCGGGGCACGTGGATTTTTCGTATGAAGTTTCGCGTTCGCTCTCGGCTTGCGAAGGCGCGTTGCTCGTCGTAGACGCTTCGCAAGGCGTCGAAGCGCAGACGCTCGCCAACACCTATCTGGCGATTGACAACAATCTCGAAATTATTCCGGTCATCAACAAAATTGATTTGCCCGGCGCGGAGCCGGAAAAGGTTGTCGAGCAAATCGAACATGTCGTCGGCCTCGGTGTTCACAACGCCGTGCTGGCTTCCGCGAAAAACGGCATCGGCATCACCGACATTCTCGAAGCCGTTGTGCGCGATGTGCCGCCGCCGACGGGTTCAGTAGACGCGCCGCTCAAAGCTTTGATCTTCGATTCGTGGTTCGACTCGTATCGCGGCGTCATTGTGATGGTGCGGATGATTGACGGCGAACTGAAGCGCGGGATGAAGATTCGGTTGTGGGCCAAAGGCACGACGCACGAGATCGAGGATTTAGGCGTGCTGACGCCGAAGCCGCGCCCGATTGACCGGCTGGAAGCGGGCGAAGTCGGCTTCATCGTCGCCAACATCAAAACCGTTGCGGACGTGAGCATCGGCGACACCGTGACGGAAGAAAAACGACCGACTGCCGAACCGTTCCCCGGCTTTCAGGAAATCAAGCCGATGGTGTTTGCCGGCTTGTATCCGACCGAGCCGAATCAATACGAAGAATTGCGCGACGCGCTCGAAAAATTGCGGCTCAACGATTCATCGTTTTTCTTCGAGCCGGAAGTTTCCGCTGCGCTCGGCTTCGGCTTTCGGTGCGGGTTTCTCGGTTTGTTGCACATGGAAATCGTGCAGGAGCGGTTGGAGCGCGAATTCGATGTGGATTTGATTACGACTGCGCCGGGCGTGCGCTATCGCGTGACGGACACGAAAGGCGAAGTCACCGAAATTGACAATCCATCGAAATGGCCGCCTGCCGGAAACATCGCCAGCATTGAAGAACCGATCATCCAGGCGATGATTATGACGAACGATGAATTCGTCGGAAACATCTTGTCACTGCTCGATGAAAAGCGCGGCATTCAAAAAGGCTTCGAGTACATCACGCCGACGCGCGTGCTGCTGACGTACGAATTGCCGCTCAACGAAATCGTGCTGGATTTTTATGATCGCTTGAAATCGGTGTCGCGCGGCTATGCGTCGTTGGATTATCACTTGGCGGGCTATCGCGCGTCGAGTTTGGTCAAGCTGGATGTGCTGGTCGCGGGCGAGCCGGTAGATGCTCTGTCGCTGATCGTGCATAAAGAATTCGCCTACACGCGCGGTCGTTCGCTGGTCGAGAAGATGCGCTCGCTGATTCCGCGCCAGATGTTTGAAGTGCCGATTCAAGCCGCGATTGGTTCGCACGTCATCGCGCGCGAAACCGTCAAAGCGATGGGCAAAAACGTGCTGGCGAAATGCTACGGCGGCGACATCACGCGCAAACGCAAGCTGCTCGAAAAGCAAAAAGAAGGCAAGAAGCGCATGAAGCGCGTCGGCAAAGTCGAAATTCCGCAAGAGGCGTTTTTGGCGGTGCTGAAAGTGAATGAATAGGTGGTCGGTGGTGAGGGGTGGGTGGTGGGTTGTTTTTTTGGTAACGGGCACCGGACACGG
>CAZWAK010000003.1:36610-113806 GCA_964631865.1 uncultured Heliobacteriaceae bacterium | reverse complement strand
GGGGGGTCCGGGGTGGGTGGGTCTGATTTTTCACCAACCCCCCCCCCCCCCCCCTCCCCCCCGACCACCAACCACTATGATTATCCCAATCTTCCCCTTAACCGTTGTGCAATTTCCGGGCGTCATCACGCCGCTGCACATCTTTGAGCCGCGCTATCGCAAGTTGCTGAAAGATATTATGCCCGGCGAGAAGACGTTCGGCATCGTGTATCCGGGCGAAGGCAAGGACGACGAATTGCCTGCCATCGGGCGTGTCGGTTGTACGGTCGAAGTCATCGCGCACGAAGAATTGCCCGATGGGCGCTCGAACATTTTATGCGCAGGCAAAGATCGCTTTCACGTGCGCGGCTACGTCGAAGGCGAGCCGTATCATCAAGCAGAAGTAGATTTTTTTGACGATGACATTGCCTTCGATGATTTGACCGAAGCCACTGACCGCGCGAAAGAATTGTTCTTGCGCATCATCGCGGCGGGCAAAAAGCTGCGCGACGTTTCGCAGGCCGAAGAACAACAAGCACCGGAGTTGCCGGACGATTCGCTGGCGTTGTCGTTCATCATCGCCGCGAGTCTGGATGTCGAATTGGACGAAAAACAACTGTGGTTGGAAATGACCAGCACGAGCCGCCGCTTGAGCGTGTTGACGAATCATTTGAAAGAACTGGTCGAGATGTACGAACTGCGCGCCAAAGTCCACAAGATTGCCAAAGTCAACGGACGTGCGGGCAAGCCGCCGGATTTGACCTGATTCCGGCCATGAATTACACGAATCAACACGAATTCCAAAAAGCAAGAAGAGCTTATGCACAAAACAAACGGACTTCAACTCCCCAACCAATTCGTGATCATTCGTGAAATTCGTGGCTAAAACTATGAAACGTTCTTTTGCTTTGCTTCTGCTCGTTTGCGCTGGCTGCACCAGCTTTTCGGCGCAAATCCAATCCGGCAAAGAAACCTCGCCCGCCGTTCAGGCTGCACAACAAAACAAGCCGCTCACGCCCACCGAAAAACTTCTCATCGCCGCGCACGAGCAAGTCGGCGTCACGACCGAATATGATCCCGCGTATGTGAAGCTCGCGTATCCGAACGGCGACGTGCCGCTGCAAACAGGCGTCTGCGCGGATGTGATCGTGCGCGCGTTTCGGCAAGTCAGTCTCGATCTGCAAAAAGAATTGCACGAAGACATGAAGCCGAACTTTGCGAAATACCCGAAAAAATGGGGCGCAAAAGCACCCGACACCAACATTGACCATCGCCGCGTGCCCAACCTGATGATGTGGTTCGAGCGCCAAGGCAAAGCGCTCCCGCTCAGCAGCAACGACTATCAGCCGGGCGATGTCGTGGCGTGGGATTTAGGTGGCGGCCTGACGCATATCGGGTTTGTCAGCGATGTGAAAGCGGAGACGAATTACAAAATCGTGCATAACATCGGCGCAGGCGCGCTGATTGAAGATCGGTTGTTCGAGTGGAAAGTGATTGGGCATTACCGCTACTTTGGTGCGACAGCGAATGAACGTGCAGTGGAAGCGAGTACGCCAATCCCTGCCGTAAGCACGAGCAAAGCGAAGAAGCGCGCGCGCCGCTGAGCTAAACGACAGAACGAATCAAGCGACTGCGAATTCCGTCAGCGGACGCATCTCTGGTTCATGAAAGGCCAGCACAATGTCTTCTCGCGGCACGCCTGCTTCGAGCAATTCGTTGGCGATGCCTGCTTCGGTCAGATCAAACTCAATCCAGAATTTGCCGTTCTTCAAGCGAAAGTAAAAGTTCATCCACTTCGCACGCTTGCCCTTATCCCAGCCCCAGCGCCCCAATTGATAGTGACCGCGTTCTTCATCGCAAATGACGATGCGATCTATATTGGGGGCGTTCTCTTCTTCGTCAGCGGGAACATGCGACAGCAAAATCTGCTTGGCGAGTTTACGGTAACGGATCATTTTCTCCATAACTTGATCTCCTCTGTAGCGATGTCAACTACAACAATACGAACGTTGGTTTGCTCAATTAAATCGGCCACAGCTTCGGTCAAAAACAACTGTTCCCAAACTGTCAGACTAACAGCCAAATAGATTTGGCGATCATCTCCATTCAAAGCCATGTACGCTTGATACATCTGGTATTGACCCAGCGCGGCTTGTAGTTCGTGAATTGCGGAGGGGCGTAAAAAGCTTTTGATTTCGACTACAATTTTTTCTGTCCCTCGTTCTGCTGCAATCGTTCGATCTGCCCCTAAATCGGCTTCCAATTCAATGCTTTTGTACTTGATGTGATAAGGATCAGCAGTGATCTCCCAGCCGTCGTTGATGAGGGCATTCTTGACCGCATTGTGGATTTTATCGCGCCTTGCCATAGCCAGAGTATAAGCCTCTCACATTCGCTGTCACAAGCGGAACATACTTCTTGACAAAGCCCCAGCCCTACGGTAGTTTCCGCGCTGTCACCACCGCCCCAAAAGCAGCGGCTGCGATTGAGAGTTACGAGATTCTGCTCCCCCTCACGAGATGGTCGCAAGCCGCGCTGAATGCAGTTGCAAACTTGCACAGAGGCCCATGCAAAGAATAGACAAATACGAAGTCCTCGAAGTCATCGGGCGTGGCGCGATGGGAGCCGTTTACAAGGCGCTCCATCCGCAATTCAAGAAGTACGTTGCCATCAAAGAAATCCTCGCCGATCTTGCCCATCATCCCGAAATTCAACAACGCTTCGCGCGCGAAGCCGAACTGCTCGCGCAACTGCCCGCGCATCCGAACATTGTGATGGTGCGGGATGCGCTCGTGTGGGAAAACAAGTTGTATCTGGTGATGGATTACGTCGAAGGCGGCACGCTCGGCGAGGTGGTCACACGCGGCGCAGTACCGTCAAATCAAGCTGTCGTGTGGCTCGATCAAATTCTCTCCGGCCTCGCCGCGATTCACGCACGCGGCATCATTCACCGCGATTTGAAAGCCAGCAACATTTTGCTCGGACGCGATGGCACGGCCTATTTGAGCGACTTTGGCATCGCGGAATCTACGAAGCAGTCGCAAGCGGGCGATGCGATGGCGACAGCGAAATGCATCGCGCCGGAAATGGTTGATGCGGCGCTGGGGAGAAATGCCGAACCGCAGCAGGCGGACATTTATGCGGCGGGGATTCTCGCGTACGAATTATTGCTCGGCGCAACAAAGTTTCGTCACGTTTTGTCCGAAATTTACGCTCTTCAAGATGGCAGTCAAAGTGCGCAGCGTTGGCTCGCGTGGCACACCGATTTGTCGCGGCCTGCACCGAATTTGCATCAACTCGACGCGACCATTCCGCCATCATTGGCAGCAGTGGTCGAACGAATGATGGCGAAGGATGTGACGACGCGCTATCGCAATGCCAACGACGTGCGCCGCGATTTGGCGGCCTTGACGCCAGGGAAAGTTGCTATGAACGAACAACACCGTCCGGCGGCAGATGATGCCACCGTCCCGCTCTCACAACTGCGCCAGCAACCGGCGACACCAACGCCGCACCCGCCGCCCGCCGTTCGACAACCATCGCCCGTGCCCGCCCAAAGCAAAAGCAAAATCCCCGCGTTCGCCTTGATTGGCGCGGCGGGCGCAGGCTTGTTTTTACTGCTCGCGGTGGGCTTGTGGGCGATGCAACGCACGCTTGGCTTCACCCTCATCGTCAAAGGTCTTGCGGCGAACAGCATCGTGTTTGTAAACGACATCCCGCGCGGCATGCCGATGATTGCGGAAGGCAAAGACGGCAAAGCCGAAAGCGAAATTCGCGTCACGGGGTTGAAAGCAGGCGAGATGTATACCGTGCGGTTAGGGTGCGGCGGCGAACTCTTGCAGGATAACCAACCGGTCAAAGACAAGCTCACCGGGCAGAACGGCGACGAAATCGTGCTGCAAGGACGGTGCGGCAACGCGCCTGCACCCGCCGCGACGTTGGCCGAAGAAATCAATTTGCAAGGCCCGATGCGGCTCGTCAAAGCGGGGCCGTTCATCATGGGCGATGACAACGGACAGGACAACGAAAAGCCCGCGCACAAAGTGGATGTGCCGTACGATTACTACATTGACAAGTTTGAAGTCACGAATCAGCAGTTCGAGACGTTTTGCAAGGCAACAAATCGCCAGATGCCGGCCAATCCGTTTTGGGACAAGACCTACGCGGAGAAGAATCCGAATCAACCAGTCGTCGGTGTTTCGTGGGAAGAGGCGCAGGCTTACGCGCAATGGGCAGGCAAAGATTTGCCGACCGAGGCCGAGTGGGAAAAGGCTGCCTCGTGGGACTCGAAAGCAACCGAAGCGGACCCGAAATGGAAGCGCAAATGGCCGTGGGGCAACACGGTGGCGAACAATGCCAACACTGGCTCCGGGCATCCGACCAACGTTGGCGGCAAGGCGGGCGATACGAGTAACTATGGCGTGATGGATATGGCGGGGAATGTTTCCGAATGGGTCAAAGACAACTATCAGGCCTACCCTGGCAACCAGGTCGCCGACAGCAAATACGGAGCGGGAGAGCGTGTGGTGCGGGGGGGCAATCTCAAACCGGGGCTAAAGGATTTTCGCACGACGGTGCGGTATTCTCATTCGCCCGTCTATTCGCCTGAAGAGTTGCAACAAGCGTCGTGGCTGGTGGGATTCCGCTGTGCCGTCCGCGCCGACAGCCCGAAGGTCAAAGAGGTCTCGCAGAAAAAATGAAGATCATAACGATGCACAAATTGAGATGGACAATGCTGACTGGTCTGATCGTTGGCGCGAACGTCATCGCAGGCGTGGACGGCGATTCCTCGGCGCTGATGTGGAGCAAACCGGTCGCCGTCAAACGAGTCGAAAAGCCGCGCCGCACGCCGCCCAAACCGCGTCCCAAACCGACGGTCAGGAAACCTGTGATTGAGAAGACGCCGTTGCTCTCGTTGCGTTGGAGCGCGCACAAAGGCGCGTGGGCGGATGTGCCTGACCCGGCCAAGAATCCGAAGCCGAGCAACCCAGAAGAAACCTTCAAAGTGGGCGATCATTTGCAATTGGAATTTACCGTCAATCAGGACGGCTATCTGTACATCATTCAAGAAAAAGATTTGACGATGGTGTTCCCCGACAAGCGCATCAATAACGGGCAAAATTTCCTCAAGAAGGATCAACGCATCGTGATCCCGTCGAATTGTGTGAACGACGTCAAAGACAAAAACGGCCACTGCTGGTTTCTCGTGGAAAATACGGACGATGACCTGACGCTGATTTTCAGCCGCGACAAGATTGACGATTTGCCGAATTCGGCGACGGACGATGGCACGATCATCGTCAAAAAAGAAGTGCTTCGTGAGGTCAAAAGCGGTTCGCGCCAACAATTCAGCAAAACGAATCCGAACGCGACGACCGTGCAATTCACGAATCTCAATCGGAACGACAACGAAGAGTTGATTATCGAAACGAAAATCCGACATCAATAACCGCGCGTGTCACATTCGGGCGTATTTCTTCGCTCTAATGAACAAGAGCAACTGGATTTTGTTGTGAGGCAGATTATGAAAATCAAAGCAATAAGTTATTTGGTGCTGGGCGCGTTCCTGGCCGCCAATCTTTCGGCTTCGTCCGCGCAAGGCAAGGCCAAAGCCAAACAGGATACGATGCGCGCGCGCGCCATGTTCGTCGGCAAAAAAGCCGATGGCCTGGAAGTGAAACTCACGAATGAGCGCGGCGACTTGGTTGATCCCGGCAAAGCCTTCAAGGCGGGCGACCGCGTGCGCGTCAGCTTCGAGAGCAATTTCAAAGGCTATGTCTATTTCATCAACGTCTCGCCCGGCGGCGTTACTAAAGTGATTTACAACCGCGCCATCGAGGCCGATCAATCGTACGATTTGCCCGCCAAACCTTACGCCATCGAGTTCGACAAAGAACCCGGCACGGAAATTTTGAAAGTCGTGTTGTCGTACGAAAAAATCAAACCCTACGAAGAAGCTATCGAATCGGCGGGCGGCGAGTTGGGCAAGTCCGCGACGAGCGTGGCCGATGAATTGGCCGACAACAGCGCGAACAAAGGCGGCAAAAAAGGCGCGGGCAAACCGCTAGGCGAACCCGTCGGCATCGTTTCAGGATCGTGCAGCCGGGAACGCGGACTCGTCTTAGCCTCTGGCAAAGAAGCACGCTGTCGCGGCATTGTGTTGGCGTCGGGCAATCAAGCCAAAAACGAAGGCTCGGTCGTCGCCATCGCGGACAAACAAGGCAACAAACTCAACACGGGCGAAGTCGCTGTCTTTGAATTACGCCTGAAGCATCTCTAAGTCTGGAGAAGTCCAGAAAAGTCTGGGGAAGTCTAGGGAAGTCCGACTTTCCTAAACTTCCCCAGACTCTCCCTTTCCGCCCCACAAGCCTGGTTATGCTGATTGCCGTCTCTACATCTGATGCAGTTGCCGCGCAAGCCAAGCTGGCAGCCGTGTGGATGGTGGTGCTGGCCAGCACGCTGTACGCGCAAAGTAACATTCCTCCCACGCCGAAAATTTCCTACTCCAACGAAGTCCGCGAGCAGATCAAAAAAGTTATCCCGGCTATTGGGCTAGTCTTGGTGCGCAACGCGAACGATCCCGATCAGAAATTGCGCCCGCGCGGCTCGGCGGTGATTGTGCGCAAAGACGGTTTGGTCATTACGAACTTTCACGTCATCGCGCGGGATCGTTCGACGCGCCCGTTCGACGAAATTTTTCTGAGCCTGCCGTCTGACGCAAGCGCCGATGCTGCGAGCGCGCAGCGCCAACTCAAGTTGAAGATCGTGCTAAGCAATCAGGAGCGCGATTTGACGTTGCTGCGGATTGTGCCAAGTAAAACTGAAGATAAGACGGAAGCCAAACCCGAAACCGAATTGCCGTTCATAGTACTGGCCGATTCGCACAAAGTGGAATTGCTGGACGATGTCTTCATCATTGGCTTTCCCGAAAAAGGCGGCACGACGGTGACGGTGAATCCCGGCGTGATTGAAGGCAAAGACGCGCTCGACGATTGGATCAAAACCAACGGACGTTTGCTGCACGGCAACAGCGGCGGGGCGGCAGTGAACAACGAAGGCAAACTCATCGGCGTGCCGACGCGCGTCGTGGTGGACAGCGATTCCGAAAAGACCTACGGCTCCGTCGGCTATTTGCGTCCGGCACATTTGGTCGCGGCGATGATTTCCAAATATCAGGAAGCTGAAATGAACGCCGCCGCTGCGCCTAAACCCGCGCCCACCGCTGTGACCGCGCCCAACAATCCGCCCGCGAACGATACGCGCGCCGTCAACACGATAGTCGTGCGCGGCACGGTCAAATCTACATCTGGCCAGCCCCTGGCGGGCGTGCGCGTGGGGTTGTTGTTGGTGGGCAAAGAAGTGGCGGCCTCGAATTTAGTGACGTGGGGCGGCTCGAATGCCGAAGGGCAATTCACGCTGGAAAAACCTGTGCCGCCGGGCCGCTACAATTTGCGCGCGCGCGTCATCGGCTACGAAGCTTTTAGTTTGGACATTGATCTGTCTTCAGCCAATCTGCCGATTGAAATTGAATTGAAACCCATTTCGCAGGAATAAACTGAGATGTAAGGCGATTGGCTAGATCGCCGGGCTTCCCAAGATAACGCACGCGATTTAGCAAATCGCGCTACGTCCAACAAGTTGTTTCCGCTGGATTTCCTTTTGCATTATGCTAGGGAGGCGATGACTGAGATGAAACTGATTATCACGAATCCCCGCACTGGCTCGCGCGAACTGCGTTTGGCGAGCAGTGCCTCCATTGGACGCTCCAGCGACAACACGATTCAGATTGATGAGCCGAGCGTGGCGCGTTATCACGCGATGATCGAACGACGCGGCGACAGTTTTTGGCTCAACGACCTCGGCAGCACGAACGGCACGATTTTGAATGGTACGCCGCTCACGGCAGAACAGCCTTTGAAATCCGGCGACACGATTTCGCTCGGTGGCACAACCGCCATCCAGGTGAGCGCGCCCGAAGGCACCACCCCAGCCGCTGCTTCTGCGCCGAGCAACGACGAAGCCGCTGCGACGCCTGCGACAATGCCCGCACCAACCGAGGGCGGCGTTTCGATGGCACACGTCGCTGTCGCGGGGGGCACAGCGGTGCTCTTGATTGCCTTCGTTGGCTTGGCCTTGTGGATTGTCCGCAGCAAGAACGCGGAACAGACCGCGCAGAACAACCGACAATTCTATGCCACGCCGACGCCCGTTGTGACGAAATCGAGCGAGAACACGAAGCCGACGCCGGAACCGACCAAAACTGTTGTCGTGTCGCAGAACATCGCCACCGGCATCGAAGGTTTGGTCGGGCGTTTGGCAGGACAGCTTTCGGGCAAAGGGAATTACATCTTCGATCCTGAAATGATCGCGCAGATTGCCGCGCGCACGAGTGAGTATCGCATAGATGTCACCGCCAACGCGCAACCGTACAAGCTCGATGTCCAGCGCGCCTTCAGTTCTGCCAAAGGCTTGAATCCGCTCTACGGCCACATTCTGGCGATGAGTCAAAGCAAGTATGGGCAAAGCACAGGCAGCGGCATTGGCATCTGGCAAATCCCGCCCGCGATTGCGAAGGATTATGTCTCCGTCGGCGAAGACCTCGCCGCGTTGAATACGCCGAAACGTTCCGCCGATTTGGCCGCCTCGCATTTGCAGGAACTGCTCCCGCTGTTTGACCCGCAGGATTTTATGTACGCGCTGGCGTGTTTCGGGCAGCCGAAAAGCAAGGCGGGCGAACTGAATCAGAAGTTGCAAGGCATTGACCCCAACGACCGCCGCGACTTTTGGAAACAAGTCAAAACCGGCATCGTCCCGCGCGACGGCGCGGAGAAAGTCATTCGTTTTTTTGCGGCGGGAATTGTGGGCGAATATCCCGCGAGTTTTGGATTGACGGGTGCGACGGCATTCTCGGAGTTGTGATGAATTCGTGCCTGCGATGATATGGCTGAAGTAACGCTCACAATTTGGTCGGACGGGCAAGCGCAACAGCTTCCGTTGTCGGGCGCGCGTGTGACGATGGGGCGCGGCGAGCAGGCTGATGTGCGGCTCAGCGATCAAGGGCTTTCGCGCGTTCACGCCAGCTTCAATCAGGATGCACAGCGCGTTTGGGTGTTGGATGAAGGCTCGACCAATGGCACATTCGTCAATGGTCAGCGCGTCCCTGCAAGCGGCACGATTCTCAAAGACGGCGATCAAATCAGCCTCGGCGATACGACCAAAATCACTGTGCGCATCGCGGCGGCGACCAAATCAAATGCAGCGACAGCAACACCCCCAGCCTTTGGGGACAAATCGTCTGGCAATGCAACGACCGCAGTTCCCGTTGTGCCGGTGGCGATTGCGGCAGTGCTTGTGATCGGCATTCTGGCGACGGTCGCGGCGGTCGGTTGGCAAATCCGCAAAAGCAAAGCGAAGCCCGAACCGACGCCCATCGTGCAAACGTTCACGCCCGAACCTACGCCTGTCAACTCGCCATCCGCTACGCCCGCTGTTGCGGAAGAACCTGCTGTGATTGACGAATCGGCGAACGTGTCTATCGAAAATCTTGTCGTGACGACGGTCAAAGCTTCGGAAGTTACGGCCAGCAATACGAAGAACAAGCTCTACAAACAAATGACCGAAGCGGAGCAGGTTTACTTCATCAATGACCGTGCGCAACAGATTGCCAAGATGGTGGGCAATCGTCCGGCGGTCTTCCCCGACGAAGCGATTTCGATTATCAAATACTGGCTCGATGCCTACGTGCGGCGCATTGGCAGCGGCAACACTAGACTGTGGGCGGAAGACCTGCGCTTTATGTTCAAGCGAGCGCGCACGCAGTTCACCCCGACGATCATTCGCGCCTTCAAGGCGAATAATGCGCCGCCGGTCGTGGGGGTGTATTTGCCCGTGATCGAAACCGAGTATCGCAACATTCCGACCGAAAACTTTGCAGGCGCGGCGGGGCTGTTTCAATTCATTGGCCCGACGGCGCGCGGCTATGGCGTGGATCCGTCGGAGCGCACGAACATTGAAAAAATGGCTCCGGCAGCGGCGCGCTACATCAACGACCGCTTGGCCGAATTCGGCCCGGATGCGGTTGGTGTCGGCTTGTCCATTGCCGGGTACAATCGCAGCCCTGATTCCGTGCGGCGCGATCTGCACGACGTCCTTGACCCGAACAACAAAGACCGCGATTTCTGGGTTCTGGTGAAGAACCAAGCCAAGCTGGATCACTGGTTTCAAAAAGAAAACATCAACTACGTGCCGCGCTTTTTTGCCGCCGCCATCATCGGCGAAAACCCCTGGTACTTTGGCTTGAAGATGCGCCAGCTTTCAACCTACACCGAACCGGACACAAGCAGCGAGGAGTGAATTTTTTAGATGGTGGCCACGAATTCCACGAATCAACACGAATTATTGACTTCACAATCAGTTGGGTTCGTGAGTAAACAGAGCCGCTCCCTTGTGTTTTGTAATTCGTGATAATTCGTGGAATTCGTGGCAAAACGAACAACTCTATGCCCGCCGAACTCTCTTTATTTTTCACCGACGAAGACGGACAGGAACGACAATTGCTCGTCAATGCGAACCCGTTCACGATTGGGCGGCAGGACGGCAACGATCTGGTCATCAAAGATGCCGGGCTGTCGCGGCGTCACGCGCTGATTACGTCGTTCAATGACGTGGCGCAAGTGTCGGATTGCGGTTCGCAGAACGGCACGTATTTGAACGGGCAACGGCTCACGAGCGCGGCGGTGCTGAAGAACGGCGATGTGATTGCGATAGGCGAATCGTGCAAGCTTCGCGTGCAAGTGCGCGCCGCCGCCGTTGCCAGTACGGTGAACAAAGCGGCATCGAATCCGCCGCCCAAAGCCGTTGCCAGCGCGCCGTCCGCTGTGCCTGCTGCACAATCGAATCTCGAATTGCCGAAGCTCTCGCCTGCCGTGCTCGCTACGATTGCCACCGCAGCGATTCTTTTGCTCGCAGGCGTGCTAATTGGCGTGGTCGCGTGGAAAAAATCGAACGCTTCAGCAGAGAAGAAAGACGTCGTGTTTGTCGAGAACCCAACGCCGGTTGCCACCGACAGCCCGACCGACAGCGCGACCGTTAGCCCGGTCACCGCTTCATCCGGCGGCGATCCATTGGAGAAAAGTTTGGTGCAGGTCATTCGCAACATCAGCAACGATCAAAGCTATCCGTTCCCGCCCGCCGTGCTGGCTGAGGTCAAACGCAAAGCCGAGCAATTCGCCACGCCGACGCTCGCCGCCACGCTGCGCGCGATGGCGGCCAACAGCGACAGCACGCTCAATCAAATTCGCGGGCAGGGGCTGAAGAAGCCCGCGCTGCTTGTGTATATGGCGCTGGCGGAGACGAATGGCAGCGGCGATCCGTTGGCGAAAGCGCGTGACTTGATTCCCGCCGTGCAATTTCTGCGCGGGCATTTCGGCAGCGAGTTTGCAGACCCGACGTTGATGCTCGTCGCGGCGCATAAAATTCCCGGTGGCAATAAGAAGTCCCATCCGCTGCTGGCGACCTTGCGGAATTTGGTGAAAGACCCGCACACAGATCGCACGGTCTGGTTCCTGCGCGACAAAAACGCGCTGAGCGATGCGGCTTACGACTTCGTGCTGCGCTTTTTAGCCTACGGAGCCATCGCGCAAAACCCGCGCCAGTTCCGCCTCGACGCGCCCGCCCTGGTTTTCTGAGCGATTGTTGTTTCGCTGCCCGGCTTGAATTGTTATACTTTCAGCACTTTTACAACCAGCCCCGCTGAATTGGTTATGGATACGTTGCACGCTGGTGCTGAAGATTATCGCTTGTTGTTTGATGTAACACCGCTGCCCTTGCTGGTTTACGATCTGGAAACCTTCACGATCCTCAACGTCAATCAGGCGGCTATCGAAGCTTACGGCTACACGCGCGAGGAGTTTCTGGGCTTACCACTCGCGGCACTCATGGGCAGTGCGGAATTGGCCGCTTGCCAGGCCGCCGCGCAGTCCCTGCCTTCACCCACAGAAAAAACACGCGGACGCCATCGGCGGAAAAATGGTGCCTCGTTTGACGTCGAGATGAGCAGCTATCCGGTGCAATTCGGGACACGACCGGCGCGCTTGCAGATCGTCGTGGATGTCACCGCACGGGTGCAGCGCGAGCAGCAATTGGAAGCGCATCTGCATCGTTATCAGGAACTGGCCGAACACGCCAATGACGCGATTTATCTGCGCGATTTGCACGGTCGCTTGATCTGGATGAATGCGGCGGGACGACAGTTTTTGGGCTACACGCCGGACGAGATTCAGCACCTGGAGGTGTCGCGCCTCTTGCTGCCCGAAGACCTGCCATATCTGGAACAAATGACGAAGCGGCGCTTGGCGGGCGAAGAGGTGAAGAGCATTTACGAAGTTCACGTGGTGACGAAAAGCGGGCGCGTCCTGCCGGTCGAAATCAGTTCTTCGCTGATGTATCAGCAGGGGCAGCCCGTTGCTGTCCTCGGCATAGCGCGCAGCCTGACCGAACGCAAACAGTTGGAAGAACAATTGGCACAGGCGCAAAAGATGGACGCCGTGGGACGTCTGGCTGGGGGCATCGCGCACGATTTCAATAATCGGCTGACGGCCATTCAAGGCTTTACTGATCTGCTGCTCAAACGCATAGACAAAGACGACCCGCAGCACTATTACCTGGAACAAATCAAACTGGCCAGCGAACGGGCCGCCGAACTCACGCGCCAATTGCTCAACTTTAGCCGCAAACAACCGCTGCATCCGAAAATCCTCAACCTCAATGACGTCGTTTCGCATTGGGCGAATTTGGTGCGCGTGCTGTTGGGCGAAAACATCGCGCTGCATTTGATTCTGGGGGCCGAGATCGGGTTAGTGAAAGTTGATCCGGGGCAGATGGAGCACGTGATGATGAACCTGGCGCTGAATGCAGGCGATGCGATGCCGAACGGCGGCGATTTCACGATTGAAACGACCGACATCGAAATCAGCGAGTTGCAAGCGCAATTCCATCCCGCGATTCCGCCCGGCGAATATGTCCGCTTGCTCATCAAAGACAACGGCTGCGGCATGAGCGACGCGACGATGACACATTTGTTCGAGCCGTTTTTCACGACCAAAGAACGCGGCAAAGGAACCGGGCTGGGGTTGTTCACGGCTTACGGCATCATCAAACAAAGCGGCGGCTTCATCGAAGTCAAATCTGTATTGGGCGAAGGCACGACGTTTCAAATTTATCTGCCCGTCATCCACAAAACCATTCCCACCAACTCGTCGTCGGACGCGAATGACAACGCCAGCGCCGCAACCGCGTAAGACCATCTCCAAACTCCAATTTCAAATCTCAATCCCTTTCGCTCGTAAAATCGCGCGCAGCCCCGTCAACATTGCCGGTTCGCTCTCAGCGGCGCTGATGATGCGGCATGCAATCGAAGCTTCGGTCAACGTTTGCTGCCACAGATTCGCCAATGCTCCGCCGCCCGTGATGAGCACCATTTGCTGCGGCGACAACAAGCCGCGCCGTTGCAACCCATCCAAATCCGAAGCCAGATACGCGCCCACTAAATACGACAACCGCTCTTCGGCTGACCCTGATCCTTTTTGTTCGAGCAGTCGCACACAAAACAACGCGCGCGCCAAGCCTGCCTGTCGTTGCTCGCGCATCCCCGCCGCCGCCCAATCATAGGCAATGTTGACGGGGCGTTCGTGCGGCACGGCGCTGGCCAAAATCGTGTTTGTTTGCGTGGCGAAAATCAATTCGCCCGTCAAAGAGGTCACGCTCGCTTGCACACGCCCCGCGCCGTCAATTTGAATCGCCTTCCAATGCGAACCCAAATTCAAAACCGTGCAGGGAAGTGGCGCGAGGCCGCATTCGACCAGCCCGGCGCACAACGTTTCTTCGCCGCGCATCACGTCCACGTCCGCGACCGAGTTGTAGTCACAAATGGCCGCGCCGCTGCGAATGCCGGGCACGAGAAATACGGGCAAGTCGGTCACGCTTGGGAAGGAATACGATTGCGTAGCTTCCGCCAATTCTCGCAAGCCCGCTGGAGCAACGATGTGCGGCACGTCGGCCAAGCCCAACGACGACGTAATCATGCCCGCTGCGATCACGCACGCAGCAGGTTCATCGGCTTGCACCTCACGGATCAACTCGCGCAACGCCGCCTGCAATTTCGCCGTCGAGCCTTCGCGCGCCGAATCGCGCACGCCGACCATCGCCGTTTGGTGCGCTCGAATTTGATCGCCGCACACCAGCCACACGCGCGTGTTCGTCGTCCCCGTATCAATAAAAATCGCGTTGCTCATCGAGTCATCTCAAATCTCAAATCCCAAATTTCAAATTTCAAATCTCAAATCCGCATCGCTTGCACAAACGCCGCCGCACGGTCGCGCAACGTGGCAAAACTTGCATCTGCCAAAATCTCTTGGCCCAACAATTCCGAACCGACGCCGACCGCCCAAGCGCCTGCCGCACGATAGGCTTCGGCCATCTCCGGCGTGACACCGCCCGTCGGAATCAATCGTGCGTCTGAGAGCGGCGCGCGCACGGCTTTGATGTAGCCTGGCCCCAACGTCGTCGCCGGAAATACTTTGACCGCGTCCGCACCCGCCTCCATCGCCGTCACGATTTCGGTTGGCGTAAACGCCCCCGGCAGCGAAATCATTCGTCGTTGCTTTGTTGCCGCAATCACGCGCGGGTCGCAATTTGGCGAGACGATGAACGTGCCGCCTGCGTCCGCCACTTGATTGACTTCGAGCGGCGTCAACACAGTGCCCGCGCCGACCGCACAACGCGCACCGAACAACGCCGCGAGCTTGGCGATTTTGACGAGCGCGTCGGGCGAATTCAGCGTGACTTCGACTGCCGTCAGTCCACCGTCAATCATCGCCGCGACCATCTCGTGTTCGCGTCCGCCAAAGTCGCCACGCAAGATCGCAACGACGCGGCCTGCTTCAATTTGGGAAAGAGTTTGTTGAGGTTTCATGGGTAAGCCTCGTGTACTCGCGCTTGCAGAAATTCCAAGTCGCGCTGGATGGCGACGAGCGTGTTGTCATCGCGTTCGGCAGGCGTCTTGCCCGCGATGTCGTATTCGATGTGCAACGAGACGGGGCCGTGAAAATCGGCTTGCTTGAGCGTCGCAAAATATGCTTTCCAATCCACCGCGCCTTCGCCGAGCGGACAGTTTTTCTGCCGCCAGCCTTTGCTCGTTTTTTCGGGATACGAATCTTTGACCGCGATCATCTTGAGGCGCGGTGCGACGAGGTTGAGCGCGATTTTCCAGCCTGCGCCACCACCTTCCGCGACCGCGTGGCGAATGTCGAAATAATAGCCGACCCATTTCGGATCAAGCTTGTCTATGGTTTTTGCCACATCCCACAACGACGCGCCGATGTAGCCTTCGTGATTGTGAAAGCCGAGTTGCACGCCGCATTCCTGACTGAGTTGGGCGAGGCTCGTGAACTGCGTCATTGCTTGGTCGAGTTCGCTGCGCACGTTGGCAAAGGCATATTTGTAATAGCCCGGCTTGCAGTATGGAATGCGCAATTTGCCAGCGGTTTGCAAAATCGGTTTTGCCGTCGGTTCGTTCGCTGACAGCAATCCTGTCGAAATCATCGGCACGGTCAAACCTGCTTCCCGAATCGCGGCGACGGCTTGCGGCAAATCTTCTGCTGCACGTTCCGGCAAGACGTGACCGCCCGGACGCACGGTCAAATCCACGCCGCCGAAGCCGAGCTTCTTGACGGTTTGCCCAAGCTGTTGCCAATTGAGTTGCGGCAGATGTTTCGAGAACAAACAAAGCGTGCCCTTGAACCCGTGGGTCGCCGTTGCGTGCGCAGGCCAAGCCGTTGTCAACGCGGTGGCCGTTGCCAGTTGGAGAAAATTTCTACGAGTCGTCATAGTCTTGTAGGAAAAAAAAGTACGCTGATTGAGAGGTGTCAAGAGTTCAAGCTTCAGCTTGCCTGTTCGCTTTGCGAAAACCACCAAGCTAAAGCTTGAACTCTTGACGCCTGTTACTCTGGACGTGCGGTTAAATTGGAAACTTATACGGCGCGCGATATTTGTAGCTCAGCATCCGATTCGCCGCTTCATTGTTCGTGAAACGTTCGGCCTTGGCGTCCCATTCCAGATAGGCTTTTTGCTTGTAAGCGATGTTGCCCAGCAAACACGCCGACGTGCTGCGATGGCCGGTTTCGATGTCACAGTGCGGTTGTTGCCGCGATTTCACACAGTCCAAAAAGTTGCGCGCGTGATGTTTCGTGTCCGCATCGCCCGTGCCTTTTTTCGGCTCAATCATCGCTTTCGCACCTTTGCGCCAACCGCTGTCGAGCGAGCGATCCAACGGCGTGCGCGCGAAGAACTCGAATTGATTGAGGTTGTCGGGCACGACTTCGTAGCCGTTGCTCTGCAAATACAACGTGCCTTTCGTGCCGCGAAATTCGATCTCGCCGCGATTGAGTCCAGCCGCGGGCGCGCTCGCATTGAACTGCGAAAAGCTCACCATCGTGCCGCCCGGATATGTCCACAACACTTCAATCGTATCGGGAATGTCGCGGTTGTCTTCGAGCGCGAACTTGCCGCCCATTGCCGTCACAGCCGTTGGCGCGTCTTGCCCCAGCGCCTGATGAATCGCGTCAATGTAATGCACGCCGAAGTTCGTAACCTGTCCGCCCGAATAATCCCAGAACCAGCGAAAACGATAGAACGTGCGATTTTTGTTGTACGCCCGCTTCGGCGCAGGCCCCAGCCACGCTTCCCAATCGAAGTCGTTGGGCGGCGCTTCATCGGGCGGTGAGCCGATGCCTTTCGGCCATTCGTTTTGAATGTGAAACGCGCGCACCATCATCACTTTGCCCAGGTAGCCGGAGCGCACAATGTCCGTCGCTTCTTTGACGAATTGGGACGAGCGGCGATGAATGCCGACCTGCGCAATGCGTTTGTGTTTGCGCGCCGCATTGACCATCGCGCGGCCTTCGTTGACGGTCAATGACAATGGCTTCTCGACGTACACATCCTTGCCCGCTTCGCAAGCGTGAATCATTTGCAGCGCGTGCCAATGATCGGGTGTGTTGATGGCGACGGCGTCAAGGTCTTTGAGGTCGAGCAGCTTGCGATAGTCTTTGATTTGCTTGGGATTCGTGCCGATTTTTCCAATCTTTGATGCCGCGAAATCCATGTACGGCGCGTAGATGTCGCACACAGCAGGCACTTCGCAATCGGATTGTTTCAGAAACGCATCCAGCACTTGATCGCCCCGATTGCCGAGCGCGATGAAACCGACACGCACACGATCATTCGCGCCGAGAATTTGGTTGTAGCTGATAGCGGTGGTGATGCTGGCTGCTGCTGCGGTTTTGGTGAAATCTCTGCGATTCACATTGCCTCCTCTTGAGAACAGTCGGGATGAGTGGAGGCGTGATGAGAAGGTGTCAAGAGTTCAAGCTTCAGCTTGTTCTTGCTGCGAGACAACCAAGCTAAAGCTTGAACTCTTGACGCCTGTTGTGGACGGCTTCACTCAACGATCACGGTATCGCTCGCGCTGCGTCCGAAGGTTTCCGGTTGATACATTTCTTCAGCTTTCGCCGGAGGAACGATGAATTTGCCAGGAGTCGTAGCGCGTGCGACGTAAGCATAGTTGTAAACGCCTTCCCACAGCAAGGACGTGAACGCTTCGACGCGCTCGTCGCGCAAGTTCTGATGCTCGTACCAGGGCCGATTCCACCACCAATATCGCGACGGTTTTTCCTTCTCATCATTCGGAATTTCGCCCGTGACTTTCAGCGCCGGATTCAGCGCCTCGAAGCCTGCTGGCAACGCATCCACGAGCGCCACGTGATAGCGACGCGCAGGCGCGACCATCGTCAAGCGCACACGAACCTGCGCGCCTGCTTTGATACGCCACGTTCCATTGGCATCGCGCCGTACATCGTTCGGCTCGTCAATCGCTTCATAGCTGCGCTCAACCGTGAAGCCGTAATCGGCGGCCTTCTGCTGCAAATCCAGCGGCGCGTATTGCATCCCGATGCGATAGTACAAGCGGCCTGGCCCGGTTTTGTTGAGCGTCAAATTGCTCGCGCCCGTCAACGCTTTCATCGGCACGTTGAGCTGATGTCGTTCGATGCTGCGACCCGCAAACGTTTGCTCATTCGCACAAGCCTCGTCGAGCCAGACGCGCGCAACGAACTGCGGCGTGACGTTCTCGTAAGTGCGGAAATATTGGTCGAGCGCGAGCAGGATAAAAGCGTTCTCCTGCGTATTCATCCAACGCCCTTGCTTGCGGTTTGCGAGCAGACCGCGCACCAACTTCGGAATCAAATCACTCTTTGGCTGATCGTTGATGAGAGCTTCGAGCAAGATGCCGTCTGCACGGCGATTCGAGGCGAGCAGCAGATGCGCGCCGTCTTTGTATGTGGTCGTGAAATGCGCGGTTGCTGCCGTCTCTTCGACGCGATTGTTGAGGTGCTTGCGCATCGCGGCAACATACCTCGCACCCGCGTCTTTATTGCGTGCAACAACGGGCAACAACCATCCGACTGCTTCGAGCGACAGGTTTTCGAGCTTCGCTGCTTCGATCAATTGCATCGCGCGTTGTGGCAAGCGCAAGCCGGACAGATCAAGCACGAACAATGAATACGCCGTCAACGTGCGCCGCACCTCAAGCGGATAATCGCTCGGCATGTTGCTTTCGATGTTGAGCAAATAGCCGCGCGATTGCTCGATCATTGCTTCCGGCACAGCGAAGCCTTTCATCTGCGCGCGTTGCAAAGCGTGCGCGACGTGAATGCTCAGATACGGCCACGACTTTTCGCCGTGTCGCCAAAAGCCGAAGCCGCCATCTGCGTTCTGCATTCCTTCCAGCTTCTTCAAATCGCGCGCGACTGCCTCTGGCATCTCTTGCGCCGACGGCAAGCCCTGCGCCGAAAACGCCGTCAACACACCGCGCAACGCTGCGACCGCCAGCACGCGCGAAGACAACTGCTCGGCGCATTCGTACGGATAGTTCGTCAAGTACAACACTGCATCCGTCAACGCCTGCAATTGCGTCGAGGAGGTCGTGATTTCCAAGCCGCCAAATTGTGGGAAGGCATTCGCAGGCGCTTTGATCGGTTGCGCAATTGCGCCCGCATCCACTTCACCGTAAGTCGCAAACGCTTCGGTCGTCGCAGGCGTCCATACCGGGAATGAAATCTCCGCCGCATCGGCATAGCTGCGATCATTGACGACGGTCGCGGCTGCGATTTGGAATTGCGCTTTGCCCGGCTTGATTGTAGTGACTGGGAAACGAACTTCGACGCGGTCATTCGCGGAGATCGTGACGCGCTTGCCCGTCGTATCTGCGAGCTTCGCATTTGTCGCACGCATCGCTACATCCACAATCATCGGCTCGTCGGTTTGATTTTGCAGCACGACGGGCAATTCCACATTGTCGCCGAAATTCAAAAAGCGCGGAGCCGATGGCCGCACCATCAATGGCAAACGCGCCGTGATTGCAGATTCGCCAATGCCAAACCGTTGCGCCCCATCCGTCGCCACCGCCATCACGCGATAGCGCGTCAGGCTGTCGGGCAATTTCACGTTGACAGACGCTTTGCCGTTGGCATCCGTGATGACCGACGTAGCGAAGACTGCGAGCGGATTGAAATTGACGCGAGCCTTGATTGGCTCGTGACCTGCGATCCCGCCAGGAACACCCATTCCACCCGGTACTCCCTGAGAAACAACGCGCCCACGTTTCATCTTGTCAAAATCAATGTCTTTATCTCCTGACATTACCCTGACAATGCTGGGCATCATCGTCATTTGTGGTGGAGTGCCTTTTGCTGGTTTGGGTGTCGGTGATGGCGGAGGAAATATTTCTCTCGGCGGGTTACGGGGCGGTACGAATCTTTGTGCATGTTTAAGTTCTCGATCCTCAGCCAACAACAATTGCTCGCGCTGATGATGGTCTTCGACGTCTTCACTGCGCGTCGGATAAAACGTCGCCAATGGATCGCGCAATTTGTAATCGCTCAGCACGAGAATCGCTTCGTCCACGACGACCAGCGCGATTTCGCTTTTCGCCAGCGCCTTGCCTGCTGCGTCTTTGACTTCCAAATCCACCGTCGTTGCGCCGCCCGGTTCCAAGCCTTTGTGACGCGCAGCCGCATGAACATTGAGTTTTCGTTGCAGCGGCGGAATCTTCAGATTGAGCGCGCCGCTCGCAAACGCGGGACGCTTCGGCAAAGTTTTGTCCGCTTCGCCTTTGTCATTGTTGCGCGTTGTCGTGCCGACCAAATCCACTTGCGCGTAAATATTTGGCGTCCAGTTTTCTTTGATTGGGATTTTCAAGGTGTGCGACGCCGAAGTCATCGTGAACGGTTGCGTCTCAACAATGCCGGAACGCCGCAACGTCAAGACGCCTTCGGCAGGAAAGAACGGCGCTTGGACTAACAATTCCGCCGTGTCGCCCGCGTGGAATTCGCGTTGGTTCGGGATCAGTTGCACTTCTGCTTGTTCGACCTCTTTGCTTTGCGGCAGCTTGCCGCCCGCGACCCACATTTGCATCTCGCTTTCGTTGCGGCGTTCCTGCTCATCCTGAATCGTTGCGGTCAAGCGATACGTGCCGCCGCTCTTCGTTTCCAAACGAAACGGCACAGCATCATTGCTCGACGTCAACGTGAATTCCTGCGCGTTGGTTTCTTCTTCGCTCCACTCGCCTTTTTTGTAGACCCAATCGAGCAACACCGCGCGCAGCTTGATTGAACGGCCTGCAACCGCTTTGCCGTCGAGGTCGGTGACAATCGCTTGCCCGGTCAACGCTTCGCCTTGCTGCACAAACGTGCGATCCGCGCGCAAGCCGACGTACAACGACGATGGATGCACGAGCAGTGTTGACGAAGCCGACCATTGCTGCCGATTCACGTCGGTAACTTTGGCTTCGGCTTTGACGGTTTGCGGACGCGCGGGGCTGACCGCATCGAAATCAATGTGCAAATGCTGCTTGCCGTCTGCGCCCGTGCGCGAGGCGAAGGTTTGCATGTTCGGCGTTTCGTAGTTGTAGCGCGAACTCCACCACGGCTCCCATTTGCCGAACGTGAATTCATTGCGGTTCGGCGGCGTGAAGTTCGTGGGCGTCGCCGTGACTTGCCAATGGACTGCGGCATCGGACAAACCGCCGCCTGCGAAATACGCCGCGTTCACGGTGACATCGGCGCTGCCGCCAACGAAATGCGGCGCGGCGGAAGCCGTCGTTGTGACTTCGTATTCGGGCCGACGAAACTCCTGCACTTGAAACGGGTGGTCATAGCCTTCATTTACGAGCAGTGGATTATCGCCTACAGGTCTGATGGCTACAGTTGCGAAACCCAGATTGAGTGTGTCAGGTAATTTGAAAGAAAGGTCGAATCCACCGAATGAATTAAGAGCAGCAATCCCCTTCGTGATTTCTTGCCCGCGCGAATCTTTGGCCGTGTAGGAGACTTGGGTAGTTGCCTGCAAGACCGTTTGCACATCGCCATTTTGTTTCTTGCCTAGTCGCCTGACCCAGCCTTTCAAATGAACTTCTTCGCCGGGACGATACATCGCGCGATCATCAAAAACGTGCCAACGCCACTCGTCTTTCACTAAGGCGAGAAACCAATTAGAGCCTTCGCGGAAGTCACCGTTTGCCTCATCAAGTAGCGCGGAATCGTTTCCATGTCGCGCCAGTAATACCTGCGGAAAGTCTGATAATTTGTCCAGCAATGAGAGGCGCGCAAGCCCGTCATTATTGGTCTTCGCGCTGTAGCGAGCAGGATTATCTACGCGCAGAAAAGATAGCTGCGCATTGCTGATCGCCTTACCTTCTTTCAGCGAAGTCGCCCAGCCAATCAATTCCGAATGATCCACAAACGCATCCAAACCAATGTTCGTAGATTGAATCCAGATGCGTGCCTCGCCGTCATCGTATTGATTTCGTCGTTGCGTCGGCGTCACGACCAATACGACGTGACCGTAGCCGTTCTTCAAGGCAGGCGAAACATCAATGCGCGTTTCGACGACTTCTTCTGCCCTTGCGTGGAGTTGGATCAGGCGCGAAAACACGCGCTTACCGGGCGGCATCGCAGCCTGGTCTTGCTGGCGTCGTTCATCGTAGGCGATGAACTGCGGATATTGTTCGGGCGTGACGGCGTACATTGCTACGCGGACGCTGCGGTGATTGACGCTGTAGTACGAAAGCGCGCGCGGGCCGAAGGGATCGAGCGTATGCAAGCCGCTCCACGGGCCGGAAAAATTCGGATCGGATTTGCCAATGCGAAAGGTCATCGGTTGTGGTGAACTTAGCCGTTGCCCGTATTGATCGCGGAGGTTCGGCGAAAGCTTGACGGTGTAATTCGTCAGCGGTTTCATCTGCCCCGCAATCTGCAATGTTGTGCCGTAAATATTGGTTTGCAGCCCTTCCAGTCGAGGCTCGACTTGCACCATTGCTGGCTCGAACGACTCTTCATCGGGAACGTTCGACAACTCGATTTCCCAACTGTCATACGGGTCGCAATTCGCGTTATGTTTACGATAGCCGCAGCCGTGCGACTTCACTTGAAACTGCGAGTAGGTGCGGAACGAATAGCGGTGCGCTTTCGGCATTGTGCGATTGCCTTCAGCGGAAGGTGTGCCTGCGTCCACAACAACACTAAACGCCGTATCGGCGGGCAAAACCGCTGCTTCGTTAAGCGCACGAAACGCCAGCCAATAGCCTTTCTCCGTGCGCTCCGTCATTGCTTTGACGTTGGCATCGGCGGCAATTTCCTCCGGCGCGGCGAGACGCAATTGCCAGCGTTGGTTGGCTCCGTTGAGTTGAATGCTGCGCAGCACCGCCCCCGCGTCAATGCGTTGATCGAAGGCAACGAACAACAATGGATTGCGCGACACGGAATCGCCTTGCGGATAGGTAAATTTCACTTGTGGCGACGGCGTGCTGAAGCTGAATTTCTTTGTGATGGTCAGCGCGTTGCCGAGCGCGGATTTTGTGCCGGCGGGAATCTCGACCGTGAAGTCTGTCGCCATCGGGAAACGGTTTTCCGGCTGGAACAACAACGTCTTTGTGCCGAGCCAGCGCCAGTTGCCTTTCACTTCGGGTGTGAGTTGGGCGGGAATGAATTTCGCAGCTTCTGCTTGCGCTGTCACGGCAACCATTGGTTGTGAAAACGTGATGGTCAAATGTGGCGCGAGCGCGATTTCGCCTTCGGGCGCGAAGCGTGCGACTTCCAACGCGGCGTTCAATGTGACCGGTACATCGGCGATGACATCGTTCGGAAAAGTTTCCGTGATGGTTTGGCCCGTGCGCGGCGGCGGCAACGAACGATCCCGGAACGCGAATTCTGGTTCGTTGTCTGACTCGACTTTGAGCGGTTCCAGACGGCGCAATAACGCTTCGGTGTCGTCAGGCGAAAGTGGCGTGGCGGGTGCGACGGCAGGCTTTGTGTCTCGGACGGGTTTGCCTTCGCTCAAGCGAAACTGAAGCCCTTGCGGCGGTTTGGTGGCTTTGGTTTGCGCGCTGGGTTGCAGCGGACAGAACGGCGACAAGAGCGTGAAGATCAGGATGCGGCTGATGATGTGATGCATGAAACTTTCCCCCTACACTTGGAAAATCGCTGACCGGAGTCGCGCGCAGAATAAACGATTCTGCGCCAACAAACTTAGACAATTTTCCAGCGGGAAAGTTCCCTCCACCTTGCCAATGCGATTATCTGGCTTCGTCTGGATGCGTGGCAGTGGGCGGATTCTGCCCGGCGCGATTGGCTTTGGAAAAGGCGGGGCCAAGCAAAAGCCAAAAAGTTATCACTGGAAAAGGGGCATAAATCAGAACGGTCAGGACTCGTTCCAGTAATGTCTCCACGAATGACTCTCCTCTGTAGTTCGATGTAGTTTCAAGATGAAAGCAAGCGGGAGCTTACCAGTGCGATGGGAAATGGCCTATCCGTAGACCTACGCGATTTTCATGAAAAAATCCCGCATCTGTGCCGAGATCAAAGCGTGTAGCGAAAGCGTGTGCCGACGACGGGGGAGGTTGGAGCGAGCGTCTGTTCGCCACCTTGTAGGTCATAGATTCCCGCGCCGTCGTTGCTCCGCGATGTAGCGCGCGCTGCGCACGGCCACCGCCGCAATCGTCAGCGTCGGGTTCTTTTCGGGAAACGTGGTGAAGCAACTGGCATCCACCACGAACAGGTTTTTGACTTCGTGTGCTTGGCAATACGAATTCAGCGCCGAAGTCTTTGTGTCCTTGCCCATCCGCACTGTGCCAACTTCGTGCGAAGCGAAGCCGCCGATTTGATGGGCGAAATTGCCCAACACCAACTCCGCGCCCAGCGCTTCGTAGATTTGTTGTGCGGTCTCGACAATCGCTTTGAAGAGAGCGCGATCTCTGCCGCTGAACTCAAACTGAATGAGCGGAATCGGGATGCCGAAGCCGTCCACTTTTTTTGGATCGGTCGTCACGCGGTTTGTCGCGCGATGTTCGACTTTGCCGTAGCCGCCCATCTGAAACATCGCGCCGTGCAAATCGCGCACGCGGGTTTTGTAGCTCGCGCCAAAGCCCGTCACGCTTTTGGCGTGATGCGGCGTGCGGCGCGAGGCATAGTTCAATTGATAGCCGTAGCCGCCCGCGAAATCTTTGTGCTTGTCCACGAAACGCGGAATGTAGGCGTGATCCGTGACGCCATCGCCTTGCCACGTGTCGGTGTTGACCAAATCTTTCAGATAGCCGATGAATGTGGTCTGTGAATGCCCGCCGAGATACCGGCCTACGACGTCGTTGTTGTTCGCGAGGCCGTTCGGGAACTTTTCGCTTTTGGAATTGAGCAGCAAGCGCGCCGATTCAATCGAAGCGCAACTGACGACGACGAGGTTGGCTTTGACTTCTTCGATTTTGCCTGTGGTGCGATCAATGAATGACACGCCGCTCACCAGCCCGTCTTTATTGACTAAAACTTCGCGCGCGAGGGCATTCGTGCGCAGCGTCAGCTTGCCCGTCGCCAGTGCATCGGGGATGACGGTGATGTCGCTTGACCAAATCGAACGCACATCGCACACGTCCATGCAATGCCCGCAGTAATGGCATGCACCTCGCCCGTTGCGGCCTTTCAGCAAGACAGCTTTGCGCGAAGAAATTAGATCAAGGCCGATTTTTTTCAGGCGTGGTTTGGCATACATTTCAGCGCATCGAAGCGGCGGCGCAGGCGCGACGAAATTGCCATCGGGCAAATATTTCAAGTTTTCGCGCGTGCCGAAGACGTGCATCTCCTGCTCGACATAATCGTAAAATGGCGCGAGTTCTTCATACGTCAACGGCCAATCTTCTTCGACGCCGTTGACTGACCATTCGCGGAAATCGTCAGGCGCAAACCGATACGTTGCAGCGTTCCAATGAAACGTGCGCCCGCCGAGGTTGCGCACGCGATTCACGCTGATTTTGTCGCCTTGATATTCGATGGCGCGATCAATGTTGTCGGGATACATCGCCGCCTGATGGCGAAACCCGAAGCCGCGTCGTGGCAATTCGTACGGCCAGGCGTGATTGTTCATTTCGGCGACCGCAATCTTGCGCCCGCCTTCGAGCAGAATCACTTCGGCTCCGGCGGCAGTCAGTTCTTTGGCCATAAAGCCGCCCGCTGCGCCAGAGCCGATGATGCAGACATCGTAGGTTTTAGTTTGTGGGAGATTCATGCTGCGGATTGAAGCATGAATGTTTTGACGAACACAAGTTGCCGACACAAAGCGGCTTCAAGCGGTGATGCCAGTCGGAGCCGCCGCGCCGAGCGGCTGTCCCAGTTTAGCGACTTGCAAGCCATTCACCAGCAGCATGAAATCATCGGGAATCGTCGCGTAGATCAAGGCTTCGTCGAGGGTGATGAGGCCGCGCGCGTAGAAGTCCAGCAAGGCCTGATCGAAGGTTTGCATGCCCAAATTGCCTTTGGCCAAAAACTCCCGCAGGGAACTGGTGCGCTCCGGTTGAATGATACATTCGCGAATCACGCCACTCGTGCGCAGAATTTCCACGGCGGGAAGACGTCCCTGGCCCTCGGTGGTGCGCACCAGCCGCACGGAAATCACAGCTTTGAGCACGCTGGCCAACATCATACGGATGCTTTGTTGTTGCTGTTGCGGAAACAACGTCACGATGCGCTGGATGGTTTCGGTAGCATCGAGCGTGTGCAGCGACGACATCACCAACGTGCCTGCCGACGCCGCCATCAAAGCCGTCTCCACCGTTTCGGTGTCGCGCATTTCACCGACCATAATGACATCGGGGTTTTGCCGCAATGCGCCGCGCAATGCGGCTTTGAAGCTCATCGTATCGGTGTCCACTTCGCGTTGGATGACGAAGGATTTTTTGTCTTTGAAAGCGAATTCAATCGGGTCTTCGATGGTAATGATGTGGCCGACGCGCGTGAGGTTGATTTGTTCCAGCATCGCCGCCATCGTCGTGGATTTCCCGGCTCCTGTGCTGCCCGTGACCAGAATCATTCCGCGCCGTTCGGTGGCGATTTCCTGAATGACTGGCGGCAGGTGCAGGTCTTCGATGGTTTTGATCTGCGAGGTGATGATGCGAAAGACCAGGCCGACTGTGCCGCGTTGCCGATGAATGTTGCAGCGAAAGCGACCAACGCCGGCAATGTTGTACGATAAATCTACTTCGGCTTCGCGCTGAAAACGATCCTTGTGCCGATCATTCATAATCGTTGCGGCGATCATCGCGGTGTCGTCGGGAGCCAGACGCGGCCAATCGCGCGCGGGCTGCATCTCGCCGTGAATGCGCAGCACCGGGTAGCCGCCCGCTTTGAGATAAACGTCGGAAGCGTTTTCACGCACCGCCGTGGTCAATAAATCGTCAATCGTAGGCATAAGGAACCGTTTCCAAAGAGGGCATGGCCGTTCTTTTTAAGTGCAAGTAGTGTTCCATCATTGGGCGGTGCGGGCTTGTCGCAAGTTGTCTTCATCGGGAGAGGTGACAAGTCCCTTCAATTGAAGCTTGAGGTCTTCCGCGTTGGTCGCGTTGAGCAGTGCCTCTTCGTAGGTGATCAACCCCTGTCCAAACAAATCGTACAAGGATTGATCGAAGGTTTGCATCCCGTATTGCGTGCGGCCTTTGGCGATGGCTTCGCGAATATGGCGCGTCTTTTCCGGGTAGGTGATGCACTCGCGAATCAACTCGGTTGTGCGCAGGACTTCGACGGCGGGGACGCGCGTTTTGCCTTCTCCCGTGCGCACCAGTCGCATCGAGACAATGGCGCGCAACACGCTCGCCAATTGCAGGCGGATGCCTTGTTGCTGATGTGGCGGAAACACCGAGACGATGCGCTGAATGGTTTCGGTCGCGTCCAATGTATGCAACGTCGAAAACACCAGATGCCCCGTTTCTGCTGCGGTCAGCGCCGTTTCAATCGTTTCGTAATCGCGCATTTCACCGACCAGAATGACATCCGGGTCCTGGCGCAGCGCACCGCGCAGTGCTGATTTGAAGCTCACCGCATCCACATCAATTTCGCGCTGAATGACAAAGGATTTTTTATCTTTGTGGAGAAATTCGATGGGGTCTTCGATGGTGATGATCGTGCAACTGCGCGTGGAGTTGATTTCGTCAATCATCGCGGCCAGCGTGGTGGATTTGCCAGAACCCGTCGCGCCTGTGACGAGCACCAGACCGCGTCGCTCTTCGGCAATCTGCGTGATGACTTTGGGGAGTTTCAATTCGCCAGTGGTTTTCACGCCGGTCGCGATGATGCGGAAGACCAGGCCGACCGTGCCGCGTTGTTGGTGAATGTTGCAACGAAAACGGCCTAAGCCCGGCACGCTGTACGCGACATCAATTTCCGCGTTTTCCTTGAAGCGTTCTTTCTGCTTGTTGTTCATCACAGCGAACGAAATCGTCAGCGTATTTTCCTGCGTCAGGCGCGGCCAACTGCGCACGGGGCGGATTTCGCCGTTCACCCGAATGGCGGGCAAACAACCGGCTTTGAGGTGCAAATCCGAAGCGCCTTCGCGGACGGCAATTCCTAATAAATCATCAATAGTCGGCATAAGTAGTCTCAACACAGGAATGAAAACGCCGGGCGATCATCATTCCAATCCTTCATCTAAATATTTGCGCGGAGCCGTCGTTGTTCGGGAGATTTTTCGTGGGCCAATGGAAAATCTGGCGCAATGTAGCACGCGCAGAAAACGAGTGTCAATAAATCGTTTTTTCCTCTGCGCAGCGGCGCGGAGATGCGGTAAGATAGGCGGCGTCTTTGGTGCCCTTGTCCCACCCCTGGCAACCCTGACGAGGCTGCGATGCTCCAAGCGGGCGGCAATTGAACATTCACGAGATATTTTGAGGAGACATTATTCATGGGCTTTGGCAATCAGATGAGATTAATTTCCCCCGTTCTCAGTTTGATTCTTTTCTTTTTTGCTTTTCCTTCAGGACGCGCACAATCGCAGATGGCGTTGGAAAACGAAGCGGTGCGCTCCGGCGTGGGCGCGGCTTCCACTCTGAGCAACGTCATGGAAACCACTGCGACGGTGACGATGGGGCAGGAACGAATCTGGAAGATGAGCGGGCCGTTTGGCGGCGATGTCGCAGCACTGACGATTGACCCGCGCAATGGACAGCGGCTGTTAGTGGGAACAAATGACGGGCAGTTGTTTCGCTCCGTTGATTCCGGCGTGACGTGGCAGCGCGTCAAACCGGGCGTCAAAGCACCGGGCTATTCTTTAGGCATCATTCATTTCGATCACGAACGTCCGAACGTGATTTACATTGGAGCTACGCAGATTAAAGATGCGGCGAACGATGCGACCGGCGGCGCGATTTTTGTCAGCGAGGACGGCGGCGACAATTGGCGCGAGATGGAAGTGATGCGCGGACGTTCGATTCGCGGTTTGGTGCAATCGGTGAAAGACACGAATGTCCTGCTGGTCGCAGCGCGCGATGGCATCTATCGCTCCAAAAATCGCGGCACATCGTGGGAGCGCATCACGCCGGACAACGATCCCGAACTGCGTAACTTCCACTCGGTCGCTACTGACCCGCGCGACACGAACATCATTTACGTGGGCACGACGCATTTACCCTGGAAAACGAATGACGGCGGTTTGATCTGGACGCGCGCGGGCAGCAAAGAAACCGGCATGATTGATGACTCCGATATTTTCTGCATCAGCATTGACGGCACGAATCCTGACACAATGTTTATGAGCGCGTGCAGCGGTATCTACAAATCCACGACCGCTTCCGAAAAATGGACGAAGATTCAGGGCATTCCGTTCACGAGTCGCCGCACGCATGTGATCTATCAACATCCCACGCGCCCCGAAGTGATCTTCGCGGGTACGACTGAAGGTTTGTGGTACACCAAAGATGGCGGACAAACCTGGAGCATCGGCGGCATGTCGCCGCGCCGTCAGGTCATCAATGCCGTCGCCATTCATCCTCATCATCCCGACCGCGTGTACCTCGGCACAGAAGATCACGGCATCCTCATCAGCACGGATGGCGGCGAATCGTTCGAGCCAAGCAATCTCGGCTTCATCAATCGGCAGATTCGTGTCGTCGCTTATGACCGCACCGAACGTGGGCGCGTGTATGCGGGCGTTCTGTTTGACAAAGCGAATGGCGGCTTCTTTGTGAGCGAGGATGGCGGTTTGACGTGGCAACAATCAGGGCGCGGCATGGGTATTAGCGATGTCTACTCGATCTATCAACCAACGGCGCAACCCGCCACGATTTACGCCGGAACCAATCACGGTTTGTATCGCTCGGACAATCGCGGCCTGAGTTGGGCCAAAGTCGTCAAAGAGAAACCGCCGGAACCTGTCGTGACCGAACCGGCTGACAGCGAAGCGTCACGTCCTCCCCTCAAAAATGTAGTGCAGGTTCGCCCGAAATCCGGTCAATCCTCCAAATCTCCTAAATCTTCCAAAACGTCCAAACCGCGCACACAAGTTGTGAAAAAGCCGGTCGAGCCAGAACCCGTGGAGCCACCGGTTCCCGTAGATGATGCGATTGATTTGCAAAAACAGATTTTCTCGCTGGCTCCGATTTACCCACGCAGTTCGGAGGATGCGGGCGGTTTGATCGCGGCCACGTGGGATGGGCTGTTTATCACGCGGGACGAAAAGAAAGGTTGGAAGCAGATCAAATTCGACAATGCTTCGGCTCCGTATTTCAACGTCGTGACGACCAACCCGATGATTCCCGGCGTGATTCTGGTCGGCACGGAAGACGGGCTGTTTATTTCGCGCGACAACGGCGAGACGTTTGCTCCGATGCCGATTGCGCCCAAAACCAAGCGCGTCATGTCCATCGTTTTCGATCCGCGCGAACCCGCGACGATTTACCTCGGCACCAATGACGGTTTCTTCCTGACCTACGATGGCGGGAGAACTTGGGAACTGCGCGGCAACGGCATGCGCACCTCGTTGGGAACCAGCGCGATTGTCGTGAATCCGAGCAACCCCGATGAACTGTACGTCGGCGACCAACGTCAGGGCGGACTCTTTCACTCCGAAAACAAAGGCCGTTCGTGGGAATTGATCGAAACCTCGCGGCTGCCCAACCATCATTTCTGGGTGATGAGCGCAGACCCGTTCGACCCGACGAACATCTGCATCGGCTCACTTTCTGGCGGTGTGTATGTGATGAGTAAACAAGCGGCAGGACGAAGACGGCAAGTCGGACAGTAGCCCAAAAAACAAACAAGCGAAAAACAATGATCCGTCGCCCCGTAGACCTCACATTGCTTTTCGCTTGACCAATAACTACTACCGAAAAAGCGTGCGCAGTATAATCAGCTTGACCGCTTTAAGCAAGTTAAATTCTTCAAAGTGATTAAATTTTCGCTCTTTCTGTTTAATCTGTTGCAAGTCAGTAATTTAACGAATACGGCCAAGTAACCATTTCGCCGTTTGCGTCAAAAAATGTCACTTCAGTTTGACGCCTGCTACGATTCATTGCACCCTGTTCGTTCCCGCGCTCAATATTTCGCAAGGCTCGCGTCCACTTCATCCGCCCAAGCCAAAATTCCGCCTTTCAAATTCAGGATGTTCGTGAAGCCTGCTTCTTTCAGCACGTTGTATGCCTTCGCGCTGCGTCCGCCCATTTTGCATTGCAGCACGATTTCTTCGTCCCGATTCAATTCGCCCACGCGCGCGGGAAATTCGCCGAGTGGAATCAGGCGCGAGCCGTGTTGTTCCAAATTGCAAATCTGCCATTCGTGAACTTCGCGCACGTCAATGATCGTGATTTTGTCGCCGCGATCCAAACGCGCTTTGAGTTGCGTCGGCGTGATTTCCCAATCGCTTTCGGCGGCAGTTTTGACTTCCGCCACTGGCGGCGTGATGCCGCAGAATTGATCATAGTCAATCAATTCTTTGATGGTCGCGTTTTCGCCGCACAACGGGCAATCGGGGTTCTTGCGTAGTTTGAGTTCGCGGAACTTCATGCGGAGCGCATCGAACAGCAATAACCGTCCAATCAACGGCTCGCCTTGCCCGATGATGAGCTTGATGGCTTCGGTCGCTTGAATGACGCCGATGATGCCGGGCAGGATGCCGAGCACTCCGCCTTCCGCGCACGACGGAACCAAGCCGGGCGGCGGCGGTTCAGGATACAAACAGCGATAGCACGGGCCACCAGCAGCCGGATGAAACACGGACGCTTGGCCATCAAATCTGAAAATTGACCCGTAAACATTGGGTTTGCCGAGCAATACGCTGGCATCGTTGGCCAAATAGCGCGTCTGAAAATTGTCCGTGCCATCAATGATGACGTCGTAATCTTTGACGATGTCGAGCGCGTTTTCCGAGCGCAGCGCGAGTTCGTACGTGTCAATTTGCACGTGCGGATTTACGTCCGACAAACGATCTTTGGCCGATTGAATTTTCGGACGCCCGACGTCTTTTGTGCCGTGAACGATCTGTCGTTGCAGGTTGCTGTGATCTACGACATCGAAATCCACCAAGCCCAAACGACCAAGGCCAGCGGCGGCCAAGTACAAACCGAGCGGCGAACCCAGGCCGCCTGTGCCGATGAGCAGAATGCTCGCGGCTTTGAGCTTGCGCTGCCCCTCCATTCCGACTTCGGGCATAATCAAATGCCGCGAATAGCGCGCGATTTCATCTTTCGTCAATTCGGGCAAGGCTTCCGCTGCTCTGGATTCTGCGCCCGCCCCGCCCGCAATCGAAGGGATGATGCTGATGTCGTCGTGTTCGCCGATGGGCGTGTCGTCTTGTTGTTGATAGCGGATGTCTTCGTCGTTGACATAAACGTTGACGAAGCTGCGTAGCTTGCCGCTGGCATCGAACAAATGTTTTTGTAAATCGGGATACTGCGTGGTCATACTGGCCAGCGCGTCTTTGATGTTGGCTCCCTCGACGGTGACGAACGCTTGTTCTCCAGCATAGCGACGCAGCGCCGTCGGAATCGCAATTTTTGGCATTTCAGTGTCTCCTCAAAATAAATTTCAAATGACAGCGAACCACGAAGAACACAAAGACCACGAAGATTTTCGGACAGGACAACCGAGTTGGCGCTTATCGCCTGATGTTTTGTTCAGTCACAAAATCTCCTTTGTGCTCTTCGTGTTCTTTGCGGTTCATTTCGATCTCTTCTTCGTCAAATTGTGACCGGTCTTCGCGCACTGTCCAGGCACGGATTTCCTGCGCCGTGCCATCGCGCACCGACACGATCAAATACGACCATTCGACGAACGGCGCGTGATCCAAATCAAAGCCCGATGGAATCGCGGGATGATTCGGGTGCGAGTGGTAATAACCCCACACGCCCAAGCCGCGTTTCGTTGCCTCGCGTTCCGCTTTGGCGTAATCGAGCGGGCTGATCTCGACGCGATTGTGGCGCGAGTCTTTGCGGATATTTTCCAGCGGCAGCGTTTCGTGAATCACGCGCGTTTCGCCGTCCAACACGCCGAGCAACAAGCCGCCGCATTCTTCAGGAAACGTGCGCTCGCCGTGTTGGCGGATTTCATCAAGATGTTGCTGCGTAACTTTGACAGCCATTCATTCGTCCCAAAATTTATCGCTCAAATATTTCGCGGCGCTGTCGCACAAGATTGTGACGACGACGCCTTCGTTCAATTGCCCCGCGACGCGCAACGCCGCCACGATGTTTGCGCCCGCCGAGATGCCGACGAACCATCCTTCGCGCCGCGCTAAGGTTTTGACCATCGCCAACGCGTCTTCGGTGCTGACTTCGAGGTTTTCGTGTGCAATCGTCGGATCGTAAATGCCCGGCACAATCGCGGTCTCGATGTGCTTCATACCTTCGAGGCCGTGAAACGGCGAATCGGGCTGCATCGAAATCAGTTTGATGTTGGGATTCAGTTCGCGCAAGCGTCGTGCCGTGCCGACAAACGTGCCCGTCGTGCCCAAGCCCGCGATGAAATGTGTGATCCGCCCAGCCGTTTGTTCGTAGATTTCGACTGCCGTTGTTTCGTAATGCGCCTGCCAATTCGCGGGATTGTTGTACTGATCGGGATAAAAATATTCGTCCGGATTCGCCGCGACGATTTCGCGCACGGCGATGATTGCGCCGTCCGTTCCGGCGAGCGGATCAGTGTAGACCAACTCGGCTCCAAACGCCTGCAACGTGCGTTTGCGCTCTTCGCTGGCATTTTTCGGCAAACACAATTTCACTTTGTAGCCGCGCGCCGCACCGATCATCGCGTAGGCAATGCCGGTGTTACCGCTCGTGGCGTCAATGATGGTTTTCTCAGGTGTGAGCGCGCCGCTTTGCTCGCCTGCCAGAATCATTTTCAGGGCCGCGCGGTCTTTGACCGAACCGCCCGGATTCGCCCACTCGGCCTTTGCGAAAACTGCCACGCTCGGATTGGGATTGATCGTTTGGAGCTGTAGGAGCGGTGTGTTTCCGATGAGGTCGAGCAAAGACGCGCGCTGGTTGTTAGCGACAACAGCAACAGGATTCATAACAACAACACGTCATAAAGAATTCGTTCGACCTTAACTCCTCATAGAATTGCAAATGAACAACGCGAGGCACTATAGACTACTGAGCCGGAGAATTCAACTCTTCAAACAAACGCGGCTGCCATTGATTGAGCGCGTTCACGATGGCTCGGTCGGCTTTGCCCAAACTGTAACGATCCAACTCTGTAGTAGAAACCCACGCGAATGCGGCGACGCCGACAGCTTCCGGCAATCCTGCTGTGATCTGGCACGCAAAAGCGCGCAGGGTCATCCGCAAATGTGTGAGGTCTTGCGTCGCAACCGCCATTTGCTCCGCAACAGTGATTTCCAGTTGCAGCGTTGCGCGCAACGTGCGATGCAATGCCTCGGCCAACGATTCCTCCGTTTCACACAAACCGCCGGGCAGCGCCCACAATCCGCCCCATAATCCCTGCGCCGGACGTTGCACCAACAACAACCGATCCTGTTGATCTCGAATCACGGCGGCGACCGCGCACACGTTTTGGCGCGGCGCTTTCGGTTTTTTGACCGGGCGTTGGTTGGTGGTGTGATGCGCGAACGCCAGACAATGCGTTTGCAACGGACAGGATTCGCAATGCGGACGACGCGGCACACAAACCAAGCGTCCCAAATCCATCAACGCCTGGTTGTAATCGCCGGGTCGCTCTGCGGGCAACAAGGATTCGGCCACATCCCAAAGCTGTTGCTGCGCACGAGGCTGTGTGATGTCTTCGGCAAAGTCCGTCAAGCGCGCCAACACCCGCATCACGTTACCATCCAGCACCGCGACCCGTTGATTGAACGCGATGCTGGCCAGCGCCGCCGCCGTGTAGCGACCGATGCCCGGCAATTGTTGCAAGGCTTCGGCGGTGGCCGGGAATTGGCCGTGATGTTCGTTGACGATGCAGTTGGCAAAGCGATGCAGATTGCGGGCGCGCGAGTAATAGCCCAAGCCTTCCCAAGCTTTCAGCACATCATCCAACGGCGCGGCGGCGAGGGTTTCGATTGTGGGGAAGCGTGACAAAAAGCGTTCATAGTAACTCTCAACGGCGGCAATCCGCGTTTGCTGCAACATGATTTCCGAGAGCCAAATCCGATACGGCTCGCGGCTGCCGCGCCACGGCAGTGGCACTTGCAATTGATCGAACCAATCCAATACAGCAGCCGCGACAGTTGAGTTGTTGGCAAGCGAAGTCATGGGCAAAAATTATTCCGTGCCAAGCGAACAGATGCAACTGCGGCTTCGTGGCGGTGCGGGCTTGCGCTATAATCCGCTGGCGGTTCTGAGCATAAGAAAACAGTTTGGCAACGTTGCGCGAACCGCGCGGCAATCACTAACCCACAAACGAGCACAGAAAAATGGCACAAACAAAAAGTAACGTCTACGATGCAATCGTCGTCGGCTCCGGTGCAACGGGCGGCTGGGCTGCGAAAGAACTCGCGGAAAAAGGCATGCGCGTCATCGTCCTCGAAGCCGGGCGCAAAACCGATCCGGTCAAAGATTACCGCATGTTGCAATGGCCATACGAAGTGAAGTATCGCGGCGTCAAAGATCAAACGCAGGTTTTCAAAGCGCGCCAGCCGATTCAATCCAAATGCTACGCCTGCACCGAATATGCCAATCACTTTTTTGTGGATGACGTAGACAACCCGTACACAACGCCGACGGGCAAGCCGTTTGATTGGATTCGCGGGCGACAGGTTGGTGGCCGTTCGATTATGTGGGGACGGCAATCGTATCGCTTGTCGGATTACGAATTCAAAGCCGCGAGCCGCGATGGGTATGGCGAAGACTGGCCGTTCAGTTACGAAGAGTTGAAGCCCTGGTACGAATACGTCGAGAAATTTATCGGCATCAGCGGCTCGATGGAAAACCTGCCGCAATTGCCCGACTCCGTATACTTGCCACCGATGCCGATGACGTGTGGCGAAGAGTTATTCAAGAAAGCCGTCCACGCGAATTGGAAAGACCGTCGCGTCACGATTGGGCGCGTGGCGATGTTGACGAAGGCGCACAACGGACGCGCCGCGTGTCATTACTGCGGCCATTGCGAACGCGGCTGCGACACGCATTCGTATTATTCGAGTCCTGGCTCCACGTTGCCCGCTGCGGCGAAAACCGGGCGAATGACGTTGCGTCCAAACGCCGTCGTTTCGCACCTCATCATTGACACGAACACGAGCCACGCGAAAGGCGTCGCGTTCATAGATCAAACGACGAAGCGCGCGCAGGAAGTCTTTGCCAAAGTGATTGTGCTGTGCGCTTCGACGATTGAATCCACGCGCATTTTGCTCAACTCCGCCTCGCGGCAACATCCCGAAGGCTTCGGCAATTCGTCAGGCGCGCTCGGTCATTACCTGATGGATCACACCTATTCGATCAGCGTCGGCGGCATCGTCCCGCAAACCGCGAAGACGCAAACGCCGCTTGACGAAGGCCGCAACAACGGCATTTACATTCCAAAGTTTCGCAACATCAACGAAAAACATCCCGACTTTTTGCGCGGCTACGGCATTCAGGCGCAAGTGCAAAAAGGCATGCGGCCTTTGCATCTGCACAACATCTCCGGCTTCGGCCCGGAATTGAAACGCCTGATCCGCGAAACGCCCGATGCGCCGCCGTTCTGGATTGGCGCGTTCGGCGAGATGTTGCCGCGCTTTGAAAACAAAGTGACGATCAACCAAGACAAGAATGATGCGTGGGGCATTCCCGTCGCGCACATTGATTGCCAATACTCCGACAACGAACGCGCGATGGCGAAAGATCAAATTGTGACGATGATGGAAATGGTGACGGCAGCAGGCTTCGAGATTCACTACAAAAACGAAACGCTCTCGAACCCCGGCCTGTGCATTCACGAAGTCGGCACCGCGCGGATGGGCAACGATGCGAAGAAATCTGTCCTGAACAAATTCAATCAACTGCACGATGCGAAAAATGTGTTCGTCACCGACGGCGCGTGCTTCGTCTCGCAAGGTTGCCAGAACCCGACGCTGACCATGATGGCGATTACGGCGCGGGCGTGCGATTATCTGGTGAGCGAGTCGAAAAAAGGAAATTTATGATGAGCACACTGGCTTCCAATCACTTAATTACGGCTGACCATTTGCATCTGATTACGACTTTACCGGAAGACGCGCGGCTGTTTTTGCCCAATGTGCCGTGGGCGGAGTATGAATATTTGTTGTCGCAAATTACCGATAGCAGTTCGATCCGACTCAGCTACGATCAAGGGAGGTTGGAAATCATGACGCTGTCGCCCCGTCACGAAAGTTTGAAGGTGTTATTTTCGCATCTGTTGTCGGTCTTAACGAGCGAATTGAAATTGGGATTTATCAGTTTAGGTTCGATGACCTTCAAGCTGCCGGAAGCAGCGCGCGGGACGGAGCCGGATGATTGCTTTTACATCCGCCGCGCCGCGTTGGTCGAAGACAAAGAAACCATAGACCTGGAGATTGATCCCGGCCCCGACCTTGTGGTTGAAATTGATCTCTCGCATCCTTCGATGAACAAGCTACCGATATATGCGAGCTTAGGTGTGACGGAAGTGTGGATTTACGACGGGCAGCAGATGCGGTTCTATCTGTTGGCAGAAGAGCATTACGAAGAAATTCTGACCAGTGATTTATTCCCCTTCCTTGCGCCTGATTCGTTAGCATCGTTCCTAACGCCCGGCAAAATCCGTGACATTAACAAGATGACCGGGGCTTTTCGCGCGTGGGTACAGAAGCATAAAGAGGACTAATTGCTGCCGCATGGAACCCAACGTCAAAATGCAGGATTATAAACGCGGCGTGCGCCGCGTGCTGCTCATCACGCTCGCGCTGAACATCGCCGTCGTCATCGGCAAGTTCATCGCCGGCATTCTCGCCGGCAGCCTCAGCGTCATCAGCGATGCTGTGCATTCGTCCGTAGATTCGCTCAACAACATCGTCGGCCTCGTGATTATGAAATACGCGACTGCCGAACCGGACGACGAGCATCCGTATGGGCACGCGAAATTTGAAACGCTCGCGGCCTTTGCGATTGCAGGCTTTCTCTTCGTGACGTGCTATCAAATCGCGGTCTCGGCAGTTTCACGCCTCATCACACCATCGCCGCATCCGCCTGAAATCAGCGCGTTGACCATCGGCGTGATGATCGCCACGATCATCGTCAACATCATCGTCACGGTGTATGAACACCGCGAAGGCAAGCGGTTGAAAAGCGAATTCCTGATTGCTGACGCCGTTCACACGCGCAGCGATGTGCTGGTGAGTTGTTCCGTGCTCGCGGGATTGGGCTTGGTCAAACTCGGCTACATTTGGCTTGACCCGATCATCGCGCTTGGCATCGCGGTCGTCATCGCGTGGAACGGCTACAAGATTTTCAAGGCGACGGTTCCCGTACTCGTAGACGCCGCGCCCGTGCCCGCCGAACGCATCGCCGAGCTTGTTACCAATGTGCCTGGCGTTCATTCCGCGCACGACATTCGTTCGCGCATTCAAGGCGGCACGATGTACATTGAAATGCACTTGCACATGCAACCCGCTATCGAACGCGATCACATCAAAACGCACGATTTGACTGAGGAAATCGAACGCCGATTGGAAGCGCAATTCGGGCGCGTCATTGCCACCATTCACGTCGAGCCGATTGCGATGCTCGATCAAACTTTAGCGAAAGCAGGATGACATGAACTCGTATCACTTCACCAAAATCCGCCAACAATTCCCGCGCGAAATTCTCGCCGACATCGAAACAACCGTTCACGCACAAGTCACCGCCAAGTTGCAAATCGCGCCCGGCGCGCGCATTGCCGTCACCGTCGGCAGTCGCGGCATTGCCAACATCGCGCGCATTGCCAAAGCCGTTGCGGAGGCCGTCAAAGCTTGTGGCGGCGCACCGTTCATCATTCCGGCGATGGGCAGTCACGGCGGCGCAACGGCGGAAGGCCAACGCGAAATCCTCGCGTCCTACGGCGTGACCGAAGAGGCGATGGGTTGTCCGATTCGCTCTTCGATGGAGGTCGTCGAGTTGGACAGCACGGGCTTGGAGATGAAGATTTTCATGGACAAGTTCGGCTATGAATCGGATGGCGTGATCCTGCTGAATCGCATCAAGCCGCACACCGCGTTTCACGGCGATTACGAAAGCGGTCTCGTGAAAATGAGCGTGATTGGTTTGGGCAAACAACGGCTGGCGAATGAAATTCATCGCTTCGGCGTGTACGGCTTGACAACGATTATGCCTGCGGCGGCGCGGCGCATTTTGGCGACGGGCAAAATCGTGCTCGGCGTTGGCATCGTTGAAAACGCTTATGACGAAACGGCGATCATCGAAGCATTAACGCCCGCCGAAATTCTGACGCGCGAGCCGGAGTTGCTGGCGCTGGCGAAACAACGCATGCCGAGTTTTCCGTTGCGCGACATTGACGTTTTGATCGTGGACCAATTGGGCAAAAACATCAGCGGTTCCGGGATGGACCCGAACATCATCGGACGGATGAAAATTCCGGGCACGCCGGAGCCGGACTATCCGAAAACCAAAGTCATTGTCGTCACCGACATCACCGACGCATCGCACGGCAACGCTTGCGGCATCGGGTTGGCGGATGTGACGACGCGCCGTTTGCTCGACAAAGTGGATTGGGACGCGACGTACATGAACGCCGTCACCAGCGGGTTTTATGAACATTCGATGCTGCCCGTCGTCGCCGCGACCGACCGGCAAGCCTTTGAATGGGGCATCCGCGCGAGCCACGATCCCTACGCGCCGAAAAAGATCGTGCGCATCACGGACACGCTGCACGTCAGCGAAATGTACGTGTCCGAAGCCGCGCTCAACGAAGTCCGCGACCGCGTCGAAATCATCAGCGCACCGCTGAATTTGTTCGATGCACAAGGCGCACTCATCGCGTTTTGACGATGCCGCCGCAACTGCTCATCATCGCCGATGACTTGACCGGCGCGAACGACACAGGCGTGCAATTTGCCAAGCAAGGCATTGAAGTTCTCGTCGTCATTGACCCTGCCCAAAGCCTCGCTCCCTTCGCTTGCCAAGTCCTGGTCGTCAACACCGAGTCGCGTCACCTCAAAGCTGATGAAGCATTTCAGCGCGTGCAGCACGTCGCGCAACAGGGCGTGCAACTCGGCATCCCACAGTTTTACAAGAAAACCGATTCGACGTTGCGCGGCAATGTGGGCAGCGAACTGGCTGCACTGCTTGCCGCGACGGGCGAGCGGGAATTATTTTTCGCGCCCGCGTATCCCAAGCTCCAACGCACCACGCGCAATGGCGTGCAATTCGTCAACGGCTTGCCGCTCGATCAATCTTCGTTTGCGCGCGACCCGCTCAATCCGATGCGAGAAGCTTCGATTGCAACGATCATCACGCAACAAACTGACTTGGCCGTAGCATCATTTGATCCTGCTGCTGCTCCGAACGTGCCCACGATTTATGTGGCGGATGCTGAGACGGATGATGATTTGCGGCGCGCGGCGCGTTGGCTCAAGGCGAAGAAATTGCTGGCGGGTGCGGCAGGCTTCGCCGAATGTTTGGCGGAAGTCATGCCGCTCGAACGCGCGCCGATTGTGCGCCCAAGCTTGTCTTTGCCATTGTTGGTTGTGAATGGCAGCTTGCACGAAGCTTCGTTGCGACAGGTGGCGCACGCAGCACAGCACGGCTGGGCAGTGCTTGAAGTGACGGCGGCAACGTCAGCGGCAGAAATCATCGCCGCGCTGAACGTTGCGCAACGAGTGGTGCTGACAACCTCGACAAACTCTCTCGACGAATCATTCACATCAAGACTGGCGCACTTAGTCGCGCAAATTCTCCCTCAACGATCCGTTCCCGTGCTCGCAGTGTTTGGTGGCGATACGTTGGCTGCCATTGCGGCGGCACGCGGCTGGACAGCCTTTTGCCCGCGCGCAGAATTTGCGCCCGGCGTGCCGTTGGTGCAAGCGTGCGGCGCAGACGACGTGCTGCTATTGACCAAAGCGGGCGGATTCGGAGCCGCCGATTTCATCACGCAAAATTTATGATAGGGAAAAGTGGGGGAGCGAAAAAGTTACGGGGCAACCACCAGCGCCGTGTCAACAACTTCATTTGAACCTGTCGAAACAGGTGGGCGACGTTGCTCTGTGGCGTTAAAGTCTCGTACATTGACGAGCAGGTTTGCCAGCAGATGTATGCGAAAGTCTCCCGACAAATGAAATAGGTTCAAAAATTAAGGTTGCGATCACGAACGAAGCAGAAGCCCCGTAACGACAGGCATCTTAGCCCACGCCTCCCACGCGGTCAAGGCACAAAATATGGTATTTTTGCCGCGATTTTCCGGGCTTGACCCTCTGCCGTGCATTCGCTATGCTGTCTCACTTTGACTGCAACGATTTACGCCATCATGACTGGCAGGCGGATCTTTGCTAGAGAATTTTGACAGGAGAATTTTTGACGAATGGCTAGTATTCAAGCGACGCAAATCCGCAAAGGAATTGTCATCTTGCACAACGGTGTGCCGCACCGCATTTTGGAATTTCATCACCACACGCCCGGCAACCTGCGCGCGATGGTGCAGACGCGCATGCGCAATCTGAAGACCGGGACGACGACCGAACATCGCTTTCGCTCGACCGAAACCGTCGAGCGAGCGCAATTTGAAGAACTCGAAATGACGTTTCTTTATAGCGATGCGGACGGCTACCATTTTATGAATATGGAGTCGTACGAACAGGTCGCCCTGACCGAAGAAGTTCTGGGCGATGCGGTTGGCTATCTGTTGCCCGAAACGGTCATCAAAGTCGAATTCTTTGAAGGCAATCCCATCGGCATCACGATTCCGCTGACCGTCGAATTGACAGTCGTCGAAACTGAACCCGAAATCAAAGGCGCAACCGTCAGCAACGTCGGCAAACCGGCCAAGCTCGAAACCGGCATCACGATTCAAGTGCCTGCGTTCATCAAAGAAGGCGAACGCATTCGCGTGGACACCACCGAAGGCAAGTATATGGAGCGGGCGAAATAAATTGTGGCTGGTGACGGGTGGTTGCTGGCTGGTTGAAGAGAACCGACCACCGACCACCGACCACCGACCACCGCAGTTATGTATTTCCTTTACAGCATTTTTCTTTCCCTCGCGTGTTTTGCATTACTGCCGTATTTCCTCTACCAAGCGTTTTGCAATAAAAAATATCTGAGCAACTTTCGGGAGCGATTGGGCGATTTGCCGGAAGCCTTACAAGCCGATGGTCGTCCGACGATTTGGATTCACGCCGTCTCGGTCGGCGAAACGTTAGCCGCGCATCCGCTCGTCCATGCGTTGCGCGAACGCTTTCCCGGTCACCGGTTGATCTTTTCGACGACGACGGCGACGGGGCAGGCGGTCGCGCGCGCGCGCATTTCCGAAGCCGATGGCTTTTGTTATTACCCGTTTGATTGGCGCTTTTCCGTGCGCAGGGCGCTGAACACGATTCAGCCGAGCGCGGTCGTGCTGATGGAATCGGAACTGTGGCCGAACTTTTTGCGTGAATGCAAAGCGCGGCAGATTCCGGTTGTGGTTGCCAACGGTCGTGTCTCAGATCGTTCGTTTCGTCGTTCGCAAAAGTTTGCCTTTTGGTTTCGTCGCATGACCGCGAATGTCACGCGCTTTCTGATGCAAAGCGAAGCCGATGCCGCGCGCATCCAAGCCTTGGGCGCGACGCCCGCACAAACGCTCGTCAGCGGCAATATCAAATACGACATCGGCCAAGCGAAAGACGCTGCGACGATGGACGCCAACAGGCGCTTGATCGAAGCTGATTTCGCGTTGTCGCGCACACCGCTGATCGTCGCAGGCAGTTCGTGCGATGGCGAAGAGGAATTGATTCTGTCGGCGTTCACCGAACTGCACAAAGAGATCGAAGACGTGCGATTGCTGATTGCGCCGCGTCATCCCGAACGCTTCGATGCGGTTGCCAAATTGCTTGACTCGTCGCGCTTCAAATCCGTGCGACGTTCCGCGTTTGCGCAGCAAGTCGAAACGGCTGGCGTAGGCAGTTTTGCAACCTTGCCCACAACCAAAAATCCCGCACATTCGGCAGACATCATTCTGCTGGATTCGATAGGCGAATTGGCATCGTTGTATCGCTTCGCCTCCATTGTGTTCGTTGGCGGCAGTTTGGCTCCGAAAGGCGGGCACAACATTCTCGAACCCGCGCTTGATGCCAAGCCAATCATCGTTGGCCCGCACATGGAAAATTTCCGCGAAATTGCTGCCGAATTCTTGCGTCACGATGCGGTCTTGCAATTGCAAGGCGCGAACGATAACGAATTGATTGCGGCCTTGCGCAATGCGATGTTGGAACTGCTGACTGACACGGAACGCGCCCGAAACTTGGGTGAAAACGCCCGCGCGACCGTCGAAGCCAATCGCGGCGCGACCGCAAAAACCGTCGAAGTCATCGCCGCTTTGATCTGATGTGCTCCGAGCCTTGCTGAAATTTTTCGCCACTCGTTGTTATGCCGCTGGCGTTCGTTGGCGGCTCAAACGTTATCGCTCCGGTCGCTTCAAAACCCGCCGCCTCAATGCGCCCGTCATCAGCGTCGGCAACCTCACCGTCGGCGGCACAGGCAAAACGCCTTGCACAGCGTTCATCGCCAATTTCCTCAAGACCGAAGGCTTGCACGTTGCAATTTTGAGTCGCGGCTACAAGCGCCAAAGCAAAGGTCTCGTCGAAGTTTCCAACGGGCAGGAAATCTTATGCGATGCTGTGCGCGCAGGCGACGAGCCGTATTTGTTGGCGAAGCTCTGTCCCGGCGTGCGTGTCGTCGTCAACGCAGACCGCTACGAAGTAGGGAAGTGGTTGGAGGCGAAAACAAAGATTGATGTCTTTCTGTTGGATGATGGTTATCAGCACATTCAACTGCACCGCGATTTGAATTTATTGCTGCTGGATGGCGAAGACCCGGTGGGCAACGGACAGGTGTTGCCCAGCGGAAAACTGCGTGAGCCGTTGGAAGAACTAGCGCGCGCTGAAGTCGTGATTGGTACGCGGATGACGCATGCCGTGCGCGATGACATCCGCGCCTTGCTGTATTTTTTTGGCCCTTCCAAACCGCCGCTCTTTTTCGCGCATCACGAAATTACCGGCTTCAAACTGCTGAATGGCGCGCCGCCGCTCAAGCAATTCAAGCACGCGAAAGTTGCTGCCTTTTCCGGCATCGCGCAGCCCGAACGATTTTTCGCTGATTTAGAGCAAAAGAAGTTGCAGCTTGTCCACAAACAAGCTTTCCCCGACCATCACCGCTATTCCGTTGGCGAACTCACGACCTTCTTCCAACAAGCCATCGCGCAACAAGCCGCCGCCGTCATTACGACCGAAAAAGACGCGGCGAATCTGCCACCCGAAGTTTTGTCGCAGACATCGTTGCCAATTTATACGGCGCAGTTGCAATTCAAGCTTGAAAACGAAACGGAATTCAAACGACTGATCCGCCAAAAAATCAAACGATGACTACCCTCGCAGACTTTCAGCAAAACGGCTTTGCCATTATGCCGAACGTGCTTGCTGCGGCAACGGTCAGCGCGTTGCTGGATGCGCTCGCCCGCGTTCGTTTGAATGATGCTGTGAAGCAACGCGCAGGCCGAGCCTTCGGCATTCGCCGTCTGCTGGAACTCGTTCCTGCGGTTCGCGCGTTGGCGGAAAGTGAGGTGCTGCGTGCGTTGGTTGAGCCAATTCTCGGTGACAAAGCGAGCGTTGTGCGCGGCATCTTCTTCGACAAAACGCCAGTTGCGAATTGGAAAGTCCCCTGGCATCAGGACACGATGATTGCCGTACGCGCGAAAAATGACGTCGCAGGCTTCAGCGCGTGGTCGGTCAAAGCCGGAGTCATTCACACGCAACCGCCTGTCGAAGTTCTCGCCAGCATTTTGACTGTGCGTTTGCATCTGGACGACACGGACGAAACTAACGGCGCATTGCGCGTCATTCCCGGTTCCCATCTACATGGCTTGTTGAGCGATGCCGCGATTCAGCAATGGAAAGCGCAACAGCCTGCTGTGACGTGTGCCGTTCCAAGCGGTGGCGCACTGCTGATGCGCCCGTTGTTGTTGCACGCTTCGTCGGTCGCCGCGCAGCCAATGCATCGGCGCGTGTTGCATTTGGAATATTCGGCGATGGATTTGCCGGATGGATTGGCGTGGTATGGATCGTGAGTTTGCCGTTGCTTCTGTTCGGCAACTTGATTACTTTGATACCGATCAATTACAAGGAGGCGTTATGGCAACACCGATTCCACGTCGCAAATTTACGGTTGAGCAATACTACCAAATGGCCGCCACAGGAATCCTCGCGCCTGATGAAAGGGTCGAACTCATCGAAGGAGAGGTTATCGAAATGGCCCCGATAGGACCCCGTCATGCAATGTGTGTTGATCGAATAGATGAAGTGATGCGAGAAAAACTCGGTCGCACGGTTCATATTCGCGCACAGAATCCGATTCGATTAAGTAACATCACGGAACCGCAACCTGACATCACCGTTGCCAAACGCGCGGATTATTCAACGCATCATCCGGTTGGCGAAGATGTCTTACTCGCCATCGAAGTTTCGGACTCAACGCTGGAAAAAGATCGCACCCTCAAACAAAAAGCGTATGCGAATGCAAATATCCCCGAATTCTGGATCGTGAATTTGCCGGAAGACGTTGTCGAGGTGTATCGCAGTCCGGCGGGAGATGGGTATCAAGAAGTAAAACTGGTTTCACGCGAAGACCAGGTGTCTCCACAGCTTTTGCCAAATTTAACTCTCACGGGTGAAGAAATTCTTGGCTAACGACAGGAATCGTCTATGCAAACTTACATTGATGATTTTCTGAAGCATCTGAAATACGAACGCAATCTCTCCGAACACACGCTGCGCAATTACGAAAGCGATATGGAGCAGTTCTATGACTTCATCGCGCCGGCGAACAGCGATGGTGAACGCCGCGACGTGGACATTCACGCGATTGATAATCTGACGATCCGCGAATACATGGCGAGGCTCTACGAAAAGAAGAAAAAGAAAAGCTCGATCCATCGCAAAGTCGCGTGTTTGCGCACATTCTTTCGCTTTCTCTGCCGCGAAGGCGTGCTGGAGAAAAATCCCGCGATGCTTGTCTCCAGCCCGCGCGTGGATCGCAAATTGCCGAATCATCTTTCGATTGAGCAGATGATTCAGTTCATCGAAACGCCCGAAACCGAGACGGTGCTCGGCAAACGTGACCGCGCGATTTTGGAATTGCTCTATGCCAGCGGCGTGCGCGTGTCGGAGTTGGTGGGACTGAACCTGACGGACATTGACTTCAACCATCAAACGTTGCGCGTCAAAGGCAAAGGCCGCAAGGAACGCATGGTTCCGTTTGGCAATCACGCGAAGGCTGCGCTCGAAGCGTATTTGGGCGTGCGCGGCGAATTATTGATTGAAGCTGATCCCGATGACCGCGATCCGAATGCTGTGTTCATGAATTATCAGGGCACGCGCATCACGACGCGCTCGGTTGGCCGCATGCTCGACAAATATTGCAAGCAATGCGCCGAGATTCATCACGTCAGTCCACACGCGCTGCGGCATTCGTTTGCCACGCATTTGCTGGATGCTGGCGCGGATTTGCGCACGATTCAGGAACTGCTCGGCCACGCGCGGTTGACGACGACGCAGCAATACACGCACGTTTCGACGGATAAGTTGATGGAAGTGTATGACAAGGCGCACCCGAAGGCGTAATGGCTGGAGCTTAGTTGTGTGGCGCTCGTAAATCCGCAACTTCGTGTTCGACGCTGCGCACACGTCGTTTGAAATCCAGCACCTGTTCATTGAGCGTGTCAATCCGCTCATCCACGCGATCAATCCGCTTGCGCAAATCCACGTAACGTCCGGCGGCATCTTCTTCGATTCGTTCCAGTCGTTGAGTATTATCCCGCACTTCGAGCAGAATCTGCTCCATCAATTCCGTCAATTTTGCAAACGCTTCCTGCCAATTTTCCGGTGGTAGTTTTTTCGTTGTGTTCATACGTGCTTCCTTTCCGCGCTTAGTGTAATCCAGAACAGCGATTGGTCAAGCAAAGGATAGAAGGCTGAGTGTACGCATAAAAAAATGAGGCCGTTGGAAGGCTTGTTTAGGAGGGAAGATTTCCAACGACCTCTAGCAGAGTCCACGAGATTATCTGTTGGCCTATGGAAACGGCGAATCCTGGGTCGCTTCCAGGAAATGCGCCGCGCCCACCGAAATTTTTTCTCGCTTAGCAACAATCGTGCGTGGCAATTGCGTGCCTCCCCACAATGCGATAGGCTGCAACCGTCATCCAGATTGCCCAATTGCAAGGGACACGAACCATGAATCGCATCCTCAAACTGCTGGCGCTTTGTCTTTGTGGTTGTGCGTTGTTGCCGTGGCTGAACGCACAGGCACAACAAACTCCGTCCATAGATTTCAACCGCGACATTCGTCCGATCCTGTCGGATAAATGTTGGGTCTGTCACGGCCCCGACGCGACAGCGAAAAAGATCAAGCTGCGCCTTGACGACGAAGCGAGTGCGAAGGCGAATCTCGGTGGACGTTTCGCCATTGTCCCCAACCATCCCGAACAAAGCGAACTCATTAAGCGCATCACCTCCCAGGATCAATACGAACAGATGCCGCCCGCGTCTTCGGGCAAGACGTTGACGCCGCGCGAAATCGAATTGCTGCGCGAGTGGATCAAACAGGGCGCGCCGTGGGCGCGGCATTGGGCGTTTGTTCCGCCCGTGCGACCATCGCTGCCACCGGTCAAAAACACCGCGTGGCCGCGCAATGCGATTGATACGTTTGTGCTCGCGCAACTCGAAGCTAAAGGCTTGCAGCCCGCGCCTGCCGCTGACCGCGCGACGTTGTTGCGGCGGGTGTCGTTTGATTTGACGGGCTTGCCGCCGACCTTGCAGGAGCTGGATGACTTCCTCAACGACAAGTCACCGAACGCGTATGAAAAGGTTGTGGATCGTTTGTTGGCCTCGCCGCGTTATGGCGAGCGGATGGCGTTTGAGTGGTTGGATGCCGCGCGCTATGCCGACACGAATGGCTATCAAAACGACGCGGATCGTTCGATGTGGCGCTGGCGCGATTGGGTCATCGAAGCCTTCAATCAAAACATGCCGTTCGATCAATTCACCATCGAACAACTCGGCGGCGATCTGTTGCCAAATGCAACGCTGAATCAACGCATCGCCACCGGCTTCAATCGCAATCATCGGCAGAATTCCGAGGATGGTTTAGTGCCAGAAGAATACGCGGTCGAATACGTCGTGGATCGTGTGGACACGACCGCGACGGTTTGGCTTGGCCTGACGATGGGCTGCGCGCGTTGCCACAATCACAAATACGATCCGCTCACGCAAAAGGAGTATTACCAACTCTACGCCTACTTTAACAGCATCCGCGAAGACGGGCGCGCGGCCTATCACAACTCGCCGCCATTCCTGTACGCGCCGACAAACGAACAGCAAGCGCAGGCACAGAAGCTGCAAACACAACTCGCGCAGGCTGAACAGCAATTGCAGCGATTGACGCAACAGCACGAGCGTACGCGACAAAGTTGGGAACGTTCGTTGTCGCAGGCGAACACGCCGCAGCAATGGTTTCCGTCCGAAAATCTGTTGTTCCGTCACGCGCTCGCCGCACAGGCCAAAGGCGAAATCCTGCTGCCAGAACAGGCGCGCATTATCGCGGGCTATTCCGCCGTGCCTGCCGCTGCGCCGAAGACGCCGCCCGTGCTGGCGTTCCGCGAAGGCCAGCCTGCGCACGCGATTGCGCCTGCGGGCGAAGCGACGATCTTTGACGGCAAGCTGTTTTATGAAGTCGGGCGCATCGGCAATTTCGATTATCAAGACCGTCTGGTCGAGCACCGCGATCAATTCGCCATTTCGCTCTGGTTTTATCCCGAATCCGAAAACGCAGGCGCGTTGCTGACGAAGATGGCGGATGCGTCGGGCGAGAAAGAAAACGGCGTCCCGAAAACGCGCGGCTACGGCTTGTTTATGCTGAACGGTAAGTTGCATTGGAACGCTGTGAGCGCCTTTCCCGACGATGCGTGGCGCGTCGAAACGGCAGACGCTATCCCGCTCAAGCAATGGCATCACGTCGTTGCCACATTTGATGGACGCGAGAATTACGAACGCGCACAGATTTATCTCAATGGCCGCAAGCAACCACTCAAGATTAATCTCGACCGCATCTTTCGCACGTTTGCCGACAACAGCGCGACGTTGAAGATCGGTGCGGGCGGCGGCCCCGAACTTCGCTTCAAAGGCCAATTGAGCGAAGCGCGGTTGTATCAAGCCTTGCCGAGCGCCGACGACATCGCGATGCTCGCGTGCGCGGATGCGCTGCCGAAAATTGCTGCGTTGCCAGTCTCGCAACGCAACGACGCGCAAGCCTTGAAATTGCTCAATGCGTGGCAAGCGAGTTATGCGCCCGATGCAGTACAGCAAGCCTATCGCCAACGCACGCAAGCACGGCTCGCGTTGTTGCAACACGAACGCATGTATCCGCTCGTGATGGTGATGGACGAAACCGCCACGCCGCGTCCCGCCCACATCCTGCGACGCGGCGCGTATGATTTGCCCGGCGAAGTCGTCCCGCGCGGCGTGCCTGCGGCACTCGCGCCGAACCTCACGAAACAGCCTGCTAACCGGCTCGAATTCGCGCGCTGGCTCGTCAGCGCCGAAAACCCGTTGACTGCGCGCGTCACGGTCAATCGCTTCTGGCAAATGCTCTTTGGCACAGGCTTGGTGAAAACCGTCGAGGACTTCGGTTCGCAAGGCGAACTGCCGACGAATGCGGCGTTGTTGGATTGGCTCGCAGTCGAATTTCGGAATGCGGATTTCGGAATGCGGAAGGCGGAATCGAAAACGGCAGCGCGTGCCTGGGACATCAAGGCACTGCTGAAAACCATCGTGATGAGCGCCACGTATCAGCAAGCTTCTGTCACTCCGCACTCCGCACTCCGCACTCCGCACTCGCAAGGTTTTCCGCGTATGCGACTCACTGCCGAAATGATTCGCGATCAGGCGTTGCTGGTTGCAGGTTTGTTGACGGAAAAACTCGGCGGGCCTTCGGTGAAACCGTATCAACCCGCAGGATTGTTCCGCGATATGACGTTCTCGAACATGACAACGTATGAACACGCGAAGGGCGCGGATTTGTATCGGCGCAGTTTGTACAGCTACTGGAAGCGCACGGTCTTTAATCCTGCGATGCTTGTCTTCGATGCGACAGCGCGCGAACAATGTACGGTGCGCGAGACGCGCACGAATACGCCGTTGCAGGCGCTGAATCTGATGAACGATGTGACCTACCTCGAAGCCGCGCGGATGCTCGCCGAACGGATGATGAAAGAAGGCGGCACGAGCATTGATGAACGAGTGGCGTGGGCGTTTCGTGTCGTGACTTCACGTCAGCCGAAAGCCAGCGAACGGCAAACCTTGAACGCCAGCTTTGAAGCGCAACGACAATGGTACAGTGCGAATGTGGCAGAGGCGGAAAAGCTGCTGCGCATCGGCGAAAAGCGCAATGATGCAACGCTGCCGGTGGCGGAGTTGGCGGGGTACACGACGGTGGCGAGCTTGTTATTGAACTTGGATGAAGTTATTACGAAGCAGTAAGAACGGCTCTTTCACCGCAGAGACGCGGAGGCTTCGCAGAGGTTCGCGGAGTTTTTCTTTGCGCATCCTCTGCGCAATCTCTGCGCCTCTGCGGTGAAAAAACAGGCACAACGCTATGACTCCACTCGATGAACTCCAATCGCAAATCACCCGCCGCGCGTTCCTGAACCGCTGCACCATCGGCACGGCGGCATTCGCTTCGTTGTTGAATGAAAACGCCTTCGGCACGAGAAATCCGCAATCCGCAATCCAAACTCCGCAATCGAAGGCCAAGCGTGTAATTTATCTGTTCCAATCGGGCGCGCCGTCGCAACTCGACCTGTTCGACCCGAAGCCGCAGCTTGAAAAATATCGTGGACAGAACTTGCCCGATTCGATTCGCAAAGGACAACGCCTGACCGGAATGACGGCGTTTCAATCCAGCTTTCCAACTGCGCCGTCGCTTTTCAAATTCGCGCAGCACGGACAATCGGGTGCGACGTTGAGCGAGTTGTTGCCGCACACCGCGCGCATCGTGGACAACGTAAGCTTCATTAAGTCCATGTTCACCGAACAGATCAATCACGATCCGGCGATTACGTTTTCGCTGACGGGCTTTCAATTGGCCGGGCGTCCAAGCATGGGCGCGTGGCTGTCGTATGGCCTGGGCAGCGAGAACAAAGACCTGCCGGCGTTCGTCGTGATGGTGTCGCTCGGCACGGGCAACACGGGCGATCAGCCGCTCTATGATCGTCTGTGGGGCAGCGGCTTTTTGCCATCGCAATTTCAAGGCGTGAAGTTTCAGAGCGGCCCCGATCCCGTGTGGTATTTGTCGAACCCCGAAGGCGTGAATGCCAAAGTACGCCGCCGCTTTCTGGACGACCTTGCCAAGCTGAATCAGCAAAACGCCGAAGCGACGGGCGACCCCGAAATCACGGCGCGCATCGCGCAATACGAAATGGCCTATCGCATGCAATCGTCTGTGCCGGAGTTGACCGATTTGTCAAAGGAGTCAGAAAAAACATTCGAGCGGTACGGCCCCGACGCGCGCAAGCCCGGCACATATGCCGCGAATTGCATTCTGGCGCGACGCTTGGCCGAGCGCGGCGTGCGCTTCATTCAACTGTTTCATCGCGGCTGGGATCAACACAACAACTGCCCGCAACAGATTCGCAATCAGGCGCGCGACACCGATCAGCCAACCGCCGCGTTGATCGAAGACCTGAAAGAACGCGGCATGCTTGACGACACATTGGTGATTTGGGGCGGCGAATTCGGGCGCACGGTCTATTCGCAAGGCAAGTTGACGGCGGACAACTACGGGCGCGATCATCACCCGCGCTGCTTCACGATTTGGATGGCAGGCGGCGGCATCAAGCCGGGTTTGACGATTGGGGAAACGGACGAATTCAGCTACAACATCGTGCGCGATCCGGTCGAAGTTCACGACCTCAACGCGACGATCCTGCATTGCCTGGGGATTGACCACACGCGGCTGACCTATAAATTTCAAGGGCGCGATTTCCGGCTGACCGATGTTCACGGACACGTCATCAAGAAGCTGCTGGCGTGATAGCGGAAGCAGGCTTTTCGCCCATTCTTCCTTCTTCATTTTTCCTTCTTCATTGTTTTCGCGGGTTTCCTCGTCAGACAATGAAGAGTGAAGAATGAAAAAGGAAGAATGTTTGCGCTGACGCTACATCGCCTTATTTTCCAGACTCCGCCACAAATACCACGACGCAACGGAACAATACGGCTGCCATTGATTTTGCGCGGCGACGGCTTCAATCTCCGCGGGTTTTGGCAACTCTGAAAATCCGTAGCCGCGCTGAATCGCCATCCTGATGCCTAAATCACCCACTGGCAGCACGTTCAATCGGCCCAGCGAAAAAATCAAAAACATGTGAACCGTCCACACGCCGATGCCTTTGACTTGCGTGAGTTCGGCGATGATTTCTTCATCGCTCATTTTCGAGATGCGATTCAGATGCACGTGTTTGGCATCCACTTTTGCCGCGAGGTCTTTGATGTACGACAGCTTTTGCGACGACAGCCCGACGCTGCGCAAGGTCTCATCCGGCGTGGCGACAATTTGTTCCGGCTTCGGAAACTTCGCGGGCGCATACAACGTGCGGAAGCGTTGGAAGATCGTTTCGGCGGCTTTGGTTGAGAGTTGTTGCGACACGATAGAATTCACGAGCGTCTCGAAGTAGCGTGTGTGTTGTTGCAGCCGACATTCTCCGTGCCGTTTGATGAATTGGCGAAGGATGGGATCACGGCGCGACAACTGTTTTTCGGCGGTGCGCAGAGAATCAGCGAAGGTTTGTGGAAGCATAATGACGGTTACATCACGATAGGCGGCGCGAGGATTTGGCGCAGCGCGGCTTCGTCGAGGGAATAGGTTTCGTTGCAGAAGCCGCAGGTCAAATCGGCACCCTGATCTTTTTCGATCATATCTTTGATCTCTACTTCGCCGAGCGACGCGACCATTCCGATGGCGCGTTCGTACGAACAGCGACAACGAAACTCGACCGGGATTTGTTCCAGCACATCAAATTCGACCAAGCCTAATGCTTCCTGCAAAATCTGGGCGGCGTCCGCGCCTTTGCGAATCAGTTCCGTCAAATGCGGCATCCGCGCTACGGTGTCTTCGATCATCACCAAAATGTTCGGATCGGCGTCGGGCATGGCTTGAATCAGCATTCCGCCTGCGGCTGTGACTTGGGCTTGTTCGAGTTCATAAAACACGCCGAGCGCAACGGCGGAATTGATTTGCTCGGACCGGTTCAGATAGTACGCGATGTCTTCGGCAATCTCGCCCGACGGCATCAGCACGGAGCCAGTGTACGGTTCCTTGCGCAAGCCAATTTCAAAACCGGCTTCGCGCGTGACGTGCAGCATCGCGCTGCCATTGCCTTTGATGAGTTTGCCGACATCGAATTTGCCGAGATGATTCGGCGGCAAATCGGCTTCAGGGTTGTTGACGTAACCGCGCACTGTGCCGTGCGGCGAAGCTTCGGCGGTGGCAGAGCCGAGCGGCCCATCGCCGCGAATTTGCAGCGTCAGCAATTCCAAATCTTTGAAGGTGCGCCCCAGCAACAACGCGCCCGTCAATACGCGCCCTAAGGCAGCCGAAGCCGTCGGCGATGTGTTGTGACGATTACACGCTTCGTTCACCAAATCGGTGGTGACAGCGGCAATCAATCGAATCGTGTTGTGGGCAGCCGTGCCTTGAATTAAATGATCGGTCATATCTGGTGGTCGGTGGTCGGTGGTCGGTGATCGGTGGGGCTTAACCAGCCACCAACCACCAGCCACCAGTCACCAATTACATCTCCGCAAAATTCTTCAATAACTGCAATCCCGTTGCCTGACTTTTTTCGGGATGGAATTGCACGCCGACGATGTTGTCGCGGCCACAGATCGAAGCATACGTGATGCCGTAGTCAGTCGTTCCCAGCACGCACGAAGCGTCTTCGGCTTCACAATAATACGAATGCACGAAGTAGAAAAACGATTGGTCTTCGAGGCCGCGAAAGATGGCGTGGTCGTGTTCGAGCGCGACCTGATTCCACCCGATGTGCGGCACGTGCAAGTTGTCGGGGAACTTCACGACTTTGCCTTTGAGCAAGCCCAAGCCTTTATGCACGCCGAATTCGTGGCCTTCGTCAAACATCATCTGCAAGCCGACGCACAGGCCGATGATTGGCTTGCCCGCGTTGGCCGCTTCGATGACAAGTTCGTCAAAGCCGAGTTCGCGCAAGCTCTGCATCGCATAGCCAAACGCGCCGACGCCGAGCAGGACAAGTTTGTCTGCTTGGCGCAAAACTTTTTCATCGCGCGTCACGACTGCGTCAATGCCTTGCGCGGTGAAGGCTTTTTCGACGCTGCGCAAATTGCCGATGCCGTAATCAATGATGGCAATACTCATACATCTTTAGCCACGAATTCCACGAATTTTCACGAATTACTTTTGAGGAATTAAAGGCTTAACTTGTAACAGACGCTTCGACGGCCAAGCACAAATTCGTGTTCATTCGTGAAATTCGTGGCTGAAAATCAAAGGCTTCCTTTCGTAGACATCACGCCCTGAATCCGTTCGTCCAAGCGCACGGCTTGTGACAGTGCGCGCGTCGTGGCTTTGAAGACGGCTTCGAGGATGTGGTGTTGATTGCGTCCGTAGAGGACTTCGATATGCAAATTGCATTTGCCATGTTCGGCAAACGAATGCCAGAAATGCTCGGCCAGTTCAGTAGCAAAGTTGCCGATTTTGCTGCGCGTATTTTTGACTTTGTAGACCAAAAAATAACGCCCGGATAAATCTACGACCGCGCGCGCCAACGTTTCATCCATTGGCACATACGCCGCGCCGTAGCGCACGATGCCTTTCTTCTCGCCGAGCGCCTGCGCAAACGCTTGCCCCAAACAAATCGCAATATCCTCGACCGAATGATGATCGTCAATCTGCAAATCGCCGTTGCAAGTAACTTCCAAATCGAACAGGCCGTGGCGCGCAAACAGATCGAGCATGTGATCGAGGAACGGAATCCCCGTGGCGATCTTGCTTGTGCCGGAACCGTCCAGGTTCAGTGCGACACGAATATCGGTTTCTTTGGTGGTGCGAGTGATTTCAGCTTGGCGAGACATGGTTCAATTGCGGAAGGGACTAGGCGGTCAATTCGACTACGGCGAAGCTTTTGTGAATCGTTTGTTGCTGCGGATTGGCGCGAATCTGATCCAGCATTTTGGCGACTTCAATGGAGAAGTAATCGTGTCCGCAGTTGCGGCAGGAGATCATCGGGATGTTTTCGACGATGACTTGATTTGTGCCTTTACCAACGACTTTGGTACGGCGCACTTCGCGTGCGGTTGTGTGTCCACAGAGGCTGCAAGTAATTTCAGGATTCATAAACGATACGTCGTAATAAAAACCAGATTTTGGTTGCGATCTATTTGCGTGACGATGGCGATATCTTCTTCATCGGAGCTTTTGCCGTAGACCACATATTTCCAGCCCTCTAAACCTTCATCCCATTGCCGCTCGACAATAGTACCTGTGTAGACACATTGCTCCAAGTCGAAAACAAAGAATCCATCTGCTGCCATTTCATCGTAAGCGTGATTAGTTAAAGAGGCACGACCTTCCTGCATACACACTCGCATCGCCGCTAATACCTCTTCGTACATCCGCGTGCCTCAGTGAAAAATCTGCCGCAACGCAGCGAGCAACCGATCATTTTCTTCCGGCGTGCCGACGCTGATGCGCACGTAATCGCTGAGCATCGGCGCTTTGCTGACATCCCGAATCAACAGGCCGCGTTCGACCAATGCCGCGAACAATTCGCTCGGCGGCAGCGCGGTTTTGACGACGAAGAAATTGGCTGCCGAGGGCACAGGCTTCAATCCGTTGATGCGTTGCAATTCGGCGAACAATCGCTCGCGCTCGCGTTGAATTTTTTCGACCAACGGATGCAGCAAATCCAGATGCTCCAGCGCGACTTCGGCTGCCGTCATCGAGAAGTAATTCAAGCTGTACGGCATCTTGCACTTCATAAACTCGGTAATCAATTCAGGAGCCGCCAGACAATAGCCGACGCGCAAGCCGCCCATCGCCATCGCTTTGGAAAATGTGCGCAGGATCACCAAATTCGGATAATCGTTCAGCAACGGCACAAAGTCTTCGCCGCCGATTTCCAGATAGGCTTGATCCACGATGACGAGGCCGGTGCTGTTGCGCAGCAGCATTTCCAGATCGCGTTTGCTGATCGTGCAGCCGGTCGGATTGTTCGGCGAACAGATGATCGCCACGTCAATCTTTTGCACTTTGATCGCGGTCGCCAAACGCGGAATATTGAAGCTCAAATCATCGTTCAGCAGCACTGAGATGATGTCGCCGTTCATCACTCGGATGACTTGCGCATAAACCGAAAATGTTGGTTCGGGCAGCAGCACGCGCACGCCGCTTTCGACCGTCGCGTTGATGACCGATTGAATCATTTCGTTCGAGCCGTTGCCCGCCATCACGCCGTCCGCACGCCAGCCCGTGTAGTCGGCTAACTTCTCCAACAACCGCGTCGGCACGAAGTCGGGATAGCGCGCCCAGTCGTGCGAGTAGGCACGCAACAGCACTTCGTCTTTGATCGGCTGCGGCATGCCGAACGGGTTTTCGTTCTGGTTGATTTTGATGGGCGTGTTGATCGGGTCAAGCGTGTAGGCTTTGATCGCGCGCACGTGAGATTTGATTTTGTCTATCGCTGCCATAATCGAGAGGGCATTATCCACTGTCGCTTGCGCCTTGTCCATTGGCGGCATACATCGCTTCGATGCGGTCGAGGATATGCTCGCGATCAAATCGCGCGCGCACATCGGCTTGGGCAGCATTGGCAAGGCGTTGGCGGAAATGACTGTCAAAGAGCAGCAACTGCAAGTGCATCACGAGAATTTGCGCATGTCCCGGCGGAAAGAGCAGGCCGGTTTCGTTGTGCGTGATAAGTTCGGCTAAGCCGCCCACTTCCGACGCGAGCACTGCACAGCCCGCATTCATTGCTTCCAACGCAGCGAGCGAGAAGCCTTCGTTGTCCGACGGCGCGATGACGACATCGAACGCCGACAGATAATTCGGCAGGTCAGGCACAAAGCCCGTGAAATGCACGCGGTCTTCCAACCCGATTGCACGCGCCGTGTGTCGCAACGTTTGTTCATAGCCGTTGTCTTCGGGGTTCGTCGTGCCGATGATGAAGAACTCGACGCGCTCGTACGCATTGTTTGCAGTCAATAACCGCGCGGCTTCAAGAAACAAATCCTGTCGTTTGAGTGGCGTGATTTGCCCGATGACGGCGATGGCCCAGCGACGTTTGATGCCGAAATGTTTGCGTGCTACGGCGCGCGGGAGCGGTGCAGTGAAGCGCAGCCAGTTCGGAATCACTGCGATGCGTTCGACCATCGTCGGAAACGCTTGCGCGAGGCTTTGTCGCACGGAATCAGAAACAGCAATCCAGTTCGTCGCGTGGCGGATGGCGGCTTCGTAGAGCGAACTCGACTTGATGGGGTTGAAGTGATGGCGCGTCAAAAAAAAGCCCACGGGCAGAGTTTTCGTGGCCCAGCCTGTCATCGGGTAATCGCGGGCGAGGTGCGCGTGAACGACTTCGATGTGCTGCTCGACGATGAGCTTGGACAAGCGTTTGGCGCTGAGGACATCGAGCGCGTTGCGCAATTTGACTTCGTGCCAATGAACGGGAGCATCGGCCAATTCACGCCGCAACGGACTGTGCGGACGCACGGCCAGATGCAATTCGTGCCCGCGTTCGATCAGCCCGCGCGTCAAATCTATGACGTGGTGTTCGCCGCCGCCCATCGTGTCGGCAGAGCAAACCTGCAAAATCTTCATGCCGTGAATTATGCTTGACAGCCTTTGCGATGAACAGGTCTAATGCCGCTTCGCGCCCCGCCGGAACTCAAGTGCCAGCCCGATCTTCTGCAAAATGTTTCCACTGCAAGAATTACCGCTCATCATCCAAGCCGTCATTGCGTTTCCGTTTGGCCTGATTGTCGGCAGCTTTCTGAACGTTGTGATTTATCGTGTGCCGCGCGGGGAATCGGTCGCCTTTCCCGGTTCGCATTGCGGCGCTTGCAACACGCCGATCAAGCCGTATGACAACATTCCGCTGCTGAGTTATGCGTTGTTGCGCGGGCGTTGCCGGGCCTGTCGCGCGCCGATTTCGTGGGTCTATCCGATGGTTGAGCTATGGACGGGGCTGGGCTTTTTTGCGGTCGCATACACCAGCGGCATCACGGGGCAAGGCCTCGCCGAGATGTTGTTCGTCGTGGTGATGATCGTGCTCGTGATGATTGATTACCGACATCAATTGCTGCCGAACGTCATCACGTATCCGGCGTTTTTGGGCGTGGTGATTTACGCCGCCTTTCAACTTGGCGAGGCGCACGTCACAGCGCCGACGCCGTTGTTCGCGCTGTCGCTCAGCCTCAAGTTGTGGATTGGCGTGAGCCTGCTCCTGCTTTCGGCGGTTGCGTTGTACGGCGTGGATTTGCTGGACAATGCGTTGTTTGGCAAATATCTGGAAATCGCGGATGAGGACGAAGACGAAGACCCCTTGCTCCGCGATGTGGACGAAGATCGTCTGTTGCGGCAGCACAATCTGGTGATTTACACGACGATGCTTTTGGGCTTGCTGGCGACTGTGATCTGGGGCGTATTAGCCGTGCTCAAATTGCGACCGACAGCAGCAGACCCCGTGTGGGTGACATACGCTCTCGAAAATCTCTATCACACTTGTCTCGGCGCGCTGGTCGGCGGCGGTGTGATTTGGTTGTTGCGCGCCATTTATTTTTACACGCGCGGCTTTGGCGGGATGGGCTTGGGCGATGTGAAGATGATGGCGATTATCGGCGGTTTTTTGGGGTGGCAGGCGGCGCTGTTGGTGTTGATTCTCGGCTCACTGCTCGGTTCGGTGACGGGGCTGTTGCAAATCGGCCTGGGAAAAAGCGAGAAGGGGATGAAGACGCGCTTGCCGTTTGGGGTGAGTTTGGGTCTTGCTGCGCTCTTCGCGCTGTTTTATGGCCAGCCGATTATTGCGTGGTATTTAACGACGCTGCGTCCTTGAGAAACCCGCGCCGAGGCTGGGTTTCGTTCATGTTTTTTTCTCCCCCGCCGATTGACAGAAATTTCCTCCCAATGCTAGTCTCACGCTGTCCTGATAAGCATCCCCAGAAATCTGGTTTTGTTCGATAACCAAGCGCGGTCAATACTCGCACGAAACACATAGTTTGTTCCTCCGAATTATTAGGATCACCAAGTGCTTGATTTACCTTCTCCACCACGGGTCTTGCCACGTGTCGTGTCAGAGGAACGAAGACTCTATCCCCAAGTCCGATGTAGTGCATGACAACCAACTGAAGTGTCGTTCGCGTTCACCCCTGAAGGCGAGTTGCGCCGTCTTCCTGCCGACTCGTTCGGGTCGGAATTTACGTCTCAGGGAAGCGGCGTAATGCGATTTGCCAAATCGCGCTACGGTTTTTTAGGAGGAAATTGGATGAGCAGTAACGTTTTGTCGAGCAGTGGGGCGGTTTGGAGCTTGGGATTACTCGCCTTCGCCTTGTTATGTTTCATCTGCCTTTACTGGCACGCGCCGCAGTTGGTCGAACAGGAATCGGCGGCGGTCGCGCCCGCGCCGACAAGCTTGGTGTCGTCCATGCTGGAAGCGCGTCTCATCAACGGCAAGGTCACGTTGACGGGAACTTTGCCAGATCAAGCGGCCAAAGCCCAGGTGGTCGCGCGCGCGAAGGAGTTGTACGGCGAAAACAATTTCGTGGATAACTTGAAGGTCAACAATCAAACGGCATTCCCCAGAGTCGGCTGGTTTAATGCGGCGCTGGCGCTGTTGCCGCTGGCGAATCGAGTCAACAACGAGGGCGGCTTTGCCTTGAATAGCGATACCGTGACTGTGCGGGGATTGGTGGAGAGCGATGACCTCAAGTCCAAACTGATTGCCGAGGCGAGCACCGCCGCCGGAACAGGCGTGCGCGTCGAAGATAAAGTCATGGTGCGCGGCAAAGTCACGGCGGCGCAAACCAGCGATTTTCAAGCCAAACTCAATCAAATGATCGCCGGGAAAATTATCGAATTCGACACCAACAGCGATGTCCTGACGGACAAAGGCCGCGCCGTGCTGGATGACATGGTGAAAGTGCTGGCCGAAGTGCCGGGCATTCCGGTCGAAGTCAGCGGGCACACCGATGCCAGCGGGCAAGCCGCTTTGAATGAAAACCTGAGCCAACGTCGCGCGCGCACTTGTTTGCGCTATCTCGTGCAAAAAGGCGTCGCGGCCCATCGTTTGTCGGCCAAAGGCTATGGCGCGGCCAAACCCATTGCCGACAACAACACGCCGGACGGAAAACAACGCAATCGGCGCATTGAATTTACCGTGCTGAAGGAGGGCAAATAAGTATGGGCTGGCTGGAATTAGTCTCGAGCATGATCTTTTGTTTGTTGTTGGCGGGTCTCATCGGCTGGATTATCGGCTGGCTGCTGGGGCGCATATTCGGCTCGGCGAATGCCACCCAATTGCTCGGCGAGTGCGAAGGAAGAATGCGTGCCCGCGAGCAGGAGTTAGGCGGATTGCGGAGTGATTTGACCTCGGCGCAGGCCAAAGTGGGTTCGCTGGAAACGGAATTGGGGACGTTGGCGGTGACGCTGAAAACCCGCGAAAACTGGGTCACAGAATTGGAAGTCAGAAACAACGAACTGCAAATGGATTTGGACGCCCGCATTTCTGAATTGGACGAGTTGAAGGCCGAGTCCGACCAGGCCAAAGCCGACCTCATATCCCAATTGGAAGCCGCCAGAGCCGAGGCTGTGCGCGAAGCCGAAGCGTGGCGCGTGCGGCAGCGGTTAGGCGAGTTGGAAGCGCAGGCGGCCCAGGCCAAAACAGCCGAGGCAGAAGTTGGTCAACTCCAAGCGCAAGTGGCTTCGTTGTCGGCGGCGAGCGCACAACTCGGTGAGCGCGATGGCGAAATTGCGCGCTTGCGGTTGCGTCTCAGCGAATTGGAACCGCTGGTCACAGAAGTCCAACAGCGCGAAGCTAAAGTCCGCGCGCTGGGGGCTGAGATGCAAAGCCGCGATGACGAACTGGTGCGGCTGCGACAACGGTTGGTTGAGTTGGACGCGCTGTCCGCCCTGCTGCAACAACGCGATGCTGCGTTGCGCGATTTGGAATTGCGCTACACCCGGCTGGAACGCGAGCGCGACGCAGAAATAGCGCGGCTGAAAGTGCGCATCACCGAACTGGAAATGATGGCGCGCGAGGTGAAAGAGCCGACCGTCAAGGTCTCGCCCGCTTCAGCGATGCCGCCGTCGGCCCGGGAACGCGACGATCTGAAAAAGATTTTTGGCATCGGCCCGGTGCTGGAAGAACTGCTCAACTCGCACGGCATTTATTGGTTCCGTCAGATCGCTGAGTGGTCGGAACAAGACATTCGGCATTACAACGAACTGCTGGAAGATTTTCACGGTCGGATCGAGCGCGACAATTGGATTACCGGCGCGCGTGAGGAACATCGCAAGAAATATGGCGAACCAATTTGAGACCGCTGGTAATAGACAAATTTTTTCCGGGTGCGGGAGTCGGCAATTGGCTCCCGCATTTTTATGCTTCACAATGCACGAGTTCGTGCTGCTGCGGCAGCGCCGAACATAAATCACGACAATGCGGAACGAAGGCCGATGAAACTTGCGGAACAGTCATTTGCACCCCTGTTGGTGGGGAAGAAATTGTTATGGCACGCGGAACTGGTGACCGATGCGGCGCAGTTGGGCGCATTGCTGCCGACCTTGTTGCACGTTCCCGATGACGCCGAACGCAGCGCGGCGCACGCCTTGACGCTCGACAATTTCGTGCGACAGGTCAGTGCTATCCCGCACGCCTGGGAGCAAATCGAAGCCATCATCGGCGTGGCGATTAGCTATTTGGAGATTCGGGTGCAGAGCCGCGACGAGTTTTTGCAATTGCTGCGCGCGCACGGCTACGCGGTGAATTCGTGGATGGAGCGGGTGAGTCGTTGGGTCGGGCACGGGCATCGCTTCGACAGCGCCCGCGCGTTGACGCAGTATCGGCACGAGCCGCAACTGCATTTCGTCAATGATCGCGCCGACGAGGAAGCGTACGGCCCGCATTATTTCTTCGTGCATTGGGACGCGCAATCCGTCTATGCCCAGCGCGGCGGGTTGTGGAGCCGCATCGCCGCTGGACGCACGCATGCACACAAAACCGCTCTGCCAGAAGACGTCGCCGCTTACCTCAATGGCCTGACAACGAAGCCGCCATTCTCAATTTGAAAAAATCTGGTCTCTCCGCGCGCCTGAACGGCACATATTCTTCCTTCTTCATTGTTTCCAGAGAGGTTTCCCCGGCAAACAATGAAAAAGGAAGAAGGAAAAATGAAAAATGTCGCGGCCACAGTTCCAAATTGAGAATGGCTGACGACGAAGCCAAGCACACCCTTAAAAAACGTACAGACGGAGACTTGCCAGAACCATTGATTTGGGCATAATTTGGCTAGACCAATAATGTCCAATTCCAAATGGCGTTTTTATGAACAGCAAAACGAAACGAAACTTTTTCTACTTCTGCCTGTGTGGCCTCATCGCTTGGGGCGCTCTTCGACAAGGGAATTTATCCGTGACAGCCCAGGGCCAAGTGGATTTCGTGCGCGATATTCAGCCGATTTTTCAGGCGTCCTGCACACCGTGTCACTTCGGCGATAAACCGAAAGCGGATTTGCGGCTCAACAGCAAAACCATCACGATGAAACAAATCGTGCCGGGCAAAAGCGCCGACTCGCGCTTGATTCATCGCGTGCTTGGGCTGAACGGCGAAAAGCGCATGCCGCTCGGCGGACAACCGTTACGCGCGGAACAAATCGAATTGCTGAAACGCTGGATTGACGAAGGCGCAAACTGGCCTGACGCGGCTTCGGTCGAAGGCGGCGTGAAAAAACATTGGGCGTACATTCCGCCCGTGCGACCCGCTGTCCCCGCAGTCAAAAACAAAGCGTGGGTGCGCAATCCAATTGATACGTTCATCCTCGCGCGCTTGGAAAAAGAAAATCTGATGCCTTCGCCCGAAGCCGATAAAACCACGCTGCTGCGGCGCTTGAGTCTGGATTTGATCGGCTTGCCTCCAACACTCGAAGAGATAGATGCCTTCCTGAAAGACACTTCGCCGAAAGCTTATGAAAAGCAAGTCGAACGTTTGCTCAGCAGCCCGCATTACGGCGAACGTTGGGCGCGGCATTGGCTGGATGTGGCGCGCTATGCCGATTCCGACGGCTTTGAAAAAGACAAGATGCGCGACGTGTGGTTTTACCGCGATTGGGTCATCAACGCGCTCAATCAAGACAAGCCTTACGATCAATTCATCATCGAACAAATTGCGGGCGATCTCTTACCCAACGCAACACAGGAAACCCTCGTGGCGACGGGCTTTCTGCGCAATTCGATGATTAACGAAGAAGGCGGCGTTGATCCTGAACAATTCCGCATGGAAGCGATGTTCGACCGGATGGATGCGATTGGCAAAGGCATTCTCGGTGTCACGATTCAATGCGCGCAATGCCACAACCATAAATACGATCCGCTCAAACAGGAAGAGTATTACCGGATGTTCGCCTTCCTGAATAACTCTGACGAAGGCAGCATCATCGTCTACACGCCCGAAGAGCATAAGAAGCGCGCGAACATTTTGAGTGGCACGCGCGAGATCGAAGCGAAGTTGCAGGAGATCAAACCCGATTGGCTTGCCGCAATGAACGCTTGGGAAGATCGCGTGAAGAACGATCAGCCCGAATGGAAAGTGATTCAGCCTGACGTAGATGACATCTCAACGGGCGGACAGAAATACTTCCCACAAAAAGATGGCTCGTTTATTGCAGCAGGTTACGCGCCGACAAAACATCGCGTGAAGTTGCAATGGAAGTCGTCTGTGCAAGATGTCAAAGCCTTGCGCATCGAAATGCTGAACGATCCGAATTTGCCGATGCACGGCCCCGGTCGCTCACCGAAAGGCACGTTTGGCTTGACTGATGTCTACGTTGAAATCGTCAACGCGAAAGACGAAAAGAAAGTCGAGAAAATCAAACTCGTCAACGCGACCGCTGACGTGAATCCGCCGGAGCGCGAACTGGAACCGATGTACTACGACAAAAGCAATCGCCGTCGCGTGGACGGCCCCGTGACGTTTGCGATTGACGACAAAGACGAAACCGCGTGGGGCATTGATGTCGGCGCGGGATTGCGCAACGTGCCGCGCAAAGCGGTCTTTAATTTTGAGAAGCCAATCACAACGACGAGCGATGCGATTCTGACGATCTACCTGAAGCAAAATCACGGCGGCTGGAACAGCGACGACAACATGAACAACAATCTCGGACGCTTTCGATTGTCGCTGACGACTGCGCCGAATGCCGTCGCTGATCCACTGCCTGCAAACGTGCGTGAGATTTTGAGCATCCCGCGTGAGAAACGCACGAAAGCGCAATTGGACACTGTCTTCAGTTATTGGCGCACGACGTTGCCGGAATGGAAAGACTACAATCAACAGATTGCTGAGTTATGGAAACAGCATCCCGCAGGCACCTCGCAATTGGTGCTGAATGAACGCGGTGATATGCGCACGACCAGCATTTTGAAGCGCGGCGATTTCCTGCGCCCGGATCGTGCCGTCGCGCCGGGCGTGCCTGCGTTCCTGAATCCCTTGCCCGAAGGCGCAGCAGGGAATCGCCTGACCTTCGCCAAATGGCTTGTAGATCGGCAAGCGCCGACAACCGCGCGCGCCGCCGTGAATCGCATCTGGCAAAGCTATTTCGGCACCGGCATCGTGGCGACCTCCGAAGATTTAGGTAAGCAAAGCGAAACGCCATCGCATCCCGAATTGCTCGATTGGTTAGCGGTCGAACTGATGGAACCATCGAATGCGGATTGGGGATTGCGGAATGCGGATTCCAATGCAAAATCCAAAATGCAAAATGCAAAATGGAGCCTGAAGAACATTCATCGTGCCATCGTAACTTCCGCCACGTATCGCCAGTCTTCCAAGCTTGATCCGCAATCCAAAATCCGCAATCCGCAATTGGACGACCCGTTCAATCGCCTGCTGGCACGCGGCCCGCGCTTTCGTGTCGAAGGTGAAATCGTGCGCGACATTGCTTTGGCGGCGAGCGGTTTGTTGAATCCGAAAGTTGGCGGCGCGAGTGTCTTTCCGCCTTCGCCGGAATTCTTGTATCTGCCGCCCGCAAGTTATGGCCCGAAGAATTGGCCCGAAGACAAAGGCGCAAATCGCTATCGGCGCGGCGTGTACACGTTCCGCTATCGCAGCGTGCCGTATCCGATGCTGCAAACGTTCGATGTGCCGAACGGCGACATCTCCTGTGTCCGCCGCGCCAAATCCAACACGCCGCTCCAAGCTCTGACGACGTTGAATGAAACGACGTTTTTAGAAGCCGCGCGCGCGTTGGCGGTGAAGATGATTCAGGAAGGCGGCGCAACCGATGCACAAAAAGTTGAATTCGCCTTCCGTCGCGTGACGGGGCGCAAGCCTTCAGTGCAAGAAGCGACCGAGTTACTGGCCCTGATGAAACGGCAGCAGGAGCGTTTTGTATCAGGGCAATTGAATCCCTGGAACTTTGCAACGAACGATCCTGACAAACCGTTCGTGTTGCCCAAAGGCGTGACGATGGAACAACTCGCGGCGTGGACTGCGGTGACGCGTGTGGTGCTGAATTTGGATGAGGCGATCACGAAAGAATGAGTTGCAATGCCCCGACTCGACGCTCATCATCATATTGTCAAGCGCGCTTTACGCAAAGATGGTTGGGAGATTTCCAGCGATCAATTTCTTGTCAAGTATAATGGCCTGCACGTCTATATTGACCTTGTGGCAGAAAGACAATCGCTCAACAAGTTTATGGAGGCGGAGACTGCCATTGAAATAAAAGTTTTCGGGGGAGCCTCGTTTGTAGATGATTTTGAGAAGGCCATTGGGCAATACAGTCTCTATCGTTTCCTGCTCAAAGGGGCTAAAATTCAACGCGAGTTATATTTGGCTCTTACCGAAGAGGCGTTCGATGAGTTTTTTACTATTCCTGCGGTTGAAGAATATCTCGCTGAACACCAAATACATTTGCTCATCTTCGATCCTGAAAAGGAGGAAATTATACAGTGGATCAAACAACAAAACTGAACCAATACCGACAGCTTTTGCAAGAGGTGATTGAAATGCATGCGGCGATGCCAGGAGTGCCGGAAACGACGGAATCTGTGCCGATCTGTGACCCTGTCCACGATAATTTTCTATTGATGGACATTGGCGGGGAAGGCAGAAAGCGCAAAGGCTATATCGTCGTTCACCTGCGACTCAAAGATGGGAAAGTCCGTGTCGAGCAAGATGGCATTGAATACGGCATCGGGCAAGACTTGATCGAAGCTGGTATTCCTGAAGAGGACATCGTCTATACTTTTTACAAGGACGAGGTTTTACCCACTGCTGAATTAATTGCTGCTTGAGAGGTTTCTTATGTCTGAACAAAAAACATCTTCCATTTCACGTCGCTGGTTTCTCGAACAATGTGGCGTTGGTGTCGGCGCGCTCGCGCTGAATCAATTGTTCGCGCAGTCTGGTTATGCGGCGGACAATCCGCTGGCTCCGAAGAAGCCGCATTTTGCGCCGAAAGCGAAGAACGTCATCTATTTGTTTATGGCCGGCGGGCCGAGCCACATGGAGATGTTTGATTTCAAACCGCAACTTGCCAAATTCGATGGCACGTTGCCGCCACCGGATTTGCTCAAAGGCTATCGCGCGGCGTTCATCAATCCGAACTCCAAGCTGCTGGGGCCGAAATTCAAGTTTGCGAAATATGGGCAAGCAGGCGCGGACATTTCGGAACTGCTGCCTTACACATCCAAAATCGCGGACGACATTTGCATCGTCAAATCAATGGTCACGGATGCGTTCAATCACGCGCCGGGGCAGTTGATGATGAACACCGGTTCGATGATCTTCGGGCGTCCGAGCTTTGGCGCTTGGTCGGTGTATGGTTTGGGGAGCGAATCGCAGGACTTGCCCGCGTTCGTCGCGTTCAGCACAGGTTCAAAAGGGCCGAGCGGTGGCAACAGTTGTTGGGGCAGCGGTTTTTTGCCGACTGTGTATCAAGGCGTGCAATTCCGCAATGTCGGTGATCCAGTGTTGTATCTCTCGAATCCGCGCGGCGTGGACGAAACGTTGCAGCGCGACTCGCTCGACACGATCAACAAACTGAACAAAATGCGGCTCGACGTCACGGGCGACCCGGAAATCGCGACGCGCATCAACTCGTTCGAGACCGCGTTCAAGATGCAGAAGGTCGCGCCCGAAGTTACGGATATCTCGAAAGAACCGAAGCACATTCTGGAAATGTACGGCGCAGAGCCGGGCAAGCCTTCGTTTGCGAACACGGTGTTGATGGCGCGACGACTCGTCGAAAAAGGTGTGCGGTTTGTGCAGATTATGCACGAAGCGTGGGATCAACATGGTAGCCTCGTGCGCGACCTGACGAAGAATTGCAAGGACACAGAGCAGGCTTGTGCGGCGCTCGTCAAAGACCTAAAGCAACGCGGAATGCTCGACGACACGCTGGTGATTTGGGGCGGGGAATTCGGGCGCACGCCAATGGTGCAGGGCGGTGATGACGGACGCGATCATCACCCGAATGCGTTCACGATGTGGTTCAGCGGCGGCGGCATCAAGACCGGGCAGGTCATCGGACAAACGGATGATTTGGGCTTTAATGTCGTCGAGGATCGTGTTCACGTTCACGACTTGCACGCGACGTTGCTGCACCTGCTCGGCTTCGATCACGAGAAGCTGACGTATCGGTTCCAGGGGCGCGATTTTCGACTCACCGATGTGCATGGCATCGTGCAGAAGAAGCTGCTGGCTTGAAGCCAGGCAATGATATACTTTGCGGCGGAGGTAGGTAGTATGGAAAACTCAATTCCTTTTTTGATGTCAAAGAGCGAGGCCGCACAGTTGAGTCAGATCATTGAGGATTGCCTCAAATCCATCGCTGAAGCGAACGAACGAATGGATCGCTACGAAGCGGATACCTTAAAATCCCAAGCGGAAACAAAAGCGATGCTAGAGCAGATGGGGAGGCGCTTAAATGTGGAAACAAATTGTTGATTTGGTTTCCGGTCTGGCGACCATTATGTATCGGTTGGAGCGGCAAGAAAAGCTCGTGAATGATTTGCAAAATGAAGTAAAAGGGCTGACCGCAATCGTTCAAAAGTTGATGTATGAGGTGCATCAAGGGCAAGAGCGCGAACGACACGAACGCGAAAAATTCCAACTTCGCATCGAAAACGAACTCTTGAAAGCCGGTCGCCAGTTGCCGCCAAAGACCCAAGAACCAGAAGAATAAATCTATCGTTTCGCGCTTCTTTTCCCTTCCACAAAATCCCCCGAAACTCTTTGCCCCGCCGCAAAAGAATGATTGACAAATCGCCATGCTTCGCCGACAATCCGCGCGTCTTACGTTGCCGTAATTATTGATAACTGACAGAAGCTGTAAAGATAACAGTCTACGAGAGATGTGCTGTTGAGTTGGAACCCGAAGCTGACCTGCCTGTTGCTTTCTTTGCCTGCCCCTCCCTACGCTTCCTGGTCTCAGACTCCGCCGCTCTTAGGCCGTGCCTGATAAACGTTTATGAGTCGCTATCGTAGGGTTGTGTGGAACGAAGGCATGCTCCTCACGCCCCACCATTTCCAGCAAGCCGACAACTATCACGAAGACCTCTTAAATTCGCGGATTGCATCGCTCACGCCGTACGAATGGGGCATCCTGGAGTTACAAATCAATCGGGATGCGATTGCCAATGGCTTTGTCGAAATCCTGAGTTGCAGCGGCGTCATGCCGGATGGCTTGACGGTTAGCCTACCGCAACTCGGCCCCGCGCCTGATCCGCGCCCGGTCGAAGATCATTTTGCTCCCTCGGCCAACAGTCTGGATGTTTATCTGGCAATTCCGGCCAAACGTGTCGGCGCGGCGAATTTTCAAGCGAATGGCAGCAGCGCCAGCAACACCGTGCGCTATCTGCAAGACGCTGGTAACGTGATTGATGAAACGTTGGGCGAGAATGAACAACAATTGGCCTTTGCGCGCGGCAATTTCAAGATTCTGTTTGCCGATGAATTACGCGACGGCTACAGCGCCATCAAAGTCGCCGAACTCGAACGCACGGCCACTGGACAACTAACGTTTTCGGACAAATATGTGCCGCCCGCCTTGCACATCGGCGCTTCGCCCTGGCTCGGCAATCTGTTGCGGCAGTTGGTCGAATTGTTGATCGCCAAAAGTCGTTCGCTCGGCGATAAGGTCAAGCAAACGAACACGGGGCAGGCATCGTTCACCGCGCACGACACGACAGTGTTCTGGATGCTGCACACGATCAACACGGCGATTCCGGTGATGACGCATTTGTTTCGCACGCGCATTGTTCATCCTGAGCGGCTTTATCGGGAGATGGTCGCCATCGCGGGCGGGTTGATGACCTTCGCGCCGGAGCGGCATCCGAAAGACCTGGTGAAATACGATCATCTGGATTTGTACGGCACGTTTCGGCAACTCGAAGCGGACATCCGCGACCTGTTGAATCTCGGCGTGCCGGAGCGTTGCGTGCCGATCAAGCTCGAAAAGGTGCGAGAGTCGCTGTACATTGGGCGCGTCAACGACGATCACTTGCTCAAAGCCGCTGAGTTTATTTTGGGCGTCGGCGCGACAACATCGGAAGACCGCTTGATTACGCGCGTGCCGATTGTTTTCAAGATTGCCGATGGCGATGGCATAGATGCGGTCATCAACAACGCTTTAATGGGTGTGACATTGAAGCATGCGTCACCGCCGCCGGGGCCGATTCCGACGCGCGTCGGAATGCACTATTTTCGCCTGGATCGCAACGCACAGGATTTGGCGTTGACGCGCTTTTGGGATCGCATCATCGGCTTGAAAACGATTGCGATCTATGTGCCGCACGGCGTGCCGGACGAATTCCCCGAAGCGAAGTTGGAAATGTACGCGATCAAACCCTAGCCTCAGACGTTGTAGTTGTTATGTCGAGTGCCGCTACGCAAAAACAAATGAACGCGAGTCATCAGAGTGCGGAGAAGGATTTAGTCAGCCTGGCGACGCCGGTGCTCGACTTTGTGATGCGCATTCGGGCCGGACAAATCGTGCCGTCCGCCGAAATGCGCCAACTCGTGGACGGGCGGCTCAAAGATTTGGAAGCGCGCGGCACGCAACTCGGCTTCAAAGAAACGCAGTTGCAAAACGTCAAATTCGCGCTTGCGGCGTTTGTGGATGAAACCGTGTTGGCAGGCGGTTTTGCGGTGCGCAACGAATGGGAACGCTACCCGCTGCAACTGCAATATTTTCAGGAGCAATTCGCGGGCGTGAAGTTTTTTGATCGTTTGGACGCGCTGCTGAAAAACGCCGAGGCCGAAGCCGATGTCATCGAAGTGTATTATTTGTGCCTGCTGCTTGGCTTCAAAGGCAAGTATCACATTTATCTGGAAGACCAATTGCCCGGTGTGTTGGAGAATGTCGCGGGGCATTTGCAGCGCGTCGGGCGCTTGAAAAACAGCCTGCTTTCGCCCCATTGGAAATTGAACGATCAGCCCGCGCCGCCGCAGGAATCCAAAGTCCCCGCTATGCCGGTGTGGGTGAAGCTGATCGCGCTTGGCTCGTTGGCACTTGTCGCCTTGAGTTATTTGCTCTTTCAGTTTTTACTGACGAACCAGGCGAACGGAACGAACGAGATTTTATTGAAGTAAATTATTGGGTGCGCCCGCATCCTGCGGGCTTCGTGTTCATTGCAATATTTTTCTGGCAGAGGAGATTCCGTCAGTTTCAGCCCGCTGGATGCGGGCGCACCCAGTGATTTAATCAGCCCTCCTCCCCCTTTTGACTGCCCCAAACCTTCGCCGCGCGCGAAGGGATTGACATAGCTACAACGTGCCATTGCGATACGTTGTTGTCCGTGCCTCACCCAGCACGCCCCCAACTGGATAGGAAAGTACGATGCCAGCACTGAGTCTGAAAAAGCTGATTCTCTTTTGCGCCCTGATCACGTTGACGGGCATAGCCTTGTTGATGGTGTTGCTGCTGAGCGACGAAATCGGGATCACGCAAATTATTCTGATCGCCTTGATTTTGTTGTGTTGGCCGGTCGGCATACTCATCAACTATCTGCTGAAAAATCGCGCAGCGAAAGCGGCAGCCGCGCCTGCCGATGCTGCGCCCAAACCGGGCAAAGACTTAGCGCCGAGCCGTGAATACGAAGAGTTGTCGCGCAGCGCCGAGGAAGCCGTGCAGTTTTTGCGCAGCAGCCAGTTGGGCAATCGCGAAGTGAGCGATGCGTTGTACGGCTTGCCCTGGTACGTGCTGGCGGGGCCGCCGAACAGTGGCAAGACATCGCTCGCACTCTCCGCCGGACTCAGCTTCAATGCGTTGTCGAGCCAGCGCCGCGCCGATCAAAACTTAGTGCGGGCGACGCGCGACTCGGAATGGCGCATCTCGGACAACGGCGTGCTGATTGACACGGCGGGGCGTTATTGCACCGAAGGCCCCAGTTCTGACGAAGATCGCGACGAATGGTTGGGACTGATCGAAACGCTCAAGAAAACGCGCCGAAATCGCGCGCTCGATGGCTTCGTGTTGACAGTCAACGCCGCCAATATTTTCAATGCCAAAGAAGCCGAGATTGAGCAACAAGCACAAGTGTTGCGCGCGCGTCTGGATGAAGTCATCAAAAGCACAGGCGTGCGCTTTCCGGTCTATTTGGTCTTCACGCACGCGGACACGATTCCCGGCTTCAATGAATTTTTTGCCGCGCTGCCGCCTGCCGAACGCGCGCAGGTCTGGGGCGCGACGATTCCGCTCGAACAGGCACAGAATGCACACGCGCTGTTCGATGTCGAATTCGATTATTTGCTCGATGCGTTGATGAAGCGGCGGCTATTGCAATTGGGCAGCGCGACGACGCCCGCGCAACAATATGGCACGTTCAGTTTCCCGCTGCGTTTTGCTGAGACGCGCCGCAAATTGGGCTTGTTCACGCTCGCGCTGTTTCGTCCGAACCCGTTCAGCGAATTGCCGTTGTTGCGCGGGTTTTATTTCACGAGCAATCCGGTCGGGCAGGACGGGCGCATCAACCACACCGGCCTCTACAGCGAAGATTTATTCAAGCAAGTCATCTTCCGCGACAAAGACATCGCCGCTTCGTTTCAATCGCAAAAAGCCGCGCCGAACCAATTGGCGAAAGTAAAACTCGGTGTCGCTGCGCTCGCTGCCGCGTGTTTGTTGTGGGTCGGCGGCTCGGTGGTGTCGTTTTTCAATAACTATTCGTTGCTGTCGGAAGCGCAGGATCACGCCAAGCGCGTGCTCGAACATTACGAAGCGGGGCGCGGCAAAGACAAAGTCGAGACGACCGCCGCCGAATTGGAAAACCTCGACAAACTGCGCGTGACGCTGCAAAAAATAGACGACAACGACCGCAGCTTTTTCGGCTCGCTCGCGTATCGCTTCGGGTTGTATTCGGGCGGCAAAGTGCGCACACGCGCGCGGCAGGTTTATTTCGATTTTGTCTCGCAACGATTCCTGAACCCGGCGCTGACGGCGCTCGAAAATGATTTGTCAAACGTGACTCCAGCAGGCGAAGGCGAAAAGCTCGAAGCGATGCAGGACGATTATTATTACAAGTTACAAGCGTACTTAATGCCCGAAAAACAGGAGCGCGTTGATCCCAAGTTTTTGGAAGAAAAACTCAGTTCGTACTGGCAAGAAACACCGTCAGCTCGCGGCAGAATGGAAGCGCTCGCGTTTTACACGGAGCAAGCCGCATTGAGCGAGGACGATGACGAAACGGTGCCGCGTCCGTTGGCGACCCTCGAAGCGGTGCAAAGCGCGCGCGCCAAGCTCAAGAGCTATTCGCCGACCAAGCGCGTCTACAACGAAGTGATGCGCAAGATCAACAAACTCGGCCCGGCGGTTGATCTCGCCAAAGTGTTGGAGGGACAGGAAGGCACAGAGTTGCTGGAAGAGTCGAACCCGCATCCTGTGCCGTATGCGTTCACGAAACAGGCGTACTACAAACACGTCACGGGCGACGCGATGGCTTCGGTCAAAGAAGAATTGAGCGGCAAAGACGATTGGGTGATGGGGGAGAAATCAGCGGCGGAAGGCGTCAACGTCGAACAATTGCGCGACCGCTATTCGACCGAATACGCGGCGCATTGGCAGAAGTTTCTGAACGGCATTGGCGTGCGTTCTTTCAAAGATAAGAACGCGGCGATTGACGCGCTCGGCACGCTCGCGCAGGAAAATTCACCGCTCAAAAAAGTCGTTGCGTATGTGGCGAGCGAAACCAAGCTTTCCGAACCGCCGCAAAGCAGCGGCGCGTTGGCCTGGCTCAAAGGCTTGTTGGCGAGCAAAGTCGGCATCAACGACCCGAAGATCGAGGCGTCATTCGCGCCGTTGCATAAATTTGTCGCAGGCGAGCAACCGCCGGTTTCGCGTTATTTGAGCAAGCTCGCCGAAGTGCGCGAACAATTGCGTTCGGCTCCAGGTACAAGTTGGGACGAGTTGGCGAACGTGCCGAATGAAAACAGGGCGTGGACGAAGCCCGCGAATGAGGTGAACGACTTAGTGAAACAGATGGACATGTCGCCGGGCAGTAAAGCCGCGAGCGAATTTTTGGTGCGTCCGCTCGCCAACATCGGCGCGGGGCAAAAAGCGGGTGAAGCGAAGAACCTCGAAGGAGCGTGGCGCATTTTGGTGGCGAGCGCACGCAAACTCGAAAGCCGCTATCCGTTCAGCAACAGCACAACCGATGTGCAATTGAATGAATTCGTCCAATTCTTCAACCCGGCAGACGGCGAAATTACGAAGCTCTTCAAAAATTTCTTGAGCGACAAGGTTGAAGGCACGCCGGGGCAATTGAAGTCGAAGAACCCGGCAGAATTTTCCGATGGCGCGGTGGCCTACTTGAATCAGGCGTTCAAGTTGCAACAAGCCTTTTTCCCCGGCGGCCAACAACCGAAGATCAATTACTCGTTATCGGTCAAACCGCCTGCCACAAAAAAAGTGGAAGTGCGCGCCGATGGCGTGACCGTCACGGCGGACGGCTCGATTTCCAATGGCAGCTTGTCGTGGCCACAAACGACGGGCGAGGCGGGGATCAAAGTTTTGGTGTCGAGTAAAGATGCGGCGGTCGCGGTCGGGCAAACCGCTGCGCCTGCGCCGGTCGAAGCGGCGAATCATCCCGGTTTGTGGGGCGTATTTCGGATGACTGCCGGGAACAAATATCAATTCGTGTGGGGCGATGTCAGCGCGACGTTGCAACCGCCGAGCAACAATCCGTTCGCCCTGAATTTCAGCGCGCTGCGAGCGCCGGACAGCTTTAAGTAGTTCGGGCGAAAAAAAATATTTTTCCCCCATGCCACTTTTGGACAAAGAGCATCGCTTTTCTAAGTAAGAGCAACAAGAGAACGATATGGCAACCGCAAAAGAACTCTTTCGATCTGGCGAACTCACCGCTGCGATTACACAACTCATCAGTGAGGTCAAAGCGCGCCCAACCGATACGTCCGCTCGCATCTTTCTGTTTGAATTGCTCTGTTTGGCGGGCGAATGGGAGCGCGCCGAACGGCAATTGGATGTGATCGCCACACAAGGCGCGCAAACCGAACTCGGCGTGATGGCCTATCGCAATTGCCTCAAGGCCGAACGCGAACGGCGCAAGCTGTGGGCGGAAGGCGCGGAGCCGCATTTTCTGGCCGATCCGCCCGCGTATGTGGAATTGCATCTCGACGCGATTCGTCAGGCCCGCGAAAGCAATTTCGCCGCTGCACGCGCGTTGCTCGACAGGGCGGAAGAACAACGACCGGCTTTGCCCGGCACAGTGGATGGGGCAGCGTTTTATGACTGGCGCGACGCCGATGATTTTGTCGCACCGGTGTTGGAAGTGGCTGTCAAAGATCAGTATGCGTGGATTCCGCTGGCACAGATTCGGCGTCTGCAAATCGGCAGGCCGGAACAGTTGCGCGATTTGTTGTTCGCGCCGGTGCGCGTGGAATTGATGGATGGAATGCAAGGGCAATTCTTTTTGCTGGCGCTCTATGCCGGTTCGAGCGAAGCCGCGAACGAACAAGCGAAACTCGGTCGCGCGACCGAATGGCAAGCGTACAGCGATGATCTGGCACGCGGTGTCGGCGCACGGTTGTGGATGATCGGCGACGACGACAAGCTGGTTTTCGATGTCGAATCCGTAGAATTCCAAGCTGTGAGCGAAGCGGCGTAACGCGATTTGGCAACTCACGCTACTTTTTCTGAGGAGATTTGATGTCTGAGACAACTTCTGTGATTGACCTGGAAGCTTTATTGATGCCGATTGACGGTGAAAACCCAGCGGGCGAATCGCTGCGCTACGAAGGCACGTACGATCAAATCAAAGAAGCGCGCCGCGAAGACGAGGTCTTAGTGCAGGGCGATTGGTCGCGCGATTTGAAAGTGGCGGATTGGCCGCAGGTCATCAAGTTGGCGACGAATGCGTTGACCACGAAGACCAAAGATTTGCAAATCGCTGCGTGGCTGACTGAAGGCATCGTCAAGCACGACCGGCACGACCGTTGGGTCGCATTACGTGATGGCTTGCATTTGCTGCGCGGCTTGCACGAAAACTTTTGGGAAACGATCTATCCCGAAATTGATCCCGAAGACGATGAAGGCCCGTTGGCTTCGCGGGCCAATGTGCTGGCGGACTTTGATCGGCGGCTGGCAGTCATCATCAAAGAATTGCCGCTCACGGCGGGGCCAAAATATTCGTACCTGCAATATCTCGAATCCAAGCAGTTCGATTTTCCTGAAAACATCGAAGCGTTGGAATACGAGCCGCAGGAGAAATTCCGCGCGCTCAAAGAGCAGGCCGAAGCCGAACGGAAAGTCACGGGCGACGATTGGCGCAAGGCCAAAGCCGCCACATCGCGCGATTTCATCGAAGCGCGCTTCGCGCTCGTCAACGAATGCTGGGACGCTTACAAAGCTCTTGACGCCGAAATGGACGCGAAGTTCGCGCGCGAAACGCCGGGCTTGGGCGAATTCAAAAAGTCGTTCGACGAAATCCGCACGCTGGTGGATTTGCTTGTCAAAGAGAAGCAAAAAGCGGAACCGCGCGAAGATGAACTCGGCGGCGCAAGCACGGACGAAGCGGGCGAGGCGACGGCGACGAGCGTCGGCGGTGGCGGCTTTGCGATTTCGAGTGGTGCAATTCGTTCGCGGCAAGAGGCGCTCAAACGCCTGGCCGAAATCGCCACGTTTTTCCGCCAGACCGAGCCGCACAGTCCTGTCTCGTATGCCGTCGAACGCGCCGTCAAATGGGGCAATATGCCGCTCGACGCCTGGCTGGCCGATGTGCTGAAAGATGGCACGGCGCTCGAAGCGGTGCGCGAAGTTTTAGGATTCAATACCGGTACCAGTAGTAGTGATAGCTATTCAGAATAGTTTCTAACTGTGGGACAGACGAACGCCTGCGCAGGCCCATAGATTACGGTTTGTCTCACCCCATCCTAGGAGAATCGTTATGCCAAAAAGAGAAAGTGTCCAACAGAAAATCAGTCGGATTCGCCCGCCGCGCGTCCACATCAGTTATGAAGTCGAAACGGGCGGCGCTATCGAAATGAAAGAGTTGCCGTTTGTGGTCGGTGTGCTGGGGGATTTTTCGGGCAAGCCGGTGGACCCGCTGCCGCGCGTGCGGGATCGCAAGTTCGTCGAAATTGATCGCGACAATTTCGACAGTGTGCTGGCCGGAATGAAGCCGCGTTTGCAAATGGGCGTCGAAAACAAACTCAGCAATGATGGTGGCAAACTCGCCGTCGAATTGAATTTCCGCAGCATGGAAGACTTCGAGCCGGATCAGGTTGTGCAGCAGGTCGAGCCGTTGCGTCGTCTGGTCGAAGCGCGCCGTAACCTCTCCGATCTGCTGGCCAAAATGGACGGCAACGACAAGCTCGGCGAATTGCTCGAAGACGTGCTGAACAATGCCGACGCACAAAAACAACTTGGCGATGCGTTGGGTGTCAA
>CAZWAK010000003.1:0-36510 GCA_964631865.1 uncultured Heliobacteriaceae bacterium | reverse complement strand
CGGCGATTTGCTCGGCCAAATTCTGGACAAAGGGATGCGCGCCAAAACGGACGTCCAAACCGCGCGCGCCAAAGACATCATCGCCGAGTTTGTGGGGCAAGTGATGGAAGGCCAATTGGTGATGTCGAAAGACATGGAAACCACCATCAATGCCCGCATCGCCGCGATTGACAAAGCCATCTCGTCGCAACTCAATGAAATCATGCACCACGAAGAGTTTCAGAAACTCGAAGCCTCGTGGCGCGGCCTGCATCATCTCGTGTTCGAGAGCGAAACCGGCACCGGACTCAAGATCAAGGTGATGAACGTCAACAAAAAAGAATTGCTGAAAGACCTGGAAAAAGCGCCGGAATTCGATCAATCCGCGCTTTTCAAAAAGGTCTACGAAGAAGAATACGGCACGTTCGGCGGCGCTCCGTTTGGCGCGCTGATTGGCGATTACGAATTCGGCAACCATCCGCAAGACATGATGTTGCTGGAAAAGATTTCGCAAGTCGCGGCGGCAGCCCACGCGCCGTTTGTGTCCGCTGCCGGAGCCGGGTTGTTCGGCTGGGACGATTTCGCGCAACTGTCGGAAGTGCGCGATCTGGCGAAAGTCTTCGATCAGGTCGAATACGCGAAATGGCGGTCGTTCCGCGAATCCGAAGACTCGCGTTATGTCGGCCTGACCTTGCCGCACACGCTGATGCGCTTGCCCTACGGCAGCGCGACGGTGCCGACCGAAAGCTTCAATTTTGAAGAAGACGTGGACGGCACGGATCACAAAAAATATCTGTGGGGCAATGCGGCTTATTCGTTTGGCACGCGGTTGACCGAAGCGTTTGCGATGTACAACTGGTGCGTGGCGATTCGCGGCGTCGAAGGCGGCGGCCTCGTGCAGGGCTTACCGACACACACGTTCCAAACGGATGAAGGCGAAGTCGCGCTGAAATGCCCGACCGAAATCGCCATCACGGATCGGCGCGAGAAGGAATTTTCCGACCTCGGTTTCATTCCGCTCGTGCATTGCAAAGGAACGGATTATGCGGCGTTCTTCGGCGCACAATCGGCCAACAAAGCGGCGAAGTACGACACCGAAGCGGCGAACGCCAACGCGCGGCTTTCGACGCAGTTGCAGTACATCTTCGCGGTGTCGCGCTTTGCGCATTACCTGAAATCCATGATGCGCGACAAGATCGGCAGCTTTATGTCGCGCACGGAATGCGAAACCTTCCTGAACCGGTGGATTCGCAATTACGTCACCGAAGACGACACCGCCTCGCAAGCCACCAAGGCACAATTCCCCTTGCGGGAGGCGCGCGTGGATGTCGTCGAAGTGCCGGGCAAACCAGGCGTCTACAAAGCCGTCGCGTTTCTGCGACCGCACTTCCAACTGGACGAACTTTCCGTCTCGTTGCGCCTGGTGGCGGAACTCCCCAAACCTGCCAAGTAAGCACCTGGCAGCGCACCTTTCTTACACGCGGTGAACCTGCGAGGAACTCCATGGGTTCACGGCATCTTTGCAGTCGCACAAAGAGAAAGGCGGACGGCACAGTCCGTGTTGCAACGTCTACCGTGCTCATCCGCGTTTCTCTCTCCATTACCTTGAGGAGGTACTAACATTATGGCAGCAGTTGATTATTTCTTGAAGATCGAAGGCATCGAAGGCGAAAGCATGGATCACAAACACAAAAACGAAATCCAACTCGAATCCTGGTCGTGGGGCGAAACGCAAGCTGGCTCCCACGGGCATGGGAGTGGCGGCGGGGCCGGGAAAGTTTCGATGCAGGACTTCCATTTCGTGATGAAGGTCAACAAATCCAGCCCGAAACTGATGCTGGCCTGTGCCACAGGCGAACACATCAAGAGCGCCTCGTTGACCTGTCGCAAGGCGGGGAAAGAGCAACAGGAATTCCTGAAATGGAAGTTTTATGATCTGCTGATTTCGTCTTATCAAACCGGTGGTTCCGGGGGCAGCGATGTCATTCCCATGGATCAAATCTCCTTCAACTTCTCGAAAGTTGAGTTTGAATACCATATCCAGAAGCCCGATGGCGGCGTTGTCCTGGGGGCAAAAGCTGGGTATGACCTGAAGTTGAGCAAGGCGGTGTAACCGGTTTGCTGACGACGGCCTCTCCCTGAGCGGCAGTGATAGGTTCTGGAAGCAGGCGCGTAACGGCCTGAAGACTCCAAGCGACAGGTACAGTTTACGCGCTCCTGCTTCCGGGGCAGAACTATCGCCGCATCCGCAACTGACCAATGAGTCCCTGAATTTTTCAGAAAGGAACCCGTTCACGATGAAAAGTATTATTGGTGATAAGTTCACTTTTATTAGGGGAGATGGAAATAAGAAGCTCATCATCTCGTCCCACGGCGGCTGGTTGAGTTCCACCATAACGCTGCCCGCCCATTTACATTTTCCTGCGAAACAAAATTATTGCGCCTATGGGCAAGTGACGAACATTACCGCCATGAGCGCAAAGGAATTTGACACCGAGACGCAAGGGACGGGTGGGGTCAATGATTACAGCTTATCCAATTTTGAGAAGGATAACCCGCTCAGCTTTTATGAAGTGATCGGGCAGGGCTTCGATGTGGTTACGATCCAAAAAGGTCAAACCGTCAAGCTGTCCGAAATCCTTACTTCTCCCGTTTTTAACCTGCATGCTTATACCGATGTGTATTGCATGTTCTGCCGCGTCCCCATGCAGGCGCAACGCATCAAGGTGATGTTTTGAGCCTGGTCGGGCTGAGAGGAGAGGCGATTTGATGCTATGAGCCGCTTCGATAATGAAATTCGTATCACGACTTCCGTGCTCGACCGGCTCATTGATTTTGAGCCGGAAGCGAAACAGGAAGCCCCCGCCTCGCGGCAGAAATCCTTGCGCGATTTGAAAGCGGCGGTCAAACGCGATCTGGAGTGGCTGCTCAACTCGCGGCAAATCGTGGGCGGCATTCCCGAAGAGTTGAACGAAACCAGCCATTCGCTGGCCGCGTTTGGCTTGCCGGATTTTACCGGCGTGAGTTTGAAAAACCCGTCGGAACAAGCTTACGTGCGTCGCACCATCGAACGGGCGATCAGTTTGTTCGAGCCGCGTCTGGAAGATGTGATGGTGATCTTGATTCCGGGCAGCAGTGGCGAGCAAGTCATGCGCTTTCGCATTGATGCTCGGCTCAAGGTTGATCCCGCCCCCGAACCCGTGACGTTCGACACGCTGCTGCAATTGGACAATGGGCAGTACGTCGTGAAAGAAGAGCGGTAGCGTCGTTACTGCCGAGACAATCCGTTCTTTTCATTTCTCATTTTCCGTTTGTCATTTTTCATTTGTTATTGCTGGTGGCCGTTGGCGCAAACGATGACCAATGAAAAATCAAAAGGGGGAATGGGGAAATGATAAATGAATATGCAAGAGAACAACCCTTACGATCAAATTCCGTACACGAGTTATCCCTTCGCGCAAACCCATCCGAATCGGTTGGCGACGCTGGCGGCACTGCACGGATTGCCGCCCGCGCCGATCACGAACTGTCGGGTGTTGGAAGTCGGTTGCGGCGATGGGGCGAATCTGATTCCGATGGCGCTGGGCTTGCCCGACAGTCAATTCGTCGGCTTCGATCTCGCCGCCAAACCCGTCGAGCGCGGACAGGAGATCATCTCCGACTTAGGTCTCACCAACCTTGATTTGCGCCAAGCCGATCTGCTGGAATTTGCCGACGAACCGTTTGATTACATCATCACGCACGGTTTGTATGCGTGGGTTCCGCCCGTTGTGCAGGATGGTTTGCTGGCGTTGTGCCAACGCTTGCTCAAACCCCAGGGCGTCGCGTATATCAGCTACAACGCCTATCCGGGATGTCATTTGCGCGAGATGACGCGCGAGATGATGCTCTTTCACGTGCGCGGGAACGAAGACCCGCGTGACTGCATGAATCAAGGCTTGTCGCTGCTGCAATTTATCCTGAGCCAATACCCTTCCGAAGAAAAAACGCGCCAAGATATTTATGGGGCCATTGTGCTCGAACAGTTCGAAATGCTCGCGCGCCATCGGCATCGGGAGCAGATTTATCACGATCATCTCGCGGAACATTATCGGCCCGCGTACTTCTATCAATTTGCCGCCCACGCGGCGCAACACGGTTTGCAATATCTCGCCGAAGCCAGTTATTCGGACATGCAGGATTATCGCTTTCCGCCCGCTGTCCGCGCCTTGTTAGCGCAATTCGACGATGAACATATCGTGCAACGTGAGCAATATCTGGACTTCCTGCGAGGTCGTTCCTTTCGGCAGACCTTGCTGTGCCGCAATGATGTGAAGCTACAGCGGAAGCTCAACGCCGAGCAGATCAAATCCTTTTATTTCTCGTCCGACATTGAAATCATGCCCGCGCAACCGGACTTCTCGCCGCACGTTGTCGCGGCCTTTGAAGGCCCGAAAGGGGCGCGGTTGCAAACCGATTTCCCGTTAGCCAAAGCGGCGCTCGTGATTTTGAAAGAAGCCTGGCCGCAGTTTTTGAGTTGGGACGAATTGCAAACTGCAGCGGTTGCGCGTGTGATGCACTCACAGAGCGAATCGGTGACTGCCGATCAATTGCAAGCCCTGGCCGAAATTCTGCTCGCCGCCTTTGGTTCCGGCGTGATCAAGCTGCATTCCCATCGCCCGGCAATACAGCTTACCGTCACCTCGCACCCGGTAGCCTATCGTTTGGCGCGCTGGCAGGCACAGCACAGCGAAGTGGTCACGAGCCTGCTGCACGCCAGTGTGATCCTGGAAAATGAATTGAATCAACGCTTGTTGCAGTTGTTGGATGGGACGCGCGATCACGCGGCCTTGATGACCGATTTGACGGCAGTGATGGAATCGCGCTTGCCCCTTACCCTGAAGGATGGCCAAGCGATCAATGACCGCGCCGCCCTGGCCCAAATGATTTCTGATACGCTGGAGGAAAATTTGCAAAGCTGCGCCCGGCTCGCGTTGTTGGTCGGTTAATGGGCCATTACGCCCCAATCAATTGCCTGAGTATTTTGTCGCGACAAACTATGTTCCACCGCGTGTTTTTCAATCAACCCTAAACCTTCACCTCGAGGAGAGATTCTATGGGCTACGAATATAACAAACATCTCAATGCCGAAGGACAGTTCGATAGAAATGCCTGTTGGGCCGCCAGCATAAGCTGGTGGACGCGCGCCTTGATGCTGAACTACAAGCGCAAGATCACGACCCAAAGCGAGTTAATCAGCCAGTTCGATCACCTCACGAATGAAGACGGTTCGATGCCTTTGTCTGGTATTCGCAGAGTTTGCGAGAGCGCCGAAATCCGCATCAAGCTGGAATACATCACGCCCGCCGCCTTCAAGAAATATACCGGCATTGATACCCCGATGATCATCGTCTTCAACTATCCCCTGGTCGGCGGCACGCACATGAATGCGATCTTCAATCAAAAGGGCACGACCGTTGCTTGTATGGAGCCATACTTCCCGCATCCTGGCAAAGATGGACAACGATCAGGAAAGTACGTCCGGCGCGACCTGAGCTTTTTTGCCAATAGCCAGGAAATTGGCATTGGATATTTACCGATGGAGGATTGGTTGTAGCGAACTCCAGGTGGTCTGAGGTTTCAGCATGCGAGACGAATTACTCGGGTATTACGAACGCGAATTGATTTTTCTGCGCCAAATGGGCGCGGAGTTTGCCGAGAAGTATCCGAAAGTGGCCGGACGCCTGTTGCTCGAACCCGACAAATGCGAAGACCCGCACGTCGAGCGGATGATCGAAGCCTTCGCGTTTTTGACGAGCCGCGTGCATTTGAAGATTGACGACGAGTTTCCCGAAATCACGGAATCGTTGCTCAACGTGCTCTACCCGCATTACCTCGCGCCGATTCCTTCGATGTCCATCGCGCAATTTGGCCTTGACCCGCAACAGGGCAAGCTGACGACTGGCTACCACATCGAACGCGGGACGACGTTGTACTCGCGTCCGGTGCAAGGCACGCAGTGTCGCTTTCGCACGAGCTATCCCGTCACGTTGTGGCCGCTGGAAGTCGCCTCCGCCGCACTCGAATCGCTTGATCCCGTCGGCGCGCGCGGCAAATGGTCGGACGCTGTCGTGCGTATCCATCTGCGCTGCCTGCACAACACAAAGCTGCACGAATTGAAAGTCAAAACGGGCGAGACCGAAGCTGGCATCGCGTCGTTGCGCTTTTATCTGAACGGCGAAGCACAGCTTGTCTATCCGCTCTACGAACTGCTTTTCAACGATCACGCGCACATCACGAAAGTTGAATTGCGCGATACCAAATCGCGCAAGACGATTGCACTGCCGCCAAGCGCGATCCAGCCCGTCGGTTTTACGTCCGACGAAGCGTTGCTCGAATACACGCCGCGTTCGTTTCAGGGCTACCGCTTGCTGACGGAATACTTCGCGTTTCCCGACAAGTTTTTGTTCTTCGATGTGACGGGACTGGACAAAGCCGCGCACGCAGGCTTCGGCGAGCAAGTCGAAGTTTTGTTGTACCTCAAAGACGTCACGCCGCCGCGCGCGAAAGTAGACGCAGGCACGTTTCAACTCGGCTGCACGCCGATTATCAACCTCTTCAAAAAAATCGCCGAGCCGATTCAACTCACGCAACAACAGCACGAATATCACGTCATCCCCGACATTCATCGGCAAAGCGCGACGGAAATCGCTTCGATTGACGCGGTCACGACGGTTGATCCGTACTTGCAGCAATCGCGCGAATTCCAGCCGTTTTATTCCTATCGCCACGCTTACGAACGCGAGCAACAAGGCGCGTTCTGGTACGCTTCGCGACGGCCATCACAGAAGGTTGATGACGCAGGCACAGAGATTTTTCTCTCGCTCGTGGATTTGAGTTTCAGCCCGAAAGTGCCCGCCGTCGAAACGATCACCTGTCACGTCACTTGCACAAATCGAGACTTGCCCGCCCGCTTGCCGTTTGGCGGACGCGAAGGCGATTTTGAAGTCGAAAATGCCGGGCCGCTCGCGCGTGTGAAATGCCTGCGCAAGCCGACGGAAACGCTGCGTCCGCCAATGCGACGCGGCGCGCATTGGCGATTGATTTCGCATCTCTCGCTGAATCATCTGTCCATTGTCGAAGGCCAACGCGCGGGCGACCCGGAAGCGTTGCGCGAAATCCTGATGCTCTACGATTTCATGGATTCGTCGGCGACGCGCAAACAAATCTTAGGCTTGACGAAAATCAACAGCCGCCGCGTCGTGCGCCAAACCGGCTCGCGCATCGGCACAGGCTTTGTGCGCGGCATCGAAACCGCGATGGAATTTGACGAAACGCAATTCGTCGGCAGCGGCGTGTTTCTCTTCGCGTCCGTGCTGGAACGGTTTTTGGGTTTGTACGCTTCAGTCAATTCGTTCACACAACTCGTCGCGAAAACCGAACAGCGCGAAGGCATCTTGAAAAAATGGCAGCCACGCGCGGGCGAAGCGATGTTGCTGTAGCGCAAACTGTTAGTTTGCGTAACTCAACGACAAACGCCCTGCTATAAAACGAATCGTTGTTTCCCAGGAAATAGTTAACAAAACATCGCAAACTAACAGTTTGCGCTACTGTTATGGAACAGCCGACCGCCAATCAAAAAGCCTTCACCCTCGAAGAAGTCCTCTTCGCGGAGCCGTACCGCTTTGATTTCTTCCAGGCCGTGCGGTTGTTGGAGCGCATCTACTCAATGCGGCGTCCGGTCGGGCACGCAGCGGAACCGAGCAGCGAAGCCGTGCGCTTTCGCACGCTGACAGGCTTGAATTTTCCGGCGAGTCAGATTTATGCGTTGGATCGTGAAAGCAATGATGACGACAAGCCCGCGCCGCCGCAGATGACGGTTGCGTTTATGGGCTTGACCGGGCCGTCGGGCGTGTTGCCGCATCCGTACACCGAACTGCTGATGGAGCGATTGCGCAACAAAGACCGCGCGCTCGTGGAGTTTCTGGATCAATTCAATCATCGCGTGTTGTCGCTATTTTTTCGCGCGTGGGAAAAATATCGCTTTCCCCTCGGCGTCGAACGCGGCCTGGATGATCGCTTCACGGAATTCCTCTTTGACATCGTCGGCTTGGGCACGCGCGGCTTGCGGCGACGCTTCAATTTTGCCGACGAAGGCTTGTTGAGCTACGGCGGGTTGATTGCAAACAAACCGCATTCATCAAGCGCGATGGCAGGCCTGATGAGCGATTACTTCGGCGTGCCAGCGGAGATCGAACAATTCAAAGGGCAATGGCTCAAGCTCGATCCTGAAAGCCTGTCGACGCTCGGTCGCGCGAATCATCAATTGGGCGTCAGCACGTTGGTGGGCGCGCGCGTGTGGGATCAGCAATCGAAAATGCGTGTGAAGTTTGGGCCGCTGAGTTTTGATAAGTTCGTCGCGTTTTTGCCCAACGGCTCGGCCTTCAAACCCGCGACCGAACTCACACAGTTTTTCGCTGGGATGGAATTGGATTTCGACATCCAATTGGTGTTGCGCAGAGCCGCCGTGCCATTTTGCATCTTGTCCACGAAGACCAAACCCGCATTGGGTTGGACGACGTGGTTGAAAACGAAACCGTTTCGCTCGGACGACGAGCAAGTCGTTTTACGCGCGGGTCACTGATCGTAAAGAACGCAGGGCCCGGAAGCGATGAAAATGAACGTAACGCGATTTGGCAAATCGCGCTACATTTTCTAAGGAGGAAAAGCGTATGTTCAGAAAAACCACAGCATCCATCTTCACCCTGATTTTATTGGCTGGAATCACTCTCACGGCCAGCGCCCAGCAAAAGAAACGCATCGCCATTTTGGACTTTGAGTACGGCACAGTCTACAGCGATGTCGGTTACATCTTCGGCACGAACGTCAACGTCGGCAAAGGTATCGCCGACCTGCTCGTGACCAAGCTCGTGCAAGGCGGGCAGTACAGCGTGATCGAACGCAAACAACTCGACAAAATCATCGCCGAACAAAACCTCGGCGCGAGCGGGCGCGTAGACGAAGCGACTGCCGCGCGCATCGGCAAAATTCTCGGCGTAGATGCGTTGATTATGGGCAGCATTCACACCTTCGGGCGCGACGATAAAAATCGCGGCGCAGGCACGGGCGTCAACGTTCCGGTTCCCGTATTCGGTCGCGTCAAAGTCGGTCAGCAAAAAGCCAAAGCTGTCGTCGGCATCAACTATCGTATGGTGGCAGCGGACACGGCTGAGATTTTCTCGGCAGGGGATGCGCGCGGCGAATCCAAACGCGAAGGCGCGAACATTCAAATGGCAGGCGGCGTCAAAGGCGTCTACACCGATGCCGGCGCAGGGATGAATAGCACCAATTTCGCTGAAACCGTCATCGGCGAAGCCGTCTACGATTGCGTGAACAAGTTAGCTGCGCAGTTGGAAGAGAAGGCCACGAGTATGCCCGCGCGCACCGCCGCAGCCGTGAAGACCGAAGGCTTGATCGCGGATGTCTCCGGCAACACCGTCATCCTCAACATTGGCCGCAACGCTGGCTTGAAGAAAGGGGATCGTTTGGAGGTGAAACGGGTGAGCCGCGAAGTCAAAGACCCGGACACGGGCAAAGTCATTCGCGTCGTGGCGGAGAAGGTGGGCGAAGTTGTCGTGACGGATGTGGATGAAGCAAGTGCGGAAGGGAAGTTCACGGGCGCTGGTGCGGCGAAGGTGAAAGATAAAGTTGTGCCGATACAGTAATCGGAAAAACATCTACTATTAGATACTTAGTACAATTGCAAAAGCATCTAATAGTAGATGTCAAAAAGTTTCTAGTATTAGATGCTCGGTTTCTACTATTAGAAACAAGCATCTCGTGTTGGATGCCAAGCGGCATCCGGCTAATTAGGTTAGTTAGATGCCTTTGGTCAGTTGCGGAATTACCCAAATTTATGATGGAGTAGCCTATGATAGATCTTAATTTGGAAGAAATAGGTGAGAGGCCAGTTAGGCTAAGATTAAAATCAGGCCAATACAAGGTTGGCAAACTACGGGCAAGAACTGAACCAATGATCAGCCAAGGATTAGTTCAAATCTTGACTATAGAAAAGCGCCGAGAATTGAGGAAGGAACTTGGAGAAGAGGATTCCAAGAAAACTTATCTTCCGCTCACGCAAGAACAGATAAACAAGTATTTTGAGTATTTGCCTTTGGAACAGATAGATAGCCTGGAAATAATTGAAACAGAAGCGCATGGAATGAGGCTAGTTACAGAGAATAATAAAGAAATACACTTCCACGACTTTGAGGTTTACTTAACCGCTCTTGATACACCTGGAATGTTAAAGGTTCAATTTAAGATACCTGGACACGACAAAATGTTTGAAATTGGAGAAACGACTATCAAGAACGGGATGATTGAAATCCCTGTTTCAGTAGCATTTATCTCATACGCTAGAGAAGACGAAAAAGCTGTTAAAGAAATCACTCGTAAGCTTAATGATCATGCAGTTGTTACTTGGTTTGATCAGCAGAATCTGATGCCTGGAGACGATTGGGAAATGCGTATTGAACAGGCAATTGAAAAAGCAGATTACTTCTTGCTATTTCTTTCACGGCAAACAGAAGAGAAAATTGGATACAAAAACAGAGAAATACAATTCGCACTTAGACAGCAGTCACTGAGGCCGAGAGGAAAGATATTTTTAATACCAATATTGCTCGACGACTGCACCATTCCCTGGGACTTGCGCAACTTAAATTGGCTTAAAGCCACTAATGAAGATTGGTTTGATAAGTTGATTGGGGCAATTGCTCCTTGGTACGCCAGGGACAAATCAAAATAGGATAGCAGGTGAGAGCCTATGAGCCGCACCTAACATCCATTGCGCAGGAGCGCGCGCCATATAGGCTGACTGTTTCAATCAGTGTTACAGCGCGCGCCCGGTGAACGGTTTGTTACGAATGAGATTGAAGATTGAGAGGTATTTATGAGGATAGTAGAAATAGCAAAAGCTCTTTACCTAAGATACACAGGAAAGAAGTTTCTCTTACTATTTTTCGTACTCTCTTTTTCACTCAATATATTTCTGCCAGCGCAACCGAGCAGCCGCGACAATCCACTCCCACTACTCAACAACGAATTGAAAGGCAACATCGCACCTAACGTACCACTCAATCGTTTCTATGCGTTTGAAGCGGGGCCGGGCGATGTCGGTTTTTCGCTCGAAGTCAAAACCAATGAGCAATGGTCAAACATCGGCGTTGAGATTTTGGATGCCGACGGGCAACCGCTCATTAAATTCGATGCGTCGTCGGGTGGTGACAAGAAGGATGCGAGGCTGCGGTTGGAACAACGCCAAGCCGTCACGATGCGCGTCTTTGGCCCGCGCAACAATCAGAGCGGCTTCTTCACGCTCAAGCTCAAAGGCCCAGTGTTTTTCAATCGAACGCTGGCTGCCAACACGACACCGAAGCGCAATGATCCTATCCCACCAAACAACAACTCGACGCCTGTCGAAAAGAAACCTGACGAAGCCACTTCGACGAATGCGCGCAGCGATGGCAACGCAACGGTCACAACGAATCCGAACGTGACTTCGAGCGGCGTCAATGAAATCAGTACTGCGAAGCGCGTTGCCTTAGTCATCGGCAACAGCAACTATCAAGTCGGCCCGCTGGCGAATCCGGCGAACGATGCGAAGGCGATGGCACAGACCTTGCGCGATTCGGGCTTTGACGTGATGCAATACACGAACCTCAACAAACGCGACTTTGAAGAATCCCTGCGCGCCTTTGGCAGCAAGATTCCGCGTGGCGGCGTGGCGTTGTTTTACTTCGCGGGTCACGGCGTGCAAGTCAAAGGCGTGAACTTTCTATTGCCGGTTGGCGCACGCATCGAAAAAGAAGGCGACATCGAATTTGAAGCGGTAGACGCCGGGCGGATTATGAACGAACTCGAATCCGCTGGCTCGCGGCTGAACATCGTGATTCTGGATGCCTGTCGCAACAATCCGTTTGCGCAGCGCGTGCGGTCGTTGCAACGCGGCTTGGCGGTCATCAGTGCGCCGAGCGGAACCGTCGTCGCTTACGCAACTGGCCCCGGCGAAGTGGCGAGCGATGGCGACGGCAACAACGGTTTGTACACGCAGGAACTGCTGAAAAATATGCGCGAGCCGAATGTGAAGATTGAAGACGTGCTGAAGCGCACGCGCATCACCGTCAAAGAAAAAACCAACGGCCAGCAAGTGCCGTGGGAAAACACGTCGCTGGACGGCGACTTTTATTTTCGGAAGCAATAAAGAACTCAACCACGAAGAACACGAAGAGCACGAAGAGAAGATAGTGGTCGGTGGCTGGTGGTCGGTGGTCGGAACCGCGATCCTCGAAACTTGAAACGCACAACCCGAAACTCTCGTTCCCTTCGTGTTCTTCGTGGTGAAAATTGAAATCTATTGCCCCCCAAACTAACCCGGAGAGAATGCGATGAACGTCAATTTAAAATCACTCGTTGCGCGGTTGAATGAAACCTGCCAAAGCGCATTGCAAGGCGCTGCTGGCTTGTGTCTGTCCCGCACGAACTACGACATCGAACTCGAACATTTATTCGTCAAATTGTTGGAAGTTTCTGACACCGACCTGACCAAAATCCTGCGCCATTACGAACTGAATCCGTCGCGCTTGTCGAAAGACATCACCGTGGCGATGGAGAAGCTGAAAACCGGCAACACCCGCACGCCGGGCATCGCGCGTGAGATCAACGATTTGATTCAAGGCGCGTGGTTATTGGCTTCGGTGGAATTCGGCGAAGCGAAAATTCGTTCGGGACATTTGTTGTTGGCGTTGTTGACGAACGAAACGTTGGCGCGGTTAGCGCGCGAAATCACCAAAGATTTTGCGAAGATCAATGTGGACGAATTGAAAGAAAACTTCGCTGCGTTGACCAATGGTTCGAGCGAAGCGCGCGCGGCAGAAGGCTTCTCGTCGCAACCGATGGGCGATGGCGGCGGCGATGCGACTGCGCCCGGCATTGCGGCGGCGGGCAAGACGAAGGCACTTGACCAATTCACTGTTGACCTGACCGCGCGCGCCAAAGCGGGCAAGATTGATCCGGTGCTCGGTCGTGATTTTGAAGTGCGGCAAGTCGTGGACATCCTGACGCGCCGTCGCCAAAACAATCCGATTCTGACGGGCGAGGCCGGCGTCGGCAAAACCGCTGTCGTCGAAGGCTTCGCGCTCCGCATTGCGCAAGGCGATGTGCCGGAACCGCTGCGCAACGTGGCTGTCCGAACTTTAGACTTAGGTTTGTTGCAGGCCGGTGCGGGCGTCAAAGGCGAATTTGAAAATCGCTTGAAGACCGTGATTGAAGAGGTCAAATCATCGCCGCAGCCGATCATCATTTTCATTGACGAAGCGCATACGATGATTGGCGCGGGCGGACAAGCCGGACAGAACGACGCGGCGAATTTGCTCAAGCCTGCATTGGCACGCGGCGAACTGCGCACGATTGCGGCGACGACTTGGGCGGAGTACAAAAAATACTTTGAGAAAGACCCGGCGCTCGCGCGTCGTTTTCAAGTTGTCAAAGTCGAAGAACCCGACGAAGAGAAGGGAATTATCATGATGCGCGGCATTGTTCACGCGCTCGAAAACCATCACAACGTACGCATCCTCGACGAAGCCGTCGAAGACTCGGTACGCTTTTCCAACCGCTACATTTCTGGTCGCCAATTGCCCGATAAATCCGTCAGCGTGCTCGACACTGCGTGCGCGAAAGTGGCGATTGGACAGGGCGCAACGCCCGCCGCGATTGAAGACGCGACGCGACGCATTGCGAATTTGACGACCGAAATCAACGTGCTCGAACGCGAAACGATTACAGGCGCAAAGCACGACGAACGCATTGCCGAACTCAAGGCAGACCGCACGACAACAGAAGAATTGCTCGCCCAACTCACGGCGCAATGGGACAAAGAAAAAGAGTTGATTGCGAAGATTCGCGAACTGCGCGAGAAGCTGGAAACGATGGCCAAAGAAGGCAAGACCGAAGGCGCTGCCGAAGCGCGCGACGAGTTGGCGAAACTCAATGCCGAACTCAGCGCCGCGCAAGGCGAGACGCCGTTGATGCAACCGGTCGTCACGTCGCAAACCATCGCCGAAGTCATTTCTGGTTGGACGGGCATTCCGGTCGGCAAGATGGTGTCGGATGAAATTCAAGCGATCCTGAACTTGTCCGAAACGCTGAAAGCGCGCGTCATAGGGCAGGATCACGCACTGGCCACGATTGCCGAACGCATCAAGACTTCGCGCGCGGGATTGACCGATCCGAAGCGCCCGATTGGCGTGTTCATTCTGGTCGGTACGAGCGGCGTCGGCAAAACGGAAACCGCGCTGGCATTGGCCGAAACGCTCTATGGCGGCGAACGCAACCTGGTCTCGATCAACATGAGCGAGTATCAGGAAGCGCATACCGTGTCCAGCTTGAAAGGCTCGCCGCCAGGTTATGTCGGTTACGGCGAAGGCGGCGTGTTGACCGAAGCCGTGCGGCGCAAACCGTATTCGGTTGTGCTGCTCGATGAAGTCGAAAAGGCGCATCCCGACGTGATGGAATTGTTCTATCAAGTCTTCGACAAAGGCACGCTCGAAGACGGCGAAGGCCGCGACATTGATTTCAAGAACACCGTGATTTTGCTCACGTCAAACGTTGCGACCGACACGATTATGAAGCTCTGCGCCGATCCCGACACGAAGCCGGAACCGGTTGGCTTGGTCGACGCGATTCGGCCTGAGTTAGTCAAAGCCTTCAAGCCCGCGTTGCTCGGTCGTATGACGGTTGTGCCGTACTATCCGATTTCGGATGACATCCTGCGACTCATCATCAAGCTGCAACTGAAGAAGATTGGCGAGCGCATTGCGGAAAATCACGGCGCGGCGTTCACGTATGACGAGGCTGTGATTGAAGCCGTCGGCAAACGTTGCACCGATGTGGACAGCGGCGCGCGCAACGTTCACAACATTCTGAACGGCACGTTGCTGCCTGCGATGTCGGGCGAGTTCTTGTCGAAGATGGCGGCAGGCGAAGCGGTGAGCAACGTTCACATTAGTTTGGGCGACGATGGGCAATTTAACTATGCGATCAATTGACGATCCCCGATGTCACTTGTTGACATGCCATCTTCGCTAATTAAGTTGTGAAGCAGGAAGGCAAAATGTGATGGAACAGGAAGCGAAATATCTGAACGGTCGCGTGGTCGCATTGGTCGGCGACATCACCGAACAAACCGTAGATGCCGTCGTCAATGCCGCGAATTCGACGTTGCTCGGCGGTGGCGGCGTGGATGGTGCAATTCACGCTGAGGGCGGGCCAGAAATCCTGGCCGCGTGCAAAGAAATTCGCCGCATGCGTTATCCCAACGGGTTGCCGACGGGCGAAGCCGTGATTACGACCGGCGGCAATTTGCCCGTGTTGTTTGTGATTCACACGGTGGGGCCGATTTATGGGCGTGGGAACGAAGCTGCGTTGTTGGCGAATTGTTATCGTAATTCGTTGCAGCTTGCGGCGGACAATCAATTGACTTCGATTGCGTTCCCGGCCATTTCGACGGGCGTTTACGGCTATCCGCAACACGAAGCCGCCGCCGTTGCTTCCGCTGCGATTGCCGATTTCCTGCGCACGGATGAAACGATTCGGGAAGTGCGATTAGTCTTCTTCCGGCCACGCGATCTTCAGATGTTTGTACGGCATCAGAATTTTTAGGAGCTTTGCGATGGGCGGACGAATTCCTGGCCCGTTGTGTCGGGTGCGCAATTGGTATGACATTGACGACGGCACGATGGCGCGGCAGATGTCGCCGTTGCCCGGTTCGTTGGACTGGGTTGGCAAGCCGTTGACCGTGCCGAGCAATGACGAACCGTTGGAATTGACCGGCGACATGCTCTTGCGCATCGTGCCCCAAGTCGGCACGCAAGCCGATACGGTGGCAAGCAGCTTGAATCAGGCGCGCAAGGAAGCAGGCATTACGACGCGCATCGGGCAGGCGATGTTCATTGCCCAACTCGCGCACGAAAGCGCCGGATTTACGCGACTCAATGAAATGGGCGGCAAGGTGAAATACACCTTTGCGAAATATCAGGAGCAGGAAGCCGACGACAAGGAGTATGACTATTTCTTTTTTATGTACGACAAAGATTCGCCCAGCCCGCGTCGGCAAAAAGTGGCGCTGCGACTCGGCAATGACAAGGCGGGCGACGGTGCGCTGTACAAAGGGCGCGGCTACATTCAATTAACCGGGCGCAGCAATTATCGCGCGGCGAGCAAGGCGCTCGGCCTGGAGTTGGAGCGGAATCCGAGCGAAGCCGCGACGCCTTCCATCGCGGCACGCATCGCTGGGTGGTACTGGCGGACGCGGAAGTTGAACGCGTATGCCAACGTGGATTCGGAAGAGAATTTCAAGAAGGTCACGCGCGGGATCAACGGCGGTGAGCGTGGGTTGGCGGAGCGGCAGAAATATTACCAGCAGGCAAAGTTCGTGTTGATGGTGGGGGGCAACGAATGAGTGATGGAATGAACCACGAAGAACACGAAGAAAAAAGGCAAAAATTGCGAAATCTTGATTATGCGTTTCTTCCTGCAAATAAGTCCTTCGTGAACTTTGTGCTCTTCGTAGTTCAAGCATAAACGACTCCTAAAAGGACGAGTTGAAAGAGGGCAACCTTGGCAACTTATACGCAAGACAATCGGCAAATCCAAATTACGACGCCGCTCGGCAAAGATGAATTGTTGTTGACGGGCTTCACCGGACAGGAAGGCGTGTCGCGGCTGTTTTCGTTTGATCTGCGCATGCTGTCGGAAAATCGCAGCGTCAAATTGGAAGACCTCGTCGGCAAAAAAGCCACGATCAAAATGACCTTGCCCGACGGTTCAGAGCGCCTCATCAATGGCATCGTGAATTCCTTTACGCAAGGCGGTTCGACGATGATGGAAGGCGGCACGACGCCGAAGATTTTTGCGAACTACACGGCCACGCTCGTGCCCTGGTTGTGGCTGCTGACACGCACGAGCGATTGCCGCATCTTTCAGGAAATGACTGTGCCCGACATTCTCGAAAAGATTTTCAAGGACAATGGCTTCACCGATTACAAAAACCGTTTGCAAGGCAGCTTCCAACCGCGCGAATACTGCGTGCAATACCGCGAGACGGCCTTCAATTTCGTGTCGCGGTTGATGGAAGAAGAGGGCATCTTTTACTTCTTTGAGCACGAAGAAGACAAACACACCTTGATCCTCGCCAACTCGCCGAACGAATTCAAACCGTGCCCGTTGCAAGCGAAGGTCAGTTACAAAACAATCAGCGGACAGGAACGCGACGAAGATGTCATCACAGATTTTATGATGAGCCGCGAAGTCCGTCCGGGCCAGTACACGATCAGAGACTTCAACTTTGAAAAACCCACGCTGGATTTGACCGCGAACCTGACGGGCAAGGGCGAGAAGCAATTTGAAATTTACGATTACCCCGGCGAATACAAAACCAAAGACGAAGGCGAACGATTGGTCGGCATTCGTGTGCAAGAGGAGGATGCGCCGCAGATCGTCGTCAACGGTTCCGGCACCTGTCGCGGCCTCGTGCCCGGCTTTCGCTTCGAGTTGCAGGATCATTATCGGCGCGATTTCAATAAGTCATACGTGCTGACGTCGGTCTATCATTCGGCAGACAACAGCGAAGCGTATCGCAGTACGGACAACGAAGACAGTTCTGTGGATTACTACAACACATTCCAATGCGTCGTGCATCCCGCGCCGTTTCGGCCCTCCCGCTTGACGCCCGTGCCCGTTGTGCATGGCACGCAAACGGCGATTGTCACTGGCCCGGCAGGCGAGGAAATCTTTACGGACAAATACGGGCGCGTCAAAGTGCAATTTCATTGGGATCGCGACGGTAAGTACGACGACAAAAGCTCGTGTTGGATTCGCGTGTCGAGCACGTGGGCGGGCAAAGGCTGGGGGCAAATTTCAATCCCGCGCATCGGTCAGGAAGTCATCGTAGATTTTCTCGAAGGCGATCCCGACCGCCCGATTATTGTCGGGCGCGTCTACAACGCCGAATCCATGCCGCCCTACGCTTTGCCGGGCGAGCAAACGAAAAGCACGCTCAAAACCTATTCGTCGAAAGGCGGCGGCGGCTTCAACGAACTGCGCTTTGAAGACAAAAAAGGGGAAGAGCAAATTTTCCTGCACGCCGAAAAAGATACGGATTTTCGCGTCAAAAACGATCAGCGCGAATGGATTGGCCGCGACTCGCACGAGATCATCAAGCGCGACAAACGCGAACTGGTCGAACGCGATGAGATGGTCGTCATCAAACGCGATCAGGTCGTCGAATTGGGACGCGACCATCATGTGAAAATCAAAGGCAAGGAAGCCATCGAAATCGCGCAGACGCAATCCGTCAAAGTCAAAGGCAATAAAGCCGAAGAAGTCGGCGGCAATCTCGCGCAAGCCGTGACGGGCAATGTCTATGTCAAAGGCAATATGGTGGTGATCGAATCCCAGGCCGGGTTGACGTTGAAATGCGGCAGCAACTTCATCACGCTGCTGCCCGCTGGCGTCTTTATTCAAGGCACGATGGTGATGATCAACAGCGGCGGCGCGGCCTTACCCGGCGTGCCGGGAATGTTGGTTCCGCCGACCGCTCCGACAGAAGCCGAAATTGCCGACAATGCTGATCCCGGCAGCAAAGAACCGACCTACAAGCAACAGCGCGAACGGCAATCGGCTGCCGAACAAGCCGCTGCGGCGTCTCCGTCGCACGACCCCACTTCAGAAGAGAACAAACAGAAGAAAGGCTGGATTGAAATTGAGTTGGTGGATGAAACGGGGAAACCGGTAGCGGGAGAAAAATATCGAATCACCTTGCCCGATGGTGTGACCCTGGCGGAAGGAACGTTGGACGAAAAAGGCAAAGCGCGAGTCGAAGGTTTTGATCCGGGCAATTGCAAAGTTACGTTTCCTGAAATTGACGACGAATTGTGGAGCAAGGCCTGAGCATCACTATGGAATACACGGTTCAGCAAAAAGAATGTTTGGCCAACCTGGCGGCGCAGTTTGGGTTTTCCTGGAAAACGATCTGGAATCACCCGCAAAACGCGCAACTCAAGCAAAAGCGAAAAAATCCGAATGTGCTATTGCCGGGCGATCTTCTCTTTATCCCGGAGCGCAAGCTGAAAGAAGTGTCAGCCGCCTCGCAGCAATTGCATAAGTTCAAGAAGAAGCGCGAAAAAGTCATGTTTCGCTTGCGGTTGTTGGAAGAAGGCGAGCCGCGCCGCAATGTGGACTATACATTGCAGGTCGGCGATTTGACCTTGCGCGGCACGACCAACGGCGACGGCAAATTGGAACACGAAATCCCTGCCGATGCGACGGAGGCGGTGCTCACGACGGCAGAAGACAGCTATTCGTTCCAACTTGGCGGACTCGATCCGGTCGAAGAAATTTCCGGGATGCAACATCGGCTACAAAATCTGGGGTATTTAGCCGAAGCTGCCGACGGGGAACTGAATGACAGCACCCGCGCGGCGTTGCGCGACTTTCAAGAAAAGAATGGCTTAACGGTGAATGGCGAATTTACCGATGAAACCAAAAATAAATTGTTGGAACTGCACGGTTCCTAATCAGCATTGTCTATGGCAAACGGCAGAGCAGTGAGTCGAGTTTCTGAAGGCAGCGGCACGAACACCGTGAATCGGCGGCGCGTGCGGCTTTTTTTTCAACGCTTCCCTGGAACGAATGCCCGGAGCGGGATTCAAGGGCTGGATTTCACCATCCGCATCGGCACGGCCCCACCGCTCACCGGCCAAACGCCCGCCAATGGCCGCATCGAATTTCTCCTGGCGGTGGATGAGACAGCGCAGGTCGAGATTCTAGGCTCCACCTACGAAGTCCGGTTGTTAACGGGCGGGCTACATCCGATTGCTGAATTGCGCGGCGTCCAACAACGGCTGAACATGTTGGGCTACAACGCGGGGGTCATTGAGGCTCCCGCGGCAGGAACGCCTGCCACGCAGGCACGCGCCGGGGATAATTTAACCCTGGCAACAGAATTGGCGATTACGAATTTCCAAGCTGACCACAATCCGCTCTTCATTGATGCCGTGGCCGGTCAGCGCACGCAGCCGCGCGTCCGACAAACGGTCAGCAATGCAGGAGGGGAATAACAGCTATGTCCATTGCCAAACTGGTACATAAATGGGAGCGCATCGTGCCGGTACGATTTGCGCGCGCACCGCATGCCACCGATCCAACCGTTGCTGCCGGGACATACGATGCACAGGCTCCGGAGCCGGATGATCGGGGTTTTCTGCCGACGGCAGTGGGCGGAGCCATCCTGCCTGCCGGGGTAGATGAAGCTGTCCCCGTCGCCACACGACCGGAAACGCGCGTGCGGTTGATCCGCGAAGATATGGAAACCGGCGGCGCATTGTTCCTGACCACGAGCGCGCCGAATATCATCCAGTTGACGGTTCCCGCGCCGAATGCGCAACTCCCGGCGCAGCGAGAGATGATGGTGAAGTTTCGGGCGCTGGCTTCCGGGACGACGAATTTGGAAGTGCGTTTTGGCGCGGCGGCAGGGCCGATCATTCATCAAATGCAGGTGATTGTGAACCCGCTGGTCAATGTGCGTACGGTAGCGCATGTGCCCACGATCAATGGCAATGCCATCCCGAATCCACAAAGCCCCGGCACGGTTTTCCCCGCGCAATCCACGCGCACCGATGCTTCGATTCGCGCCATTATTGACGTTGCCAATGCGATTTATTTTCCCTACGGTATTCGCTTTCAACTGGATGCCGTAGTAGATCGCGCGGGGGTCTTGAACTTTACCAATCAAGGCATGGTAGATGACTTAACGAATGAGTTTAATCGAGCGACGGCGCTCAATCGTGTGGCGCACGCCGTCAATGCGATTTTCGTCCCCCAGATTGCCAACGCCATTCCGGCGGGCAACAACAGTACGCCGCCCTTTCGGGTGGCCGGGGTGGCGAACAGTGCGCGGCGTAACCCGCGCACCTACGGGTTATTTGTGGCCGATTGGGCCACAAGCGGCCAGGTGATCGCGCACGAATTGGGGCATTTACTCAATTTAGTGAATGATCCATCCGGGCAATTCATCCACATCAATACCGTCGAAGACGCCGCCAGCCCCGGCACCGGGCGGGTCGTACGCGAAGATGTCATATCGCGGCGACGTTTGATGTTTGCCTTTACGGATTTTGGCCTAGCTTCCGGGGTGATTCCGTCGAATCCATTACGGGTTTTTCGTGATGATGTCGGCTACGGAAGCGATACGCCGGGCGGCATGTTGACGATCAAACAGCTTGACAATGACAAAACCGATCTGGAAATGCGCGAAGTCCAACGACGCGGCGCGAGCCTGCCGTAAAGGCGCAAGCGCGGCTAGGGTCGCGCGCGAGGTACAGCTATGGACATTACTTCCCAATTGGAATTTCTGCTGGAACAAGCGAATTGGCAGGCGGTTGACGAGGCACGCCGCTTAGGCCTCGTCTGCCTCCCGACGTTGCAGAAATACGCGGCGCACGAAAACTATCAAATCCGCCAAATCGCGCTGACCTGCGCGACCCAGTTTGCCGATGCGCAAACCGCCGACCTGCTGGCGATGGCGTTGATTGATGCCAATATCAACGTGCGCATCACGGCGGCCAATGCGTTGGCGGAAAAGCCTTATCCCGCGTCACTGGTGGCGGGCGCGGTGCTCGAACAATTGATGACCAGTCCGGATGAGGTGGTGCGGGAACAACTGGCGCTGGCCGCCGGGTATTTGCCGGGCGAGAAAACGCTCGAGGTTTTGAGTAAACTATTGAATGAAGAACCGCAACTCGCTACCAATGCGCGATTGGCTTTGACCCGGCTGGGAGACGCGGAGAGCCGTGCGCAATTGCTCGAACAATTGAACTCTCAACTAGCCAGGGAACGCTACGAGGTCATTGAAAGCCTTCAGTATGTCAATGATCGAACCCTGGTCGGCACAATCAAAAAGTTCTTGCGCGACACCGATCCGGCGCTGATGATCGGGAGCAAACGCGCGCCGCGGTATCGGCGGGTTTGCGATCAAGCGGTTGATACCATCATCTTTTTGCTCCAACTCGCCGTAGACTTCCCCCACGACCCGGAGCGGATTTATCTGGACGAGGAACGCCTGCGGGTCGAGGCCGTAATGGGGTAAGCGGAGGCCACTAGGTATGATGCTGCTATCTTTGTTTTCCAGGCCAGTGCGGTTGATGGTTTTATGTTTGCTGCTGGTCGGCAGCGATTGTCGCGGTGCGCCCGCCCCGTTGCAACCCGCAGCGGCGACGTTGGAGAACTACCTGCGGCAAGCCGATCCCAGAGCGGTGGAAGAGGCCGCCCGGCAAGGCGTCAAGGCGCTGCCCCTACTGCGCCAACAGGCCACGCACGAGGATTATCGCGTGCGGCAATTGGTGCTGCGGTGTGTGGGTCGAATCGGCGACCAGCAGGCTGCTGACCTGCTGGCGACAGGGCTGGCCGACCAGAATGTCAATGTGCGTTTGACCGCAGCGGATGAGTTAGCCGCGAAGCCTTATCCCGGCGCGGCGGCGGCTATCCTGCAGCATTTGAAAAATAGCCCTGAACTGATTGTCCAGGAAAAATTAGCTTTGGCGGCGGGACGCCTGACGGCGGCGCAGGCGCTCCCCGTGCTGCAAACACTGACCGGAAGCCGCGATCAATTAGGACTGAATGTGCGGATGGCGTTAGCGCGGTTAGGCGAGCCGAAAGCCCGGCAATCGCTTTTGCAAAACTTGAGTAGCAAGGAGCCGCTCAAACGATATGAAACCCTGGAGCAGCTTATTTATGTGGGCGATGCCCGGCTGCTGCTCTCTGCCAAAAAATTATTGTCAGACCGGGCGAATGCCTTGCGTATCGGCAGCCTGCGCGCCACGCGCTATCGGCGCGTGTGCGATCAGGCGGTCGAGACTTTCGTCGCCGTGCGCCAACTCACGGTTAATTTTCCGGTCAATCCTGAGCGGAATTATTCCGAGCAGGAATTGGCGCAGGTGAAGGGAGTGGTCAAGTAAGTCAGGCGCTTCAATTGCCGCCCTGGCTCTGAGAGAAAGGAAATTGATTATGCCACCAGCTGCCAGAGTTACCGATATGCACACTTGCCCGATGGTCACAGGTGTAGTCCCGCACGTTGGCGGGCCGATTTTGCCGCCCGGTTGTCCGACCGTGATGATTGGGATGATGCCCGCTGCGCGGGTGACAGACATGGCAACTTGTGTGGGGCCGCCGGATGTCATCGTGAAGGGATCGGCCACCGTCATGATCGGGTTCTTGCCGGCGGCGCGCATCGGCGATTTGACCGCGCACGGCGGCGTGATCGTGATGGGATACCCCACGGTCATGATTGGCGGCTGACGTCATCTCACAAGCGTTTGCCTTGTGAGTGGCTATAAGTTTCTTGCATAAAGGCTCCTGTTTTCGCGTAGCAATGTCGCTTTAGTCAGTAGTAGGTTCATTCTGAAGGCCGCTTGCCGCAGCAGACGGTCGGTTGGTCAACGCACCGGAGGGAATGTGCATCGCTCAAGCAAACACGCTTTCTTTTTCACCTTTGTCATTGGTTCGCTCGTAATTTTTGCCGCTTGTCAGAACTCAACTCCATCCACCAATTCCACCACGTCCGGCGGCGGTTTGGTCAGCACAAAGCCATCGGGTTGCTACAACGCTTATTACCCGGCGACTGAGACGATGAAGAAAACTTACAAAATCACCTATTCGAGCGGCAGTCTGCCGAATTCGACTTACACGGAATCGTACGGCAATTTGACCAGCGACGGCTTTGTGCAAAAGCTCGAATTCACATCCGGCAGGGACAAAGCGGGCGCGACGAACGTGACCGTTGAAGGTGGTGTGAAGTGCCAGAGCGATGGTTTGGCGATTTTGGACTACGGCAATTTAACTGCCGGGCAAAATCTGAAGTACAAATACAAAACTACCAACACCAACGGCATCTCGTTTCCGAACGACAGCGAATGGCAGGTCGGCAAGAAATGGCAGATGGCGTATGATGTCGAAGGCGAGATGACCGAAGCGCCGATTGCCGCGATGAAGATGAACCCGAAAGGGACGATCACGATCAGTTGCGAAATTCTCGGCAAAGAATCTATGACCGTCGCGGCAGGAACTTATGATACTTTCAAGGTGGCAATGACGTTCAATTCAAACCTGAAGATGAATATGATGGGGCGCGACATGCCCGTGAATATGACCTTCAAATCGAATGTCTGGTTTGCCAAAGACGTTGGCATGATCAAATCCAGCGCGGACGAGTTCAAAGCGGTGACGGAACTCGTTGCCCTGACCAAATAAAACGCCCCGACTGACTTATCGAGCACGCCCAGCCAGCCCCAGCGGCGTTGCTTGCATCCACTTGCCCCCACGAGATGACAAGGAGAAGCGAATGCTCGCCCGTACCATCAGCAAACTCACAACCAAACTCATTCTGCTCATCGGAACTTCACTCGCATTAGTCGCAGGCGGCGTTGTCACGTTCGTCGCGCGCACCACGAATTTGCCTGCGCGAACGCAACAACCCACGCGCCTCAAATTGCACACGAATCATCGCACCATCAAATTCAGTGACGCGGTTTCGTTGGCGACGCCGCAATTGGAAGCATCGTCCGCGCGCCCGTTAACATTGGCTGCGGCGGACTGCGATGAAGATGGTGTGCCGGATTTGCTGAGCGGCGCAGTGAATGCCGGCGTCGGGTTTCTCAGCTTGTATCGCGGCAACGTCGAAGCGATTTATCCCAAGCGGCAAACGGCTGCGGCCTTGCCATTTTTCCCGGCCAGTCAATTCGTGAATCTGCCCGTCGCGCCAGACTTCCTCGTCACAGGCGATTTTAATGCCGACGGACACAGCGATGTCGTGGCTGCCGCCCGCGCTGGCACGGCGTTGTACTTGCTCGCGGGCGATGGCAAAGGCGGCTTCGCGGAAGCTGTCGCGATGGAGTTGCGCGGGGAAGTGACGGCGCTCGCGGCAGGCGAGATCAATCGCGTGGATGGCTTGGCGGATTTGGCGGTGGCGCTCAAGACGGACGCGGGCGCGAGCGTGTTGTTGTTGACCGCAGCGGACGGCGCGTGGAGAGCAGAGCCGCAATCGTTTGCGCTCGCACACGCCGCGACTTCGTTGGAATTTGCGCATTTGACGCGCGATGGCTGGTCGGATTTGGCGTTGACCGCAGGCAATGAATTGGTTGTACTCGAAGGCGGTGAGTCGTCCCCGCGCGTGACCCGCACAAAGCTTTCATTCGACGCCGATTCGTTGGCGGTTGGGCGCTTCACTGACGGCGCGCAAGAACAAATCGCGTTGCTCGCACGCGATGGTTCGTTGTCTGTTGCGAGCTATCAAAGCACGGCAGAACAGCGCCGCCGTCAAACCCCGCGCACTCGCGCGAGCAGCGGCTGGCAAGTGGCTTCGTATGTTTCTGAGGCTTCCGCACGAGTTGAAACCACAACATCACGGCAATTGCTGCGGGCGCGTGTTTCGGCGAGTCAGCACGATGACTTGCTCACGTTGTACGGCGCGCAATTGCAATTCGTGACGAACAACGAAGCACCGCAACGTGCCGCGACAACGCTGGACGGCGCAGCGGATTTGATCACGGCCATGCCGTTGCGCACGAATGCCAGCGCGTTGCAGGGCCTGGTGCTACTCAGTCGTCATCACGCTGCGCCAATGGTGGTGCAGCCTGTGCCGGAAGCGACGTTTGCGGTGAACTCGACCGCCGATGCGCCTGATCTGACGCCGGGCGATGGCGTTTGCGCGGCTTCGGCGGGCGCACCGCTTTGCACCTTGCGCGCCGCGATTCAGGAAGCCAACGCGACAGCGGCGGCAGACACGATTACCTTCAACATCGGCGCAGGGACGCAGACGATTCTCTTGAATTCGGGCTTGCCGCCGATTACGACTGCAATAGGCATTGACGGCACGCCACAAGGCGGTGCGCCGGCGACCCAAACGATTACAATTAGCCCCGGGCCAAATTTCACTGACCGCTTGGGCGCAGTCATCATCAACGGCAGCAACGCCTCGATTCGTGGTCTGACGGTCACAGGGTTCGCTTTGCCTGCGATCCTCGTGACAGGCGGCGGCAGCAATCTGCTGGAAGGCAACACCATCCTCAATAACTTGCTCGGCATTGACCTGCGACAAACGACGAACAATACGGTCGGCGGCACGGTCGTCGCCGCGCGTAATGTGATTGGCGGCAGCAGCGGCGCGGGCGTCCTGATCGAGGAAAATACTTCGAGCGGGAATCGCGTGCTGGGCAACTACATCGGCGTGGATGCCACCGGAACAAGGAGTATCGCGAACAATTTTGGCGTGTTCATTGACCTGGCCATCAATAATTTTATTGGCGGAACGGTCGCTGGATCGCGCAACGTGATCTCCGGCAACCTCAGAGATGGCATTCGAGTCAACGGCGATTTCGCCTTAGCCTTTGCCCCGGAAGCGGCGGACGGCAATGTGATTCAGCAGAACTACATTGGTGTGGATGCGACGGGCGCAGGCGCGCTCGGCAACGGTGTGGGGACAGGAGGTCTTGGCTCCGGCATCTCGATCACGGGGGCGAGCAACACCACGATTGGCGGAATCTTTTTCGACGTCGCCGGGAACGTGATTGCGAACAATGGAGTCAACGGCGTCCGCGTGGCTCCACGTGATACCTTCGTCGGCGCGCAATTGCCTCTCAACAACGCCATCCAAGGGAATTCCATTTACAGTAATGGCGTGTTGGGCATTGACCTTGATGTGGCAGGCGTGAGCGTGAATGATCCGGGCGATGGTGACACAGGCGCGAACAATTTGCAGAACTTTCCTATCATCACTTCCGCTTTGACACGCACCACCGGCACGACAATCTCCGGCACGCTCAACAGCACGGCGAACACCACATTCCGGCTGGATATTTTTCGTAACACCGCCTGTGATAGCTCCGGCAACGGCGAAGGCGAAAGAATAACAGCCAGTTTCTTCATCACGACCAATGTCGCTGGAGTCACCAGTTATGCTGTGACTGTGCCTCCCATTGCGGTCGGGCAATTTATTACAGCAACAGTGACCGATGCGAGCGGGAACACCTCTGAGTTTTCGGCATGTCGTGCCGTGCAAAATGCGGTGGCGGATTTGGTCGTGACACAAACGGCGACGCCCAATCCGGTCACTGTCGGCAACAATCTGACCTACAACGTGACCGTGACGAATGCAGGGCCGGATGAAGCGACGGGCGTGACGCTGACGAATGCGATTTCGATTCCTGGCGGACAATTCACGATTGTTTCGGTGACGCCTTCACAAGGCACTTGCACGGGGACGGGGCCAATCAATTGCACTGTGGGTACGATTGTTTCGACCGCAAACGCAACAGTCAGAATCGTGGTGAGACCGACGATTCCGACAGCAGGCACGCCGCCCAACTCCGTAACCGCGACGAATATTGCAACGGTCATTAGCGGAGAACAAGACCCTGTGGCAGCCAACAACACCAACGCCACAAGTGCGACGGTAAATGCTGTTGCCGATTTGGCCATCACGCAGACCGCTACGCCCAGCCCCGTGCCGAGCGGCGGCGTGGTCACGTATACCATCACGATCACCAACAACGGGCCAAGCACGGCGAACAATCTTTCGGCGCGCTTCGACCCTTCGCCCTTGCTGGCCAATATGACTTGCACCGCGCCTGCGGGGTCTTCGTGTAATCGCGATGGCAATCCGTTCTTCGCGTCTACGCCGAATCTTGCGCCGGGCGCAGCCGTGTTCACGTTGCGCGGAACGCTGCCGTGTCAGGGGCAAAACATAACCTTCACCAATGGCGTGACGGTTTCGAGTTCGACCTTTGATGCGAATTTGGGCAACAACTCCTCCAGCGTCAGCTTGACAGGACAAGCTGGCACGGCCATCGGCACGATTGCCTACGACGCGGGCGGCACGGCCTTGACGCTTGGCCCGGTCGCGGCGGGCAGCACGGCCACACCGCCTTCGGGCACGTTCACGTTGACGAACACGGGATGCCTGCCGATGAATTTGACGACAGCGCTGTTTCGTCGTGCGGGCAACACCACGAACCTGACGGGACTGGACGACAGCCGCTATTTCTCGTTGCGATTGGTTCCCACGACCGGCGCAGAGATTCCGTTGAATCCGACCGCGAACCCGGATCGCAACGCGCCGCAACCCATCTCCATCAATCGCACATTGCCCAGCGGACAATCGCTGCGCTTCCGCATTCTCTTCAATCCGCCGCTGCCGTTCTTCGCCGGGTTCTTTGCGTCGCGCGATCAACTGCTGTTCGCCAATCAAGTCTTGCCGGATTCGTTTGCCTCCAGCCTCGTATTCAACTTCATCACCGGCAGTCCGCCCATCATTTTGGATGCGGCGGGCGATCCGGGCACTGCGGTGGCCAATATCACAGGGCGTGTTTCGCCTGCGATTCAGATTATCCCGCGCGATGGCAATGCAGTGGGCACTTCGAATACGCCGCTCGTAATTATGGAGACGTTGCGCGGCGATTTCCGCGTGCGCGTCTCGCTCTACGACGCGAACAAAAACCCGACGCGCATCACCTATCAATTCTTCGATACGTTCCGCCAACCCGCGAGCAATCCGATTGCAGTGGATTTGACGAGCCTGCTGAGTGCGTCGCCCATCCTGCCGGGACAATGCTTCTCGTTGCAGCAGGATTTTTCCGGCGCGGCGGGGCGACCGGATATTGTGTACGTCCGCGTGAGTGTGAACGATGGTGATGGAACAACAGTGGCGGCTACGTCCAGCCCGTTCCTCCCGGCCTTGACGGCAACGACCGCCGGGCGAGCCTTCGCGACAATCACGACCAACGCCGACGTGATAACATTACCGCCGCTGCGCCTGGATGGCAGCGCGGGCACGCGACGTCGCCAAACGGATTCCCGCTCCTCCGCGAACGGGCAATGATTTTGAAGCAAGCGCCCATCGCTGGCACGTTGAAGCGAATTCTTTCGCTTTATAAGTTGAGCAAATCAATTGACAACGATGTGTTAGAGTGATGGCCCAAAGGGAGAATTCACAATGCAAAAAACGAAGTTCACGATTTTTCTACTTAACCTGGTGCTGCTGCTGGCCCCGCTGAGCTTGTGGGCAAATGGCACGACCGCCACGAACAACACGCGCGTCAAAGCCGCACCGATTGGCTCCGTCGAATCGCTGGAGTCCATTCAAATCAACGGTTCTTCGATTGGACAACAAAGTTTGCTGTGGAACGGCGACCTCGTGCGCTCCGCTGCCAGAGCGAGCGCACAGGTTTTGTTATCCTCCATCGGCAAAGTCACGTTGCGCGGCGGCGCGGCAGTGAAGCTGACGACGAACGCGGCCACGCAAACTTTACAAGCGCATCTGCTCAATGGCGAATTGCAAGTTGCGCTCAATCCCGAATCGTCTGCGACGTTGGAAATTGCGGGCACAACTTATGTCACGACCAAAGGTGCGCAATTCCGCGCGGGTTGGCGTGACGGGCAATCGGTGGCGCTGGCGACAGCGGGGCGTGTCGTGTCGCTCGGCAACTTCGGACTGCTCTCTGCCGAAGAACTGGCCGTCGTGGCGCAACAACAAACTGCGCCGCGCAAATATCTCATCAAGCCGTTGAATCTCGGTACAAACACCGAAATCCGCGCCCGCTCGACGCGCAATTTGCAAGTGCAGGTCACCGACGAAAATGATCGTCCTGTGCCCGATGCGCCCGTGTTGTTCTTGCTCGGCGGCGGTGGTTCAGGAAGCGGTGGCGCTGGCTCATTCGCCGGGCAGACCAGTTTGCGCGCTACGACCAACACGCAAGGGATCGCCAATGTGAATTTCACCGCGGGCGATACCGTCGGCAGTTCGACGCGCCTCGAAGTCCGCGTCGAAGGCTCGGACGCCGTGTGGCAAGGCACGCTCAGCGTGGTGCGCGCCGCCGCAGGCTTCTGGTCGCCGCAAAATGCTGTCCCGATTTTCAGCGTCATCGGCGCGGCGGTTGGTGTCGGGGTTTACAAAGCTACGACGCGCCCTGGTATTCCCGCCGAGCAACGCATCGAGCCACGTCAGGGCAGCGGCGTGATTTTGCCGTAGCCCAACATCGTCAGTTGAAGTGAGTTAGCTCATTTTCCATTTTCCATTTGTCATTTGTCATTTGTCATTTGTCATTTGTCATTGTTTGCGCGAGAACCTACAACGATGAGAAATGAAAAATCAAAAATCAAAAATGGAAAATGTCCCGGAGTTGTCTTATGCGTTATTTCCATCGCGTGCTTTTCCTCATCATTCTCACCAGCCTGCCGTTCCTCGCGGCCTCACAAACCCGCGAGCGCGGCCTTTCGGTCAAAGTCGGCGCGACCAAAGAAGACCTCACGGCCAAGCGCGACGTGAATTTGTGGGCGGTCGTCATCGGCGTTTCGCGCTACAAGATGGGCGATCAAAACGTGGATGGCAATCAAATCTCGAATTTGAAAAACGCTGCGGAAGACGCCACCGAAATCTACAAGTTTTTGCGCAGCCCCGAAGGCGGTAGCTTTCCTGAATCGAACATCTCGCTGCTCGTGGACGAACAAGCCACCAAAGCCAATATCGAAGCGGCTCTGGAGAAGCTTAAGCAATCGAAGCCCGATGATTATTTCGTCGTGTTCATCGCGGCGCACGGCGTGATTTGGCAGGAACGCGGCGCATCGGGGCGCACCGAAGAATATCCGTACTTTGTCGTGTACGACTCCGATCCGCGCGCGATTGCCCGCACCAGCATTCGGATGGAAAGCTTCAAACGCGCCGTCAACAGCGTGCCCGCGAAAAAAGGCTTGGTGATTTCCGACACGTGTCACAGCGCGGGCGTGATGCTCGACAGCGGTTCGCGCGGCCTCGCCGTCACACAACGCGCCCAAAACCAATGGCTCGATTCGCTGAAAGAAATTCCGCGCGGCGTGGGCTATTTGTCGGCGGCAGATCAAAACGAATCCTCGCTCGAAAAAGATGAACTCGGTCACGGCGTGTTCACCTACTGCCTGCTCGAAGCTGTGCGCGGCAATGCGGATTTCGATGCCGACGGCAAAGTGACGTTTGAGGAGTTGCGCACATACGTGCGCGACGAAGTGCCGAAGATGACCGACAACCGCCAGCATCCGCAATACGCCACGACGATGCTGAGCGCGAACAATCTGCCGCTGTCGGTCGTGACCTATCCTGAACTCGGCAAATGCAGCGCCGCGACGCCCTGCGGCACGTTGCGCATCACGAACCCGGAAATCGAAGGCGTCGAGGTTTCGATTGATGACAAACCGCTCGGCACTCTGGCAACGGGCGGCCAACGCACGATTCGCGTGCCTGTCGGCGAACGCCGCTTGACGTTGGCGAAAGGCTCCATCAAACAAACGCAAGCCGCCAAAGTCGAGCCGAACAAAACCACATCCTACGAAATCAACGCCGCGTTCACACAAAGCAATGCGGAAGAAGTCGTCGAACAAACTGCGCAGCAAAAGACCGTGTATCTGGGCGAAGAAAAACCAGCGACCAAAGAGGCCGAAAAGAAATTGCAGGAAGGCGTGGATCTCTTCAATAAACAAAAATTCCGCGAAGCCATCGCGCTGTTCAATGAAGCCGTTCGGCTCAACGGCGGCGGCTATCATCAAGCCTTCACCTATCGCGGTCGCGCCGAACAATCGCTCGGTGCAAAAGAAGACGCGATCAAGAGTTTCAGCGAAGCTTTGGCCGTGCGACCAACCGATTATCAAACCAAGACGCTGCTCGCCGAAGCCAAGTTCAATGCCGGACGCAACACGGAAGAAGTCGCCAACGAACTCCGCGCCATCAACAAACGGTACCCGCTCTACGATTTTGCCTACGTCGTGCTCGGCGATGTGTTGTTCGCGCGCGGCGACAAAATCGGCGCGGAAAAAGCCTTGCGCAAAGCCATCGGCATCAATCCGAAATTCCCGCCCGCGCGCATGATCCTCGCGCACGTGTTGCTGTCAAAAGACCCGGCGGCAAAGTTCATTGATATGGGCAAGGAAGTGAATGCGAATCCTTACAAAGAAGCAACCGAACAGGCCGAGCAAGCGTTGCAACTCTTCAATGAAGTTGCGAAGAAACGTGTCTCCGCGATGAAAGCCGCGCGTCACCTGTCCATCTCGCATTTGATCTTTGGTGGCGGTCGTTACGAAGATTCTGCCGCCCTCGCGGAAGCGAATTACATGCTCGCCAAAGCCTACACGCGCTATGCCGGATGGGACGAAGGCAATTTGCCCGATGCGTTGCGAATGAACTATCTGGACAAAGGTCGCGCGAATATTCAGGAAGCGTTGCGGTTGAGTTCCAACGACAAGATGCGCCAATTTTTATCGCTCTGGCTCAGCGCCGACAATGCGTTTCTGAAAGGCGATAATCCGCGCGCCATCAAAGACGCGGGAGCCGCTTTGAAATTGGCCGAAGCGATGCCGAACGAAGAATTGTCGGGCAATAAATTTGAAGTCCACACGATTCTGTATCAGGCCTATTACACCTCGCAGGAATACACCAAAGCCGCCGAAGCCTTGCGCAAAGGCCTGGCGATTTACGGCAATCGTTTGCCTGCCGACGAACGCCAACGCATCAGCGATATGCTGCGCGAGGTGGACGAACGCGGCAAAGCGAATCGCAAGAAAAAGTGATTCCTGAACAAACCACGAAGCAACGAAGAGCACGAAGCACGGTCAGGCTTCGTGCTCTTTGTGTTTTTCGTAGTGAAAGCTTGTGCGAACAAATGCGCGGTGACGGGCGTATGAACAGCACCTGAATAAAAAATGTGGCGCGATTTGGCAAATCGCGAGTGTCTTTGTTCCAAGCCGCGCGATTTGGCAAATCGCGCCACAAAGCAAGCGCAGCAATGACAAATGAGAAATGACAACTGAAAAATAGGAAATGCAATCGCGAAAAAAAAATCTTTCCCCCATGCCAACCAAATCGCGTACCCTGTGTCTATTCCAACGACACATCGCAAAGGTGGAACGCCCGTGAGTAGCGAACACGAACTGATACAACGCGCACAACTAGGAGACCGGGAAGCGTTTTGCACGCTGGCGCGCGCGTATCAGCGGCGCGTCTATGCGATGACGTTGCAGTTCACGCGCGACCCGCTGGACGCCGAAGATTTGTCACAGGAAGTTTGGTTGAAAGCCTATCGCGCCTTGAGCGGTTTTCGCGGCGAAGCGAGTTTTTACACGTGGTTGCGCCAGATTGCGATTCATACGCTGCTGAATCAACAGCGCACGCATTTCTGGGGCATCGGAAAAAAAGACCGCGTCTCGCTCGATGACATTGAATTGCCGCATCACATCGAACGCAGCTTGCACGAACAGTTGCTGGTCGAAGAAGTGTTGCAGGCGCTGGATGAATTGACGCCGCGCGAACGCTTGATCTTTTTACTCAAACATCGCGAAGGCATGACGTATGACGAAATCGCTACGTCGTGTGGTGTGTCGGTGGGCACGATCAAAAAAGCACTGTTTCGCACCGTGACCAAGTTGCGCGAGCAACTCGGCATCAAGACGAGTGCGGCAGACGAAGTGCCCGTCGTGCCGCTCTGTGAATTTCCCGAACGACGGGGCGCAAATTGTTAGTTCCCAAGAACTGGGTCCTCCTGAGAACTAACACCGGGGACAGGCGGCAATCACGGGTTGCCGCCTGTCCCATCAAAAGGATCGCAGTATGCACGATTGCCGCAAAACACAATTGCAAATGACGGATTGGCTCTTCGCGGAAACGCCCGTCAATCATCTGGCGCAGATTGGCGCTTGCCAAAGCTGCTACGAGCAATATCACGCGCTGCGCAACGCTTTGCATTCGTTCGATCAGGCGGCGGAAGCGATGATGCCGGACGACGGTTATTGGGCCGGATATGAAGCGTCGTTGCGCGTCAAACTGGCGCAGGACGCGGCTCCGAAAAGTTGGTGGCGTACGACGTTGCGCTTCGGTTGGATGATTCCGGCGGCAGCAGGAATCGTGTTGTTGTTGGCGGCGGTGCTGGGGCTTTCACGCACGTCGCAGCCGCCCAACGATTCGGTGGATGAAGTAGCCGTTGCACCGAAACCTGGATCACGCCTGGCCGAACACGAGCAGGATGCGGCGAAGTATACTCCCCGCAAACCGCGCACGAACAAGCAACCGAAACCCGAACGCAAAGCGCCGTCGCGGTTGCCCGATAAAAAACCCTATCTGTTGACCGACCCGAATCCGCTGCTGGCCATGCAGGCGGTAGCGGCAGAGGAAACTTTGCCTACGACGAAACATCTGGAACGGGCGCAGATGCTGCTCCGCGCGTTTCGCAATGCGCCGCTCTTGAACAACGCGACGTTCGATTTGTCGTATGAAATGAAACGTTCGCGGCACTTGCTGTACCGGAACATCGTGCTGCGGCGCGAAGCGGAAATGCGCGGTGATTGGCCGCTGGAAGAAGTCTTGAGCAGTCTCGAACCGCTTTTGCTCGACATCGCGAATTTGCCCGCGCGTCCCTCGGCGGACGATGTGACGCCGATCAAAGAACGGATGCAGAAAAAAGAAATCGTGACGAAATTACAAGTGTACGCGACGCCCGTGATGGTGGCGGCGCTGGATGAGTAAATTCTTTACCATCATTGAGGATAACAATATGCTTCACCACAATCATTCTTTCTCCGCACTCATTGCCGGTGCTGTGTTGACGTTGGTTTTCGTGACGCCGAGCGCGGCACAATTTGCGTCGGCGGATTTCACCAAGCTCAATCGCTTTGTCCAAAGCACGAACGCGAATGACAAAGCAGCGAAATCATTTCGCGTCGGACGCGATTTGATCGAAGACGAAAAGTGGGAGCAGGCCGAAAAACATTTCCGCAATTTCCTGCGCGACTATCCGCAGCACAATCAAGCTGACGCCGCGATTTATTGGCTCGCCTTCACGCAAAAGAAGCAACGGCATTTTTCCGAAGCTGATCACTTGCTCGTGCAACTCGTGAGCAACTATCCGAAATCGAGTTGGGTGTCTGACGCGAAAGCGTTGCGCTTGGAAATCGCGCCCGCGCTCGGCAATGTGGCGTTGGTAGATGAAGTCATCGCTGCTCCGCCACGCACGCCGCGCCCCACTCGTACTGTTTCCACGACCGCTCCTGTCGCGCAAAGCCAAACGATTACGCCGCAGCCCGCACGCGCTCCCAGACGAGTCGAGGGCAGTGAAGGCGTGGAAATTATCACGACCACGCCATCGCCTGTTGCATCGGTTGCAATCGCAGGCGGGCCAGGCTTTCCCGATGCGGTAACCGTGCTGGCTCCGGGACAGCAGGCGTCGAGCGGGATGACTGAGCAGGAAGAAATCAAAGCCATCGCACTGCAAAGCCTGATGCAATCGAATCCCGAACGTGCGTTGCCGTACATCGCGGAAATTCTCAAGAACGATTCCAAAGCGAGCAAAGGCTTGAAAGATTCCGCCGTGCGATTGCTCGGCCAATATCGCGGGCCGAACGCCACGAATCTGTTGTTGGATTTGGCGCGTAACCAAACCGATTCCCGCTTGCGTCGTTCGGCCATCTATTCGCTCGGCAATGTCGAAGACGACAAGGTGTTCGATCTGCTGCTGAATTTAGCCACGACTTCGGACGATCAAGAAGTTGCCAAAGCCGCATTGCGCGCGCTCGCCACTCATCGCAATCAAAAAGCGAAAGATTCCATTGGCAGTTTGGCCTTGAGCGCCAAGTCGCCGTTGATTCGCCGCGATGCGATTTACTATCTGGGCGAGCGCAAAGATGACGCTTCGATTGACCGCTTGATTTCGATTTACGACAACGACCCTGATCCCGAAATCAAGAAGCACGCGATCTATGCGATGTCGCGCAGCAGCAATCCGAAAGCGCGCCAGAAAGTTATGGAGGTCGCGCGTTCGAGCAGCAATGAAGAAGCGCGTGTGCAGGCGCTGCAATGGCTCGATGATCGTGCGGACGAAAGCTTCATTGACGAATTGGTGAAGATGTTCCAAGCCGACAAGAGCGCGAAGGTGCGGCGGCAAATTATCTCTTCGCTCTCGCAAATCGCCAGCGAAGGCGTGCATTATTACGCCCCGATGGTGGCGGCAGCGCAGGGCGGAATAACCAGCAATCTGATGGAATGGCGCACGACCGACAGCAGCGACCGTGCCAAGAGCCGCGCCAAAGCTGTGCAGTCGCTCTTGCAACTCTATGACGCCGAAACCGACGAAGCGATGAAGAGTCAGTTTTTGTTCGCCTTCAGCCAATCGCGCTCGAAGGACGCCATCCAGAAACTGATTCAGGTGGCGAAGTCAGACTCTTCGATGGCGATTCGTCGCAAGGCCGTCAGTTATCTGGGACAAAGCCGCGATCCTGAAGCGGTGAAATTCTTGGAAGACTTGCTCAAGTAAATCTCCACCACGACAACCTGAATTTTTACGGAGTGTCGCTCTGCTCAGGTGTCGTGTGTCTTGTGGAAAGAACAGCTATAAAAAGAGGCGTCAAGAGTTCAAGCTTTAGCTTGTCAACGGC
>CAZWAK010000002.1:7436-148269 GCA_964631865.1 uncultured Heliobacteriaceae bacterium | reverse complement strand
CGGGATCGCCGAGCACGACGACGTGCCGATGCTTTTCGAGCACCTGCGGCAGAAACACTTGTTCGGCGTCACGATCCGACGACCAGCGAAACCGCAGCGGCACGTAGATTTGATCGAGCCGGATGGGGCCGATGTCCTGCGGGCTAGGCACACCGGCAATGTCCGCCGTGTCGTACAACCACGCCAGCCGCGTGCGGTATTCGAGCGCCAGATGTTTTGGGAGTTGATGTGCCATCCGCTTACTTCTTCACCTCCCCCGTGTGCAGCAGGTGACGTAAAATCTCGTCCTTCGTTTTGTCCTTTAATTCTTTCACCAACGGCGCAATCCAGAAGATGCGTTGCCCCGGCGCATATTGGCTCTTCGGCTTTTGCTCTTCGGCAGCCATCGCAGGCGCAGGCGCAGTATCGTAGCCGCCGGTTGAGGCAGTTGTAGTGGTTGTCTCAGTGGTGACGCTTTCATACGGCAACTCCAAGCCATCGTCCAACAGGAAATGATTTTTCACGCCCTGCGCGCAAAACCGCAGAATGTGATCGTTATAAAACGCGGGCGCTTCTTCGACCTTGCGAAACAGCGGCTCTTCAAATTGCGCCAGATAATGCAAGACCAGCGTCAAGCGCCAATCCAGGCCGTCGGTGTGCGGCGGCAACAGATCAAGATAGAGTTTCCACGACGAAATGAACGATTTGATCTTGCGCGGATTGTGCGGCAGCACTGCGTCCAGCGTTTGCGCCAAGCCATCCCAATCGGCTTCTTTGAAGGCGAAGAGTTGCGTGAGTTGTGCTTTGAATTCCTTGTCCTGCTTATTCAGCACGGTTTCGACGTAATGCCGGGTCGTGCGCGGGACGGGCAAGACAAACAGGTTCTGAAAAATTTTGCTCAGGTAATCGCGCGCAATCGGACGATAGCGCCAGGTTTCTTTTTCGCCCGACAACGCTTTGGCGATGGAGCTTTCCAGATGCTGCTGATCCAGCCCCAAAATGTAGACGCAGTTCTTCGCGTTCAGATAGAGCTTCAAGGATTCGAGCAGGCGATAGGCCACATCGCCTTCGCAGCGATCCAGGTCGTCAATGAAAATCACGAGCAAGCCTTTGTTGTCGGTGACGATGCGGATGGCTTGCTCGAAGAAATCTCGAAAGCGTTGCGACGTGAGCGGCGAAGAAAAATGTTCCGCTTCGTATTCGCGCCCGCGTTCCGTCACCGTCTTCGCCGAAGGCAACGGCAGCTTCAAGTCTTTGGCAATTTCGGTCAGCGAATTCAGCGTCGAGTGAATCGCCACATCCGCGAGCTTGCCCGCTTTGTCGAACAGCCGCCGCTTGAGCGTGAAATGCTGGCGAATTTCATTGAGCAGGGCGATGAGCGGGCTGACTTCAAATTGATGTTGCCAGGGATTGAACCAGATCAATTCCAGCGTGCGATCTTTGGTTAATTCATAAAACTCCGGCTGTGTTTCGGCGAACCACGCTTCGCGCTCTTTTGCGTGGATTGTTCTCGTACGATTCCCCGGCCATTCAACCTGTCCGTTGAGATAGACCCACACCTTGCGCAGGAAGCTGGTCTTGCCCGATCCCCACGAACCGCACACGCCAATCACGTACGGCGGATTGCATTTGAGCACGCGATGCCCGACGCGCCGCGCCAAAGCGTGATGGCCTAACGCATCTTCGTAAACAGGTTCGTCATTGGCAATACTCATAGAAAGGCAAGCTATCTACCACGTCTCAGCGAGAGTTCACGTTCAATGTCGCCTTCACTCATTTCCGCTGTGTCCGAAGCTTCAATCTCTTCTGCGATCTTCATCAACTCGCGTCCGAGTGGCGACATCGTTTCGGGCGTCAACCAGGGCTTGACCTCGGTGGCACGCACAGTTGGAAGAACATCTCTATTTACTTGAGCCATAATTACCGCCTTTCTCAGGCGCATCATATCACTGCGCGATTGGTTTTCGTAACCGTTCTACCTCGCGCACTTTCACGCCTGCACGCCAATTCGTATTCAAGCCGATGCGATAGGCTTCGATGTCGGGCGCAATGCAATTTGCGACCAAACTGAAGCTGCGATGAAAGCGGAGACGCGGCGCGACCAAGTATAACAATGGTGATTCGTCCGCCAACTTGATGCCTGCGAACAAACCGCGTCGTTGGAATTCGCCGCGCACGCGGGCTTGTTCGACGCGCAGCCAATAATCCAAACCTTGCAACGGAAGCTGCGCGTCTTCGGCGGCTTTGAGTTCGATGACGACCAAGCGGCCTCGGTGATTGACCGTCAGCAAATCGAGGATCGAACGTTCGTCGCCAATCCACGCGGGGACTTGCGCATAAACGAAGCGCGGATCAAGCGTGGCATTGAGCACGCGAATGTCACGGCTGAGCAGCGATTCGAGCCACGCTTCGGTGCGCAGGCGATAAAACGGATGACGCAAATCCGGCGTGTCGGCGCGGCGATACGTGAAAATTTCGCGCACCAAAGTTTCAAGCTGCGCGAACGTTTGTTCGGTCAAGTTTCTGCGCCCGGCATCAACATTGAAGGCAAATTTCGCGGCGATTTCATCGGGATAATGCGGCACGCCGAACAGCACGCGCTCGCGCGTCTCGCCTTTCGTGCGCGCGAATTCGAGGCCGTGCAGATGGTAGCTCTCGAACTTCTGGTTCGCATCTTCGCGCACCTCAATCACGTCGGGTGCGAGGTTCACGATGCGATTGCGCCAGACGCTTGGCAGCGCGGGTTTTGTTGCCGGCCAAAGCAAACCACGCGGATGCAGGCTCAGCAATTCGGCTTGCGACACAGGACGACGCGCGCTCATCGTGCGTTCGGTGACGTTGATGGCGAAGCATTCCACCTGCAAATGCAGCGGCGTGAAATCGAGCAGCGTCAGACGTTCGAGTACGGTTTGGCTGCGGTCTTGTGGCACGCACAACCAAAGTTTGTGTGCAGGCGTTTTCAGTTCCGAAAACCATGCGAGGCCAACCGTGATGATGTTGTCCATGTCGGTTTGTGCTTCGGCTTCGTTGACGCCGAGGGCGAGGATGGTTTCTCGCTTTCGCTTGAGCAGCAGGCGCACATACTGGCTTGGATTCGCTTGTGAAAACTTGCTGCGGGTGTTGAGGCGTTGAATTTTGACATCATCAAAATGTTCGGCGATGAGTTGTGCGAGTTGTTCGGCGAATTGCACGCGGCGTTCGGCGACGGCCAATTCTTCGGGTTTATTCGCGCGCCAACGCAAGGGATCACGCAAGGTGAACGTCACGGTGTCGCGCCCCATTCCGCGTGTGGCGTTGATGTGCAGTTCGGCGTCGGCAATTTCATAATTTGTCACGCGCCAGCTTTGCGAATTGTCCTCCGTCCACCACGCGAAAATCAATTTGCCCCATTCGACGCTGAATTCATACGTCGCGCGCACCAGCGTCGTCACAAGCTTCTCGCCTTCCCATAATTGCCAATCGGCAGCGGCGAGCAACGCTTGCTCGATTTCATATTTTGCTTGGGCGGCAGTTGTGTCGTCCGTGATTTGCTTCATAGCCGATGAGTTTGTTATCTTTTCCCACATCATGGTTTGTCATAGTTGTAGCCGCGAAATCAAGGTCATCGGCGCAATTCGGCGCAAGGATGAATGCCCGCATTGTCAGGCCGATGTCTACTGCTGCAAAAACTGTCGCTTCTTTGATCCCGGTCGCAGCAATCAATGCACCGAATCGCAAGCCGATTATGTCGCTGATAAAAACCGCGCGAATTTCTGCGACTTCTTCCAACCAAACAATCGCGTCGCGCTCGTCAAGAAAAGCAGCAGCGCCCCTTCCGCGCAGGACGACGTGAAAAAAGCCTTCGATGCCCTCTTCAAGAAAAAGTAAGAACTGACCGCCCTCTGACTTTCGCGCTTATGCAACAGCCGTATTTGTCTCCTTTCAATCCCCACGATTTTGAACGACCGACCGACATTTATCTCGCGCCGCCTGCGCCAGAATATCAGGAACCGGAACGCGACATCACGTTTGGGAAGGTGCTGTGGCATTTGGTTTTGCTCGCCCTGACCGCTGTGACGACGACGATTATGGGCACGATTTTTCTGGGCGGCTTCACGATGGGGATGGTGTTCTCGTTCACGCTGTTGATGATTCTGGGCGCGCACGAGATGGGGCATTACCTGGCGGCGCGGTTGTACGGTGTGCGCGCGACGCTGCCGTATTTTCTGCCGGCTCCGGTGGGCGTCGGCACGTTTGGCGCGTTCATCAAAATGAAGTCCCCGATCCCGAACAAACGCGCGCTTTTCGACATCGGCATCGCAGGGCCGTTGGCGGGATTTGTCTTCCTCATTCCAGCGGCGATCATTGGTTTGTATTTTGCCGATCCAGCAGTCGGCGCAATTGGTGGTGGCGGCGGCATTGTGTTTCACGATCCGCTGTTGTTTCGCGCCATCGCCAAGCTGCTGGGCGTGCCGCGCGACATTCAAGCCAATCCGATCTGGCTGGCATCGTGGGTCGGGTGTTTGGTGACGAGTTTGAATTTGTTGCCGGTTGGACAACTCGACGGCGGGCACGTGGTCTATGCTGCGTTCGGCGCGCGCTGGCACTGGATTATTGCGCGATTGGTTTATGTCGGTGTGATTGCGTTGACGGTCGTGTCGTACTTTTGGGGCGGTTGGATGGGCTGGGCGGTGTACGTCTTGATTCTCACGTTGATGTTGCGCGTTGGGCATCCGCGCGTGATGGATGAAGAAGAGTCGTTGGGATTTGGTAGAAAAGTGGTGACGATGATTGGCCTGCTCGTCTTTCTACTGTGTTTTATGCCTGCGCCGATTACGTTTTGATCGTTGCGCAAACTGTTAGTTTGCGCAACAGGTCAACAACACGGAAAATCACTCGTCAAAAAATCCATTTCTTCCGCGGCAATCGCCGGTTCCAACACTTTGCCTGGATTCAGAATGCCATTGGGATCGAGCGCCTGTTTGATCGTGCGCATCACGGCAATCGTCGGCGCGGTCAATGCCACATCCAGAAATGGGGCTTTCGCATAACCGATGCCGTGTTCACCAGACAACGTTCCACCTAACTCAACCGCTTTCGTGAAAATCTCGCGTACCGCTGCGGCGGCAATGCGTTTCGTGTCGGCGTCGTTGTTCGGCAGCATGATGTTCGTGTGCAAGTTGCCGTCGCCTGCGTGACCGAAGGTCGGAATCGGAAAACCGTAGCGCGCGCTGACGCCTTCCAAAAACACGAGCATTTCCGGGATGCGCGAACGCGGGACGACAATGTCGTGATTGATTTTGACCGCGCCGGTTTTTTTGACTGCCGGAGACATCTTGCGCCGCACTTCCCACAAATTGTCGGCTTCTGTGTCGTTCGCGGCTTCGCGATATGCGATGGCGTGATGCTTCTGACACAGGGCGCGCATGATTTCGGCTTCGCGTGTCACGGCTTCGCGCAAGCCGTCTACTTCCAAAATCAACAACGCGCCTGCGTCGCGCGGCATGCCTGACGGCTCGTAATCCTCAATCGCATTGATCGAAGTGCGATCCAGCAATTCCAACGCGACGGGCAAGATTCCGGCTTCGGTAAAACCTGCGACGCAGTTGCAAGCGTCTTGTGCCGAAGCAAAAATCGCCAACGCTGTACGACGCGCTTCGGGCAATGGCAGCAAACGCAAAATCGCGCGCGTGATGATGCCGAGCATGCCTTCGCTGCCAATCAGCAAGCCTGCCAAATTGAAGCCCGTCGCGTTTTTCGGCGTGCGCCCGCCTGCCTGAATGATCTCGCCGGTCGGCGTCACGAAGTCCAAGCCCAAGACGAATTGCCGCGTGTTGCCGTACTTCACACAACGTGGCCCGCCCGCATTGAGCGCGATGTTGCCGCCGATGAAGGATTCTTTCCAACTCGAAGGATCGGGCGGATAAAACAAGCCTTGTGCTTCGACCGCCTGTTGCAATTCGTAATTCGTCACGGCGGGTTCGACAACCGCAAGCAGATCGTCTTGGCGAATTTCGAGGATTTGATTCATCCGCCTGGTCGCCAGCACGATGCCGCCGTGAATCGGGACGGCGCTGCCCACATAGCCCACACCGCCGCCGCGCGCTGTCACATAAAATTTATGTTCGTTGGCGAGCCGCAAAATCGCTGCGATTTCTTCCGCCATGCGCGGAAACACGACGGCTTCAGCGGGGAACACTTGCTTGAGCGCGTCCTGTGAATTTTCGGTGATGATTTCTGACGCAGTGGAAACGTAATCTGTACCGACGATGGTTTGCAGGCTCTGAAGAATTGCGGGCGTAATCATAGCCCTAGCAAACCAAATCAAATGGCAAAAGGCAACTGCGGCGCAGAAATCAAAAGGCAAATATCAAAAGGGCGGCGCTTTATCTTTTTTTCAGAAAAAGCGGCGTAGCCTTCCGAATAGACTTTTGCCTTTTGATATTTGCCTTTTGCCTTTTGCTTTTAAAAGGGACTCGCGCCGCTGGCTTCGTTGAAGGCGCGGTAGAGATTGTTGAATTCCTGAATGCTTTTGGACAACGCGGTCGGAAGTGTTTCCAACTGGCCGGAATTGATGACCAAATTGACGCCGTGAATAAAGGCCGCCTGCATATCCAGCGAACGATAGCTGTGCGATGTCACGACAACAAACACCCGACGACGACGCGCGGGGTTCAGCATATTCAGGTAGCGCATGATCGTGGCTCCACCGTGTTGCTGCGAGTGAAAATTCGGATCGAGCAGCAGGACATCCAGTTGATGGCTCATCTGCAACATCGCGGTCACTTGTTCGGGCGAAGACGCTATCGTGAGATCATACGGCTGATCGTGCAACACGGCCTGCACTTTGCTTGCATCTTCCGGGCTGGCCAAACACGCGACCACATTGCGACGCCGATTTTGTTCGAGCGGGGCGTTGGGTTTGGCGAGCGAACCCGACAGCAAAAGGGAAGCCAACGCCTGAAGCAAATCCTGCTGCGAAGCTTGTGCCGTCACGAGCGTAGTGGAATCGTCCTCGACCGTCGGCGCAGGCATCGAATTCGTCCAACCGACCGCGACCGCAGACGATGGCGAGGCCCAATCCGAGGGCAATGAGGCGGGGGCAGAGGGAGGCGCAGGCGGTTCCGCCGCGGGAAGCGAAGCGGGCGCTGGAGCGGCTTGCGAAGTGGCGGGCGGCGCGGGAACCTTCTCGTCAAACAATCCGAGCGGATCATCGTCGAGCAAATTCGCGGTCGAACTGGCAACAACTTCTGCTGCCGCCGCCGCCGGGGAAATGGTGATGCTCGTTTGGCACTTGGGGCATTTGATCGTGAACGGTTGATCGGGGAGTTTGTTGGCGCTCAATTGCAACCGCGTGGCGCATTGTGGACAGGAGACTTGCATACTTGAGATTTGAAATTTGAAATTTGAAATTTGAGATTGGGCGCAAACCTCTAAACCCCAAATCCTAAATCCTGCGTTTCAATATTTGCTGATGATGGATGACACAGGTGCGCTGGCCGTTGCAACGGGCGCGGCAGAGCGCACAGGATTCTGCATCTCTTCGGTCACGCTGCCGCCGCCGAACCCAGACAATCGCAACGCCAAATTGTGCGGATTGGTCGAGTACGCGAGGCCATCGTCTTTGGTGATAGCCTTTTCCTGGATCAAGCGTTCGATCACCGTATCGAAGTTTTGCATGCCTTCCAGCGTGCCGTCTTCCATCGCTTCGATTAAGGAGCGACCTTCGCCTTCGCCGCGATCAATGTATTCGCGGGTGCGCGGCGTGGATTTGAGAATTTCGACCGCCGCAACACGGCCTTTGCCGTCGGCGCGCGGGATCAAGCGTTGCGAAATGATGTAGCGGAACGTTTGCGCGAGCCGCGTGCGAATCACGCTTTCTTCGTTTTTGGGATACATCCCAATGATGCGATCAATCGTTTTCGCCGCATCAATCGTGTGCAAGGTCGAAAGCACCAAATGCCCGGTTTCAGCGGCTTCGAGCGCGATTTCAGTGGTTTCGATGTCGCGCATTTCGCCCACCAAAATGACTTTCGGAGCCTGTCTGAGCGCCGCGCGCAAGGCCATGGCAAAATTCGGCGTGTCGCTGCCGAGTTCGCGTTGATTGATCGTGGCCACGCGATGCAGATGCAAAAATTCAATCGGGTCTTCAATCGTGATGATGTGATACGCCTTTTCCAGATTGAACTTGTTGATGATCGCGGCAAGCGAGGAAGATTTGCCCGAACCCGTCGGCCCTGTCACCAACACCAAGCCGTTTTTGAGTTCGGTGATCTCGCCGAGTTGCGTGGGCAAATCCAACGACGAAAGCGAAGGAACCTGCGGCGGAATCACGCGCATCACGATGCCGAGCGTGCCGCGTTGCCGAAAGATATTTACGCGAAACCGCGAGCGCATGGGCAGGCTGTAGCTGATGTCGGTCGAACCGGTTTTGATGAGTTTTTCGGCGGCTTCCGCATTATCGCCAATCAACGCCATCGCCATAATTTCCGTGTGGTACGGGGTGATCGTTTTCAGTCCGACGTCCACCGGAACCAACTTGCCGTTGACTTCCACTTGCGGCGCACGTCCGACGGAAAAATTCAGATCACTAACCGACTCGGAAACATTCAACATCTTCTCGATAATCGGCGGAAGATCAATGTAACTCATAAAAACGTCTGAGTCTCAAAAGGAACTGGGCTAGGTTGTTTGATGGGAACGACCGGGGTAGGTCAAAGCGCGACGCAGTGTGGCACGAAAGCGCAAAGCGGCGCAAGAAAAATCTTTGCCGCCAGCGCGCGAAATCTCAAACAATGACAGGCAGTTTCAGCCCTTTAGAAGTCACGGCGCAAAGCATTGCAAAAACGCGCGCACTTGCCCTTCGATGTCGGGTTTGGCCGACATCGCCTGGGCGAAATTCTCGACTAAGGAAAGCGATGTGGAGCGCGGATAGAGCGCGGAAATCACGGCCACGCTGTCTGCGCCAGCAGCGATCACTTCCGCCGCCGTAGCGAGCGTGATGCCACCGATGGCCACGAGCGGCAGAGACGTCAACGCGCGCGCCTGCCGCAACAGTTCGAGGCCGACGACCGGATCAGGATTGGCTTTGGTCGTGGTCGGGAAAATCGGGCCGACCGCGATATAGTTGGCGGACGTAACCAACGCCGCTTCAACCTGCGCGAGGGAATGGGTTGAAACACCGATGATTTTTTGCGGCCCCAACAGCGCGCGCGCTTCGGCCACCGTCAAATCATCCTGTCCCAAATGCACACCATCGGCATCGGCGGCGATGGCGATGTCTACACGGTCGTTGATGATAAGCGTTGCCCCCGCCGCGCGCGTCAGCTTTACGCAAGCCTGCGCCGCCTCAAACATTTCTTTGGCGCTCGCCTCTTTGTCGCGCAGTTGAATGAGCCGCGCGCCGCCCGCCAACAACCGCTCGACGATTTCCACGTGCGAGCAATTCGAGAGATCGGTGTCGGTGATGGCGTAGAGCTTCGGCAAGGTCATACGATGTGAGCGTGATTAAGGCGAAACCTTCTCCTGGCTTTTGAGGATGAAGTTCACGGCTTCTTCCGGCGAATCAGTGACAAAGAGCAAATCCAAATCTTCGGGCGAAATCGTTTTGTTGCCGATCATCATGTCTTTGATCCACTGCACCATACCGCCCCAATAGTCTTTGCCAAAGAGCACGACCGGGAAGTTGCGAATCTTGCGCGTTTGAATCAGCGTCAAGGCTTCGAACAATTCATCCATCGTGCCAAAGCCGCCGGGGAAAATGATGAACGCGACTGAATATTTGACGAACATCACTTTGCGCACGAAGAAGTAATTGAACGTGATCGAAATGGTTTGATAGGGATTCGGCATTTGCTCGAACGGCAGTTCGATGTTGCAGCCAATCGAAATACCGCCGGCTTCAAATGCGCCTTTGTTGCCGGCTTCCATAATGCCTGGGCCCCCGCCCGTGATGACAGCATATTTAGTTTTGGCCAACAGGCGACCGGTTTCGACGGCTGCTTGATAATATCTGTCTTCGGGGGCGAGCCGCGCGGAACCGAAGATGGAAACGCCGGGCGGAATGCGGGCTAAATCGTCGAAGCCATCCACGAATTCGCCCATGATTTTGAAAATGCGCCAGGGGTCGGTTTGGGTAAAATCCTGCTCGGCTTTGGTGGGGATTTCCAGCAGGATTTGATCGGCAGTGACGCCGTTTTTTCTGCGTTTATTTTTCGCCATTCGTCGGTCTCTCTCTTTGATATTGAGCGGGGCGCGCACAGTCACTGGAACCGCGCGCGGCGATTATCACCGATCCCTGACGATGTGGCAAAGGGGAAAGCGGGCCGGGAGAGGGAGATAGGAAGATAGGAAGATGGGGGGAGAGGGAAATGAGAAGACAACGTATTCTCTCCCCTTCTCCCAATCTCCCTGTCCTCCCTTCCCCCTATCTCCCTATCTCAAACTTGGGCTTGCGGGCGGCCATGAATTTTGATCGTGTCGTAATCTTCCGCCTGGACGCTGAATTCATAGCCCCGGGCGGGTTTATAGCGTCCCAGCATTTCATTGACTTTCGTCACCATTGGCTCGACAAAATCCAACATAAAGTCGCTTTCTTCGACGACCTTGTGTTGTTTGTGCGCAATTTCTTCTTTGGTGATCCCGATGTGATGCAGCAGGCGCAGCGGAAGGTCTTTGACTTCCATGATGCCTGTGTCTATATCATATTCCTCTTTGCGGGATTCAAGTTCGATCAGTTGATTGTAAAAGTTTTCCTGATCCACGAAGTTCAATTGGCTACCCATAGTTTCCTCCATTCTTGTATTGAAGTGGTATACATTCACAGATGCCGCAACGACGCATCTACAAAAGACATGAGAGCGAGCTACGATTGAACTAAAAAAGAGCCAGAAATCCGTTGCAGGAGAATGACCGCAAGTTAAAGCACGCGATTTCAAAAGTCAATGAGCGCCGCCGTAAGCGTGGCAGAAGAAATCTCTTTTGCGAAAGTCACTGCGCTCAATTACCAAAAGGAACAAGATGCTACGAATCATTGATCTTACGCCCGACCACGAAACGACCATTCGGCAAACTGCGCAACTGCTCTTTGACGCCTTCCGCGAGCATTGGCCCAAGGCCTGGCCCACGCTCGCGGAGGCGTTGGAGGAAGTCCACGAATCCTTTGCCGAAGATCGTGTCAGCCGCATTGCAGTTGACGAAGACGGAACCGTGCTCGGCTGGATCGGCGGCATTCGTCAATACGACGGGCACGTGTGGGAATTGCATCCGCTGGCGGTCAGCGCCGCCGCACGCGGGAAAGGCGTGGCGCGTGCGTTGGTCAATGATCTTGAAGCCATTGTCAAAGCGCGCGGCGGTGTGACGTTATGGCTCGGCACAGACGACGAAGACCATCAGACCTCGCTGGCCGGAGTTGATCTCTACCCCAACGTTTGGGAGCACGTCACGACGATCCGGAATCTGCGCGGCCATCCGTTTGAGTTCTATCAAAAACTCGGTTTTGTGATTGTCGGTGTGATGCCGGACGCCAACGGGCTTGGCAAACCAGATATTTTTATGGCAAAAAGGATTTCATAAACCGTAAAACTAAACTGGGAGACGAAACATGAACTACTTGAAATCACTACTCTTTCTTACGACCGTCCTGGCTTTTGTTCTAGCTTTGGCCTGTGCATCAAAAAATGATTTGGCCGTCAAAGATGTGGCAGCCACACGGGCGCTCTACACTGACCAAAAATGCGTGACCTGTCACGGCGAAAAAGGCGAAGGCGGCATTGGCCCCAGCTTCAAAGCGGGGTTGGCGATGAGCCGAACCGTTGATGATTTGGCCACGCGCATCGGAACCGGTTCCGGCCAGATGCCGTCGTTCAAAGACAAACTGAGTCAGGAGCAAATTCACGAACTGGCAAAGTTTGTTTACAAGGAAATTCAAGGCCGCTAAGCGCCTCGCACGAATAAAATAAGCGAACCAATCGGAGACAAAGTTCTCACGGTTGGTTCGCTTCTGTTTTTTTCGCGAAGGCGAGCAGAGCGAAGATCAATCACTCGTTGGCTTGCGTTTCCTCGCGGCGTTCGATCATTTGCCGCAGTTCTCCGATGGAATAGTGCCCCGGCAACAAATGCTGCGCGGCCATCCGCTCCACGACATCCAACAAAGTGAAATTGTAGGGCGTTGGCAGGTGATGTTTTTCGCCGAGCAAAAGGATTTCGCCGTTCAAGTAGCTGGCTTCGGTTTCGCCACGTTTTTGCTGTAAATCTGCCCACGTGGAAACATACGTGCGCTGTTGTTCGGGCAAGTTTTGTGCGGCGCGAATAGCTGCTTCATCGGGCGCACTTTCGCCGATTTGGCGCGTCTTCTGCGTCATCGCATAGACATCCAGCGGGCTGTTGCCTTCGGTCAACGGAATGCCTGCGGCTTCGACCACGCGCAAGCCTTCTTCCTGCACCTCGGCCATCAGCAAACTGACTTCCGGCACGCTCCACGCCAATTGCAGATGATGCCCCGTGATGGCCAACAACGCATTGGTCAAATTCAGCACTAGCTTGCCCCATTTCGCCGCCATCACGTGCGCCGAAAGCACAGCGTTGAATCCGGCGTTGGACAAATCGTGCGCCACTTTGGTCGCCGTTTCATCGCAACCCAGCGGATAGTTGCCGAGCACCAAATCCTGCTTCAAAGTGTGCGCGACCACGCCCGGTTCCAGGCCGTTCACGCACGCGGCAATCATTACGCCGTAAACATGCAGAAATCGTTCGGCGACCGTCGGTTCGTTCCGCACCCCGTTTTGCAGGCAAAAGATCGGCGTCACCTGACTGAAGACTTCCTGCAATTCGTGAATGCACTGATAGGTCTGGGAACTCTTGACCGCGAGCAGGATAACATCGTCCGGCTGCGGCGTGATGTTGTGCGGAGACGTGACGGCTTTGACGTTGGTGACGTGTTTGGTCGGATGATAAACCGAATGAATTGTCAGGCCACGTTGATTGATGACTTCGGCTTGGGCCGGGCGCACAATGAAGATGACCTCAGCACCCGTGTCAGCCAACAAGCCGCCAACCAGGCTCCCAATTGCTCCGGCTCCGTGAACAATGTAGCGCATAAACTGCGGGGGAAAATTTAGAAGAAATGTTTGGCGCTCCCGGCACGGCTCGAACGTGCGACCCTCTGCTTAGCGTACCACCCTGGATTTCCCCAGGCTCAAAACTTGAGTTGTGGTCTGGACTATGTCTTAGGCATTGCAGCCTGGGTGCGTATAGTCTCTACGGCGTTCTTACCAATCCTGGTAAGGTTCCCTCGGCGTTGTCATAGAAGCTTCGCAACTTCCTTAGAGATTCACCGATATAGCACCCTCCACTGTACGAATTACGATTCTTCAGTACAGGCTCCTGATTGAAGGCAGATGCTCTATCCACTGAGCTACGGGAGCACAGCGTCGTAATGTACGGGATTGCGGGGCGGGAGGCAAGTGCTGGCGGCGCAAGGTTTTATTTTCTGGCGCGGGGGCGTTGCTTGTTCGGCGTGGCGCTGCGGTCTATACTGCGCTGCGGTTTTCCACTTTGCAGCAGGAGAATTTGTTATGGGCATAAAGCCAGAATTGCTCGAAATCCTCGCGTGTCCGGCGTGTCGCGCGAAGCTTGAACTCAAAGCCGACGGCAGCGGATTGAAATGTGTAGCCTGCCATCGCGTTTATCCAATTCGCGACGAAATCCCGGTGCTGATCGTGGAAGAAGCGACCATCGAAGAAACACCTGCCGCCGCGTAATCGTTGTGCCTGCCTCTCTCTTTCAGCAACTTCCTGAATCCTCGCGTGTGCTGTTCCTTCGGCTGCGCAACCTGGGCGAAGCCGTGCTGGATACGGCCAATTTGCGCGCGCTCAAACGCTTCCGCCCGGATTTGCAAATCACTACGCTGGTCGAAGCGATTTACACCGATCTCTACGAAGCCGACCCGGACATCGAGGCCATTCCGCTGACGCGCGGGAGCCAGGACAAACGCAGTTCGCTCACCTCGCGCCTGAGCATTGTGCAAACGATTCGCCGCCGCCAATTCACCGCCGTCATCAATCTGCACGGCGGGCCGACGAGCGCCCAACTGACATTCCTGAGCGGCGCGAAGCATCGCATCGGCGCGGCGCATTTTCGCAACCGCTATGCGTACAACCTGCGCGTGCCGCCATCGGAAGAAATTCTGGGCCGCAGCGATTTGCACACGGTCGAATATCAATTCGGCTGGTTCCAATGGCTCGGCCTGCCGGATGAACAGCCCGCCGCCACGCAGCTTTTCGTTGCCCCCAACCAACGCACAGCAGCCCACGCAAAACTGCAAGCTGCCGGAATCCACCTCAATCAACCCTACGCAGTGCTTGCGCCGACGAACGAGTTTTACACCAAACGCTGGCTGCCCGAACGTTACGCCGCGATTGCCGAACGATTGCTTGAACGCGGCTATCAAATCGTGCTGACAGGTGCGCCGACGGCGGAACAAATCGCGCAGGTCGAAAGCGTCCAAGCGGCGACGGAGCAAAAACTAGCAGCGTTGACTTCGCTCAGCATCGGCGAGTTGCTGGCGGTCATCGCCGAGGCCAAAGTATTCGTGGGCAACGACAGCGGCCCCGCGCATATTGCGGCGGCGGTGCAAACGCCGCTCGCCGTGTTGTTTGGCCCGGCGAGTTCCGTGCGCTGGCGTCCCTGGACGAAACAGCGCGCCGAACTTGTGCAGAATCCGTTCGCGTGCAATCCTTGCGCGATGTATATCTGCACGGAATTTGCGGAACCGGAGTGCATTCGTTCTATCACTATTGAGCAAGTAATGCGGGCAATTGATACCGTTTTGCGATGAACCGAGAGCGCGTACAAAACCTCATCCACAACTTCGCGGGCCAGCGATTGCTCGTGCTCGGCGATTTGATGCTGGACGAATTTATCTGGGGCGAAGTGCGGCGCATCTCACCCGAAGCGCCTGTCCCGGTCGTCGAAATCAACCGCGAATCGTGGCACGCGGGCGGCGCGGGCAACGTGGTTTCCAATCTGCTGGCATTGGGCGCACAAGCCGTTCCCATCGGCGTCATCGGCAATGATTGGGCAGGAGAAAAACTGCGGGAACGCTTGGGCGAAGCGGGTGCTGAGACGAAGTTTTTGATTGTGGATGCGAACCGCCCAACCACGCTCAAAACGCGCATCCTGGCGCATCATCAACAAATGATCCGCGCCGACCGCGAGAGCCGGTTGCCGTTGTCTGAAATCATCGAGGATCAGTTGATCTCGACCTTCCTGAAAGCCTTGCCAGACGCAGACGCCGTCATCGTTTCGGATTACGACAAAGGGGTGCTGACGCCGCGCGTTTTGCAAGCCGTGTTGGCAGTGGCGGCAGGCAAAACCGTGTGCCTCGATCCTAAAATCAAAAACTTCACGTTCTATCGTCCGGTGACAGTGATTACGCCGAATCAACTCGAAGCCGAACGCGCGACGGGCATTGAAATCACGGATGAAACATCACTGCTTGCGGCGGCGCGGCAGATTCGGGAAACACTGGCGTGCCCGCACGTTCTCATCACGCGCGGCGAACACGGGATGTCATTGCTGAGCGCAGAAACCGTCACGCACATCCCCACGATGGCGCGCGATGTGTACGATGTCACAGGTGCAGGCGATACCGTCATTGCGACGCTCGCACTCGCGCTGGCCGCCGACGCAGACATCACCGAAGCCGCGCTGATCGCCAATCAGGCTGCCGGCATCGTCGTTGGCAAAGTCGGTACAGCGACCCTTTCAGGCAACGACCTCATCAAGGCGATGTTGTTGGAATAAAACACCTTACCTTTCCGCAGCAATTTCCTGGTTGTCACGAACCTCTTGCACATTTTTCATTTCGGAACGTTTATGGTAGTATGCGCGAGCTTTATGCCGGAAAGCTTCTGCTAACGCTGTTTGCATAACTCAGAATTGCCTCTGGATATTGCGCGCCTCTTTGAGCGGCGAGCGGTCAGCTCAACGCAATTCCACGCAATGACCCTCAATCGCGTTTGACCAGTGATTGAAACGCGGTTTGTGCTTGATCTGCACGGAGGGAGACGTTAGACCTGAAGTAACATTAACCATGCCACCAAAGGAGAAACTACGATCCCCAAGGAGTTAATTAGGTTTATGTGTAGTACGAACTTTGTCCCCCGCGCCCTCACCAGCGCATCGCTTCTTATATGTTTAGGGATTGGCGTCAGCGCCCAAACCCAACCGCATTTGGTTGGAGACGCCTGGAAAGCTTCTGGCAAACCTGCCGCAGAAACGACAGCGAATCCCGCCAAGCCCGTTAACGAAGTTCCCGCCGCGCAGGCGGCAACTCCGGCCCAAGACAAACCGCAAACGCTGTCGGCAACTTTATCTTCTTCTTGGTCATCTACCACGCCCGTCGAACCGCATGTGCTGCCGATGAACCCGGCGCTCGAATTGGAGGCGGAAGTCTCGGTCGTGAAATCATCGAAATTAGTCGCGCTGGATTCCGCTGCGAGCGAAGATTTGGCCGGGATTGAACCACCGAGCCGCTTTGAAGCCACCGCGTACAGTTTGCGCGGCATCACGCGCTCCGGCTCCTACGTGCGGCGGGGCGTGATCGCCGCTGACCCGCGTGTGTTGCCGCTCGGCAGCACGGTGCATCTCAAAGCCGGAAATTATTCGGGCGTGTATTCCGTGCAGGACACTGGCAAAGCCATCAAAGGCAAACGCATTGACGTGTGGATGCCGTCCTCGCGCGAAGCCCGCACCTTTGGTCGTCAAAATGTCCGCTTGACCGTGCTCAAGTACGGCGGCAAGCGCAAGCCCAAAGGCAAGTAAAAGAATTCTTTTCCGGTAAAAGCCAAAAGCGCCGCTGAAGATACAATCAGCGGCGCTTTTCAGTTTCAGACTTTTTCTTTGCCCCGTCACGCGACTTTGCTCGGATTGACGAGGTTTTCAGGGAAGTCCGGCAACATCTCCTGGGGCACGCTTTCGGTCGTTGGCAACGAAGTCGTCAGCAATTTGGATTCGTCCAACGGGTTCGGAGGCAGCGCCGAAACGCTCCCCGTCTCGCCCGTCTTCAGTCGCAACTCAAAGAGATCAGGCCGATTGTAATGCCCCGTCACATCCATCATCAGGCTTTCTTCGCGGATGCGATTGAGGTTGATGCGCGCCATCACAATCGCTTCGTAATCGAAGGCCGGCCCCGCGATATATTTGCCGTCGGGGCCGATCACGGCGCTGCCCCCATCCAAAATCAATTTGTCCGGGTCATTGGCGATTTCGGCAATCGGTTCCAACTCCAACGGCAAATCGCGCGCCCGCATGATCGAACCGGCGCTGACGACAAAACTGCGCCCCTCGAACGCATAATTGCGACAGGCAATCTGCCCCATTTCGCCTATCGAAGGCCACAACGCCACGTGCAAATCTTCGCCCGCCTGATGCATAGCCTGACGCGCAAGCGGTGTCCAATGCTCCCACGAAATCAACCCGCCGACGCGCCCAATCGAAGTGCGCACCGAACGCAAACCGCGCCCATCGCCTTGCCCCAGAATCAAGCGTTCGCTGTAGGTCGGCAGCAATTTGCGATGATGATTGATGAGTTCTCCCGCCGGACTGAACGTCAGCATTGAACTGTACAATGTGCCGCGTCCTGCGCCTTCGGCTACGCGCTCGCAAACGCCAACCACCACCGTCAACCGATATTCGGCGGCGACCGCGGCCAGTGCTTCCGTCGTCGGGCCGGGCACAATCACGCTGTTCTCGATCAGGCGAGCATAGAGCTTTTTCACGGGCGGATGATTCCACACGGCCACGTCGCGGCAATACTCCAACCACGCCGGATAGCCGGGCAACCAGGCTTCCGGGAATACCACGAGTTGCGCCTTTTTCAGCGCGGCTTCGGCCACCAGATTCAATGCCTTGGCCGAACTGGCTTCCAGATTCATGAACACAGGCGTGGCTTGTACAGCGGCGACCGTAACCATACGGGGCATGAGAATTGTGCCGGAAGAAGCACCGGAAGAAGCAGGTGATGCTCCAAATGAATTAGCCATTGAATTTGCCCTCAAGTTGCATCGGCCATCAAGCCTTGTGAGGCTTTTCCAAATCGTGAACTGGCGGCGCAGCGGCGGAAACCAAGTGCGCGGGCGCTATTCTTTATCACTGCCCCTGCTTTTTCGCAACCTTTTCTTTCTGGGGGACTTAATCAAGATCAAGTGGTTATAGATGCTTAAATCTTTTGTGGGGCGACCAGCGGGACTCACGGTGCGACGCGGGCGCGGATGATACTAAATCAACGTGGTGAACTCAAGCTTGACAGTCATAGAAGCGATCCCTATACTTGCCGCTTTGTGTTTGAGCCGAAATAGTTATCTAATGCAACTTAGAGGAGAAGTTTTGTAATGCCGAATCATGTATCCGCAGAAAAGCGCGACCGCCAGAATGTCAAAGCCAACGCAGTAAATACCGCCAATCGCACCAAGCTTCGGACAGCAATCAAAAAGTTACGTGCCGCGATTGCGACCAAGAATGCCAGCACCGCGCAGGAATTGTTACCAACCACCATTTCCGCCCTTGACAAGGCGATTCAAAAGGGCGTGATTCATCGCAACACCGCCGCGCGCCACAAATCCCGGCTCACGAGCCACGTCAACGCGCTCGCCGCGAAATAGTTTTTTCCCCCAATAGCGGTCGTTCAAGAGGTCAGATGGCAGTAGCCTGCCATCTGACCTCTTCGCCTTTTTTAGCGTAGCCATGCTCGCGATGCCGCTGCTAAACCTTCACAACATCAACTGTCCACCATTGACCTCAATCGTTTCGCCGCACACATAACTCGCGGCGTCCGAAGCCAGAAACACAATCACCTTCGCCGTTTCTTCTGACGTGCCGAGCCGTCCCATCGGAATCGTGTTGATGAACGCTTGAATCATTTCCGGTGTCGAAAACGTTTCGTGAAACGGCGTATCAATCACGCCGGGCGCAACGCTGTTGACGCGAATGCCGTGCGGCGCTAATTCCTTTGCCATGCCTTTGGTCAGCGTAATCAATCCGCCCTTCGCTGTAGCGTAGTGCATTGCGCCAGGGCCGCCGCCATTGCGCCCGGCAATTGAAGTTAGGTTCACAATCGAACCGGATTTACGTTCGATCATCGCAGGTACGACTGCTTGCGTGACAACAAGCACGCTCTTCAAATTCAGGTTCATCACGTCGTCCCACCGCTCTTCGGTTAATTCCAACAGCTTCATGCGCTCGACCAGCGAGCCAGCGTTGTTAACGAGAATATCAATCGCGCCGAGTTCCTGCGTTGTGCGTTCGACCAACGCGCGCACTTCGGCAGATTTCGTCACGTCCGCTTGAATCACAATCGCTTTGCCGCCCGCTGCTGTGATTTGCGCTAGCACTTCATTCGCGCCAGCTTCGTTGCGATTGTAGTTGATAGCGACGCTCGCACCTTGCTCCGCGAGCAACAGTGCCGTTGCCGCGCCGATGCCTGAACTTGCGCCCGTGACGAGCGCGACTTTGCCTGTGAGATCAAGATAATTTTTCATGTACGTGCTTTCGATAAATTTAAGTTATGCACAATCGTTGTGCGTGGTTGGAGATCAATCGCAAATTTCCTGCACTCTGCCGACCTGCCCATCTTCGAGCCGCACTTTGATGCCGTGCGGATGATGCGGCGATTTCGTCAGGATGTCGCGCACGATGCCGCGTGTTCTGCGACCGGTGCGCTGATCCTGCTTCAAGACAATTTCGACCGTCATCCCAGGGCGGATGTCTTTTCTGTTTTGACCATTCATAATTCAACGTGTGGGCGCGATGGAGTACGTCATGCCTTGCATCGTTTTGAAGTTGACCGCGCCATCCTGCATTGTCGTTTTCAGCGATCTGCCCTGCAACTGCACAGCTACCGGCGTTTTGTAGCGCACGACGCAGGGCAGTCCCGCTTTGGATTTAATCGTTGCGTAGACCAATTGCCCGTCTTCCCATTTCAGACTCACTTCAAAGCCGCCGCGCGCGCGCAAGCCTTTGATTTCGCCGCTCGCCCACGCCTTTGGCAATGCGGGCAGCAAATGAATTTCGCCCGCGTGACTCTGCATCAACATCTCCGCCATCCCTGCTGTGCCGCCAAAGTTGCCATCAATTTGAAACGGCGGATGATTATCGAACAAATTCGGATGCGTAGATTTCGCCAGCAACGCGACGATGTTTTCGTGGGCGGTATCGCCTTCTTCCAGCCGCGCCCAAAAGTTAATGATCCACGCGCGGCTCCAACCCGTGTGACCGCTGCCCGCTTTCAATCTGCGCTCCAACGTCACGCGCGCGGCCTGCGCTAAATCGGGCGTGCCGCGCAGCGTGATTTGATTGCCCGGATGCAGCGCGAACAGATGCGAGATGTGCCGATGCCCCGGATCGGGTTCATCGTAATCTTCCAGCCATTCCTGCAACTGTCCGTGCTTGCCGATTTGCAGTTTCGGTAAGCGGTCGCGCGTGGCAATAATCTTTTTGCGAAACTCTTCATCTGTGCCGAGAATCTGGCTCGCTTCAATCACGCGCGAAAACAGCGCGTGCAAAATTTCCGTGTCCATCGTCGGAGCCATCACGAGCTTGCCCACCGCGCCGGCGCTCGTGCGATAGCGATTCTCCGGCGAGATCGAAGGCCCCGTCATCAAATGCCCTTTGCCATCGTCCACCAAATAATCCAAGAAAAATTCCGCTGCTTCTTTCAGCACCGGATAGGCGCGAAATTCGAGAAAGACTTTGTTGCGATTGTAATCGTAATGATCCCACAGATGCAGGCTCAACCACGCCGCGCCCAACGGCCATAGCCCCGAACCGATGCCGTCAATTGGAACCGCGTGCCCCCAGCCGTCCGTGTTGTGGTGCATCACAAAGCCGCGCGCGCCATACAGATTTTTTGCTACGCGCCGCCCGTCTTCGCGAGCATTCTCAATCAAGTCAAACAGCGGCTCGTGCAACTCCGCCAGGTTCGTGACTTCCGCTGGCCAGTAATTCATTTCGGTGTTGATGTTGATGGTGAATTTGCTGTCCCACGAAGGCGCAAGCTTATCGTTCCAGATGCCCTGCAAATTCGCCGCCATCGTGCCGGGCCGTGAACTCGCCATCAGCAAATAACGCCCGAATTGAAAGTACAACGTTTCGAGTGCGAGGTCAGTTTCGCCGGCCTGCACACGCCGCAATCGTTCATCGGTCGGCAAGTCAGGCACGACAGCCGCCAGTTTGAAATCCACACGCCGAAACAAACGTTGATGATCGCTGATGTGCGCCGCGCGCAGCTTGGCAAACGGCTTTTTCGCTTTCGCCAAATACTGCTCGCATTTCGCCGCCGGGTCTTTTTCTTTGAGGTTCGACGCTGCGACCAACAACAGCGTCACAGCATTCGCCTTCTCAACAATCAAGTCGTTGCCTTCGACACGCACCTTGCCGCCTTCAGGTAAGGCTTCGAGCAGCGCATGAAATTTAGTCCCGACTTTGCGTTCGTCTTTGTGACGGTCGCCGTGCGGAATCGCTTCGCCGGCAAACGCAATGCGCTTGCCGCTCACGAGCAACATCGTGACATTGGCTTCGCGCGTCATGGTTGCCGCAAACGAAATGCGCCCCGGCTTGTCTGCTGTGAGCCGCACGACAATCACCTGATCGGGTGCAGATGCAAACACCTCGCGCGTGAAGGTTGTCGCGCCGACTTTGTATGTGACACGTGCCAGCCCCGCCTCCAAATCCAGCTCACGCCGGTAGTCGGTCGCGTTTTCCTGCCCGAAAAATCGCAGTTTCAAGTCACCAAGAGGCTGATACGGCGGCATCCGGCGCGGCATCGAAATGATGTGTTTGTCCGCGAGTTCTTCGGCTTCTTTGACCTTGCCCGCCAGCAACAAACGTCGCACCTCGACAATTGCTTTCGCCCCGTTCGGATTGTTGCGGTCGCGTTTTTCCCCTGCCCAAATCGTGTCTTCGTTCAGTTGCAATCGTTCTTCCTGCACGCCGCCAAACACCATCGCACCGAGTCGTCCATTGCCAATCGGCAACGCCTCTTCCCATTTGACGGCAGGCTGCCGATACCAAAGCTTTTGTGCTGTAGGCGCTTGCGCCAGGCAAACACTTGCACCAACCACAAACAAGACCCAAGCGGCAAACCATCGTTTCATTGTGTTGCTGTTCCTTTCTCTGATGAAGCCGAGAATCTATCACGAAGCGAACGACTGCGACAAAAGACAATGGTCGGAGATGAAGCCTGTTTCCTGTATAATCACCCAACGAAGGGAGTACCAATATGGCAACCATTACAGCCGAAAACGTTCTGCAATTGATTGACCAGATGTCGCTGAGCGAACAATTGAAGCTCAAGCAATTGATGGCACAGCGCGCAGAGCCGCATTCACAAGCGGAAGCTACAAACGGAACACCATCAAAAACCAAACAACTCGACAAACGTTTGCAACCTAAACCAATGCCAGACAGCACACGCGAGATGCGTTGGCTTGTCGAGCATCAGCGCGAATATGTTGGGCAATGGGTGGCACTGGATGGCGACCGTTTGATAGCTGCCAGCCCGAATCATGAGGAAGTCGCAGCAGCGGCAGAGGCAGACGGGGCTTATCTGCCGTTATTCACTTACATTGATGATCCGGACAAAGTTTATGCTGGGTTTTGAGTATGGCAACACAACTGAGCTTCACGGAAGAGTTTCATTACGCGGACGATTTGTCAGGCATCTCGATTCCAGTGGTTCTCAGCTACGGTGAAAAATCGCGGCGAGTCCAGGCGAAAGTGGATACAGGTGGCGAAGTGTGTCTTTTCAGCCGCGAAGATGGGATGCTTCTTGGCGTGCCAATTGAGCAGGGACTGCCGATCACGCTCAGCAGTTTAGGCGGCAATGTTGACGCCTTTGGACACGAAGTTGTTATTCAGACTGGCAAACTGGTTTTTCAAAGCCTTGTTTACTTTGCCAAATATCCGAACCTGCCGCGCAACATCCTCGGTCGTCGTGGCTGGTTGCGAAATCTCAAGCTGGCTGTGGTTGATTACGACAATTTGCTCTACCTCAGTGCTTATGATTCGTAAGCGAGCGGTTGAAAACTTGCGATGCTGTTACCTCATAAATCGCCGTCGAATCGCCAATGCCAGCAACGCCGCCTGTAATGGCACAAAAATCATTTCCAAAGACACACACGTTTTCGCCCAGAATGTATATGCCTTCGGTTCAGGTCGTTGGAATAATGCTGCACTCAGCGCATAGGTCAGTCCATCGCGGAAGGCAGGCAGCGGCAATTCTTTTGGTGGCGGCGAAGTTGGCATCATTTCCTGTACGATGGGTGTAACCTCTGAAGCCGCCTTGTTCTCGAAGCCAACTTGCGTATACAAAAACGAAAATACCAATAGCAACCCCAGCAACCACATAAATGCTCGCTGAATGCGTTCGCTATAGCCACTCACTAACCAATACGCTCCATCCAGCCACCAAGACGCCTTCTTCCATTTGTATTCTAGTCGCAGCGCATTCATCGAAGCGTAGCGAAAATCCGCCGCCTTATCATATCGGTTATTCTCTTCATAGTTAGTTGCGAGCTGTCGATAGGCAATTGACAACAGGTGATGACGATTCTCAACGCTTTCCAGAGCCTTCAAATCGTCAATGACCGTTGTCTTTCCCCAATCAATATTCGTGAACTCAAACTTGCGCGAGTCCACGTTTATAAACCAATGCGGTCGCAATTTGACTGAGTGAAATAAGATTTGTTCTGGTTTGCTGAACTGAACCCTTTGCAAATCGAGTGAGGCCATCTCCGCGAAAATAATATTATGCGCCGAACCGACAAATCGTAATTCGGTTTCTAGTCTCGCGTGGTTAAAATACACGGTGCTATTGAACTTCGCACAAGGAAACTCCACCAGGCCACAGAATCTTGCTAAAGAGAAATTTGCCTCACTGCCGAATTGGGCATCGGTAAAGTGTGTTTCCCCATAGAACTTGGCATAAGTGAAGTTTGCACTTTCGCTAAATATCGCCAAAGAATAGTTGGCTCTTTTGTTGAAAGACACCTCCGAGAAACCTGCTTTTTTATTAAATCTTGCTTGATCAAAGTAGGCATCGTCCTGAAATATTGAGGCGTGAAAGAATACTTCGCCGCTGAAGTTTACTTGATCGAAAAATGCCACGTCGCTAAAAGTTGCCTTGTAGAATTCGTTCATCTCACCCTGAAAGTTCGTAGCGTGAAAATATGTCTTGCCGTTGAAATTTGTAGCGCGAAAGTCCGCTTGACCTGTAAAGGTCGCTGAAGAAAAGTACGCGCCTTGAGTGAAAGTCGCGTCAGAAAAATCTGCATCACCTACGAACCTCGCCCCTGCGAAAATTGCATCTGAAATAAAAGGAAAGGACTTAAAATTAACATCCGAAGGGAAATAAACCCCTTGGAAATCAAAATCAAATGCGTTCAGTTTCCGTTCGAGCACAAAATCAAACTCTTCCTTCTTATGTAGAGTAGGGCAATGCAGCACACAGTATTTCTTTCCGTCTACCTCTTGATAAAACCCTAATCCTTTACAGGCAGAGTGAAACTTTTTATTACACTCACAAACAAACTTGGCTTCGGACATAATCCCCTCTTGGCTTAGCTATTTCATTCAGACCGTGATTGCCTCATTCTCCCAATCGCACTCTGAGTGATTCAAATTCGCCCTTACTAATGCTTTGCCACCAACACTATCAGCATACGCAAAAGCAAATCGCAAAAGCTATGCTAAACTGCGCCGGACGAAGTACAGTTTCTTGTTCTGGAAGAAATCTTAATGAAATGACTCTGTAATCAAGAGGCGCATCCCGCCAAAGCGAACTTTGTTTCGCGTCACTTCGTAAAGCGCAGCTTGGAGGTTCGGTTTATGTATTGCCCAAAATGTGCCAGCCCGGCCAATCAAGGCCAACGCTATTGTCGTCAATGTGGAACTAATCTCGGCGTGATCGTGGACGCAATGGAAGGTCGTCGCAGCCCGGCGGATTTCGAGCGCGTCAAATCCGATTTGGTAGACCTGGGGAAAAGTTTGCGCAGCGGCTTTGAGCAGGTGCAGCAGGAATTCAAAAAGAAACAGCACGAGCATCGCAAACGGCATCACGAACGAGACTCCAACTGGGTTTCCGACGTCGCCCACTCTGCTTCGACTGCTGCCAATGACGTGACGACCGCACTTTTCTCCACCTCCACCCCGAAACCTCCGGCCAAACCCAAACGTTCACGCGAGTCGCGGCGCTATCATTTGCAAAAAGGCATTCTTTCCATTTTCACGGGCAGCGCTTCGGCAGGCGTATATTATTGGTTGCTGCACACTGCTGCTCAATCCGGTCTGCTGGAAAATCTGGAACGAATTGTTTTGCAACGCAATCCAGACCTCACGGGTTTAGTGCCGGTGATTCAAATGCTCTGGGTGTTCTGTTTGATTCCGGTCGCAACCGGTATTGGCCATCTCATCAACGGAATGTTTTTTGCCCCTTCAGAAGCGGAATTGAAAGCGGCTGAAGCGGCGAGTGAAGCACAAGCTGAAGCCCTGCCGAACGCTTTTCAGTCAGCGCCGGCCTTCACTGCGCCTCCGCAGCGCACTACGAATGAAATCAACCCGGATTTCAGCACGGGCTACAGTGTAACGGAAGAGCCGACATTGCCGCTCGATCAGCCGCGTCGTGAGCGACAAGCCAGCTAGTTGCCACCTGTCTTTGCAACCCAAAGATTCCCGCGCGCGCCTTGCGAGCATTGCGCCGAACATCGTACAATCCGCTTTGCCAGAACGGTTGTCCGCCAGAACAAATATCTGAACGACGATTGCTGCTTATTTCCCCTTCGTCTTTGTTTGCATTTATGCCACAAAAGTTTTTTGCGCTTGCATTGTTGATGGTGGTTGGTTGCCTGTTTGGCTGTCAATCCAAAGCCAGCAACGGCCACAACGATGCGTTGCTGGCGGCGGATGAAAAAACCCCTGTCATCGTTGAGATCAACGGACAGCCCAAATACAAAGCCGCGTTCGACCGCTTTTTGAAATCGCGTCTGTCGGATTTGTTGCAGCAACAAAGCACGGAAGACAACAATCAATTGCAAAGCAGCTTGTTCGACGAATTCGTGCGGCAACAATTGATCGTGCAGACGGCTACGGCCAAAGGAATCGCGGTGACGGAAGAAGAAGTGCGCCGCGAAGAAACCGACCAGCACCAACAAACCAACGTCGAAGGCAGCAAGCAAAATCAGCCCGCGCTGGTTGGCAAAGAGCGCGCGGCAGAGATCGAAAACAATTTGATTATTTGGAAATTTTACAAAGCCGAAGTTCTCAAGGACGTGGCCTTCACGCCTGAAGAGGTCGAGCAACATTACAAAAACAATCCCAAACGCTATCCGCAGGAACCGAGCTTCTGCGTCCGCGAAATCAAAGTGGACGAGGCGGAGAAAGCCGAACAGCTACGCAAGCAAGCCTTAGACAAACCCGCCGACTTTGCCATTTTGGCCAAAGAACATTCCAACGCGCCGTCGAAAGGAAATTTGCATTGCTATCGCCCCAAGGAGTTGCCCGAAGTGTTGGAAAATGCGGCGATGCCGCTCAAAGATGGCGGCATCAGCACCGTCGTCAAATCCAGTTTTGGCTATCACATTTTTCAGATGGTCAAGAAACAGGAGCCGCAACCTTTTGACAAAATTCGGAAACAAGTAGAAGAAGACTTGCTGCGCAGCAAGAATCAATCGGTCATTGACGCCTATTTGGAGCAGGCGCTGACCAATGCGAAGATTAAAGTTCAAGCCGAGCAACTCGGCTTCCGCTACACTGGTAAGTGGAAATAATCGTTGAGATTCGCGCTGAGAGTTCGAGCCTCCGCTGGCGGCTTGCAGACGCGATTTTCAAAGGAGTTCGTATGAAATCAATACAAGCACTTATAGGTTTGATCGTCCTGGCGCTGCTGCCGCTCAGCAGTTATGCGCAGGATGAAAACGGCTACAACCTGCTCGACCAGGTCATTGCCCGCGTGAACACCGAGGTCATCTTAATGTCGGCTTTCGAGCGTGAGTTGAAACTCTACATCGAAGAGTACAAACAGCAGGGCAAAAAGGACGAGGAGATCGAAAAGCAATTGACCGAACTGCGCGCCAAAATTCTGGACGGTCTGATTGACCAGCAATTGCTGACGCAGCGCGCCAAAGAGCTTTCGATTGACGTCGAACCACAGGTCAACGAACAGCTTGTGCGCGTGATGAAAGAAGTCGGCTGCGATTCGCTGGACTGTCTGGAACAGAAGATGCGCGAAGTCGGCGTGGACATCAACGAACAACGACGCGGCATGCGCGCGAAATTTCTGTCCGATGCCGTGCTTGGACGGGAAGTCTACGGCGACGTTTCCCGCCGAGTGACCGATCAGGAAAAGCGGGCGTTTTACGACAAGCACAAAGAATGGTTCGTCGTGCCGGGCGAAGTCGAGTTGAGCCGCATCTTCATTCGCAAACCCAAAGACCCGCTCGCGCAACAACAGGCGCTGGCGAAAGCCAACGAGATTGCCACCTTGCTCAAAGGCGGCGGCGATTTCAAAGCCTTGGTGCAAAGCAAATCGGAAGACCCCGCCGAAATCGTCAAGCAGTTTGGCAAGATCGGCAAACTGGCGCTGAATCAATTGCCCACTGAAATCCGCACGGTTGTCGAGAAAGGCGAAATCGGTTCTACGACAGAGACCATCTCGCTCGCGGATGGTTATGCGATCTTTCGCATTGACGCGCGCAAAGATTCCGAAACCCGACCGTACGAAGACAATGAAGTGAAAAACGCTGTCTTCCAACGAGTGGTAATGGAAAAAGGCCAGGAACAAATTGATGTGTACCTGAAGATGTTGCGCGAAGATGCGTTCATCGAAATTGATCCGAAATACCAAATGCCCGGCCTCCGCACCGCGTCTGCTCAGATCAAAGTGACGCCCTACAGCGAAGAATCCGAGAAGGAAAAGAAGAAGCGCCAGAAACGCGAAAAGAAAGAAAAAGAACAGCAGGAAAAAGCGGTAGCGAAGGCAAAGGAAACGGCAAAGAAAGAGTAGACAGTAGTCGGTAGACAGTAGTCGGTAGAATTCCGTAGGCTACTGTCTACTGTCTACCGTCTACCGTCTACCGTACTCTCCATTATGAAAACTTTCATCCGCGATTTCGTCACCAATCAAACGGTCAGCACGACCTTTCTGGTCAAGGCGAAGGAGTATCGAAATAAAAAAAGCGGCGGCCAATATCTGACGCTGTTGCTGGCGGATCGCACGGGCGAAATCAGCGGGCATTGGTGGGACAACTTTGAAGAGACGGCGGAAACCTTCGATGTGGATGATGTCGTCTTTGCGCGCGGTTTGGTCGTGGTGCATCGCAATCGGTTGCAATTGACCGTGCATCGCGCGCGGCTGTGCGAAGAGCGCGAATACAACCTCACGGATTACTTTCCCACGACAAAGTATGACGTGGAGGAAATGTTCGCCGAACTGATGCAAATTGTGCGCGGCTTTGCGAATTCGTATTTGCGCCAATTGCTCGAAAACATTTTTGCCGACGAAGTCACGGTGCAGAAATTCAAGCGCGCCCCGGCGGCCAAAACCATGCATCATCCGTATCTCGGCGGCTTGCTCGAACACACGCTCTCGCTGCTCAAACTCGCGCACAAAGTCGGTTCGCATTACGAAGGCATTGATCTCGATCTGCTGCAAACCGGCGCGATCTTGCACGACTTCGGCAAGATTGATGAGTTGAGTTATGAACGCGGCACGAACTACACGAACGACGGGCAAATGATCGGGCATTTGGCGATGGAAACAATGATGGTCTCGGATCACATCAAGCAGATTCCTGACTTCCCCGAAGAATTGCGACGTCATTTGCTACACCTGTTGCTGACGCATCACGGCAAGCTTGAATACGGCTCGCCCAAATTGCCTGCGACGCCGGAAGCCTTGATGCTCGCGTACCTCGATGACCTCGACTCCAAAGTCGAAGCGATGCAACGGCTGATGGCCGAACCGCACGCCAATGGTGATTGGACGCGCATCTCGCCGATGTTCGAGCGCCCGATTTACCGGCGGCGTCCCGCTGCCAAGCCGGAAGAAGAACCCAAAGAAATGGCGGCGGCCACCGTAGCAACCGCAACCGCCGCGACGCCCAGCAGTGAAACGACCGTCAAGCCCACCAAACCGTCAGGAAGTTTCAATAACCCGTTCGCGCAACTTGCCGAATTGATGAATGACGAAACAAAGGACAAATAAGAAACCTTATGATCTCCGCTATTTTACTTGCCGCTGGTGAATCAAGACGTATGAGCGGTGATTTCAAACCGCTACTGAAATGGGGCACGCGCACTGTGATTGGCGCGTGCATAGACAACCTCAAGCGTTCCCGCGTGGACGAAATCATCGTCGTGCTGGGCTTCCGCGAATCGGAAATTCGCGCGCGGCTGGCGGGCGCGGGCGTGCAATTCGCCATCAACCGCGAGTTCTCCAAAGGCATGCTGAGTTCGCTGAAAACCGGTCTGCCGCTGGTCAGCCCGCGCTGCGAAGGCGTGTTGATTGGGCTGGTGGATCAACCAATGGTCGGGCCTGATGTCATCAACCCACTCGTCATCAGTTTTGGCGATTATGACAAGCGAATTTCGATTCCGACTTACGAAGGCAAGCATGGACATCCCATCATCATCAGCCGCGATTTTGAAGAAGAAATCATGAAGCTGGACGACGCTGACCCGGAAGGTCTCAAGGCGCTCATCAATGCGCATCGCCACGAAATTCAGGAAGTGCCGGTGGAATCCTCCGCGATTCTGGAAGACATTGATTCGCCGGAAGATTATGCCCGTTTGGTCGCGCAGGTTCCTTCGCTCTACGAATCGCACAAATGGACACCGTAACCATTTGTGCGCAGGCGATACCTTTTGACTACGTCCCTACCAAGAGGTTTTACTATGACGAAAAAGTACCTCCAACTGATTCTTCAATCTATGATCACGCTGGCTTCAGCGTCATTGGGATTGGTCGCGGCCCTAGCCTGGAACGATGCGATCAAAGCTACGATTAAGAAGATATTTGCGACCGACGATAATCTTACGGGTCTCTATACTTACGCCGTGATTGCCACTGTCATCGCAGTGCTAGTCGTTTTAATTTTGACGCGCATCGCTTCCAAAATTGGCGGCGAAGCGGCGATCAGCCGGGAAGCGGAAGGCTAAACTCTCTCGCCGTTACGTCCAAGAGCAGGCAAATCCTCAAAGCATAAGCAAACAACGATCTTTTCACATGGCCGACAAATCATTGGCAAATGTGAGCCGCAGTCTTATGCTTCGTTCGATTTGCCTTTTTCTTTGGGATTCAATTTTTTATGGCTTACGAAGACTTGCGCGAATTCATCAAGGTTTTAGAAAAGAACAAAGAACTCAAACGCATCTCGGCGCGTGTTTCGAGCGATCAGGAAATCACCGAAATTACGGATCGCGTGTGCAAAGCGGGCGGCCCGGCGTTGCTGTTTGAAAACGTAGACGACGGCAAAATGCCCGTGCTCATCAACGCGCTCGGCAGCCGTCGCCGCATGGCGCTGGCGCTGGAAGTGAATGATGTCGAACAGGTAGCAGGCCGCTTGACCGAATGGCTAGACTTCAAATCGCCTGCGGGTTTGCTCGAAAAAGTGAAGATGTTGCCGAAGCTCGCTGAACTCGGCAAATATTTTCCGAAGGTTGTGAAAGCAGGCAAATGTCAGGAAGTCATCAAACGCGAGGGCGAGTTTTCGCTCTACGATTTTCCGATCCTGAAATGCTGGGAAGCCGATGGCGGTCGCTTCATTACATTGCCGATGGTGTTCACGCGCAATCCGCGCACGGGCGCGCGCAATGTTGGGATGTATCGCATGCAGGTTTATGACGAAAAGACCACCGGCATGCATTGGCAGATACACAAACACGGCGCGGCACATCATCGCGAGCAGGAAAAGCGCGGCGCGGAACGAATGGGAGTCGCCGTTGCGATTGGCGCGGAACCGATCACCACCTTTGCTGCAACTTTGCCGCTGCCCGATGATTTGGACGAAATGATTTTCGCGAGCTTCATGCGCGAGAAGCCGATTGAGATGGTCAAATGCGTTTCGCTTGATCTCGAAGTTCCGGCCAGCGCCGAGATCGTGTTGGAAGGTTACGTTGATCCATCCGAACGCCGCATCGAAGGGCCGTTCGGCGACCACACGGGTTTTTACACGCTCGAAGAACCTTATCCCGTCTTTCACGTCACGACGGTCACGCATCGCAAAAATCCGATCTATCAAACGACGATTGTTGGCAAACCGCCGATGGAAGATTGTTGGATGGGCTGGGCCATCATTCGCATCACGTTGCCCGTGCTGAAACGGCAACTGCCGGAAATCGTAGACATGAACCTGCCGTTTGAAGGCGTGTTTCATAACCTGATGCTGGTTTCGATTCGCAAACAATATCCGGGGCACGCGCGCAAAATTATGAACGCGATTTGGGGACTCGGTCAGGCGATGTTCACGAAATGTATCGTCGTCGTGGACGAAGACGTGGATGTGCAAAACCCCAGCGAAGTCGCGTGGAAAGTTCTCAACAACATTGACCCCGAACGCGACATTCAATTTATGCTGGGGCCGGTGGACGTCCTCGATCACGCCGCACGCGAAACAGGTTTCGGTTCCAAGATGGGCATTGACGCGACGCGCAAATGGAAAGGTGAAGGCTTCACGCGCCGATGGCCGCGCGAAAATAATGTGAGCGAGGAAATCAAACAACTCGTGGACGCGAAATGGAATAAATTAGGTTTGTGAGGTCGTTATGAACAATAAACGCTTCGGACTTTTGCTGCTTTTCCTCATCATTGCTACCAATTCTATCTGGGCACAAAGACGAATCCTGGCCTGGTCGGACGAGTTTGTCGGCGCGGCAAACACTGCGCCCGATGCCGCCAAATGGGCTTATGATTTAGGAGCTGGCTTTGATGGAGGCTGGGGCAACAACGAACTTCAGTATTACACCAACCGCACGCAAAATGCCTATCTCGACGGCAATGGAAATCTCGTTATCAAAGCGATCAGGGAAACCTTCACCGGCCCGGATAATGTGACACGAAACTACACGTCAGCCCGTCTGGTCACGCGCGGCAAATTTGAACCCACCTACGGGCGCATTGAGGCCCGCATCAAGCTTCCCTACGGACAAGGGATTTGGCCCGCGTTCTGGATGCTCGGTACAGACATTGACACGCCCGGTGTCGGCTGGCCCCGATGTGGCGAAATTGACATCATGGAACATATCGGGCGCGAACCATTTACGGCCTACGGAACGCTACACGGGCCGGGCTATGCGGGTGGTAACGGCTTGAGCGCGTCCTATCAATTGCCGAATGGGCAACGCTTTTCCGACGACTTTCATGTGTTCGCCGTCGAATGGAGTCCGAGGATGATTCAGTTTTTCGTGGACGGCAACCTCTACAAAGCGAGAACCCCAGCCGACTTGCCGCCCGGCTCGAATTGGGTCTTCGATCATTCGTTTTACTTGCTGCTGAATCTGGCGGTCGGAGGCAATTGGCCGGGCTACCCGGATGTCACCACTGTTTTCCCGCAAGTCATGCTGGTGGATTATGTCCGCGTGTATTCCGATGTCAGGAGAAACACGATTCGACGGTAATGAACGATTCTTTGCTATCGAGCCTGCTTGCCTCGTATCAGGAAAAACAAACTGTCATCCGCGCTCGGTTGAATGAATTCGCAGTCCTTCGCTCAACCGCCACCGAGGCACGGCTTTTTGAAGAATTGGTGTATTGCCTGTTCACGGCGGGCGCGAGTGCGCGGATGGGGTTGAAATCGGTAGAGCGAGTGCGAAAACTTTTGCGCCGAGGAACGGTTGAGCAACTGAGCGCAGCCTTAATCGGAGCACATCGGTTTCCCAATGCGCGCGCACGCTACATCGTCGCGGCGCGCACTTTTTTGCAGCACGATTGCCAACTCCCACTGCGTCACAAGCTGGATTCTTTTGGTGCGGATCACGAGGCGCGGCGCGATTATTTTGCCGCGAACATCAAAGGCATCGGGTACAAAGAAGCGAGTCATTACCTGCGCAACATTGGCTATCGCGGCTACGCCATCCTCGACAAACATATCCTGAAGACGCTGTTTGAGTTCGGTGTCATCGCTTCGCCCCAGCCGCCGACCACGAAAAAAAAATACATTGCGACAGAAGAAGTGATGAGAAATTTTGCAGATAGGATTAGAATTGACTTCGACGAATTAGACCTGTTGCTCTGGTCAAACAAGACGGGCGAAATTTTGAAATAGCGGCACAAACTTTCACTCGGCGGTTTTTCTAAACATGAGTCCCGACTAACTACCACTTTTCAGTGGAGGTGATTTATGAAACTCGCACTGAAGGCCTTTTCTTTCGCTGTTCTCTTCACGCTGGTCGTCGCCTATCCAACGCAAGCCGAATCCCGAGGCAAAGCTCTCAAACGGGCGGAAAAAGAACTGCGCGCGGGGAATTTTGAGCAGGCCGAAACTATTTATCGTTCATTGCTCGAACAAAAGCAGGAAGACAAGGACGCGCGTCTGGGCTTGAGCTTGTCTTTGCTCAAGCAAAACAAACTGGTCGAAGCGTTCGAGCACGCCTCGCAAGTCATCGCGACGGATTCGCTCAATGGACGCGCTTTTGGGCTGATGGGCACGGCGTTGTTGCGCAGCGGCGAATTCCGTACTTCGCTGGAATCGTTGATGACCGCGATCAGGTTTGATAACAAAGATCATCTCGCATTGGCAGGTCTGGCCGAGCTTCAGTATTTTGAGCATCAGACCAAAACTTCCTACGACCTGTTGCAAAGAGCGATCCAGATTGATTCCCGCGAGCCGGATTATTACGTCTCCCTGGCCAGAGTTTGTTCGCGGTTGGAGCTTTATTCCGAGGCCGCCGACGCCTATCAAAATTTCCTGTCCGTCGCGCCGAAAACGGATGAAGAACGGCGTGCTCGGATTCGCGGCCTGATTGATTTTTACCGCTATCTCGGCACGACCAAGTTGCATCGGCAAAGCGGCCCGGAAGTAGTTACAGTTCCGTTTGAATTGCACGGCAATCGGCCTTTCATTAACGTCAAGATCAACAACAAACACACGTTGCGCTTCGTCATTGATACGGGAGCCAGCTTGTCCGTCATCTCGGACAAAGCGGCGCAAGTGCTCGGCATTAAAGCCGTCGCGCGCGGAGGTCACGCCCGCGCAGTGGGCGGAACCGGATCGTTTGGCATTGTCTATGCTGTGCTTGATTCGGTGGGTCTCGGTGACGCCAAAGTTGATCTTGTTCCTGCTTATATTCGCACGGTTCATTCCTCGACCGATGCTCCGATAGACCAGCGAGCCGATGGCTACATTGGACTTTCTGTCTTGTCCAATTACGCCGTCACGATTGATTACAAGGAAAAGAAGCTGATTCTTGACCGTTCCGAAGTCAAAGAACCATCTGTCCCGACTGTAGCATTCCAACAAACGCAAGATTCCATCAACATTCCGTTGCGCACAACCAGCGGCGGCTTGGCCAGCGCCGAAGGGATTCTGGAAGGACACGAAAAGCCGTTCAACTTCATCGTTGATACGGGAGCGAGTACGACCGTCATTTCCAAAGCGGCGGTCAAACGCTTCAACTTGGAAAATCTGAAATTGAAAAATTCGCTCTTCCGTGTCGTGGGAGCTGCCGGAGTTGAGGACAATGTCGAAGCCATCGGCATCCAAACGCTGACCGTAAATGGCTTACGGCAACGCAACGCGAGGGCTTTGATCCTGAATCTGGAACCCGTCAATGAAACCTCCGGTTTTGAACAGCACGGCATTATCGGTGGTGATTTCCTGCGACATTTCCGCGTGCAGTTGGATTTGCGCAAATATCAATTTCATCTCACGCCGCAAAGTGTTGGGATTGAGAGGATCGTTAGCAAATGATGTCTCTCTATCTGGAAACCTCTGTCATTGGAGCCTATCTGGACAAAGGAGATTCTTTTCGGCGCGATCTGACTATTCGTTGGTGGGAACACGAATTACCTCACTACAAAGTGTTTATTTCCCCGTTGGTGGAGCGGGAACTCGAACGAACCCGCGAACCTTATCGGCAAAGTTATCTTTCCCTGATTCGTCCGTTATCTCGTCTGGAAATCACCGAAGAAGCCGCGATCCTGGCCGAGGGGTACATCTCGCGCGGGATTTTTCATCGCAAATTTTTAGGTGACGCTTTGCACATGGCGCTGGCCTCCGAGCACAAAATTGACTTTCTCGTCACTTGGAATTTTGGTCATCTGGCCAATGTCCATCGTTTGGCTCGTATCAAACTTTTCAATACGGCGGCTGGTTTCTTTGCTCCCGAAGTGGTAACGCCGGAATTTTTAATTATTGATTGAATGTACTCTCGACCTCGTTTTCTGGAAGAACTGCACGCGATCCGCGAGGAAATGTCGCGCGAATGCGATTACGACATGGATTTGTTCGCCGCCATGATTCGCAATAACCAACGCCCGCTGCACGGACCGAACCATAACATTCGCGGCTATCGCCAAACTGCCCCGCCACAAGAAGCGCCTGTTCCAACCAGGATTTATAAGAAACGTTGATCACTATGGGGGATATTTTCGAGGCGATTGGATTCAAACTCCAAGATGAAGTGGCTTATCAGCAATTGGCTGAAGCTGCCTGCCAAAGGGGTATTTCCAGTACCATCTCACGACGCAATGCAATCCTGCGTGGCTACTGCTGGTCGCTCAATCACGGCATTGAAATTTGGACTATTCTCAACGAGTCGAAAAAGGGAACCTACTTTGCTGATTGTCGCCCGGCTTTTCGCAGCCGACGAAGCCGCGAGGTGACAGCCTGGGAGATCATTGAATTCATCGAAGACGGGGAAGTCCTGGTCTCTGGTTCTATCCAAGCGATTGATCTGATCTTCCAACTCCAGAATTTCACGGATTTGGACGAGTCCACCTATCAGCAACCGTCACTCACGGCGAATTTTGCAGGACTTTGTTATCGTGCCAAAATCCTTCCCTCAAATGTAAACCCACAAATCATCTCATTGAGCTTACCAAACAAAACCAAAGCAGCCACCAAACACTATGAAAACGACTATCTCGTGAACGGAAAAGTTCTCGCTTGGAGAGAGCTAAGCAATCCAATTACGCAAGGAATATTCTTCTGGCTGGACGTCAAGGTAGGAGAGTTTCGTCTTGAACTGCTCGTCAGCCAGGAACAATGCAAGGGAACGCCGTCGGAGAATGCCTGGATTTCGGCGGAAATGTGGCTGCAAGGGCATATCGTCCGTCAACAGGAACAACAGGCGAAATACGAAGGGCTGGATGTTTCAATCCCACTTGCTGACTATTGGTCAGTGCTGAGACGAGAAAATTAAAAGGGCTGGCTGAAATTTGACGAGATGTTCTCACCAAAGCGGAAAGGCCAAGTCGTTTGACTTGGCCTTTCGGGTTTAAGACTTCATGCGAAGTTGCTTGAATTAGCAGACCGGCATGTAAATCGGGATCGTCAGGGTCACACTTGACGCCACGCGCGTCTTGTGAAGGGTACGGATACCACCCCACGTTCCAACTGCCACACCCACTGCCGGGGAAGCTTGGAACTGCAACGGCGTAATCAAGATACCAACCGACGGGCCTGTGTCGTAACGCAGCACGCCGATTTGGCCTTTGGGAATGAAGACCGCCAGCGTGGACGGCACGCGCGGCGTGTTGTCCGTAATGGCCCCGTCATTGCTGGGAGTCGTGGTGCTCGTAACGCCAGAGGTTTGGCAACCACCGGACATCCAACGAGTGAAGCTGCCTTGTCTTTCATCGCCTCTCCACACCAAACCAGTGCCAACTTGACCAGCACCACTCAAGGAACCTGAAGCCAAGCTACCTTCCAAGCCCGCATGCACTACTCTTTGACCAGGAGCATCCGCGGGGGATTGGATTTCGACCGCGAACTGATTCGGAACTTGATCATAGCCCCAAGCTGTGGTCGGGTTAGCGGAATTGTCTGGAACAATCGGGCTACCCGTAGTCGGAAGAGCACCTGGCCCTCCACCGTTACCCTGCGTACCGTTGAAGAGCAAGTTAGCAGTGGTTGAGGCATTGTTCGCCGTCGTCGTTCTCCACCCGACTTGCTGCGTGCTGGCAAATGCTTCAGCACCATAGTTGCCTTGCCAGGTTCCGCGATTGACAAAAGCATTGCCAATCAGGGCGTTCCAGGATACCGGCAACCCTTGATAATCAACCGCCACAGCGACGATGGTGCCTGTGACACCAGGGTCTTGATCCAACATCTTGAAAGACATGGAGGCACCTTTGGTCAAGCACAGGAACATGTCAGCCTGGTTGCAGTTGCTCCCCTGAATGAAGAAGACGTGGACAATGATGGAGTTGGTGTACAGCCCGAAATTTCCCTGCTGATTGACCGGAACGTTCCCGGTTGCAAGGTTCGAGATGGTAACACGCGTATCCCATCTGTTCTGGATGTCGCTGACGTAGTACGGAAACACCAGAACTGATCCCGGCTTCTGATCGCTGACTTGAATATTATTCGTAGCACCATTGGTAACGGCAGTCACAGTCGGAACTTGACCGAAGGATACCGTCGCCAACGCCATAAGCGCCGTCAACGCTAAGAAAAGACGTGTGAGTTTATGTGAGGTTCGCATTCGAGTTTCTCCTTAAAGAATGGAAAATTGTCATAGTCGAGAGAAGGAAAAACACAAACTCCTGAACGACAGGCTTAAACTTGGCAGTGATACGCCTAAAGGCATAGCAACCAGGTTCTTTGCCAAAGATTCCAGACAATAGTCATGATCTATGACAAAAAATAAACCTAACGATCAAGGATTGTTTTTTTCCAGTGAGTAAATTGAGCGATGTATGCAGATATTAGCCGCCTGATGCTGACCAATTACCTACCCTAATGAGGTAACAAACCTTCTAAAGATGGTATGCCGGAGTGAGGAAGATTCGTTAACGAGGTGATTCTATGAATAATTTCTTACATGTCAATAGTTTTTTTTAACGTCTAGTAAATTTGTCGCCGAATTGTGCCTTTCTATTTTGTTTCTATTGAAGTCAATTCATTCCTTTGTAATTACCTCCACAACCTTGCAATCAGCTATTCCCTATGTTAGCCTCTCATAACTGAAATGATCGCAACCTGCATCAAGTTAAATACTGAAAATACATAAACTTACCCTTGAACCTCAAGGGCATTCACAGAATTCAGCAGGCGGATAAAGTTGTGTCATTTGTACTATGGCCTTCTCACAGGAGTTGTTATGCAATCCTCAAGCGTTTGGGAGTCATTACTTTCCTCAATTGAAAAGAGAGTCAACCACGAAAGCTTCACAACTTGGTTTAAACCGATCTCTTTTGTTCATTACGATCAGGAAAACATCCACCTGACGGCCCCGGATCGTGTGTTTGAGGATTGGATTTTTAATAATTACCGCGACGTGCTGGATGAATCTCTGGACGAAAACAATTTGGGCGGGAGCAAAATCACTTTTACTTTCGCTCCGAGCAATCACTCTCAATCAGAAATTACATCTCCGCTTGCAAATGGGACTGCAAACTTGCCCGCAAATTCGACGGATAGAAGCGCTGAACCCTCTCGCCCGCGACCTGAAGAAAGTCAGCCGCTCTCAGAGCGACCCGCTTTAACCGACTTCGTAGATATTGAACCATTGGAGTTGCCTCTCAACCCGAGGTATACCTTCAACACGTTCGTTGTCGGTTCTTGTAACCAGTTCGCACATGCTGCTGCCCTGGCTGTGGCTGAAACGCCTTCAAAAACCTACAACCCACTTTTTATCTACGGCGGCGTGGGATTGGGTAAAACACACTTGATGTGCGCCATCGGTCAGAGCATCAAGCAAAATAATCGGCATCTGCGTCTTTCTTATATTTCGGCGGAAAAGTTCATGAACGAACTCATCAATGCAATCCGGTATGACAAGACCATGACTTTTCGGGAGAAGTATCGGTCTATTGACATCCTGCTCATTGATGACATTCAGTTCATCGCGGGCAAAGAGCGCACGCAGGAAGAATTTTTCCACACGTTCAATGCTCTTTACGACAATCAAAAGCAGATCGTGATTTCTTCCGATTGCCCGCCGCGCGAAATTCCGACGCTGGAAGAACGACTCCACTCTCGTTTTGAATGGGGTTTGATTGCAGACATTCAGCCGCCTGATTTGGAAACGAAAGTTGCCATTCTGCGGAAGAAAGCCGAAACAGAGCAACTCGACTTGCCAGACAATGTGGCGCTCTTCATCGCCAGCAAGATCAAATCCAACATCCGCGAATTGGAAGGTTCGTTGGTCCGATTAACCGCGTTGTCTTCATTACGAGGCGAACCGATTTCCATCTCCCTCGCTCAGGAAGCCCTCAAAAATATTGTCGAAGAAGAAGAACGAGCCGTCACGATTGAAACCATCCAGAAGGTTGTCGCGGAGTACTACAACATGCGGGTCGCAGACCTGAAATCAAAATCAAATTCCAGAAACATCGCTGTGCCACGACAAGTGGCCATGTATCTTTGCAAGTCGCTGACCAAAGCCAGCCTGCCAGAAATCGGCAGGGAATTCGGCGGGAAACATCACACAACGGTCTTGCACAGCATCAACAAAATTAGCGAACTGTATGACCAAAAAGGCAGTTTCCACAGGCTTATTAACAGCCTAATTGCTAGCTGCAAATAGACTTAGGGAGGTTTTCCACGCTACCCCCTGTGGATAGCCTGTGGAAACTGTGGAAAACTCAATTCCGGGCAAAAAATTTCCACAGATTTTTGAGTTTCTCACATGTTTTCCACAGGGTTTTCCACAAGAAATTTTCAAAGTAAGTAGTTTATTATTCAAAGGTTTGTACAAGCTTTTCCACATTTCCACAGGCACTATTACTACTACTAGATAAATACATGTATTGAAATAGTAATTTAAATAGTAAAAGCAATTCTCAAAGGTTGAAGGAGACAATCATGCACCTGACAGTCAGCAAAACCAATTTCCTAAAAGAACTCAATTTCATTCAAGGAGTAGTCGAGAAGAAAAACACGATTCCAATTCTTTCCAGTTTGTTGCTGGAATCTACCGACGGGAACTTGAGGATCAAAGGAACTGATCTTGACGTTTCGATCACCACGAATTGCGAAGCGGAGGTTTCGGTGGAAGGATCGGTTTGTGTCCAGGCCAAGAAGCTGTTTGAAATTATTCGCGCTTTGCCGGAAGCGGCGGTTGAAATCAAATGCGGAGACAACGATCAGGTTAGCATCATCTGCGAACGATCCCGGTTCAAAATGCTGGGGCAGCCGAAAGCGAATTTCCCGGAGATTCCAGAATTCAAAACTGTGCTAGGTCACTTGCCGACAGATGTCTTCCGAACGTTTATTAGCCGGACGATTTTCGCCGCGACGAATGAGGAGTCTCGCTATGCGTTGAATGGTGCGAAGTTTGAACTCTCTGGCGAGGGCTTACGGATGATCGCCACCGACGGCCATCGTCTTTCCTTTATCGAAAAAAAGGGAAGCTTCGTCGAAGACCTCAAGGTTGAGGCGATCATTCCTAAAAAGACGTTGACCGAGCTTATCAAATTGAGTTCTGAGACCGAGGAAACCGTCGAGTTTGGTAAGGATGAAAACCATCTCTTTTTCCGATTCGGGAAGCGACTACTCGTGTCCAGGATGCTAAGCGGACAATTCCCAAATTACGAGATGGTGTTGCCGAAGGAAAACAAGCATCAGTTTGTGATCGAAAGCCAGCGCATCGCGGCTGCTGTCCGCCGTGTGGCGTTGATGGCGGACGAACGATCCCACGCTATCAAGTTTGAAATCAGCGAAGGACAATTGAACATCACGGCTCAGGCTTCGGACGTCGGAGAGGCAGGCGAGACCTTGCCGATTGAGTATGCTGGTGACTCCCTCTCTTCAGGCTTCAATGCGCAGTACGTCAATGATTTTTTAGGCGTCATCAATGAAGGCGAGGTTCGGTTTGAATTTAAGGATGGGAACTCGCAGGTGCAATTGCGATCCCTGGCAGATACGGAATGCGACTTCCGCTATGTCATTATGCCGATGCGCTTATGATGAAGATTTCTTAGCCAAGTTTAATAGCTAAAAATCTGGGAGGTTGGGAACATTTAGGGAGGGGCGTCGTTAATAGTGGCACGGGTGAACCTCCTGATAGTTGGCGACCATAGAGATTCTGGGGTGGGTTTAGAAGCTATGGTCGCCCATTTTTTTATTCTCCCTTGCCAAGCAACTTCGTAGAAGCATCTGAGCCGGACAAAAGGTAATCGTCCAGATTGAGTCTCGTCATTCCGCCCGCATCGGTGAAAGTTCCATCCAATCCTAATTTTCGCCGTTGCGCCCGACGCCAGTAAAAAAATGCGCCACCTGCGAAGATTCCGGTTGCCATAGCTCCAACCACTAAAACTCCAATCCAGTAAAAAGTCGCGATAATGAATTGACCGGTTTGAATCGCTTCCCGAACGGCGGCTGGGTCTGGTGGTCGAAAGGGAATCGGGATGTCGCTGACGTTTTTGCCTTCCCAGTGGACTCTGACCATGTACTTGATCTGTTTCAAGAGTTCTTCTGCCGCAATTGGATCAGACACATTGACCGCTTCGACGGCATAATTTCCCACCCGCCTTAGAATTCGTTTTTTCTGTTCATCCTGGCTCAGGGATTTGAAATGCTCCTGCATTTTGGCCAAGCCGTCCACGGCGAATTGAGGCGACTGAAACTCAACGAGCAGGATGTTCATTTTGCCACCGCCGTTGTTGTATTCCGCCATCGCCGCGCGTGTGCCGCCAGTGAAATCAATTGCGTCTTTCAAATCGCTGATGGCCGGAATGCGAGCGACTGCTTCAGGGCCGATCAGATACTTTTCGCTGTTGGCAATTTTGTTTGCGTCAGGCAGATACGTCGGAAGCAGCGGGGACTCGGACGCGGAAGGCAAATCCTTTTGCAATTGTGAGACGACCGATTCCAACTCGGTTTGCTCCAGGCCGGAAAAGCGAAGGACAAACCGTCCGTTGAAGATTTCTTTTTGGTTTGCCGCCAACGCTCCGCGCCGGAAAGTCCAGAGACCGTACGCTCCAGAGATATATTTCATCTCGAAAGCTTCCACCGTGAGCTTGGCTTTGCCATTGGAATACTGCCGGGTAGTGAATGATTGCAAGCCATATTCTGCCAAAATGTTCGTATCGGCAGTTGCAGAGATTTTTTCCGCCGCTTCCTTGCGCGAAGCGGAAGCCGCTCGCCAGTTTTCTCCCAACCGCTCCGGCAGGCCTTTGCTGAGTGATTCTTCACTCAAGGGATGCGGTTCGGCTCCGAACAGTGGAAGCGTGACAAATGTCAGGGCAAAAATGTGGATAAAGAGTTTTCGAGTGAACAAGGCAATCCTCCTCATAAAAGAACCGCAGTATAACATTGATTGTAGATGAGCCGATGGGTCGAGGAACGAAACGAATTTAGTGCAGGCGGTGAATTCGTTGCAATTGTTGCAAGATCAAGTCCGCGTGTTTGCGTGGGTCGGGAATTTGACGCATCAGTATCTTACCGGCTTCTGCGGCGCTGTCAACGATCACATCACCGACGCCGATCATCCGCTCGAACAACGTTGCGCTGACGGTGACATCTTGCGCGTTGCGCAGCGGAATGTTGCGAACGGTTTTGGAAAAGATGCCGTAGTCAATTTCGATCTTGCTCGGCGTTAAAGTGTAAACCACTCGATTGCGTTGAATGTGCCGAACGAGTGGGAAGATGAATGAAGCCAGCGACATTGCCAGCGAAATCCCGATGGGCAGCGCAAAGTACCCAAAGACCGCTATCGCCAAAAGGGAAAAGATTGCGGCTCCAACGTAGGCTGTGCCGACGGCGTAAAACGACGGGCGAATGCGAAAGATCACTTCTTCATCGTTTTGCGCTGGAGTTTGAATGATTGGTTTGGCGGAAGGGGAAAGAGGAATGCTGACGGACGAGTGTGTGTGGGTAGCCGTAACAGGTTGATCTGCCACCACACCTGCGCCGCAACCGTTACAAAATCTGCTTTCCGGCGGCAAAGATTTTCCGCAACGATGACAAAACATAACGTCCGTAATTTGGCTATGGAGCCAGCAGCGCCGAGATGGCATGTCCGCGCGAGGCTTTTAGCTCGAAACCGAGCAAGCGCGCGATGGTCGGCGCGATGTCCACCAATCGGGCATATTCGATTTGGGTTTTGGGTTTGATTCCTTTTCCGGCGACAAGCAGCATTCCGCGCATTTCTGAGCGCGAGGGCAAATACCCGGAAGCTGCTCGCACGGCGGAGGCGTTCAATTTGTCCGTCAATTTTTTCCCGCTCGCCTGTTCGGAGATCAAAAAGCCGGGAGCCGCTTCGAGAAATAACGCCGCGCGCGGGTCTGCGCCAAGCCGTGCGGCATCTTTTTTGGCAAGGACACGCCAGAGCGGGCTTGCGTCTTTTTGGTGAATTTCGGCGAAGATGTCTACGAGCGTTTTTGCGACTTCCTCGTTGTATTGATCGTGCAGATAGATGGCTGCCGCTCCGCCGGATGTATGCGTCGCCGCGATCCAGGACGTAATGTTTCCGCTCGCGTCCGTCGTCAAAAAGCCTTTGCGCGCCAGAATCACATTGGGGCGAAACTCCTGCTCGGCTCTTGCGTAGCCGTGCGTGGACACAAGCAGAAACGTCGTTTCGTTCATCAATCCTGCCCGCTCAACGGAATCAAGAATTGCTTTGAGAGTGGCGTCCACCGTTTCTATTGCCCGTGCGGTTTCGATGGAGCCGAGTCCGAACCGCTGCAACGAATTCGCCAATTCCTCAAATCGCACGAGCAATATCTCTGGCCGTTGGTTGGCAATTAAGCCAGAAATTGAGGATTCCTCTTGCGCGACGAAATCAATGTCAGCCTTTTCGGTCAACGGAAAGTTGGCGGCAGCCGTTTTTAACCCCGCTCGTTTGGCTGCCTGCCAGATCGTGTCGGCTTTGAGTTCGCTGGCGAGGTGATATTTTTCCGCCGCAGTCTGTCCTCGTTTTTCGTCGAAAGGGAAATCCGCCGTGACGCCATGATCGGCGGGCAGCATTCCGCTGACCATCGTCGCGTGCGCAGGCAGAGATTGTGACGGATAAATGCTTTCGACGTTCAAGGCAAACGACCCACGCTCGCGCAAGGCTTTCAAGGTCGGGAGATTGAGTTTGGGATTGTTCAGGTCTTCGATGCGCAAGCCGTCAATCGAAATCAGGACGACGTGCGAGGTCAGCGGGGGTGGCTTTTCTTTCGCCTTCTTTTCGCGCTTGGCTGGATCGGTTTGCGCAAATACACAAACTGTCAGGAACAGAAGCAAAACCAAACGAGTTGCTGAGTTGAGGTTCTTCACAGTTTAGACATCGCGGATGGCCGCAATCATTTCTCGCACGGCACGATCCAAGCCTACCAACGCTGCGCGCGCAATGATGTTGTGCCCGATGTTGAATTCCTCGATTTCCGGGATGCGAGCAATCGGCGTGACGTTGCGATAGGTTAATCCGTGCCCGGCGGCGACTTGCAACCCGGCTTGCGTGGCGGTGCGTACGGCTTTTTGGATGCGCGTGACTTCCGCCGCAATCTCTTTGGTTTTCCGCACCGTCGCGCTGCCCGGCGCTTCACACAAATGCGCGTAACTGGCTGTGCATAGTTCGACTTGGAAGACATTGAGTTTCGCGGAGGCTTTGATTTGTTTGGGGTCAGGATCAATAAACAGACTTACGAAAATTCCGCAGGCGCTGAGCGCGTCCACCGCTTTTTTGATTTCCTTTTGGTTGGCGATTACGTCCAGTCCGCCTTCGGTTGTGACTTCCTGCGGGCGTTCGGGCACAAGCGTCACCACATCGGGTTTGACGCGCGCTGCGATTTCGACCATTTCGTCCGTCGCGGCCATTTCGACGTTCAAGTGCGTCACGACCACTTGCTTGAGCGCGATCAAATCGTAATCCTGAATATGCCGTCGGTCGCTGCGCAAGTGCGTGGTGATGCCGTCAGCTCCGGCCAGTTCACAAATCACGGCGGCGGAAACGGGGTTGGGTTCATTGGTGCGCCGCGCTTGGCGAATCGTGGCGATATGGTCAATGTTTACGTTGAGTCTTTTCATTGCAATCCTGCGGCTTGGGCGACTTTTTGCGGATCATATTTTCCCGTCAAATCGTTCCAGCGAATCTTGAAGACCTCCGTCAAGACGCTCACCGTCGCGGAAAACATCGTCACTTTGGAGCCTTCGACGTGACGCCACACGACAGGCGTTTCTTTCCAGCGCCATCCCTGTTTGTTGGCAATGAACAAAATTTCGGGGTCAAACCCGAAGCCGTCAATTTGTTGCAGCGGGAAGACCGACTGCGAAGCTTGACGACGAAAGGCTTTGAATCCGCATTGCGTATCCTTGATGTTCATTCCGGTCAACATACGAATTAGGAGATTCCCGCCGCGCCCCCGCAGTTGGCGCAGAAACGATTGCTCGACCTCGATCACAGCTTCGCTCAAGGCGCGTGAGCCAAAGACGACATCGAATTCGTTATTGAGAATCGGCTGAAGGATTTTGGGGATTTGATCCAGCGGCGTGGCCAGATCGGCGTCGAAGAAAAGATGAATTTCGCCGCTGGCGTGCAGCATTCCGTTTCGGACGGCGTAGCCTTTGCCGCGATTGCCAGGATTTTTCAGCACCATCAATTTGGTCTTGGCGTTGGCGCGCGCTTGGAAGCTGTTGGCAATCTCAACGGTGCGATCCCGCGAGCCATCGTCCACTACAATAATTTCGCTGGTGTAATCCTGTGCGGCTAAGTAGTCGAACGTTTCGGACAAGCTTTTCCCCAGTCGCTCCTCTTCGTTGTACGCTGGAATGACGATAGATAGTAAGGGCATTTCCTGATCCTTTGCCTGCATTCGAGAAAAGAATCATAGCGTATTTTGCACAGCCTGTGGAAATGCTTGAGGAAAAGGAAGTAATAAAGTTGCGCGAAAAAAAAGGGCAGCAATTTTGCTACCCCTCTCGAAAACGAATTTTCTCACCAAAATTCAATCTCGCCCGCGTCGTTTTTTCAACGCAGTTGCGACGGATAGTAAGCCTGCTCCGAGGAGCATTAGCGTGCCAGGTTCAGGCACGGCATAGAGTTGACCGCGAATTTCGCCGCCTGGGTAGGTCGAACTGTGAATGTTGACATACATCAATCCATTCCGCAGGTCATTGATTTGCTGGGCGGTCAGCGTAAACGAAAAGTTCGTAAATGAGCCAGAGGTTGCTCCCGCTGTGAATTGGGACCCGAAGTCTATGAGGACGCCCGCATTTGCCGTGGGACCAGCGCAGCAATGAATGTGAGCACCTGTCAACCCGGTCGTGAGACCACTAAAGCTGACGGAAAGAGTTGCTCTACCCGTGACAGTGTCAACCACCAGCGTGGCCATTCCTGTCGCATTGGTTGTCCTGGCTGGCACCTCATTGGCACCGCTCAGAACTGCGGTAAAGGTTATTGTATCGGCTTTGGTTACGGCGGACAGGGCAAGAGTGCAGAGTAACGTCATAACCGCCACCGACAAGGATCTCGTGAGGGACATAAACACCATCCTTTCGGAAATTCTTATTGTTTTGCTATGTTAGGAGCCTGATCAATAGATCAGTTAGAGTCTATTCTGCCGGTAGCGTGAATTTACGCCCGAACTTAAAACAGAGTCAAGCTGTTTGATGAGGTTTTATCGTTTTGGCTGAATTTTAATGACGATTGTCCGGTGCTTTTACCGTGATTGTTTCGCCGTTGTGCCATTCCGCTTCAAACCGCAACAACCCGTGACGAGCTTTTTCCGCGACCACCGTGACCTGATACGTTTGGTTATGCACGTCCGCCGGGTCAGGCCACAACGGCGGGTCGGCTTCGGTGTAGGCTTTGAGCGAGAGAAAGTAACTGTTTTGGGGTAAGTCCAGATTGGGAATCTTCAGATGAATCGTATTTTCGCCGCGCCGAATGGGCAGCGTCACGGGGTGTGAATCGTAGTTGTTGATGGTTCCGATGAAAAAACCATCAAAGCGGTGAACATCAATGGCAAAGACAGGGGCTTCGTAATCCTGGTCAGCGATGATCCGCAAGTGAATGGAGATCGGTTCCCCGGTTTTGAAAACCCATTTGGCTTCTCCGTCAGCATCAATCAGTTCAATGCCAGCAAATTGGATGTGCCCATTGCCCCAACGCGAGCCGACAAGTTTGAGGTCGCGCGCCAGCGGCGCAGCCTCGCGCAAATCCTGCTCCATTTCCTGCGACACCACGCTGAGCCGTTCATTTTCCAGGCGCTGGCAAAACGCTTCGTACGCTGTGACGACTTCTTTGGCCTCGCCGATCATCGCGGTTTTTCCACTTTCCAGCCACACCGCGCGCGTGCAAAACCGCTGAATCAAACGCGGATCGTGCGAAACGAACAACACGGTTTTTCCGGCCTGGCGAAAATATTCAATGCGATCCAGCGATTTGCGTTGGAAATACACATCGCCGACCGACAACGCTTCGTCCACAATCAACACATCCGGGTCAACGTGAATCGCTGCCGCGAATGCCAGCCGCATAATCATTCCAGTCGAGTAGGTTTTGACGGGCTGATCTACAAATTCCTGAAGCTCGGCAAACCGCACAATCACGTCCAACCGTTCGCGCATTTCTGCTTCGCTGAAGCCGAGGATTTGCCCCGACAGCAAAATGTTCTCGCGCCCCGTGTATTCGTGATTGAAGCCGCTGCCGAGTTCGAGCAACGCTGTCACGCGGCCCTCAACCGTGACCGCGCCTTCTGTCGGTTGCAGCACACCTGCGATGATTTGCAGCAATGTGGTTTTACCCGCGCCGTTGCGTCCGATGATGCCGACGGTTTCACCCGCCTGCACTTCAAATGTGATGTCGCGCAAGGCCCAAAAATCGCGGTGGTATTTGCGTTTGCCACGCAAAAGAATTTCCTTGAGCCGACCCGACGGGCTGTCATAAATACGATACAGTTTAGAAATGCCTTGAACGGAAATCACAAGGAAGGTTTAGTCGTAAAGCTGTTTCGGATAGCGTTCGAGGTGCGAACTGACTTTGCGCCCGACCGCGAAAATGTTATCGCCACGCATTTCCAGCGGAACATTCGTCGTTGCCAGCAGCTGCATCACTTCCGGCCCCGGCGTATTCCAGGTGTCGCGCGTGAAGAGCTTGATGACCTCAAAACCGCTCGCCTCCAACGCCACGCGCACATCGTCGGGCGTGTATTCGCGGTTGTGCCGATCACTCAAACCGTAATAAATATTCTCGCGGTTGTAATGACCGAAAATATACGGACTGCGTCCGCGCAACGCCGCTTGGATACTGATCGCACTGCTCACATTCGGCGTCGTGATAATCACCAATCCATCCCATTTCAGAATGCGATTGAGTTCGATCATCATGTGCATCGGGTCTTCCGCCAGATGCTCAATCAATTCGCAGCACAGCGCCACATCGAACGATTCGTCGGCAAACGGAAAGCGGTCGCGCTCGACATTCAAGCGGATGAAGTCAAATTGCAATTCTTCGCCCGTTTTGTCGTTGCACATGCTTTGCGGCTTGCGCTCCGGCTCGCCGTGCCAGAACGCTGTCGTCACGACTTCCGCGTATTTGCCAAAGCGATACACGAGCGGCGGCATTTGCCGATAGCTGCTGAGTTCCAGAAGCCGCTGCGTGCCGTCGCCTTTCGGAATCAGCTTGAGCGTGTCCAACAAACGATGCTTGTGTTTGAGAATGTAGCCTTGCGTGCCTTCGTCGTCGGCAAACCAGTCGAACAAATACTGCAACGCTTCGTCATCTTCGCAATCAATCGTCGGCGTTTCTTTGCTCTGAACGAGGGGGACGTCTCTCGTCGTTCGTTCTCGCATCACTTGCTCCGCGAATTCCAAATACCGCGCCGCACAACGTTCGATGTTGCATTCGCGCCGCGCCCATTCTGCCGCTTGTTTTCCGAGCCGTTCGCGCAACGCAGGCTGAAATGCAAGGCGACGAAATTCTTTGTACAACGCTTGTTCTTCGCCTTCGCCGACTGGGACCTTCAAGCAAACTTCGTCGGGCAAATCGCCATATTGTCCAAAGTCTGACGTGATGAGCGGCTTGCCTGCGCCCAATGTGCGAATCAACGTGCCGGATGTTTCTCCGGCAGTCGGGTAGCGCAAATTGACAACGATGTCTACGGCTTTGAGATACTGAAAAAATTGCCGCTCGTTCGTGTAGCCCGTAATCAGAACGTGGTCGTCCATTTCCAAATCCGAAATCAGCGGCACGATGCTGTGCTTCCAATGGTCTTCGCCGACAATCACAAACATTACGTCTGGGATCACCGCCAGCAATTGCTTGAAGGCCTTCAGTACGCCGGGCAATCGTTTGACTTCGGTCACATAGCCGAACGCGCCAATGACCAAACGATTGGCTGGCAATTGCAATTCTGTGCGGCAATCGTTTTTATCCCACTCATCTAGTTCATACACTTTCGGCGAAAGATGATGCGGGATCACTTGCACGAGCGGCGCTTCGGGCAACGCGCCGGGTAATCGCTTCGATAACGCAATGTTGTCCGGGATTTCCAGATGCGCGGCGGCGTATGCGTTGTGCGTGATGACGCCGAGGCTGCGCGCGAGAATCTGGTAATTCAGCGGCAGCGCAAATTGCATGTAATCCGGGTTGACCCCGCGCGCGCGCCCATCCGCCAATGTTGCGCCGACTCGTCCATACGCTTGAAACATCACCTTCCGATACGCCGCGCGATCTCCGCGATCCAACGTTTTGAGCGCAAACAAATGATGGAGGCAATGTTCATGCAACACGACCAGTCCCGGCGTTTGAATCGCCTGATCGTAAACAAATTCGTGATAGGGATTGTTACCTTGATGATAGATGCACAGATCAAAAGGCCGCTCCGCATGCAGCCCTGCAAAGTGCAGCACATCGCGCACGTCGTATTTGAACTGTCCACGATTTTGCCGCAGTTCGCGTTCGTGTTCGACAAACACGGTGATGTCGGCTGCTTCCGCCAAATGTGGCAGCAGTTCCGCATTGTAATCGGCGATGCCGGATTTGCTGGGCGGAAGCGGTGTGAAATAGGCGAGACGCATGGTGGATTGGAAATTGGAGATGGGAGATTGGAAATGACCTTTATTTCAAATTTCAAATCTCAAATCTGAGATGAGTTTTTTGGCGCGCGCGACCGATAAATATACACTGCGATACTGCCAACAAAAATCAGCGCCGCAATGAATTGCGAAGTCGAAACCCCCAACAACGCGCCGCGCGGATCGTCGCGCCAAAACTCAATGATGAAGCGCGCCACCGCATACAGCACTGCATATGCCAACACAATTTGTCCGTGAAATTTGCGCTTGCGTGCCATCACCAACAAGATGGCAAAAATTACTAGCGTCGCGCCGACTTCGTACAGTTGCACCGGATGCAAATGAATCGGCGCGGTCAAGCCACCGAGCTTGTCCGCCCATTGCTGCTGAATTGCCGCTGGCAGATGCCCCACAATGGTCGGCACATTGGTTGTCTCGTGTCCTTTGTCACTGAAATGCACACCACAAAACGCCGTCGTCGGTTTGCCCCAGCAACAACCCGCGCTGAAACAACCGAGCCGCCCAATCGCCTGCCCAATCGCAATGCCCGGCGCGAACGCATCCGCCGTACGCCACCACGGCAGTTTGTAAATGCGCATCATAATCACGGACGCGATGACCGCGCCGATGAAGCCGCCATAAAACACGCCGCCAGAGCGCAGAAAATCAAGCGACAAAAACGCGCGCCAATCGCCTTGATAGTCCTCCCAATCCGTCACGATCATCAGCAACTTCGAGCCGATCAACGAAGCGACCAGCACCCACAAGCCCAAATCGTACACGCGGTTTTTGTCGAGATTGTCCGCCGTCGCCTGCCGCGCCATCACAAACAGCCCGGCCAAAAACGCGAGGGCTAACAAGGCTCCATAAGTATTGACGGTGAAATCTAGGCCGGGGATTTTGAAGAGTTCAGGAAACATGCTTGGGGGCAGAATTAACTTTCGGTGGTTTGTGCTTGCGAAACTTTTTGTTCGCGCATCATCTCAATCGCCAGCAGCGCCGCGCCCACACAAATCGCCGCATCGGCAATATTGAACGTCGGCCACGTATAGCTTTCGTACCAATGAAAATCTATGAAGTCCACGACTTCGCCGAGCCGCACGCGATCAATCAAATTGCCGACAATCCCGGCGAGCAAAAACGACAGCGCATAGTTCAATCGTTTTTCGTGCGCGCCCGACCGCCACAAATACACGCACACGCCAATCGCCGCGACAGTGGAGATACTCGCCAGAATCCACTTCATTTCAAATTGGGCGTCGGCGAACAAACTAAACGCGACGCCGCGATTGCGCGCGTAGGTGAAGCGAAAGAAATTCGGAATAATCTCCATCGTCTGCAACTCCATAAATTGCAGTCTCGCCGTCGCCCAAGCCTTCGTGACCTGATCGGCAATCAGCACAACGATGGCAATGATGAAGTAAGGAAGCTTGGTATTCATCGGTTCAATGTCTTTGCTCTAAAGTCTCTTGCAGGTCACGCACGTCACGCTTGAGGTACAGATGCTCTTGCACGAAGACGTCTACTTTGTTAGTAAGATCACGCATTTGGCGATTAAGCTGGAACATCTTGTCATCCAGTTTTTGGACATTTTGATTTGTCCCACTAAGTTCGTCTTTAACTTCTCGGACGTGACGACTGACTTGCACAAAACGTTCGACCATTTCTGTTCGTATGCCCGTTTCCATTTCGTTGATGCGCTGATGTAGCAAGACAAACTGGCGGCGCACAAATTCTTCAAACGGAATTTCTTCTCCGGTAACTTCGTCCAGTTTTTTCGTGATCTCTTCTGACATAAAACATCTGCTCCTTTCGCGTAGTAGCCTATCTTACCTCAGCGCGCAAGCATTGCTTCAATATTCACGACACAACGTCCGCACGCGCCCGGATATGCTGTATTCACGCCGACGTCGGTTGTGTAGTTCCAGCAGCGTTCGCATTTTTCGCCGTCCGCCTTCGCCACTTCGACTTTCAATTCTGCGCTGTCCTGCAATTCGACTTGCGAGACGATAAACATAAATCGCAAATCTGCGCCGAAAGATTCCAAAAACGCGCGGGTGTCTGCATCGGCTGAAATTGTAACCTTCGCCTCAAGTCCTGCGCCAATCAACTTCGCATTGCGCGCTTCTTCGAGCGCCTTCATCACCACATCGCGCACGCCAAATAATTTATCATAGCGCGCGAGCAGTTCGTCATTGCACAAGTGTTCATCATAGGCCGGAAACGTCGTCAGATGCACCGAAGCCGCTTCCGCTGTCGCTCTGGGAATGTTTTCCCAAATTTCGTCCGACGTGAACGCGAGCAATGGCGAAGACAGCTTGGCGATGCGCGCGACAATTTCATAGAGCGCGGTTTGTGCCGAGCGGCGTTCCAACGATTTCGGTGCTGACGTGTACAACCGATCTTTCAAAATGTCGAAGTACAGCGCCGACATCGTCACCGTCGCGTTGTGATAGAGCGCCTGATACACGTCCGTGAAATCGTACTTCTGATAAGAATCCACACAACGCTTCGTCATTTCGTTGACGGACGCGAGCGCCCAGCGATCAATTTCGAGCATCTCGTCAAACGCCACTTTGTCCATCGCCGGATCAAAGCCATCCAAATTGCCCAGACAATAGCGCGCCGTGTTGCGAATCTTGCGATAGGCGTCGGAAAGTCGCGTCAGGATTTCGGGCGAGATGCGCATGTCTTCGTAGCAATTGATCGCCGCGCACCACAATCGAATGATTTCCGCGCCGCTTTGCTTGATGACTTTTTCCGGCTCAACCGTGTTGCCGAGCGACTTCGACATCTTGCGGCCCTCGCCGTCTACAGCCCAGCCGTACGAAATCACCCCGCGATACGGCGGCGCATCTTTGACCGCCAAACCGATCACGAGCGACGAATTGAACCAGCCACGAAATTGATCGCCGCCTTCCAAATACACATCGGCAGGATACGGCAGCCCACGCGGTTCGAGCGTGCTGAGCCAGCTTGCGCCCGAATCAAACCACACGTCGAGGATGTCATTTTCTTTGCTCAGCTTTTCTGAGCTACAAGATTTGCATTTTGTCCCCGGCGGAACCAAATCTTTCACGTCGCGTTCGTACCAGGCATCGGCGGATTCTTTCTCGAACAAATCGGCGACATAATTCATCACTGCCGGGTCAAGCAACGTCTCGCCGCAATCGTCGCAATAAAATACCGTGATCGGCACGCCCCACGCGCGCTGGCGCGAGATGTTCCAATCGGGACGGTCGCGGAACATATTCTTCATTCGCTCATTGCCCCAACCCGGATGCCACGCGATTTTGTCGCACGATTCGACCGCCGCCGCATTCAATCCGCTCTTTTCCATCGAGATGAACCATTGCGGCGTCGCGCGAAAGATCACCGGATTGCGACAGCGCCAGCAATGCGGATAGGAGTGATTGAACTTTTCCGATTTGAGCAACGCGCCGATGGATTCCAGATGCGCGATGACCGCCTTGTTTCCATCGGGATCATTTTTGCCGAGCGCCACGACGCGCTGTCCGGCAAAATGCTCGACATTCGGCATAAAATAACCGCGTCCATCCACCGGATTGTAAATCTCCAGTCCATATTCGCGCCCAATCAAAAAGTCTTCGTAGCCGTGTCCCGGAGCTGTATGCACCGCGCCCGTTCCCGCCTCCAGCGTGACGTGATCACCCAGCATCAACAACGAATCGCGCTCGACAAACGGATGCCGCGCGTTCAGCCGATCAAACCGTTCGCCGCTGTACGTTCCAATGATCTCGTAGCTTTCCCAACCCAGTTTTTTCGCTACGTCTTCAAGCAAGCCGTTCGCCACGATGAACACTTCATCGCCACCACCATCTTTAAAAGCTACCGCGTTGTACTCAAATTTCGGGTTGAACGTAATGCCCAAATTCGCAGGCAGCGTCCACGGCGTCGTCGTCCAGATAATAATGCTCACGCGCTTGTCCGCGAGCGCCGGATCAACTTTCGCCGCATCGGGAAACGCGAATTTCACATAGATCGAATAGCTCGAATGATCGCTGTATTCGACTTCCGCTTCCGCGAGCGAAGTCACACAACTGATGCACCAATGCACGGGCCGAGAGCCTTTGTACACCGCGCCGCGTTCGACAAATTTGCTGAGCGCACGCACGATGTTCGCCTGATACAGCGGAGCCATCGTAATGTAAGGATCGTCCCATTCGCCCAGCACGCCGAGCCGTTTGAAATCCTGCCGCTGCAAATCAACAAACTTGTTCGCATACGCGCGCGCAGCTTTGCGAATTGCCATGCGGTCGAGTTCCTGTTTGTTCTTTTTCAGTTCCTCTTCGACCTTAATTTCAATCGGCAACCCGTGACAATCCCAACCTGGAATGTACGGCGACCAGTAGCCCATCATTGAGCGCGATTTAATAACAAAATCCTTGAGAATCTTATTGAGCGCCGTGCCGATGTGAATGTTGCCATTCGCATACGGCGGCCCATCGTGCAGCACAAATAATGGTTTGCCCTGACGCGCTTCACGCAGCATTTCATACAAATTCATCGTTTCCCACTTCTGCAACCGCAGCGGTTCGTTCTGCGAGAGATTGCCTTTCAGCGGGAAATCCGTTTTCGGAAGATTGACAGTCGTTTTCAAATCTACAGGTTCAGACATAGCCTTCATGATCAGTGTTTCAGTTCAGCAAAAGATTGCCGATGATACCGTAAGCATTGGAAAAAAGCATGCACCGCGCCAGAATACCGGTATGCAATTTCAAATAGACGAGGCTGGACAGGAATTTTTGCGGCAACAGTGGAATCAGCTTTGTGCAGGCCACGAAAGCTCTTCATCAGCCTTTGCTTTGCTGCGCGAAAAGTATGCTGAAAAGCATCGCGCCTATCACAATCTCAGCCACATCCGCGCGTTGCTTGCGCACGCTGAATCCTTCCGGCACGAACTGCAAAGCTACGACACCGTCGCGTTCGCGATCTGGTTTCACGACGCAATCTACCACACGAAGAAAAGCGACAATGAAGAGAAAAGCGCGGAACTGGCCGAAGCAACGCTTAGCCAACTTTCCGTACCGAGCGAAATAATCACTGCCACCAAGCAAATGATTCTGGCGACGAAGAAGCACAAATTGCTCAACGATTCCACGGACCTGAAGCTGTTTCTGGATTTCGATTTGTCTACCCTGGGAACGAGCGAAGAAGTGTACCAACAATACAGCCAAGCGATTCGGAAGGAATATTCGTGGGTTCCCTACTTTTTGTATCGCAAGGGACGAAAGAAGGTTTTAGAGAGCTTTCTGAAGCGGGAACGGCTTTATTTTACGGATGCGATGAATGCCAGCTATGAATCGCAGGCACGCCGCAATCTTGAAACCGAGTGGGACCGTTTGTAAGCGAAGAAATTACGACTCCAATAAATGGGAATGGGCAGATTATCGCCGCAGCACATCAATCGCAACCCATTCACCAGTTTTGGGATGCTCAAATCGCCAAAATGTCCATCCATTGCAAGACTTCCATTGAGTTGCAAACATCGCTGCGCGCGATGGAGAAGAGTGGTCTATGTCAAGATACGAAACTCTGCCTTTGGAATCTAGCATCTTGGCAGTAAATGTTTTGCCGAGAGCCGTTGCCTGAATAGCTAACGGATATTTGACGGAAACTATATCGCTTGTGTTTTGTTCCCTTATCTTATCTCCTATAATGTCTCCCCAATAGTCTTTATCAAGTAACTGCAAAGTGTGATTTTCTTGTCTAACGCCAATTCCATAGGTTATCAATAGTTCGATTAGCTTATCTCCGTTGACCAAACTAATAGGTACTTTTCCTGCTGCTTGCGATTCCTCCTTAGCCCCTGAGGAAAAGTCGCTAGTTGTTATGATGATGCCTTGTTCATGAACGGTTAATGAGCCTCGTAACTCGCGGATTTCTTTAGATTGGACGTTATTTTTCCAGCGTTTTGCTTGGACAGCCGTTTTAATTTCACTTATGCCACTAGCGACGAGTACCCCGCGCACATCAACTCCGCCATCGCCACTTCTTCCTGTTATTTCAATGGTTTCTTCCCTGAAACCGATGGCTCTGAGTAACTCTCCTATCAAAACCTCAAAGCGATTGGGGGGCATTTTCAAGAGATGCTGTCGAATACTCTCTCTTGTTTTATTGTTTATTGCCTCAACCTGACGATGAATGTTATCTGAAGGAGCTTCAGCTAAGGTAAAAACGCCTCTACTTACTTGGCGAAAACGTGATCTTGGTCGTTTAGAGTCAACATATAAACGTGATCCCATCGTCGCTTCAGGGGTCTGTCCTTTGGTTTCTAAAAGATCAAGGGTACGCGCGCGCGAAGTAATCTCTGTATATTTCAACGGACGCCCAGCTTCTTTTAGAACTTTGTAAGCAGCATCAAGAAAATTCACGGAAGCCTCTGTTTTCTAATATAAGGATACCTATTTCAACTTCGCCCCATTCGGCACTTCCTCCAAAAAGCCCGCCAAAATCGGTCGCCCCTCATCCCCAATCGAAGCCGCCAAGATCATGCCTTGCGATTCGAGGCCGCGCAGTTTTCTCGGCGCGAGGTTCGCCACGACGATGACTTTGCGTCCGATGAGGTTTTCGGGTTCGTAGTATTGCGCGATGCCGGCGAGGATTTGGCGCGGTTGGGGTTCGCCTAAATCAATGGTGAATTTCAGTAGCTTGTCGGCTTTCGGAATGCGTTCAGCAGTGAGGATTTCGCCGACGCGGAGTTCGACTTTGAGGAAGTCTTCGATGCCGATGTAGGCGATGCCTTCGGGTGCGACGGCAGATGTCGAAGTTTCAGCCGGAGCAGCTTCAGCAGGCGCGGCGGGCGCGGTTTCGGTTGCGACTGCGGCAGGTGTTTCAGTCTTTGTTTCTTGCGCGCGAGCTTCCTGACTCGCGGCTTCGGCTTGGTTGATTTCGTTCATAACTTTCTTTTTGTCCAATCGTGGAAATACGGGTTTGATGTCTCCAATGCGCGTTCCCGGCGCAACAGGCGCAAGCGCGTTCGGTGCGATTTCAGAGACGTTGCCGGATTCACCGAGTTGTTCCCAAATCGCTTGTGTGGATTCGGGCAACACGGGGGCGAGCAAAACAGTTGCGCTGCGCAAAGCTTCAATAGCGGTGGCGAGAACCAATTCGAGTTCGGCGCGGCGTGCTGGGTCTTTGGCAATGTCCCACGGTTTGGCGTCGGAGATGAATTTGTCCACGACGGCAATGGCTTGCCAGACAGCTTCGAGGCCGCGCGAGAAATTGTATTCGTCGAATTCTTTGTCGAACTGTTCTTGTGCCGAAGCGAATGCGGATTTGACTTCGGCGGCGCGGGCGTCGAGTTCGGCGTTATTTGAAAGCCTTGCGACGGGAATTTCGCCGTCGCAGTAATTGCGAATCATCGTCAGGGTGCGGCTGGACAGATTACCCAAACCGCTCGCCAAATCTGCCGTGATGCGATCAATCAATGCTTCGTACGTGAAATCGCCGTCCTGCCCAAACACCATTTCGCGCAACGCAAAATAGCGCACCGCATCAGTCTGAAAATGCTTCGCCAGCACAGCCAAATCAATCACGTTGCCGAGCGTTTTGGACATCTTGCGCCCGCCCGACAACCACATTCCGTGCGCGAAGCAGGTGTGTGCGGGTTCGAGTCCGGCGGCAATTAAAAACGCAGGCCAGTACACGGTGTGAAAGCGCAGAATGTCTTTGCCTACCAATTGTAAATTTGCAGGCCAATATTTATAGAACTGTGCTTCGCCGCCGCGCGTGTCGTTGCCGAAGCCAATCGCCGTGATGTAATTCGTCAGCGCATCGAACCAAACATACATCGTGTGTTCGGGATCGTCGGGAACCGGAATGCCCCATTTGACTGACGTGCGGCTGACGGACAGATCATTGAGGCCGCTGCTGACAAAACTGATGACTTCGTTGCGCCGCGCTTCGGGACGAATGAAGCCGGGGTTTTGTTCGTAGTATTCGAGCAGGCGATCTTGAAATGCGGAGAGTTTGAAGAAGTAACTTTCTTCGGCCACTTTGTCGAGCGGGCGTTCGTGCGTGTTACAAATCGGCGTGCCGTCCGCGCCGGGATGCGTTTCGCTTTCGGGCTTGAATTCGTTGCAGCCCGCGCAGTACCAGCCTTCGTAACTGCCTTTGTAAATGAAACCGTTTTCGCGCGCGCGTCGCCACAGTTCGGCTACGCCTTGTTTGTGGTAATCGGCGGTCGTGCGAATCCAGTGGTTGTTGCTGAAGTTGTACGCGGCAAACGCAGTTTGGAATTCGTTGACGATGTTGTCTACGTGTTGCTGGACTGGCAAGCCAGCGTTCACCGCTGCGCGTTCGATGTTGATGCCGTGTTCGTCCGTGCCGGTCAGGAAGAACACATCGTAGCCGCGTTGCCGTTTGAAGCGGGCGACGGTGTCGGCAATGATCGTCGTGTACAGATGCCCCAAATGCGGGTGCGAATTGACGTAATAAATCGGCGTCGTCACATAAAAAGTCTTAGTCATACAGTCAGTAATCTCGCCTCCTGAAAAAAACGTTATTCTTCCACGCACAAAAATAAAGCACAAGCGCCTTGTTCGCCTTGCACGATCAAGTCGAGTTCAAGTAAAAGACCGAGCCTATGACTACTGCTCCCGAACGGCGGCGCGCGATGGTGTTTCTCGTGCTCGCGGCGATTTTATTCAGTACGGCTGGGTTTCTGATCAAGCTGGTGCAGCTTCCCGCGTTGGCGGTCGCAAGCGGTCGCAGCGCGGTGGCGGCGCTGGTGATTTGGGCATTTCTTCGTCGTCCGAAATTCACTTGGTCGGCGACGCAAATCGGTTGTGCCATTGCATACTGCGGCACAGTTTTGTTTTTCGTCGTCGCCAACAAAACGACGACGGCGGCGAATGCGATTTTGTTGCAATACACCGCGCCTATTTATATCGCACTGTTCGGCGCGTGGGTGCTGGGTGAGCGCACGCGCTTGCTGGATTGGGTGACGATTGGGTTGGTGTTGGTGGGGATGATGTTGTTTTTGCTGGACGGCTTGAGCGCAGGCACGTTGCTCGGCAATGGCTTTGGCTTGCTCAGCGCGTTGTGCTTTGCGTTTCTGGCGATGCTGCTGCGCAAGCAAAAAGATTCGTCGCCGATGGAATCCGTTTTGCTCGGCAATATTTTGACGGCGCTGATTGGTTTGCCTTCGTTGGTGATGAGTCAGCCGGATGCAAAGAATTGGCTCGGTTTGATTTTGCTCGGCGTGTTTCAGCTTGGCATTGCGTACATTTTATTCACGAAGGCGACGCAGCATGTTTCGGCGTTGGAGTTGGTGTTGATTCCGGTAATCGAACCGATTCTGAATCCGATTTGGGTCGCGCTGATGATTGGCGAAAGGCCGTCGTTGTTGGCGGCGCTGGGCGGCGTGATTGTCTTGGGTGCAGTAGTCGGGCGCGGCGTGTTGAGCAGTCGTTTGGTCGAGCGGCGCGCTACTTGAAATTGGGCTTGTACAAAATAAATTTCGGATCGTCGTTCGTCCACGCCGCTTGTAACCAGTCGGGCGCAGTTTTCGGATCGCCGAGTGGCGCGAGTTCTTTGCGCGATTTCAATTCACGTTTGCCGATGGCGATGAAATCCACCGGATTTTTTTCCAACCACATTTTCAACTCCTCCAGCGATTTCACGGGCGGAAAGAAGACCCAATCCTGCTGGGCCATAAACGGCAAATGCGGTTTGCGCGCGAGGATTTTGACGCTGTGCGGCGCGGCGTTCGTGGATTGCAGAAACTGCGCAGCGGCGGGGATTTCGTGCGGATGACTTTGCATGAAGTTGCGAAAGCTTTCGTGCGTCGGCGTAAACGCATTGGCCCCGATGCCCAGAAAGTAAATGATAGGAATGCCCACTTCCACCAGCGTTCGGTTGAGCGTCAACGGAGATGCGGCGTTCAACCACGTGATGGGCATGTACGCCAGATACGCCGCCAGGCCGCAGTAGCACAGACCGATGAAAAAGAAATATCTCGCTTCCCAATGATTCAGCCCCATCAGTAAGAAATACACCGCCATTGAGAAAAACAGCAGCAGTCGCGCTTTCGCTTGCGTCGTGAGTTTTCCGCCCGCGAAAAAGCCGCGCAAGAAGATTTCCAGCAAGGCAACAAATAGTCCAATCCATCCGAGCCATCCTGTCAGCCGTGCGACCAACGTCGGGCGCAGGGAACTTACAAATATCTCGCCGAGATTACCGAAATAGCGCGCCACAGCTTGCAGCGGCTTGTATGCGAGCACTTCGCCAAATGAATGAAACTGATCCTGCAACTTGCGCGTGCCGTCCTGCGTGACTTCGCCGTCGGCGAGTTCGGGATAAAACAGCGTCGCCATATTCAAATAATTCGTGTTGTGCAGCGGCGAGCCGTGCTGCTGCGCATTCGCAATCAACCACGGCAGAATGGTGAGGGAAAACGCGGCGACAAAGACGCCGGTCAAAATCACACGTTCGCGCCAAGCCTTCTCAAACAAATTCATCACGAGAATCGCAAACACAAAACACGCAAGCAAAAACACGCCGTTGTAGCGCGTCAGATACGCGACGCCCGTAAAAAACGCGGCGAAGATGATGCGCATTCGCAACGAAAAATACGCTCCCGTAAAAAGCACGAGCGCGACGAGGCAGAGCAACAAAAAGAAAATGTCCGTCGTTGCCTGCAACGAAAATTCCGGGAACTCGATCACCGTTGTGGACAACAACGCCGCGCCGACGCCAACCCATTCGCTGAAGAGTTGCTTGAATAATTCGAACATCAACCACAGACACAGCACGGCGCTGATAATCGAAATCCATTTGCCGGCGACAAACAGATCGCCCGTGAATTTCGAGACTAAGGAAAGCAGCACGGGATAGCCCGGCCCTTGAAATTGATTCAGCGGAAATTGCCCGGCAGCAATGCGCGCAGCATCGGGCGCGTAGAGATGGTAAAAATCCGTTTCCGTTGCGTAAGTGCCAAAAGGATGTTGGCGCGAAAAGTAAATCAGGAAGGCAAAATAGAGCAGGCAAATGGCAACTGCGACGAGTTCGGAATGCGGAATGCGGAAGGCGGGTTTCGTTGCTTGCTCATTCATGACGTTCTATCGAAAGCGCGAAGTCTACAAGCAATAATCCGCCTTCCGCAATCCACAATCCGCCTTCGTCACAGGTTTTTCTTGCGCATTTCTTCCAGCGCATATTCCGACGCGCGCCAGCTCAAGGCCATAATCATCAGCGTCGGGTTTTTGTGCGTGCCGGAAGCGAAGGCCGCCGCGTCCACCACAAACAAATTCTTCACATCCCACGATTGATTGAATTGATTGAGCACGGACGTCTTGGCGTCGCTGCCCATGTGCGCGGTTCCCATTTCGTGAATGGAATGACCTGCCGGGTCAGGCACTTTGGGCAAGCGCACCTCAACCGCTTTCGCCGCCGCAAAGATTTCTTCGTAGGTTTGCCGCGCGTACTTGAACATATTCAAGTCGTTGTCGTCCCATTTGTAATGAATCTTCAGCACGGGGCTGCCCCATTTGTCTTTGGTGGTCGGATCGAGTTCGACGAACTTATTCGGACTCGGCAGCATTTCGCCGTGACAGGCCAACGACACGCGCGTGCCTTGCCAACGACGAATTTCTTTTTTGAAGTCGAGGCCAAAGCCGGGCGTGTCTTTCGGGCGTTTGTCGGGACGCGAACGTTGCCGCACCGATGGTTCGATTTGAAAGCCGCGCAGAAAATCGCGCTTTTCGTTCGGGCGAAAATAACCGAACCAGGGCATGATGATGTGCGAACCGCCGATGCCGTCACCCGCTTCACGTTCGGCAAAGCTCAAATCGGGCAGGAAGGCTTGCGCGCCGACGTCCAAATGCTCCATGAAGTTTTTGCCAACTTGCCCGCTTCCATTGGCAATGTTCGAGAGCAGCAGCAGCCGTGTCGTTTCGAGCGTGCCGCAACCGAGCATCACGACGCGCGCCTTGATCTGTTTTTGTTCGCCCGACGTTTTGTCAACATAGCTCACACTGTCAGCCAAGCCCGCCGCATTCACATTCACTTTTTGCGCCATCGCGTTCGGAATCAGCGTGAACGTCTTCGGGAATTTGGTCATCAGCGGAACGACTTGGCGAAAGGCCGAGTTATAAAACGAATGTGTTTCGCAGCCGTCATCGCAGCCCGCGCAAAAGTGACATTTCGCAAAGCCGTTGTGCGTTTGCGTGAGCATCGCGCGCCGCACGTGCATCGCGCGAATGCCCAATTTTTCCGCCGCTTTTTTCAGCAAATGATCCGGGCATTTCAGCGCGACGGGCGGCAGGAAGTTGTCGCTGTCGGGCAAATCGGGGTGATTTTCTTTCGCCCCACACACGCCCATAAACTGTTCGGCTTTGTCGTAATATGGCGCGACGTCTTTGTATTCAATTGGCCAGTCCAACCCCATCCCATCGCGCGACCGCATCTTAAAATCGGCTTCGTTGTAGCGATTCGCAAAGCGTCCCCAAAACATCGTGCGCCCACCGACATTGCGCGCGCGCATCCATTCATACGGCGTGTCTTTCGGCGTCGTGTACGGCTCATCAGGATTCGGCCAGGGCGCGTAGGCATTCGGGCCGAAGACATATTTTTTGCGCACCGCGTCGCTGTTCGCTTCGCTCTTGAGACCGCGATACGGGTCTTCATAGGGAAACGGATCGTGATAGGCGAAATCCAGCATGTGCTTACGCAGCGGCCCGGCTTCGAGCATCGCCACGTTGAGGCCGGCTTCAACCAAAACTTTGGCGGCAGTCCCGCCTGCCGCGCCGGAGCCGACGATCACAACATCGTACACGGGCGCGGGGCGTTGTACGGCAGGAGCTTGCGCTTTGGGCGGCGCGGGTTTCTTGGCGGCAGGGGCTTTAGCTTTTTGCTGAAACATAATGAAATCCTTTTGAGCAGCGTTTGGAACCAGTTTTTCTCGCGGTGGAAGTCATTCTAAATTTCGCGCGCGCCGTTGTCCAGTCGCGTGCCAATGATTGAAAAACCAGGGGGAGCGTGATATACAACCGTCTGCGATTGGCCCCTTGAAAATAGATGGTTTTTTTATATGGCGCGTTGGTGTAACTGGTTAACACGCCGCCCTCTCAAGGCGGAGAGCACGGGTTCGAGTCCCGTACGCGCTACCAGCAATTTTTCAGAGTACCCCGATCAGCAGTCAATCGCAGAGGCGACCCCGGTCGCCTATCTTTTTGTCTATCTTTAATTATAGGAAGGAAAACCTCACTGTGAGCAAACTTTATTTAGTGACTGGTGGCGCAGGCTTCATTGGTTCGCACATCGCAACAGCACTCGTCAAGCGCGGAGATCGCGTGCGCGTGTTGGATAATTTGATGACGGGGCATCGCCACAACCTTGCACATCTGGAAGGCCAAATTGAATTCATCGAAGGCGACATTCGCGACGAGCGAATCACGCAACAAGCGATGGAAGGCGTGCGCGTCGTCTTTCACGAAGCTGCGATTCCGTCTGTGCCGCGCTCCGTCGTCGAGCCGCGCCTGAGCCACGAAGCCAATGTGGACGGCACATTCAATGTACTGCTCGCGGCAAAAGAAGCGGGCGTCAAGCGGCTCGTGTTTGCGGCTTCGAGTTCGGCGTATGGCGAGACGGAAGTCCTGCCCAAGCACGTCGAAATGTATCCGACGCCGCTCTCGCCGTATGCCGCACAAAAGCTCTTCGGCGAATTTTATTGTCAGGTGTTTTCGCAAGTTTACGGGTTGGAGACCGTGTCGCTGCGCTACTTCAACGTGTTCGGCCCGCGCCAGGACCCGTCGTCACCGTATTCGGGCGTGATCTCAAAATTCGTGACGGCGTTGCTGGCCAACGAACCGCCCGTCATTTATGGCGATGGCGAGCAGTCGCGCGATTTCACCTACATTGACAACGTCGTCAGCGCGAATTTGCTCGCGGCTGAAACGCCGAATGCACACGGCACGGTCGTCAACATCGGTGTCGGCGACCGCATCACGCTGAATCAATTGCTGGCCGAATTGCAAACGATCCTCGGCACGAAACTGACGCCGATTTACAAAGAAATGCGCGCGGGCGATGTGCGGCATTCGCAGGCCGATATTTCGTACACGGAAAAAATGATCGGCTACCAACCCGTCGTTGGCTTTGCCGAAGGCTTGCGGCGCACGGTGGAATGGTACGAAGAAAATCAGTAGATCACGGAAGCTTTTTTCGCATCCCCAATGCTAACGGCTCGTAGCCAAGTTCTTCCCACATCTGCCGCGCGGTTTCGTTCTGAAACAGCACGTGCAATTCGCTGTTCTTCAGCCCTTGTTCGCTGAACCACGTTTCCGCTGCTGTTGCCAACGCGCGCCCGATGCCGAGTTGGCGCGCTTCTTCGGCGACAAACGTTCCGGCGATGTAGCCGCTTTCGACTTGCACGGCGGGGCGCGGGCGACGCATCACCAACGTGAAGCTCCAACGCGCGATGCGTTCGATCCCATCTTTTACCCATCCAATCCAACCGAGTTCTTCGCGCGGCAACGTTCGTCCGACAATCACGGCGCGCAGGTAGCCGACAACTTGTTGCTCTTTTTCCGCGACGAAAAAACGTGTGTTCGGCAAGCGTAATTGTTTGTGAAGTTCATCAAGACTGGCCGCCCAGGGATTCGCTTCGCGCGGCGCATTAGAAAGAGTACGTTCGTAGAGCAACAATTCGTGCGTGAGTTTGGCAAGCGCGGCGGCATCGTCAGACGTTGCACTGCGAACTACAAAAGTATTGTGGGGATCGTTCGTCATGGGCGCAGCTATTTTCGCTGGCGCGTATACAAACGCAAGACGCCGAGTAGTTTTCCGCGAATCAAAAAGCGTTGCGACGGTTTCACCTTGATGGGTTTGTAGGCCGGATTGGACGACTTCAAAACGACTTGCCCTTTTTCGCGGAAGAAATATTTCACGACTGCGCCGTCGTCAATCAGCGCGACGATGATGTCTTTGTTGTTGGCGGTCTCGCTCGCTTCGATGACTAAGTAATCGCCGTCCAGAATGCCATCGCCGCTCATCGAATCGCCGCGCACGATCAAGCCGAACGTGCGTTTTTTGCCCACCATCGTGCGCGGAATCGTGAGCCATTCGTCATTCAATTCCGTGATGATCGGTTTGCCGGCGGCGACGTAGCCGAGCAGCGGGATTTCGGTTTCGCCGTGCTCGTCGCTGCGACTGATGATTTCGATGCCGCGCGAGATGTTGGGCGTGCGGCGAATGTGCCCGGCTTTTTCCAACTTGCGCAAATGATGATGCACGGTCGAAGGCGAACTGAATTGGAAATGTGTTTGCACTTCGGCCATCGTCGGCGATTTGCCTTTCGTGGTGACGTAGCGTTCGAGGAATTCCAAAACGGCGTGCTGTTGATCGCTTAATGCCATAACTGCCTCCTCAAGAGCTTTCTTTGCTCTCGAATATCTTTACTAAACAATCGCTTAATTATCGAAGCTTAACGAAAATTGTCAATCGCCAGGCTTGAAAAAGCTGAATAGCGGTGTTATAAGTTCGCGCGAAAGATTTTCTATCTTTATCGAAAATTTCCCGCTTGAAAATTAGGAGAATAACATGTCGTTCGATTCCCGGCAGATCATCCGAATCAACATCAGTGATGACTGGTCAGCATCGGACATGGCGACTTTCCTGCACGAACTGGATTTCCTCTACAACCTGGGGCTAAGGATTGTTGCTGTGGCGACCAGTAACGAAACAGAAAGGCAGATTGAAATGTGGGCTGAAAGATCGCTTCTGGCACACCATATCAAAACGCATCATCCGCAGGCGGAATTGGAAGTCTGCCAAATTCAGTACAGCTCGCCTGGCTTCACGGATTTGGCGGGCGTGGGAACTGTTGTAGGCCACGTCAAAGACTTCCTGTTTCGGCTGATTGATTATCGCGTGCATTCGCGGCGGCGCAGTTTGGAAGACGATCATCTGGCCGCACAGAACACCAAAATCCAATTGGAGAACGAAGCGATTCGACTGAAGAACGCGCAATTGCAAATGGAAAACGCGCGACAATTTTTGGAATTGGCAAAGGCGAACGGGTTCAGCGAAGACGAAATTCAGAAGCTGATGCAGCCCGTGACGGGCGTACAGGAAACGCTGGTGCGGTTGGTTTCAGATGGGCGCATTGAATCGGTGGAATTGCGAGAGAAAGAGCTTCGTTGAAAAGCGAAGAGGAAAGGGCTTTTCACCGCAGAGGCGCGGAGATGGCGCAGAGGAAACGCAGAGAGTTGTCACCTTCCAGCGGTTCAGTAATCTCAAAAAACTCTGTGTAGCTCTGCGAGACCTCGGCGTCTCTGCGGTGAAAGCTGGCTTTCCGTGCGGAAAATGCTTGCTTGACCGCTTGAGAATGGATACGCCATAATCCCAGTCGGTTTGGGCCTGACCGGGAAACAGCAATGGCAAGATTCTTTTTCACTATCACGGTTTTGATTGCGTTTGTTGGCTTCGCAGCGGCAGGACAAACAAAGCAACCGGCAAAAATCGCGTTTGGCCCAGTCATCACAGCCTATTTCACGAACATTGCGGAAGAACTGAACGAGTTGGAATATCAACTCGAACAGCAGGAAATCAGCCGCAGCGACTACACGCGCTCGAAACAACGGCTGCTGTTGCAAAAGCAGTATGTCGAACGTCACGCGATTCTCAGCGGCGAAGACCTCGTTCCCGATTTGCAAATTCTGACGGCGGACGAAATCACGACAATGCTCGGCGTGAGCGATGTCAAAAGTCAGAACTTGCGTGTCGGCGATGTGCTGGCAGGGAAGTGGCAGATCAGCGGCATCGAAAAACGCGGCGAACGATTCTTCATCTTCGAACGCAGCGTCAAAGAAGTCAGCGCGCCAACGCGCCCGAAAATCAACCCGCTGGACGTCATCGAAATCATTCGCGTTTACGAGCCTGACCCGGAAGAATTGCGGCCTGTCGCACAACCGAGCGAGGCAATCGCGCCGCCTCCACCCCCGCCGCCGCGCGTTGCGGAAGTTCCGCGCCCGCAGATTCGCGCGCAGTTTCTGCCGCTCTACACCGCCAAAGCGCGCGAGAAAAAGATCGAAGGCAAAGTGGTGCTGAGCGCCTTGTTTGCGCGCGATGGAAAGCTCAAAGACCTCGCGGTCGAACAGAAGCTGGGCTATGGTTTGGACGAAAGCGCGCTGGATGCTGCCAAACGACTGATGTTCGATCCGGCCAAAGTGGACAATCAGCCGATAGACGTGCGCGCGCACATCATTTATTACTTCACGCTCACGCACACCAGCGCCAGCATTCAGCCTCTGCCACCAGCGAAAGGCGAACATCCGTAAAGTTTTTGCGGCAACTCTGCCACGCGCTTTTCGCGGCTGTCCGCGTGCTGTACACTTTGCGGCGCGGAGGCATCACGCTATGAGCTTGCTGACACAAACCGAAGTTTACGACGAAATCACGAGAGCACAGACCGCAGGCGATAAACTCGCAGTCGCGACGATCATCACCACGTCGGGTTCGACGCCGCAACGCACGGGCGCGAAGTTGTTGGTGTATGAAAGCGGACGAATGCTGGGCACGGTCGGGGGCGGCTGTGTCGAGGCGGATGTCTGGGCCGAAGCGCGCGAAGCCTTGAGCGACGGCAAAGCGCGGCTGTGTCATTTCACCTTGCGCGACAACCCCGATGTGCCGCCCGACGAAGAAGGCATGATTTGCGGCGGCGAGATGGAAGTGATGATCGAGGTCTGGTAATGCTGAAGCCTGCTGAAATTTCTACGGCGATTCAACGCGCATTTGCGAACGGGCATTCATTGGCGCTCGTGTCGGTGGTGGCGCAGGCGGTAGAAAAAACCACGCGCTTGTTGATTGAAGAAGGCGGCGCGATGGTGGGCGGCACGCTTGGCTTGGGGCAGGCGTTGGATGCTTCGGCGGCGGAGTTGGCGCTGGCGCTGATCGCCGATGAACGACAGGAAATCGTGACGCAAACTTTGGGCGCGACGCGCTTGCTGTTTGAAATCGCGCGCCCGCCGTTGGAGTTGATTGTGTGCGGCGGCGGTCACGTCGGATTGGCGGTGGCGCAGGCTGGCGTGTTTCTCGGCTTTCGCGTGACGGTGATGGATGATCGGGCGGAGTTCGTGGCGCGCGAGCGTTTCCCCGACGAGCGCATTCAGTTGATTGCGAATGACTTCGTCGTAGCGTTGCAATCGCTCAAAATTACCCCGGCGTCGCATTTGGTCATCGTCACGCGCGGACACAAGCACGACGAAATTTGTTTGCAGGAAGTGATTGGTAAGCCTGCGCGTTACATCGGAATGATCGGCAGCCGTCGCCGCACGACGACGATTCGCGCACATCTGAAACGCGAAGGCGTCAGCGACGAATTGCTGTGCCGCGTCTATGCGCCCATCGGCTTGGACATTGGCGCACAAACGCCGGAAGAAATTGCGTTGGCGATTCTGGCGGAAATCGTGATGATTCGGCGCGGCGGCGATGGTCGTGCCAAGAGTTCCTTCGTTCGGGCGAAATAAATTGCGAACTTTTACCCGCCCGGCAAATAATTAGTAGCCACAACCTAGTGTTTCGGTTAAGATACGCCGCTGTCACCTTCGGTGCCCCGGATGGATTATTAACAAACGAATTAACAAACTGCCACGAGAGAGGCTTAAGCCATGGATACCCAAGCATCTCAAAACGTTCAAGACGGTTTTTTGAATACGCTGCGTCGAGATCGCATTAATGTGACGATCTACTTAATCGGCGGCGTAAAACTCACTGGACGAATTCGCAGCTTTGACAAATTCTCAGTCGTTTTGGAGTCTGGCAATTTGGAACAGTTGATTTTCAAACACGCGATTTCGACGATCTCCGTCCCACGCGGCGCAGTGCAGCACGGTCATTATGGTGGAGGACATCAGCAAAGTAGTAGCGCGCCTCCCCCGCCACCTCCTCCGGCTGCTCCCCCTGCCCCCAACGGCGGAACACAAGGTGGGTAAGCTCACCAGTGAGAGAAACAATCAGGCACAATGACGCGCGGCAAGCTCATAACGTTCGAGGGCATTGACGGTTGTGGGAAGACTACCCAACTGCGCCTGCTCGAACGCATCCTCATCAGTCACAGCATTCCTTTCGTCTCGACCCGCGAACCCGGCGGCACGGAACTCGGCAAAATGATCCGCGCGGCTTTGCTCAATGTGTCGCGTCATTCCGTTGATCCTTTAGCAGAACTCTTGTTGTACACCGCCGACCGCGCGCAACATGTGCGCGAAGTTATTGCGCCGAATTTGGCCAAAGGGTTACTCGTGCTGAGTGATCGCTTTTACGATGCAACGACGGTCTATCAAGGCTACGGACGCGGCTTCGATCTGACGCTCATCAAACAACTCAATGACCTGGCGACGGGCGGACTCAAGCCAGATTTGACGCTGCTCTTCGAGATTGATGTGGCGACGGGGATGGAGCGCATTCATCGGCGCGGCGGGGACTCCACAGACAATCCCGCCGAAGCGGAGGCAGATCGGTTGGATCGCGAACCGCAGGAATTTCACGAGCGCGTGCGCCAAGCCTATTTGGAATTAGCCCGACAAGAACCCAACCGCTTTCGCATCATCCCTGCTTCCGGCTCCATCGAAGCCGTGCGACCGCTGGTGACCGAAGCGTTGCGAGGAATCATCTGAGTTTATAGACCGCTTTCGCCCCGTATGTCTTTCTCCACTCTCATCGGCAACGAGCACAACAAACAAATTCTGCAACGCCTGCTGCGGCGCGGCGATTTGGGGATGACATTGATTTTTGCGGGTGCAGAAGGCGTCGGCAAACGACAGTTCGCACTCGCGCTCGCCAAAGCTGTCAATTGTCAGAAGCCTTCGCCATCGCGCGACGACAGTTGCGATGCCTGCCCGGTTTGCGAACGCATTCAAAGCAATTCGTACAGCGATGTCGTGACGATTCAACCCGACGGCGCGTACATCAAAATCGCGCAGACGCGCGCCTTGACCAACGATGTGCAAGTGCGACCACGCGAAGGAAAGCAGCGGTTCTTTTTGATTGATGAGGCAGACCGCTTGCGCGAAGAAGCCGCGAATTCCTTGCTCAAAACGCTCGAAGAACCGCCGCCGACTTCCACAATTATTTTGCTCACGTCGCGGCCTGATGCGTTGTTGCCGACGATTCGCTCCCGCGCGCAACGACTGAATTTTGCGCCGCTTTCGATTGCTGAAATGGAAGCGTATTTAGCAAAGATTGTGCCGCGCGCGACGCCCGACACGCAATTGCTGGCGCGCTTGACGGGCGGACGCATCGGGCAAGCAACGGCGATTGATCTTTCCGACTATCGCCGCGAACGCCGCGAGATGTTGGAGCTGTTGGAATTGCTTGCGGCAGGCAACAACAAATATCGCTTGCTGAAAGCCGCCGAGCATTACGGCAAGCAGGAACGCGAGGTGTTTGAGCGGATGCTGAACTTGTTGCTGAATGTGTTGCGCGATGTGTTTCTCGTCGCAGCCAATGGAGCAGATGCGAATGTCGTCAACACCGATGTCACAGATCGGCTGCAATCGTTGGCGGAAAAAATCGGCCTCGCGCGCCTGCTGGAATGGATTGCTAAGTTCGACGAACTGCGCCGCAATTTGACCATCAACATCAATCGGCAGGTTGCCACCGAAGCCACTTTGCTCGCCCTCGCTGCTTGAACAGCGAACGATCTCTCATTCTTCCTTCTTCATTTTTCCCTCTTCATTTCTAAGCGGGAGGAATTACGCTTTCGACTGCTTACCCACAAAAAGAATGAAGAAGGAAGAATTGAACCGCCATTCGCAGACAACACAACGCCCGTGCGATTGAACCAATCAACACGGGCGTTTCTGTGAACGTAGCAATTTCTGCGCTTACTTCTCTGAGCCAATCCGCATGCCGTAGAACGACCGCCAGACGAAAAAGGCTGACACCAGAAAGAAGATTGCGGCCAGCACGCGGTTGATGCCCGCACCCTGACTTTGTCCGAGCTTCAAGCCTAATTCGACCGCCAACAATCCGAACAGCGTCGTGAACTTGATGACCGGGTTCATCGCTACGGAAGACGTGTCTTTGAACGGATCGCCCACCGTGTCGCCGACGACCGTCGCATCGTGCAGCGGCGTGCCTTTGGCTTTCAATTCGACTTCGACAATCTTCTTGGCATTGTCCCAAGCGCCGCCCGCATTGGCCATGAAGATCGCCTGATACAAACCAAAGAGCGCAATCGAAATCAGGTAGCCGATGAAGAAATACGGATCAACGAGCGCGAAGGCGAGCGACGAGAAGAACACGGTCAGGAAGATATTGAACATGCCTTTTTGCGCGTATTGCGTACAAATCTCGACGACCTTTTTACTGTCCGTCACCGAAGCTTTCTCAATGCCTTCGAGCTTGATGTTGGCTTTGATGAATTCAACCGCGCGATACGCACCCGTCGTCACGGCTTGCGTGGACGCGCCCGTGAACCAATAGATAATCGCGCCGCCTGTGACCAAGCCGAGCAGGAACAGCGGATTCAGCAACGAGAGGCTTTCAAAAAATGCCGCTTCCGACGTGGCTTCTGCGCGCAACACTTGAATGATCGAGAAGATCATCGTGGTTGCGCCGACGACTGCCGTGCCGATCAGCACAGGTTTTGCGGTGGCTTTGAACGTGTTGCCCGCGCCGTCGTTTTCTTCGAGCAGATGTTTCGCGCGATCAAATTTCACCAGCATCCCGTAATCATTTTTGACCTGTGCTTCAACGTTCGGCACTTGTTCGATCAAAGATAATTCATACACCGATTGCGCGTTGTCCGTCACCGGGCCATACGAGTCCACCGCAATCGTGACCGGCCCCATGCCGAGGAAACCGAAGGCCACGAGACCAAACGCGAACACTGCTGGAGCCGCCATCAAGGCCGCGAGTCCATAGGTGCTGACGCCAGCCGCAATCGCCATCAAAATTACGATGGCGATGCCCAGCCAATACGACGAGAAATTTCCTGCGACTAAACCTGACAGAATATTCAGCGACGGGCCGCCTTCTTTCGAGGACGTGACAACCTCAGCAACGTGCCGCGATTCAGTGGACGTGAAAACTTTGACCAGTTCGGGAATGATCGCGCCCGCTGCTGTGCCGCATGAAATGATGATCGAAAGTTTCCACCACAATGAAGCGTCACCGCCCAGCGTCGGAACGATCAAATACGAAACCACGAACGTCAGGATGATGGAAACCACCGACGTGATCATGACTAAACTCGTCAACGGCTTTTCAAAATTCATTTCGTCCGAGTTGCCATATTTGCCTTTGGCAAACGCTTCGTTGATGAAGTACGAACCCGCCGAGGCAATGACCATCATAATGCGCATCACGAAAATCCAGACGAGCAATTGCACTTGTACGGTTGTATCCGTCACGGCGAGCAGGATGAACGAGATCAGCGCCACGCCCGTCACGCCGTAGGTTTCAAAGCCGTCCGCCGAGGGGCCGACGGAATCGCCCGCGTTGTCGCCCGTGCAATCCGCGATCACGCCCGGATTGCGCGCGTCGTCTTCTTTAATCTTGAAGACGATCTTCATCAAGTCCGAGCCGATGTCCGCAATCTTCGTGAAGATGCCGCCCGCGATCCGCAAGGCCGCCGCGCCCAACGATTCGCCAATCGCAAAACCGATGAAGCACGGCCCCGCGTAATCGCCCGGCACGAAGAGCAAAATGAACAGCATAATCAGCAACTCGACCGAGATCAGCAGCATGCCGATGCTCATTCCGGCTTTGAGCGGGATGGCATAAATCGGATACGGCTTGCCGCCAAGCGAAGCAAACGCGGTGCGCGAGTTGGCAAACGTATTCACGCGAATGCCAAACCACGCGACGCCGTAGCTGCCCGCAATGCCGACCAAACTGAACAACAAAATGATGATGACGCGCATTACGCCCAAGCCCGACAGCACACCGAAATACAGCACGATGATGACGGCAATAAACGCTTCAAGGATCAGAATGAATTTGCCTTGCGTGATGAGATAGGTTTTGCAGGTCTCATAAATCAATTCGGAAATCTCCAGCATGGATTTATGCACCGGCATGTTTTTCAGTTGGTTGTAGATCATTAAGCCAAACACCATGCCCAGCGCACTGACCACCAAGCCGCCCAGCAACAACGTATGCCCGTTGATGCCGAGAAAACTGACGGTAGAGAGATCAGGCAAGACCAGACTGGCTTCGCCGCCGCCTTTGTGTTCTTGTGCCAGAATTGTCAGGGAGTTGATGATGAGGAGGGAAAGGGTGAACAGAAATTGTTTTGAGCGGCGTAGGCATTCCGCTACGCCTCCAATGTCACGAATCATAATTTTAGGACCTCTAGTTGATGGAAAGTTTCCAGAATAGCGGGATGTACAGAATGCGGCATTATAGACGAAGCCGAAACGATTGCAATAAGGTGATAAGAAAGATTTATAGCGCGTTTGACCTCGTCCTCAAGGTTGCGGGGCGGCGGCAGGGAGTTTCACACGCGCCCAATCCCAACCTTCCAATCCTTTGGTATGCACGGCTTTCACTTTGATCGTCATGCCGGGCTTCGCATCTTTGAGCGTGACTTTCGGCGCGCTGACTTTCACTTGCTTCAGCCGCGCTTCGTCTGTGCCGTAAGCTACGACGTAATGCTTCACGCTTTTTTCCGGCGACGCCGTCCACGCAAGTTCTGCCGTCCTGCCGTCAAAGCTCACAACCTTCAAATCCTTCACAGGCGCGGGACTCGACGCGAGCATCATCATCGTGGCCGTCGCGGTTTTGCTCGTTTCCACAACAAGCTGATGATTGATGCCTTCGAGCAAATCGGTCGCTTGATGGTAATGCGGATTGCCGAGCACAGGATACGAGCCGATGCCGCCGATGATGTCGCCGTAGACTTCAAAAAACGCCGTCGCGTCCGTGCCGCGATGCCAGCGCGCGTCGTACGTGATGAGCTTCGTGAACTGCATCGCGGCGGCGTGTTCGATGTCGCGGATGCCTGTGTTCGAGTAACGAATCGTGTTGTCCAACCGATGATCGTTCGCCCAGCCAATCATATCGTTGTTGAGCACGCCGATGATTTTCATTTTGTTGGCGACGGCTTGCCGCACAAATTCACGACTGCCAAGCAAGCCGCCTTCTTCGCCCGTGTACGAAATAAAAATGATGGTCGCGGCTTGTGGCGTTTTCGCCAGCATTCGCGCGGCTTCGAGCAAGGCGGCAGTGCCCGACGAATCATCGTCTGCGCCGGGGCCAGCAGGGACGGAATCGAAATGGCTGCCGATGATGTACACGAGTTCGGGGTTTTCTGTGCCGCGCAAAGTCGCATACACATTGCACGTCTTGCCGCCCGCTGCGCTGCGCACATCGAAGCATTGTTTCACTGGCTCGTAGCCAAACGATTTGTAGGTCTCGTACAAATATTCAATCGCCAGTTTATTGCCCGGTCGCGTGATGTGTTTGGAATCGAAGTCGAAGAGCGCCTTTTGATATTCGTAGACACGGTTCACAGAAGCTTGCGAAACCACGCGCTGCACATCGCTCGCAATCGGCGCGAAGATGCGTTTGCCTTCGCTCTGCAACGCCAATTCCGCCGCAAGATTTTTTTCGAGCCGCGCGATCAACTCGGCCTTCGTGACTTTGCGATCCAGATGCACGAGGTACAAGCCTCGTTCGGGCGAAACCGTGTCGCCGTCGCGGTCAGCTTGGATCAACACTCGCGTGCCATCGGGCGAGATTTGCCAATCGTATTCCGGCGAAATCGTGCGCACCGTGTTGTTGTGAAAGAGTTGGTGCTTCTGCCCGGTTTGCAAATCATACAGCCACGCGCGGCGATGACGCGGTTCGCCGATCACATCCAGCACACGATTCGACGAAAGAAAACGCGGCGACAGGTTGTGCTGAATCTCGCGCGAGACGCGCTGTTCGTTTTTGCCATCGCGCCCGATGAGGAAGGTTTCGTAATCGTCTTTGAGCTTCCGCGCATAACTCAATCGTTGTCCATCGAGCGCGAAGGAAGGCGTTTGCAGCAAGTCGGTCGTTTTTAAAACGGTCGTTTCCGCGCCGCCCGCAACGGGCATCATCATCAATTGAAAGTTTTGCTGATCGCGCATCAGATAGGCAACTTCGGAGCCGTCCGCCGACAGGGCAGGGGCTTGCCCATTGATGACGCGCAGCTTCTTCGTCGCCAAATCCACGAGGCCAAAACGCCCGACGGGTTGCAACGCGGGCGAAAACCCTGACCCGGCTTGACCCGGCTGCGACGATGGTAGGCGCGGCATGGGATTCAAGGAATACAACGCGACCAGTATCGCTTGGCCGGATGCCGCAATGATCGGCGCTCCTTTGAAGCCTTCTGCGTCCGTGACAACGACGGGTTGCGAAGAGGCTGTCGCAGCATAAATATCGTTGCGGCGCGTCTCGCCATCGCGTCCGCCGACGAAGTACAGGGTCTCGTCATCCGCACCAAATGCCAACGTCGTTTTCAGCAAACCTGCCGTGTCGAGTTCCTGTTCCTGCTGCGTCGTCAAATCGCGCAAGGTGATGACGGCGTGTTTGGCTTGCAGGTAATTGACGGTTTGCTGTGCGGCGAATCGGGCCGCGCCTTGTGCGGAGTCGAGCGTGGTTTGCGCTTTGGCGAGTTCGTCGTTTGGTTTGAGTTTGAGGTATGCGACTTGTTTGCCCGAAGGCGAAATGACTGCGCCTGTGCCTGCGAATTCGGCGACGACTTTGTTTGTGCCTGCTGTTTCGACGACACGAATCGTCGGCGTTTTCAGCGCGCCGGTTTCATACGAAATCAGCTTGCCAGCGGCGCTCAATCGTTGCGCGCGTGCGTCTGTGCTGAGTTCATCGGTGTGATACAACTCGCCCGTCTGTATGGCAATCGGTTCGACATACTGCTCGCCGTTCGGTGCTTTCAAGAGCCGCAGATAGGCTTGCAACGCCACACTATAATTGCCACTGAACCAGGCATCATTCGCATCGCGCAATTCGTTGGATTGAACCGCGAGCGCCGCGATGAACAGCGCCAGCAGAAGCAGAAGGGCAAGCAGTTTCTTTTTCATAGAACTCATTCGGCGCGATAGTTCGGCGCTTCTTTCGTAATCAAAACATCGTGAACGTGCGATTCTTTCAGGCTCGCGGCGGTGATGCGGATGAAGCGCGCGTTCGTCTTCAACTCTTCAATCGTGTGGCAACCGGTGTAGCCCATTCCCGCGCGCAAGCCGCCGATCAATTGCCCGACCATTGCGGCGAGCGGGCCTTTGTATCCGACGCGACCTTCAATGCCTTCGGGCACAAGCTTGCTGTCCATTTCGGTGGCTTCCTGCGCATAGCGATCTTTACTGCCTTGCTTCATCGCGCCGATGGAACCCATGCCGCGATAAGCTTTGAAGTTGCGGCCTTGATACAAAATGATTTCGCCCGGCGATTCGTCCGTGCCCGCGAGCAATGAGCCGATCATCACCGCATCCGCGCCCGCCGCAATCGCCTTCGTGATGTCGCCCGAAAACTTGATGCCGCCGTCCGCGATGATCGGCACGCCCGATCCAGCAGCGGCTTTCGCACATTCCGAAATCGCAGTGATCTGCGGCACACCTGCGCCCGAGACGATGCGAGTTGTACAAATGCTTCCGGGCCCTATGCCGGCCTTAATGGCGTCCACACCTGCGCCAATCAAGGCTTTCGTGCCTTCGGCGGTGGCGACGTTGCCGGCGATCAATTGCACTTCGGGGAAGCGCTGCTTGACGATTTTGACGGCTTCGATGACACGCGAGCTGTGGCCGTGTGCGGTGTCAATCGCCAAGACATCCACGCGCGCTCTGATAAGTTCGGCGGCGCGTTCGAGGAAATCGCCGGTGGCTCCGACGGCAGCGGCACAGCGCAGGCGGCCTAAATCATCTTTTGCGGCGTTCGGGTATTTGATGGCTTTCTGAATGTCTTTAACCGTGATGAGACCTTTCAAGTGATATTGCTCGTCCACGACCAAGAGCTTTTCGACGCGGTGACGTTGCAGGATGCCTTCGGCTTCGCGCAGCGTCGTGCCGACCGGAACGGTGATGAGGTTGTCTTTGGTCATAATCTCCGCGACAGACAAATCTAATCTCGTCTCAAAGCGAATGTCGCGGTTTGTCAAAATGCCGACGAGCTTGCCGTGCTCAATAACGACGGGCACGCCGGAGATTTTGTAGCGTTGCATCAAGGCGAGTGCATCGCGCAGCGGACGATCCGGCCCAATCGTCACGGGGTCAACGATCATGCCCGATTCCGAGCGTTTCACTTTGTCCACTTCGTCGCGTTGCGTTTCGATGGAAAGGTTTTTGTGAATGACGCCGATGCCGCCTTGTTGCGCAATCGCAATGGCCATCGGGCTTTCCGTCACGGTGTCCATCGCGGAACTCAGCAGTGGGATATTCAACTTGATGGCGCGGGTGAGCCGTGTGCCGGTGTCAGTTTCGGTCGGTAAGACATCCGAAAACGCGGGCAGCAGCAAAACGTCATCGAAGGTCAGGGCTTCTGGTAAATTTTCAGTCAACATAATTTGCTTATTCGATAAACAAAAACCGCGCGAGCATTGCTGCCGCGCGGCCTTTTTGATGGCGTGGGTGGTTACGTTCGACCAGCTTCCAGTGTGTGCGGACACACGCGCCATTTGTGGCGCGGCTTGCGACGCGCATCACTGGAGGTAGGTTTGATAGTTATCTTTCGTAAGAACGACATACGATGAGACGCCTTTGGTTAAGGGCAATTTCATGGGGCGTCCATTGAGCGTTGCGGTCACTCCTACCGCATTGCCAAAGCTCAGAATCATTTTGTCGGAGGCGGAGAACTCACGCACATCGCCAGGATTGAGCGTTCCTTCCGCCGCGGGATTGGCGTCCGACTTCACCTTGAGCCAGCACTGATTTTCGCCGACCTGAATCTTCACCATTAAATTTCCGGTCAAGGGCGGAGCCGGTGAAACGGTCGGGCTGGGTGAGGGCGACGCACTAGGGGAAACGGTTGGAGAAGCTTCCGGCGTTGGGGAGAGGGACGGCGATTCGCTGGTCGTTACCGTTGGCACAGAAGAACTGTTTCCGTCTGGCGATGCCGAAGACGCAGGCAGCGGGGAAGTGCCGACAATCTGACTGGTCGCATCCTCACCTTTGAACCAACGATATGCTGTGTAAACGCCTGCGCTCAACAACAGCAGAATAATGACAATCAACGCAATCGTGCCCCAGGGAGAACTGACCTCTTCATCAATCCCATCCCAACTGGGAGCCGTTGTTCGCGGCGCTTCTCCGCCCTGCGCTTCGAGTTGTTGATTGTAGAGAACGAGGGCTTGCTCTTCGTCCAAGCCAACGTAGCGCGCATAACTGCGCACGAAGCCACGATTGAAAATGCCGCCCGGCAAAATCGAGTAGTTGTCGGCTTCTATGGCCTGCAAGAAGCGGCTGCCGATGTGCGTGGCGTCTGAGACTTCCCGCAGCGATAATCCTCGGTTTTCTCGCAATCGCCTAAGTTCTTCGCCTAATGTGGGCATGTTTGAATTTGGCCTCTCCTCTCTCTGCTCTGAGGCTTACTTCGGTGGATAAGATTTTGAAAGCGCATCTTTTATAAGTGCGCCATCTTACAAGCAAGATTCGTACCTGTCAATTTCGTCCGCGCACGTTTTAACCCACAAAATGCCGCACGCGAAAAATGGAGAATCCCCAAATACGAGTTGACAAGCGCCGGAAGCGGTTGCTAGTCTTTCCCGTTTCTGAACCTAGATTTATCAGGAGTTTATAGTAATGGCAAAGAGAACTTTTCAACCGAACAATCGTCGCCGCGCCAAGACGCACGGCTTTCGGGAGCGGATGAGTACCAAAGCGGGTCGGCTGGTGATAAAACGGCGGCGGGCCAAAGGACGTAAGCGGTTGACTCCCCATCATTATTGAATTGTTCGAGTTTTTTTCCCGAATGTTCTTCGCACATGAAACCTCCGAAACGTGATCAACGTTTGCTTTCCAGTCGGCAGTTTCGGGCGGTTTATGAACGTGGGCAGAAGTTCCATACGCCGTTTTTCTCGGCGTTTTTTCTGCCTACCGACGAAGGCTTGCAGCGGTTGGGAGTCACGACCACACGCAAAATCGGCGGGGCTGTCTTGCGCAATCGGTGTCGGCGCAGATTGCGCGAAATCTTCCGACTGCGGGATCAAGCGAGCTTGGAAGGCGTCGGATTTGACGTGGTGCTAAATGTGAAGCCGACGGTGGCCACAGCGGAATATCAGGAAATTGTGGCCGCTTTTTCGCAACTGCTGTTGCGCTTTCGCCAAGCTGTCGAGAAGGCGAAACGCCTGGAGGGCACGAAATGAAATTCATTGCGATTTCCCTACTGCGGGGCTACAAGCTTTTGATTTCGCCGCTGCTGCCTCCATCGTGCCGCTTCACGCCGACGTGCTCTGAATATGCCGCCGAAGCCATCGGCAAATATGGCTTTTTCAAAGGGACGGCGTTGGGGCTGAAACGTCTCCTGCGCTGTCATCCCTTTGCTGCGGGTGGCTACGATCCCGTGCAATAAATATTTTGTCAGATCACTGGCTCCCGCCGGAACATCTGAAATGAGTTTGTATTGATGGAAAAACAACGGCTCACGCTTTTCATAATTCTTGCCGCAATAATCCTCTTTGGATCGCAGTTCCTATTGCAAAAACTCTATCCGCCGCCGCCCAAGCCAACGACTGAGCAGGTTGCGCAATCTGCTACTCCGGCTCCATCCGTCACGCCTGCTCCCACGCCAGTTCCTGCGCCGCCACAAAATTTGCCGCAAGTTGAGTTGCGCGAAATCGCGCTGAAAACACCGTACTGGCACGGCAAGCTTTCCAACCAGGGCGCAGTCATTACGGAATGGACGATGACCCATTCGCCGAATGGCCAAACGGTGGATCCGCCGCAAGGAGTGAATTTAATTGCGGCGCAAAAAAGCCAGGAGATAGGTGCGCCTTTGCGGTTGCTGATCCCTTCTGATCGCAACCTCGAAAAAGAACTCAATGCCGCGCGCTTTACTTTGGCAGAAGACCCTGGGCAAGCGGTTGAACTGAAGCCGGGCGAGAAGAAAACTATCACCTTCAACTACGGCAACGCCAATGGTGTCAGTGCGACGAAGACGCTCGTGTTCAGCGGCTCCGGCTTTGACTTCGATCTCAAAGTAGATGTGAAACACAATGGGCAACCGGTCGAAACATCGGTCGTTGTCGGGCCGAGTTTTGGCGATCAAAGCCTCAAGGAATATGGCTATTACAAACCCGCTCCGCAAGTGACCTATTCCGCCTCCGGCAGCGTCGAGCGTCACACGGGATCAGACCTGACAACGCCAGAACCAGTTGCCATCAAAGAAACGAATGTGCTCTGGGCGGGCGTGGATGATAACTATTTTGCGATGGCGGTTGTGCCTGCTTCGCCAGCCAAAACCGCGCATATTCTGAACATCAAGCGCAAAGATAAAGTCGGTGACAAAGAAATCGAACACGATTATGTTTCGATTGCGGTTCCAGTCATCAATGACCAGTTCAGCCACGTCTACGCCGGGCCAAAAGACCTCGACACATTGGCCGAAGTCAACGCGCGATTTGGCTTGGCCAATCAGGAAAAGAACCTGGAATATCTGATCAGCTATGGTTGGAACTTCGTGTCCTGGATCGTGAAGCCAATCGCCGCGTTTATGCGGAAATCGTTTGTTCATTTGTACGGCTGGACGGGGAATTACGGCTGGGCAATCATTTTGCTGACCGTCGCGCTGAACATGTGTTTCTTTCCGCTGCGCTGGCGCAGTTCCGTTTCGATGAAGAAAGCGGCGGCGTTGCAGCCGAAGATGAAAGAATTGCAGGAGAAGCTGAAAAAGCTCGACAAAAACGATCCGCGCATGGTGGAACTGCAAAAAGAACAGGTGGCCTTGATGCGCGAAGGCAATCCGCTGATGGGATGCTTGCCGCTGCTGCTGCAAATGCCGTTCTTCTGGGCTGTCTTCATCGTTTTGAGTAGCGCGATTGAGTTTCGCAATGCCAAATTTTTCGGTTGGATCAAAGACCTGTCATCACCTGATCCCTGGTTCGTTTTGCCCGTGATCTTTGTGATCTCGATGATTGTTCAGACTGCCTTGACCCCCACGACGGCAGACCCAATTCAGAAACGGATGCAGTATTTTATGCCGCTGATGATGGGATACTTTTTCATCTACGCCCCGGCGGGCTTGGTTTTGTACTGGATGGTCGGCAATTTGGTGGGAATCGGGCAGCAGTACTTTATCAACAAAATTACCCCCACTCCCCCGACACAAACGGACGAAAAAAAAAGCTCCCTCGCAACTAAAGGTAAGAAATCAAAAGAGTTATTAGCGAATTCCTGAAACCGGGAATGCGCCGAACATGTTGGAATGGGTATGGAAGCAGATCAACAAGCTGTACTAAAAACGCAAGTTCAAGAGTTCGTCGAAGAACTCATCAATTATTCGTCGCTGGATTTACGCGCCAATATTTCCGAGAACGACGACAACGACATCCGGGTCGAGTTTCAAGGCTTCGACCTCCCCTTGTTACTAGGACACAGCGCGGAATTGCTGGATGCTATGCAGTACATCACGCGCCGTGTGTTCGCGGACGAAGTAGCCGAAGGCGCACAAATTGATTTTGACGCCAGTGGCTACCGCGAAGCCCGTCAACACGAATTGGAATTGATGGCGCAAAAAGCTGCGGAGAAGGTCAGGTCCTCGCGCGTTCCGTTTGTCTTCGACCCGATGAACGCGCAAGACCGTCGCATCATCCACAACGCGCTCGTGGATTTACCGGGCGTGCGCACGGAAAGCGAAGGCGACGGCCAAATGCGCCGTGTGAAGATTCTTCCGGGTTAGTTTTCGCCGTAACTTCAGACAGTCAATTCGCCAAGCCAGATTCGCCAAGTGAAGAAGCCGAGAATCAACCCTCGCGCTCACTCTTGGCGATTTTTCTTGGCGTTTGATTGCTCCAATTCATGAACCTGTACGCCAACACAACCATCGTCGCGCTTGCCACACCGCCGGGTTTCGGTGGCATCGGAGTGATTCGCTTGAGCGGCACGGAGGCTGTGCGCTTGACGCAAAAATTACTCGACCCTGCCAAGCTAAATTCGTTCGTTCCCAATCGTGTAACCTTTCAGCATTTGCTTCATCCCGAAACAAAACAGACCATAGATGACGCGCTTCTCACGTATTTCCAAGCGCCGCATTCTTATACGGGCGAGGATGTTGTCGAAATCTCTTGTCACGGCTCGCCCGTCGTTTTGGCGGAAGTCGTACGCTTGCTGGTTTCGTTCGGCGCAGAACTGGCGCAACCCGGCGAATTCACGATGCGTGCCTTTTTGAATCAGCGCATAGATTTGACGCAGGCCGAAGCCGTCAATGACCTGATTCACGCGCAAACCAATTACCAGGCGCAATTGGCCGCCCGGCAGCTTCGCGGGGAATTGTCGAAGCAACTCAAGCCGATCAAAGACGCTCTGGTCGAAATGATTGTGTACTTCGAGTCTTCCGTCGAATTTGTCGAAGACGACCTTGACCCTCTCGACATTGAACGATTTCAACAACGACTTGATGAACTGATCGCCCAAATCCAACAACTGATTTCCAGCTATCGGTTGGGGCGATTGATTCGCTCTGGGATCAAGCTCGCTCTGATCGGGCGTCCCAACGTCGGCAAGTCGTCCGTCTTCAATCGGCTGCTTGGCAAAGACCGCGCCATCGTCACGCATATTCCGGGCACAACCCGCGACACGTTGAGCGAAGTTTTTTCGATCAACGGCATCCCCGTCGAATTCATTGACACGGCAGGCATCCGCGAAACGGAAGACTTGGTTGAAAAGCTCGGTGTCGAGCGCACTCGGACGGCTATCGCCGACGCTGACTTTATCCTCGGCATCGTCGAAGCCAATCATTCGCCCGAAGTGGAAGAAATCGAGTTTTTTTCTCAACTGCCAATCCATTTGCTTGTCATCAACAAATGCGATCTGGGTCTTGCCGTGTCGGACGAAGTAATTCAGCAACTCGCAGGCGGGAAACCTTCCGTGCAAGTTTCCGCGCTCACGGGGCAGGGGATTGATGCGTTGCGCGATCATCTCCACACAACTTTTACTTCGGGAGCCGCGGCTTTTACCGACGGTGGTATAATCACGAACGAGCGGCATTATCACGCGCTGGAGCAAGCACTTGCCGCAATGCAACAGGCCAAGCAGGATTTGTCGGCTGGGTTCACGGAAGAAGTTGTGCTGGTGCATTTGCACGAAGCGTTGCGCAGTCTTGGCATCATCACAGGTGAAACCCTGATTGGCGACATCATCAATCAGATTTTCACCACGTTCTGCATTGGCAAGTGAGTTCCAAATCATAGCTTTATGTACCAGTTTGACGAAGAATTCGACGTTGTAGTCATTGGCGCAGGCCACGCCGGTTGCGAAGTCGCGCACGCCGCTGCGCAAATGGGCGCCAGCACAGCCATCGTCACGTTCAATCTCGACCTGATCGCCCAAATGTCCTGCAATCCAGCGATTGGCGGCATTGCCAAAGGACATCTCGTACGCGAAATGGATGCGCTCGGCGGTTTGATGGGGCGCGTGATTGATGCGACCGGCATTCAGTTTCGCATGCTCAATCGCAGTCGCGGCCCAGCAGTGCAGGCTCCGCGCGCACAAGCCGACCGCGCGCTGTATCGCCAGGAAATGCGCCGCGAACTGGAATCCATTCCCAATTTGTCGTTGCGGCAAGGCGAGGTCGTAAAGATTTTGGTCGAAGACGCACAAGTCGTGGGCGTCGAATTGATGGACAGCCGTTTGCTCGGTGCGCGCGCGGTTGTCGTGACGACAGGCACATTCCTGAACGGATTGATTCATATTGGTGAAAAACGATTTTCTGCTGGACGTTCTGGTGAACTCCCTTCCATCAAACTGGCCGAGAATCTACGTGCATTGGGCTTCCGAATGGCTCGGCTGAAAACCGGAACTCCGCCGCGCCTCGACGCGCGCACTATTGATTTTTCGGCCTTTGAAGAACAACCTGGCGACGCGAACCCTGTGCCGTTTTCGTTTGCTACGAAACAAATCACGCGGCAACAAATTTCCTGTTTCATTGGTTATACAGGCGATAAAGTTCATCAGATGATCCGCGACAACATCAGTCGGTCGCCGCTCTACAGCGGACAGATTCAAGGCATTGGCCCCCGCTATTGCCCGTCCATCGAGGACAAAGTCGTCAAGTTTCCTGACAAAGAACGCCATCAATTGTTCCTCGAACCGGAAGGCTATAACACCTACGAAGTTTACCTGAACGGCTTTTCCACCAGCCTGCCCGCCGATTTGCAACGAGAACTGGTGAAACAAATTCCAGGATTAGCCGGGGCAAAGATGCTGCGCCCGGGCTATGCGATTGAATATGACATGATTGACCCGACCGAGTTGTGGCCCTCGCTCGAAACCAAGCAAATTCACGGCCTTTTCAATGCTGGGCAAATCAACGGGACGACGGGTTATGAAGAAGCTGGCGCGCAGGGAATTATCGCCGGGATCAATGCCGCCCGCTCCGCGCAAAACGCGGAACCTGTTGTAATCAAACGAGATGCAGGCTATATCGGCATTTTGATTGACGACCTGATTACGCAGGGAGTGGATGAACCGTACCGCATGTTCACCTCTCGTGCCGAACAGCGATTGAAGCTGCGAATTGACAATGCTGATGAGCGGTTGTCCGAACTGGGCTACAAAATCGGGTTTTTGCAGGATGAACGGTATCGGGATTTTGTAGCTAAGTCTAAGAGAAAGAATGAATTAAAAGAATATTTCCATCGCACGATCATAAACCAGCGGAGCGAAGGCTATACAGAGTTTTCAGCCGCGACCGGGATCACATTGCAGGACGGCACGCCGCTGAGTCAGCTTTCCAAACGGCCTGAATTGTCGGTTGAGCAGCTTGCGCTTCTGCTCCCGCCCGACTTGCGGGAATATCCTGAAGAAGAACTGACCACAGTTGTGACGGATTTCAAATACGAAGGCTACTTAGCCAATCAGGAAACTCTGGCTGCGCGCTTGGCCAAAGCTGCGACTCGAACCATTCCGCCCGCCATCCAATACGCTGCCATTCCAGGGCTGTCGAATGAAATGATTGAACGGCTCAATCGCGTCCAGCCTCAAACCATCGGACAGGCCATGCGAATTCCAGGCATTACACCCGCTGCGATCTCATTATTGACGATTCACGTCGAGCTGGCTGCGCGCCGAAGGACGACCGAACGTGAAGCTTGATCTGGTTGTAACATTGCGGGAATCTTTAGCGGCGAACGAGCAGTTTTTCTCTCGGCCTTTCACTGCGACCGAAATAGAGTATTTCTGCCGCTATTATCAGCTTGTGTTGAAATGGAATGAGCGGCTCCACCTTACGACAATCACCGCACCGCAGGAATTTGCCGAACGGCATCTGTTGGAATCTGCCTTTGCCTCCCAAAAAATTCTCCTAACTGTGCATCGAGTTTGGGATGTCGGTTCAGGGGCGGGTATCCCAGGCATCCCTTTTGCTATTTTACGACCTCATTTGAGGATCATCTTGATCGAAGCAAACAGGAACAAAGCAATTTTCCTGAAAGAAGCCGTTTCTGAACTTGGAATTAGCAATGTCGAGATTCTTAGCCAACGATTTGAGACCATCAGCGGGGTGGAAGCGGGGGATTGCGTGACGACTCGCGCGTTGGATTCACTCAATCGCCTGACTCCTGAAATTTTCAAGTTTGGGCAAGCCGCTGCGCAGTTTCTCTTGTTCGGAAATCAGAATCTGTCGGAAGTTGCCCGAATGTATATGCTTGCAGCCTGGAAAGAATCCTTTTTCCCTATCCCGAACTCCGAAAATCGTCTCCTCATCTCGCATTCCCGTTTCACGTGAAACGGGAATGCCGGGGTTTTCTCGCCAGTTTCACGTGAAACAGCCGCGTCGTCTTTTCACGGCAAATGACCTGTGCTAAGGTTCATGGCATCAGATGGGAGGCCAAACGAACCAGGGCATTATGGGAAAAGTAATCGCAATCTCGAATCAGAAAGGCGGCGTGGGCAAGACTACGACCGCGATCAATCTCTCAGCTTCTTTGGCCGCATCGGAGCGACGGGTACTTCTGCTTGATCTTGACCCTCAGGGCAATGCCACCAGCGGCGTGGGGGTGAAAAAGGGGTCGTTCAAGCGCGGACTGTATCATTGTTTGGTGATGAATGAGCCATTGGAAAACGTCATCTTGGATACAGAGTTGGAACATTTGAAAATCGCTCCGGCAGATCGCAACCTCGCCGGGGCGGAAGTCGAATTGGTGGATTTTGAGCAGCGGGAATTTCGGTTGAAAAAACTGTTGGAGGCCGTTCGAGAGCAATATGAATACATCATCATTGATTGCCCGCCCAGCCTCGGATTGTTGACATTGAATGCTCTCACCGCGGCAGATTCGATTCTCGTCCCTATTCAGTGCGAATATTTTGCCTTGGAAGGTGTGACAGAGCTTTGGGATACGCTCGTTCGCATTCGGCGCGGTCTGAACCCGAATTTAGCCATCCAGGGGTTTGTGTTGACGATGTTTGATGAGCGAACCAATCTCGCCAATCAAGTGGTAGCGGATTTACGAGATTTTCTCGGTACACAGGTGCTCAGTACGTTGATCCCGCGTAACATTCGTTTGGCCGAAGCGCCCAGCTACGGAAAACCGATCATTTTGTACGATATAAAGTCAAAAGGGGCAGAGAGTTACATCAATCTTGCCAAGGAGGTGATCGAAAATGACCAGAAGAGCGCTCGGTAGAGGACTCAGTGCATTGCTTTCTGATGGGGGAGCGAAGCTGGAGGCCAAAGAAGAGTTGCGGGACGTGGACATTGATCTGATTGATCCCAACCCGGAACAGCCCCGAACCATTTTTTCCGAAGACAAACTGGAAGAATTGTCGCAATCCATTCGAGAAAATGGCCTCGTGCAGCCGATTTTATTGCGCCGCAAAGAGGGCGGGCGTTATCAAATTGTGGCAGGGGAGCGGCGATGGAGAGCGGTACAACGAGCCGGATTGCAGCGCGTCAGCGCCATTGTGCGTGAGGTGGAAGATGAAAAGCTCCTGGAACTCGCGCTCATTGAAAATATTCAGCGACAAGAATTGAATCCGATTGAGGAGGCGGCGGCCTATCAGCGATTGATGGAAGTCTTTGGTCTGACTCAGGAAGAGGTGGCCAAGCGCGTGGGCAAGGATCGTTCTTCGGTGGCTAATTATGTGCGCTTGCTCAAATTGCCGGCATCGGTGCAGACGATGCTGGAAGAAGAGCGCCTTTCGATGGGGCACGCCAGGGCTTTGCTTGGGTTAGAAGATCAACAGGAGCAGGCCAGGCTGGCGCAAGAAGTGGTGGAGCGCAAGCTTTCTGTCCGCGAAACGGAGCGCGCTGTCCAACAAAAAGCGCAAAAAGCGAAAAGCCACGATGGCTCGACTCAGGTCAGGATTGATGCTAATATCCGTGCCGCTGAATTGAAGCTCAAGCGGTTTCTCGGTACACAAGTAAAAATTTTGATGGGAGCCAGTGGCGGTAAAATCAGCATTGAATTTGGCTCGGCGGCAGAGTTGGACCGGATTTATTCCATTTTAATGAGGAAGTCTGATCCGGTTTTGTCGGAAGTGGCAGGTGACGACCTGCATAATTATTAAAATTACGACCCGTTTGCCCTGTGGACTCACCACGACAACCTGAACAAAGAAAAGGAATATAGATATGATGAAATTCGGGAAATCTTCTTCTTCTGTAACTACATCGAGTGCCCCGGTGAGTGATCTCAGAGGCTTTTTGGGCGAGGGGACAGAAATCAAAGGCGAATTGGTCTTTAGCGATATGCTCCGCGTGGATGGCAGTATTACCGGAAAAATTACCTCTGATTCGGGAACTTTGCTGGTCGGTGAACGCGGCTATGTGAAGGCATCGGTAGAAGCTGCCACTGTCTCTGTCAGTGGCACGATTGAGGGCACCGTTACAGCGAAGAACAAAGTAGAAATACATCCCACTGGCAAGATTTTCGGGGATGTTTATACGCAGGCACTAATCATTGAAGATGGTGCGGTCTTTGATGGAAAAAGCCACATGAGCGGGCGCGAAGCGCCATCTCGTGTCAGCCCTGCCGAAGAATAATTAACAGCCTCGGTTTACAATTTTATAAGATGAGCAAAAAGGCGGTAAGTTATTGCCGCCTTTTGGTTTATTGCTAGCCGAAAGAAAGAATCCACAGCTTTTCCACATCGTTTTCCACAGGCTTTTCCACAGCCAGTTCAGGTCAGAAGAAGTTCCTCCTGAGCCTTCAACACTTGAGCCAACAAATCGCGCGGCAAAGCAGGATTCTCAGCAGAATGAGACGGGGGGAGATGAATGGTTTTTATTCGCCCCGCCCCGTGCGGTTGCCAGCGATCTGGAAAGTGGTGAGAACCGGAATTGACGAAAATAGTTAAGGTGGGAACCGATAAAGCTGCCGCAATGTGTTGTCCCGCCGAATCGTAGCCGATGTATAAATTGCTTCCAGCAATGAGCGAGGCGAACGTTCCCAAACTCCCGCACCAGGTGAGAATATCGGGGCGAACGACAGGAATACGAGACACAATGTCCGGGTCGTTAATTGAGAGAACGGTTTTCTGCTGGGCGGAGAGAACAGTGAGAAGTTGCTGTACCTGCTGGTCTTCTTCGCGTGTCGCTCCACAGTCAATGATGAGTCGCGCTTTTTGAGCGAGGGCGGCGACTAACTCTGCTTCAAATTGTTCGGAAACCCGTTTGACCGCATTTCCGCCGACGCCAAAACTCAGGCAGATGATAGGACGATGGTCGGCGGCTTGAAGCGCCTGAAGTACCTGTTGCCCAAGCGTGGCTTGATCAGCGGGCAGTGCAACAAAAGGGAACGACACCTCGCTCGTGCCGCCAAGTTCGTTCATCCAGTGCGAGGCGAGTTGACCGAGTTTCTTCGCTTGAGGATGCGTAAAGCTTCTGCTTGCAAAGAGATAGTAGCTTTTTTCAGCGGCTGGTCTGGACAAAACAGGCAACAGACCGAGTTGTGTGAGCCTCGAATCAGGATCAATGACGCAAAATTCTTCGGGAGCAAGCCCAGCCGCTTCGGCTTGAATCGCATCCAGGACTTGAAGCCAGGTTTCCAAACGGGAAAGCAGATTGCTGCCGCGTCCGTAATCAATCGGGCAGACACGAATTCCGGCTTCGCCGCCGTACAATTGATGCAGTTTCGAGGAACCGAGCAAGACCAATTCGGCTGCCGGAAATCGTGTTCGGAGATGCGCCATCATCACGCTTGTCACCGCGACGTCGGCTCCAATCGTGACGCGCGACAGAAAGAGAATTTTCTTGAGTGGGCGCGAAGCCAGGAGATGGTTTTTGTGGCGATCCAGGGTTCGCTTGCGTCGCAGAAGTGCAGCTTCGTTCGGCAGGCCAAAGCGGTGCAGTGCCGCGTCAATTTGTCGGGCTTCGGGCAATTGACGAAAAAACGAGATTACCTGGGCAAAGACGCGATCATAGAGTTGGCTGTAGGACGGCAGAAAAGCGTCGTTGAGTTTTTCGATGAGATTGGGAAACAAGGCTGCCAACCCGAGGGCGGCGTGGTCTGGATTGCGAGCCGCGTTGATTTCACACAGGAGTTCAATGGTTTCCCGCAAAGGCGAAGCGGTGCTTTGATAAAACGTAAAAAAGAGAGAAACCGCCTGGTTGGCTAAAGACGCGACGTCTGGCGTGGAGAGCGTCGCAGCCTGAGTGCGATATTCGAGGAGACAGCGTTGCGCCTGCTGTTTGAGAAATCGGGCTTGCATCGGAAATGACTATACCATTTTTCATTCGCCCGAAGGATTGTGCGCGGGATTAGGCCGATAAAATCAGACGTCGCAACACGCCTTGCCAGAGCGAGGCATCGTCCGACAGAATCTGTAAGCCATATTTATTGCCGGTGGCAGGATCGTCAAGTTCGGCCACGCGCGTGACCATCGCGCAGGCGTGCGTATCTTCTTCCGGGTGCAAGATCGTTACGATGACGCGCTCTTGCCATTGCAGTTCAAGCAGCGTTTGCACCAACAATCCTGTGACGCTGACGTCAATGCTGCGCGCCATTCCTTTTTTTTCGGCAGTGGTAATATGTAAATCAATTTCGACCGGAATCCGCGCCACATATTGACGGCGGTCATCAACGGAAATGGGGGCGGGGTCGGTTGGGGTAGGGTAGATAGCGTCGTAATTATGCATGGCAGCGGCCTCACGAAAGATAATTCAAGGTGGGGCGCAAAACTTGTGCAGTGTACCACACCTTAATTGTTGCGCCAGCCTCTATCGTGGAAGATAATTGCGCTGTCGCCTACTTGACCCGTCGCCCGGTCTGAGAGGAATTCGCCAGTGTTTGCCTGAGAGGAGATCAGTTCAATGATTCGGCCAAAACAAATTCTCATCGGAAAGTTGATCGCTATTTTATTGACCACACAATTGCTCGTGGGGTTTCCTGTCCAGCGCTCCGAGTTTGCGCTGGACGCGCAATCCACTCGCATCAACATCGCGCAATTGAGCCAGAAGATTTCCGAGCCGGGCGGATATTTCGGGTCGGACAATCTGGTCTCGAACGAACTCTCCTATCAGCACGTCATTCCCAAGCTGCACGAGATGGGCATCACGGGCGGCGTTTATGTGGGCGTCGGGCCGGATCAGAGCTTTACTTATATCGCAGCGATCAAGCCGAGCAAGGCGTTTATGATTGACATTCGTCGTGATTGTTTGTTGCATCATCTGCTCTTCAAATCCCTCTTTATGATGTCGCGCAATCGCGCCGAATATCTCGCGCTGATGTTCGGGAAGCCTGTGCCTGCGCACTTGAAGGATTGGAACAAACGCTCGCTGAAAGAGTTGATCGAATACGTTGACCGCACGCCCTCGGATGCCAAGCTGTACGAAAAATACCGCGCTGACATCAAACTGCAAATCAATAAGTTTGGCTTCAATCTTTCGGATCGTGACCACGAAGCTATTCAGCGAATTTATCAAGCGTTTTATCAATCGGGCATGGAAGTGCGCTACGTGATTCGAGATCGCCCGATGCCGTCGAATCGCTATTTCCCCAGCTATCGCAGCATCCTGCTCGAAACCGATCTCAACAATCAGCAACGCAATTATCTGGCGACGGAAGACAGCTATCAGTTCCTGAAAAAAATGCAGGAGCAAAACCTGATTATTCCGGTCACGGGCGATTTGTCCGGCGAACACGCGGTGAAAGCTATCGGCAAGTATTTGCAGGAAACCGGCGAGAAGATATCAGCCTTTTATGTCTCGAACGTCGAGTTTTATTTGTGGCGACAAAGCGGCAGCTTCGAGCGATTTGTGCAGAATTTGAAGAGTCTGCCCATTAACGACAAGAGCGTCATTATCCGCAGCTACTTCAACTATGCCTACTACGCCTATCAACATCCGCTGACGATTGAAAACCACTTCAGTGTGCAGTTGATTCAAACGATTGCGAGCGTCATCAAAGATATGGAACCAGCCGTGGGCGGCTACAATTCGTATTACGATTTGGTCACGCGCCATTTGATTGAATATAAGTAGAAGCCGCCGACTGACAACCAGCGAAACGTCGTGTATAGTACGGGCTTACTCCTCTCAACCCAATTTTTATCACCGAGGTCAGATATGTCCGGGCACTCAAAATGGCATACCATTAAGCACAAAAAAGGCGCGCTCGATGCCAAGCGCGGGAAGATTTTTACGCGGCTGATTAAAGAAATTACCGTAGCTGCGCGAACAGGCAGCAGCGGCGACATCAACCTGAATGCGCGTTTGCGCAAAGCGGTCACTGATGCCAAAGCCAACAACATGCCGAACGATACGATTGACAAGGCAATCAAGCGCGGCACGGGCGAATTGGAAGGCGTGAGTTACGAAGAAATCACGTATGAAGGATACGGCCCGGCGGGCGTCGCCGTGATCCTCGAAACCATGACGGACAACCGCAATCGCACGGTCGCCGAAATCCGCCACCTGTTTTCCAAAAACGGCGGCAATTTGGGCGAATCGAATTCGGTGGCGTGGATGTTCCATCGCAAAGGCTCGATCCTGGTTGATCGAAACGCAAAAGACGAAGACGACGTCATGGAAATCGCGCTCAATGCAGGCGCGGAAGACATGCAAACCGATGCCGACAGCTATCACATCCTGACCGCCCCTGAAGATTTCGATGGGGTGCTCGAAGCCGTCAAAGGCGCAGGACTCGAACCGCTACAGGCGGAGCTTTCGATGGTTCCGCAAAACTACATCAAGCTCGAAGGCAAAGATGCACAGCAAATGCTGAAATTGTACGAAGCGCTTGACGATCACGACGATGTGCAGAAGGTCTTTGCGAACTTCGATATTGATGACGCGACGATGGAGCAGGCTGGATAGAACGGTTTCGAGTTCTGCGTTTCGAGTTCTGCGTTGCGAGGAGTAGCGCGAACCTCATAACTCGAACCCCGAACCCCGAAACTCGAAACTTATGACCATCAAACGGCGCGGAGCCGAAACAGGCAGCGGTTTTCAAGACGCGATCAATCGCACCAACGAAGCTTACGAAAAACTCGGTCGCGCCTGCATCACGCGCAAAGCGATTCCTGGCAAATACCTGATCGAACGCGGCGAAGCACGACGCGGCTTGGCGCTTCCGGCCATCAACCTTTCTGCCGCAGGCACACAAGCCCGCCTTTCCTCCTCCAGTCTCAAAAGCATCGTCAAAGAGAACAAAGCGAAAGATTGGCGCAAATTCATCCCTGAATCCAAAGCCGAGCCGGATTACGGCGGGGCGATTGCGCCGGACGGGCGCGCGATTTTTTACGACGCCAAAACGACGCGGCGCGAGGTGCTGGACTTTGACAACCTCCACGCGCATCAGATTGAGTTCTTGGAACGCGCGGCGAGCGTCGGCGCAGTCGCGGGGTTTTTGGTGGAATTCAACGCGCATCAGGAAGTCTATTTTTTGCCGATTCAGATGGTAGTCGCTTGGCGCGATTCGGCCACGCGCAAAAGTATTCCGCATCAATTTTTCCTCGACCACTTGACGCCCGCGCCGCCTGGCAAAGGGTTTTTGATCTTTGATTACCTGCTGGCAATTGCTGCGCAGGAACAGCGGTACGCGCGCGATTATGCGCGATTCCAATTGCCGACTGCCGTGACGCGGAAGGCTGGGAAAAAAGCGTCCGCAGCATAAATCCGCAGCCCCGATTCTTGCCTGTAAACCTCACTTCGCTTCGGTGCTTCCGAAAAAAAAATGCAGTGCTCGAAAAATTTTATTTCACACTGCGCCGCATTTTTCATCTTTATAGGCGTACAGAAAAAACACGACAACTTTTATCCGAGAAAGCGAGGTTTATCACCAAATGAAACGCCCGAAATTGGCGGCGCTCTGCGCCATAGTTGTTTTTGTCACCGTAGTTTTCACCTCTGCCTCAGCCCAGACGTTCCCGCTCAAAAAACGCAAACAAATCCTCCCTGGCCAGCGCGCGATTGTGTACGACGAACGCTTGTCGGCCTTGCGCACGCAACCCGATGTCAAAGCGCAACTGATTGCCCGGCTCCATCGGGATCGGGAAGTCGGCATCATCGGAGCGCCCCGCAGTATGAACGACGGCCCGCTGTTTTATCCCGTTGCGATTTCGCGCAATGTGCGCGGCTGGATTATTGCCGAGGCGCTCGCGCGCCCACAGCAAGGACAGGACGCCGCGCGCTTGATGAGTTTGATTGAAGATACGCAAGACGAGTTTGGTCGCGTGCGGTTGGCGCGCTTGTATGCCGTGCAATATCGCGGCAAAGACCTGGCTCCGCGCGCGTTGTTATTGCTCGGCCAAACGGCTGAGCAAGTCGCCACGAAGCTCTCGCGTGAAGCACACAGACGGGTGGGCGAGCCGGATGAAGCATTGGACAAGCAGTTGAGCGAGCGTGCTTACATGCTGAATTACGTGGGACTGGATCGGTACAACAAGCTTGGCGTCACGTTCGATTACGACGAGGCGAGCGAGCGGTTGATTTACGATGGGAGCGCGTATCGTGAAATTTTGAAGAGCTATCCGCGCAGTCAGGAAGCCGCCGAAGCCCGCACGCGCTTGGAGCGACTCAAACAAAGCCACGCCGATGTTTCGCGTTCCAATCGCTGACAAAGCGTTGGTTCGCAAAATAGAAAAAGCAGCGTCGCACCTTCGTGCGCCACGCTGCTTGGTACGATTGGTCGTTAGTGGGCAAGATGTTTTTGCTGCGAGATTTGTTTGCGGATCAGCAGTTCCGCCATCTCCGGCACGACTTCCCAGGCAATTTCCTGAATCGCGTTGGTCGAAAGCCGTTGGATCACGCGGTTGACGATTTCTTCAATCACAGCTTCCGAGATGGGGAAGTCCGCCGTTGGGGCTGGTTGGGTCAGAGTCCCAAGATTCACGTCTTGCATCGAGCTTACGCTATCGCTCGGTGGCGACTCGGACTGCGGCGCGAGGTGGCCTGTTGCCAGGTCAAAACTCCCGGCAAACATTGGCGGCGCGGCTTCGAGGGGGAAAAGGTTTGGTTCGGGGGCTGGCGAAATGTCGGGAGAATTGCTCAGCACGGCTAAGAGCGGTACGTCAGACGCCAGTTGACTGGACAGCGGCGCAACGGGAGCCATCGGAACAGGGTCAGACAAGACATCGGAAAGCTCCAGCACATCATCCGCCGCAGGGTGCGCAACCGGCGGCGCGAGAGACGGGAAGCCCGATGCCATCACTTCCGGTTTGGAAGTTGTCTGTGAAACGTCGGCGAGCATTGGTGCCGCCGCTTGCCATCCCGTTTGCGAAAGCACGGTCAATTCGGACGGCGGCAGAAGGTCTGAATGGGGCAGTCCCCCCGTGCTGATCGGGGGCATAGGCAAGCTGGCTTCGGTCATCAAAAAGGGGGTCGCAGTCGTCAAGGTGTTCGGCGCAGGCGTTGCTGCCAAACCGGGCATTGCGACTATCTCCGCCGCAGGTTCAATCGAAGCCTGGGCAACAGGAGCGAGCGAGGAGACCACCGCAAATTCTTCTTCGATAGGCTTGCTTACCGGTTGAGCAGGAAACGGAGTGACTACCGCCGTTGGCGCTGCAACGCTTGGCATCGGCTCAGGACGGATGGTTTCGCTTCCTGCCGGTGCTTGCAACAGATCGCGCACCGTCGTGACGAGCGTGCGGATGGATTGAAACGGCTTGGTTAACTGATGATCGGCCCCGGCTTTTTGCGCGCGCTCAGGATCAAACGGCTCGAAGGCGTGAACCAGTAGGATGACGGGAGTATGTTTGAGTTGCGGATGTGCTTTGACAAACTCACAGACTTCATACCCGTCTTTGCCGGGCATAAAAACGTCGGCCATCACCAAGTCAGGCCGCAGCGTTTCCAGTTGCTGCACGGCTTGCTCGCCATTGCCTACCGCAATGACCTCAACGCCTTCTTCGGTCAAGCTTAACTTGACAATCTTTTGCACAGTGATGCTGTCGTCAGCCAGTAGGACTTTGTGTCCCATACAAGAAACCTCCGAGAAATTGCGCCTCATCGCCACTTTGCCGCTTGCCAAAAGGAAAGCGGGGGCGCTCACGGTTGTTCAGAGAACATAAGGCTTTCGGTTGCAGGGTTGTTTGAGGTTTGTCGGTTCGGGACTTTCCATTCGCAATGCAGATGAGGGGCCGCAAGGCGGGGAAGAACTTAGCATTATCTCTGGTTCGACACAATAAAAAAAAGAAGACCGCCGGGAGCCCTGAAAAGCATGCGCCTGAACGCAATCGGTCTCTACCAGCGGTCTTCCCTCCTCGCTCATTTAAAAATCCCGAACAAGCCTTTCTTTTTCTTCTTAGGCTCTTCTGGCTTCGTATTTTGCTTGGCATCTGGTTTCGCCGACGGTTGAGCGCCATTGCTGGTCGTGCCATTGCCGTTGGTGGAATCGGCGGCAGGTTGCGGTTTCGAGGAGTCTTCGGCGGGCTGCGTTTCAGTGGGGCGTTTGTTTGGCCCACTGCGGACGGACTTGATGTCGCTGGCATCGGGAATGGGAGCGGTTCGCTTCTCTTCCTCCTGCCCGTCAATTCGACCTTTGCGATCTGTGATGACGCCCGTGTCGCGAATATTCAAATTGTTCTTGCCGATGATGAGTTTGAATTGCTCCCAGCGCCCTGGACGTGGCGGAGCTGGATTATCATTGGCCGCTACCGGAACCGGCTTGCCGAGCTTTTCCAGATACTTCTTAGCATCTGGGGTGAACTCGCTGTTGGGAATCTCGCGGACTAGCTCCGTGAAATACGGACTGGCTTCTTCCGGCAACTCCTGTTCGATGAGCGCCACGCCGAGAAAGTAAAGCACCTCATCCCGATAAGTGAAGTTCTTGAATTTCTCGGCTTCTTTCAAGCGCAGCTCGACGGATTTGTAAGCCTGTCGCCGCCAATAAGTCTTCGCGACATCCAGTTCGTGGAGTCCTTTGACTTGCTCCAGCTTGCTCAGATTTTCATCAATCTGCGCGCTCATCGCCGACTTGGAACATTTTTGCTGAGCGGCTTTGAGTTGGTAATACGCTTGATTGGCTTTGGTCATGTCGCGGTTATAGGCCCCGGCCTGACGCATATACGATTCCGCCATTTTGACGTAGACATCGCATACTTTCGGATGCGTGGGGAAATATTGCACGAAATCCCGATACTGCGCGACGGCTTGTTCCAGATTGCTCGAACCGCCTTCGAGATAGAACGAATCGGCTATCGCCAATTTCGAGAGCGAGAGATATTCGCTGTCGGGGTACGTGGAGATGATGACGTTGTACGTCAGGCGCGATTCATCGTAGCGACCTTTGCGCAGCTTTTCGGAAGCTTGTTCGTACAACTCCTTATCACGTCCTGGGGCTGCCACATTATCATTCTTGACCTTATCGCTCCCCTTGCCACAGCCTGCCAGCAGAAGAAAGGTGGAAAGCAAAGCCAGGGTTAACGTCAGAGTGAGGCTTTTAAATTTCATAACAGAGACTCCTTTGAAAAAAACCGGGAGCGCAAGCCTTGATAGCCCGCCTGGGATGGTAGTTCTGATTCGTTAGACCAGTTGCGCTTCAGGGACAGCCTGAAGCATTTGCTGGACTGCTTGAGCCGGGTCTTCCACCTTGAAGATGGCAGAACCTGCCACGAGAATTTCCGCACCTGCCTCCACCACTGCCGCCGCATTATGAGCAGTGATGCCTCCATCAATTTCAATTTGCGCTTGTGAGCCGTGTAATTGTAACAGGACACGCAATCTTCGCAACTTGTCGAGCGCCGACATTATAAACTGTTGCCCGCCAAAGCCAGGATTGACCGACATTAGTAACACATAATCCACGTCCCGAATGACTTCTTCAATCGCCGCCAACGGAGTCGCGGGATTCAAAACAACCCCCGCGCGACAGCCTGCCTGATGAATGTACCCGACAGTGCGATGCAAATGATAAGTCGCTTCCGGGTGTACCGAAATCATCGCGGCCCCAGCCCGTGCGAACGCTCCGATGTACTTGTCCGGGTCTTCAATCATCAGATGACAATCAATCGGCAGGTTCGTCACCCGTCGCACGGCTTCGACAATAAATGGCCCGATGGTGATGTTCGGCACGAAATGCCCATCCATCACATCCACGTGAATGTAAGAAGCGCCCCCGCGCTCGACGGCGACGATTTGTTCGCTCAGCCGTGCGAAATCTGCTGCCAGAATGGAAGGCGCGATTTTAACCATAACGCTCAATTGGTGCCCGGCTGTTTCGGGCTGGGTTTCGGAGACGCTTTCGTCGTAGGGGAGGGAGACGGTTTTTTCGCAGGGGAAGGAGACGGTTTTCCTGCGACAGCTTCGCCTCCGTTTTTACTGACCACCTTGTTTGTTTCTTTGCTTTTGTCTGTCTCGTCCTTTGTCACTGCCTTGCCCGCGTCGCCGGGCGTGGTCGCGTCTTTGCCTGGTTCTTCTGTCGGCGAGGCGCTCGGCTTGGGCTTGGGCTTAGGCTTGGGGGTTGCCGTTGGCGTTGGCTTAGCTTCAGCCTCCGCTTTCCTGGCGTCAATCCCCGTGCTGATGGTGACATTGACCACTTGCCCCGCCTTGACCGTCACGCCAGCATTCGGAATTTGCTCGCTGATGAGATTCGCTTGAACCTTCTCATCCGTCGTGCGGTTACGAACCTTGAGCCGCAGCCCTTCTGTCCCCAGCAATCTTTCGGCGTCGCCTTCGGCTTTCCCGATCAGGTCGGGGACTTTGACCTCTTTGCTGCGCAACGAAAGATACACCATCAAACCGGCGCTGATGAAAAATGCAACGGCTAACAGCACCGCTGTCACCAGCTTTTGCAGAAGCGAGCTATGAGACGAATAAGTATCCAAACCTGCAACCTGACCTGTTAATTCTAGTAACCCCAACGCCAGCAGTCTATGTGGCACGGCGCTGAGAGTCAAACGGATGAGGCCGTTTTCATTCCTCGTCGTGGATGGTTGTCAGCTTGACGATTTCAAAATTGCGCACGCCGTTCGGCGTTTGTACGCGCACTTCATCGCTTTCTTCTTTGTTCAGCAGGCTCTTGCCAATCGGCGACGAAGTCGAAATCAAGCCCTTTTCAAAATCCGCCTCTTCGGGCGCGACGAGCCGATACGTGACTTCCGAGCCGCGATCTATGTCCTTGAGCACGACGGTTGAACCATACGAAGCCCGGTCGCGCGGCAATTTGCTGATGTCAATGCTGGAGAGCTTGGCGATTTGCTCCTGCAATTGCTGCACGCGCGCGCGCACATAATCCTGGCGTTCCCGCGCCATTTTATATTCCGCATTTTCCGACAGATCGCCGTGGGCGGCTGCGGTACGCAGGGCGCGCGGCAATTCCACCGACAATTCATATTCGAGCGCGCGCAGTTCAGCGGCGACTTTTTCTTTGCCACTCAATTCGGTTGCTTCACTCACAATCTTTATTCCTTTTGGGGCGCACAAAGTTACGTTGTAACGGCCAATAAAAAAACGTGACTGCCGCGAGCTTCTACGCTACTGGCATCAGTAGCAAAGCTGCGGCAGTCAAACAAGCTACCACAAATGGGCGCTGCGACGAAAGCTGATTTATAGCCCCAGCACGGTGACTAATTCCTGCACCGCGCCCGCCGATTTTTGCAGCGCGGCGCGTTCCTCCGTCGTCAAGTTGATTTGAATAATTTCCTCAATGCCATTCGCGCCGAGCTTGACCGGCACGCCGACGTACAAGCCGTTGATGCCGTATTCGCCTTCGAGGTAAGCCGCGCAGGGCAGGATTTTCTTTTTGTCTTTGAGAATCGCCTCGACCATTTCGACCGTCGCGGCGGACGGTGCGTAATAGGCCGAACCCGTCTTGAGCAGGCTGACGATTTCTGCGCCGCCGTTCGCCGTGCGCGTCACGATTTGGTCTACGACCTCTTTCGGCAACAACTCGGTGATCGGGATGCCTGCGCAGGTCGAATAGCGCGGCAGCGGAACCATCGTGTCGCCGTGTCCGCCGAGCACAAACGCCGTGACGTTTTCGACCGACACATCCAATGCTTCGGCGAGAAACGTCCGCATCCGCGCCGAATCCAACACACCCGCCATCCCGATCACGCGATGTTTCGGGAAGCCCGATTTCTTGAACGCGACTTGCGACATCGCGTCGAGCGGATTCGAGACGACGATGATGATGCAGTTCGGCGAATGCTTGACGACTTCTTCGGTCACACTGCCGACGATGCCTGCGTTGGTGTTCAGCAGATCATCGCGGCTCATGCCCGGTTTGCGCGCGATGCCAGACGTGATGACGACGATGTCCGAATTCGCGGTTTCCCGATAGCCGTTCGTGCCGACCAATTTGACATCGTAGCCTTCGACCGGCCCTGATTCTGCAAGGTCTAACGCTTTGCCCTGCGGCATGCCTTCGATGATGTCCACGAGCACGACATCGCAGAGTTCTTTATCCGCCAACCGATGCGCGGTCGTTGCGCCGACGTTTCCTGCGCCCACGACTGTAACTTTCTTTCGAGCCATGTTTGCTCTTCCTTTCTGGTAGGATTGAATTGTAATGATGCAGCAGACCGCGCAGTCTATGGTAGAAACAACGCGCGAGTCAACTTGGTAGAAAACGAGTTGTTGATGGATAATCCGAAAAGTTCATATTCACAAGGAAGACCATCGTATGCGAAGAGTTGGGAAAGCCGTTGCACTTTTATTATTCGCGTTGGCAGTGCTGCCAGCCTTCCATCTATCGAGCCAAACCAAAGTGGATTTCGTGCGCGATATTCAGCCGATTTTTGCCGCACATTGCGCCGCTTGTCACGGCAGCAAAAAGCAGGAATCCAATTTGCGACTGGATGACAAAACGAGCGTGTTGCAGGTTGTCAAACCCGGTCAGAGCCAGCAGAGCCGCTTGCTGCACCGCGTGCTCGGACTGAACGGCGAACCCCGCATGCCGCTGAATCGCGTCGCGTTGTCGCCCGACAAAATCGAATTGCTTCGACGCTGGATTGACGAAGGCGCAAACTGGCCGGACGAATCATCATCTCAAATCTCAAATTTCAAATCTCAAATTCATTGGGCCTTTGTCGCACCGGTTCGCCCGACCATTCCGACCGTCAAAAACAAAGCGTGGGTGCGCACGCCCGTTGATAACTTCATCCTCGCTAAACTCGAACAGGAAAACCTCACGCCTTCCCCAGAGGCCGATAAAATCACGCTGCTGCGCCGCTTGAGCTTGGATTTGATTGGCTTGCCGCCCACGCCCGAAGAAGTGGATACATTTCTCGCGGACGAGTCGCCCGACGCTTACGAAAAACAAGTCGAACGATTGCTCAGCAGTCCGCATTACGGCGAAAAATGGGCGCGGCATTGGTTGGACGTGGCGCGCTATGCCGATTCCGACGGCTTTGAAAAAGACAAGCCGCGTCAGGTTTGGTTCTATCGGGATTGGGTCATCAACGCGCTGAATCGGGACTTGCCGTACGATCAATTCATCATCGAACAAATCGCGGGCGACTTGTTGCCCAACGCCTCGCAAGAGCAAAAAGTCGCCACCGGTTTTCTGCGCAATTCGATGATTAACGAAGAAGGCGGCGTTGATCCTGAGCAATTCAGAATGGAAGCTATGTTTGATCGCATGGACGCAATTGGCAAAGGCGTACTCGGCCTCACGATTCAATGCGCGCAGTGCCACAATCACAAATTCGATCCGCTCAAGCAGGACGAGTATTATCGAATGTTCGCGTTTCTGAACAATTCCTACGAAGGCGCGATGGCCGTCTACACGCCCGAAGAACTAATGCAGCGCGCGAACATTTTGAGTCAAACGCGCGAGATCGAAGCCCGGCTGCAAGAACGAACACCCGATTGGCTCGCGCAGATGAATGCCTGGGAAGAGCGCGTCAAGAACGATCAACCCGAATGGAAAGTGATTCAGCCCGAAGTGATAGACATTTCGACCGACGGCGCGCGTTACTTGCCGCAGAAAGACGGCTCGTTTTTGATTGGCGGTTATGCGCCTGCCAAACATCGCGTGAAGCTGGTGCTGAAAACGAACGAGCCAAACATCACCGCGTTCCGCTTGGAATTATTGACCGATCCGAACCTGCCATTTGGTGGCCCTGGGCGCTCGTACAAAGGCACGTGCGCGCTGACGGAATTTGAAGTCGAAGCCGCGCCCGCGAATGATCCGAAAAAAATCACGAAGCTCAAATTCGCCCAAGCCTCCGCCGACGTGAACCCGCCCGAAACTGAACTCGAAGCCAAATTCAACGACAAGAGCGGCAAGCGGCGCGTGTTCGGCCCCGTCGAATTTGCGATTGACGGCAAAGAGGAAACCGCCTGGGGCACGGACATCGAACCAGGCCAGCGCAATCAATCGCGCCAAGCCGTTTTTAATTTGACAATGCCTATCGCCAATAAAGACGGGGCGATCCTGAATTTTTACCTGAGCCAGCGGCACGGTGGCACGAACAACAATGATAACGAACAACAGGGCATCGGACGCTTTCGCCTCGCAATGACAACGGCGACAAATGCGACAGCGGATCCGGTGCCTGCGAAGGTGCGCGAAATTTTGGCGATTCCGCACGCGCAACGCACCAAAGCACAAGTCGAAACCGTGTTCGGTTATTGGCGCACGACCGTGTCGGAGTTTGCGCCGTACACCCTACAAATCGCTGCCTTGTGGCAGCGTCATCCCGCGGGCACAACACAACTGGTGATGCAGGAACGCGAGCAAGCGCGCGACACGTTCACGCTCAAGCGCGGCGACTTTCTGCGCCCGGACAAAAAGATCGAACCTGGCGTGCCCGCGTTCCTGCACGCCTTGCCTGCGAACGCCGCGCCGAATCGTCTGACGTTTGCGAAATGGCTCGTAGCTCGCAATTCGCCCACCACTGCGCGCACCGCTGTCAATCGCCTCTGGCAAGCGTATTTCGGCACCGGCCTCGTCGCCACCTCCGAAGATTTCGGCAAACAAAGCGATGCGCCATCACATCCTGAGTTACTTGATTGGTTCGCGGTCGAATTGATGGATGGAAAGGGCAACGCCGCAACTAATCGCAAATTTCAAATTTCAAATTTCAAATCCACGGAGTGGTCAATCAAGAATGTTCACCGGTTGATTGTCAACTCGGCAACATATCGGCAAAGCTCGAAAGCCACGCCGCAACTGCTCGAAAAAGACCCGCTCAATCGCTGGCTGGCACGCGCGCCGCGTCTGCGGGTCGAAGGCGAAATCGTGCGTGACATCGCGCTCGCAGCAAGCGGCTTGCTCAATCCGAAAGTCGGCGGGCGCAGCGTCTTTCCGCCCTCGCCGGAGTTTTTGTATTTGCCGCCCGCAAGCTACGGCACAAAAAACTGGAAAGTCGAAACCGGCCCCGACCGCTATCGCCGCGCGCTCTACACGTTTCGGTTTCGCAGCGTGCCGTACCCGATGCTGCAAACGTTTGATACCCCGAACGGCGATGTGTCGTGCGTACGCCGCGCCAAATCCAACACGCCGTTGCAAGCCTTGACAACGCTTAACGAAACCTTGTTTTTAGAAGCCGCGCGCGCGTTGGCATTGAAGACGTTGCAAGAAGCAACTGCTTCCGATGCCGCACGCATTGAATTCGCATTTCGTCGTGTGTTGGCGCGCAAGCCAACGACACAGGAAACCGCCGAATTGCTCAGCTTGCTGCACAACCAACACCAACGATTCACGAGCGGTGCGTTGAATCCCTGGAATTTCGCCACGGATGATCCCGGCAAATCATTTGCCTTGCCGAAAGGCAGCACGATGTCACAACTCGCCGCCTGGACAGCCGTCGCGCGCGTGCTGCTGAATTTGGACGAAGCGATTACGAAGGAATAACACCGTCCATTGCGACGGCTGCGGCTGCGGGCTTACAATGCGCCTGTTCATTAGCAGGGGAAACACGGAAAAGACGACTTGGCCAGATGAGCTTTCCCGTGTCCTGCGTTTTCGAGAAACACAGTTTGGACTGAAGCCGAGTTCAGCCCACTCCCCCATTCGTGCGGGTCGGAAAAAAGCTCTCGACCCACGAAGGCGATGAAGTCTGCCTACTGAGTAAGACGAAAAGCACAGGCGAAATCTGCCAGCGCGACGTAACGCGATTTGGCAAATCGCGCTACATGTTCCGTACCGCGCGAACGGGACTCGGTTCAATGTGCCGCTCTGGTAACGCGATTTGGCAAATCGCGCTACATTTTTTGAGGAGAGCCGATGGTCACAACAAATCTCAACGTCACGCAATTGCTGCAAGCCTGGAACGCGGGCGATGCGGCGGCGCTGGAACAATTGCTGCCGCACGTCAATGCCGAACTGTATCGTCTGGCCGCGCATTACATGCACCAACAACCGTCCGACCATCTGTTGCAAACGACGGCGCTCGTCAATGAAGCGTGGTTGCATTTGATGGATTGGCAAAATGTCAGTTGGCAAAACCGCGCGCATTTCTTTGGGCTGGCGGCCAAAATCATGCGCCACATTCTGGTGGACGAAGCGCGCAAGCGGCAATCCGAAAAACACGGCGGTCACATTCTGCGCGTCACGCTCGGCGCGGCGGACGAAATGGCGTGGGAGCAAAGCCCCGAACTGCTCGCGCTCGACGACGCGCTGAACGACTTGGCCAAATTCGATGCCCGCCGCAGCCGCATCATCGAACTCCGCTTTTTCGGTGGCTTGAGCGTCGAAGAAACCGCCGAAGTCCTGGGCGTTTCGCCGCGCACCATCGCCCGCGAATGGCGACTCGCGCAGGCGTGGTTGTACAAGGAACTGTCTGCAACGTAGAGCAAACTGTCAGTTTGCTTTGCGTTGTTAGGAAAAGCGTTGATCGAAGCAAACTAACAGTTTGCTCTACCGTTACCGAGGAATCAGCCATGAACCCACAACTCCAACCGCACTGGCCCGAAATCGAACGCATCTTTGACGAAGCGTTGGAATGCGAAGACAACGAGCGCGCCGCATTTGTCGAAGCCGCTTGTGCGGGCGATGAACGGCTGCGCCGCGAAGTCGAAGCTTTGCTCGCCGCCGATCACAAGCTGCAACAAACGCCGCGTCTGCTCGTGTCGCCACTCAATCGAACCAACGGCACGCCGATGAAATTGGGCGCATATCAATTGCAGCACGAAATCGCGCGCGGCGGGATGGGCGCGGTGTGGCTTGCGCATCGGGCGGATGAACAGTTCGAGCAACGAGTCGCCATCAAACTCCTGCGCGCCGGAGCCAACGGCGAAGACCTGCAACGCCGCTTTCACCACGAACGCCAAATCCTCGCCGACCTCAATCATCCGAATATCGCGCGCCTGCTCGATGGTGGCACGACCGCCGAAGGGCAGCCGTATTTCGTGATGGAATACATCGAAGGTTTGCCGATTGATGAATACTGCCAGCAACAACAATTGTCCGTGCGCGACCGCTTGCTGCTGTTTCGCCAGGTCTGCGCGGCAGTGCAGTACGCGCATCAACACCTCATCATTCACCGCGACCTGAAACCCGCGAACATTCTGGTCACAGCGGATGGAACACCGAAGCTGCTGGATTTTGGCGTAGCGAAATTGCTGCAACCCGACCTTACCGCTTCGCACCACACGCAAGGCAGCGCGACGCCGATGACGCCCGCCTACGCCAGCCCCGAACAAATTCGCGGCGACAAACTGACGACTGCAAGCGATGTGTATTCATTGGGCGTTGTGTTGTATGAACTACTCACCGGACGCAGCCCGTATCAACTCAAGGAAAACACCTTCGGTGAATTATCACGCGCGATCTGTGAGCAAGAACCCACGCGCCCCAGTGTGGCTGCGACACAAAACGAATCGACTTCTTCAATCCGCAATCCGCCGTCCGCAATCCGCAATCTGAAGGGCGATCTCGACAGCATCGTGCTGATGACGCTGCGCAAAGAACCGCAGGCGCGCTATTCGTCGGTTGAGCAATTTTCAGCAGACGTGCAGCGGTATTTGGACGGCCTGCCCACGCTCGCGCGCAAAGGCACGTTCGCCTATCGCACAGTGAAATACGTGCGGCGTCACAAGGTTCCGGTAGCGGCGGCGGCACTGATTGCGTTGTCCCTGCTCGGCGGCATCGGTGCCACGTCTCGCCAAGCACAAATCGCGCGCGCGGAACAAGTCAAAGCGAATGCCGAACGCCTTCGCGCGGAACAAGCCTTAGCCGTTGCCGATGAACAACGCCGCCGTGCTGAACAAGCGTTGGCTGAAGTCGAGGCACAACGCACCCGCGCCGAAAACGCATTGACGACCGCCGAACAACGACGCAAACAAGCCGAAGCCGCACGCACGGAAGCCAATCAACAACGCGCCGCTGCTGAGATGCAACGCCTCGCAGCAGAAGCTGAACGAAACACGGCGCAAACACAACGGCAGCTTGCGGACGAGCAGCGTCAGCGCGCCGAAACGCAGGAATTCTCCAATCGGCAATTGCTCTACACTTCGCGCATGGGACTGGCGCAACAGGCGTGGGAAAACGCGAATCTCGGACGCTTGCGCGAACTGCTGAATTATTATGCGCCGCAACCGGGCGAGTTGGATTTACGCGGCTTCGAGTGGCGCTATCTGTGGCGGCTGGCACATGACGAACGCGAACAGAAAACGCTGACCGCAACGGGCAAAATCTATTCGATCCTGTTTTCGCCCGACGGTCGGCGGATGTTCACACTTGCGAATGCTGGCCCCCGCCCCTCAATGCAAATCGAACTCAAAGTTGTTGATGTGCTCACCGAACACGAAGTCGTGTTGTATCGCAGGTCATCTGATTATGATGTCTTTTCCATGTCGCTCGCGCCGGATGGAGAAATGCTGGCGGTCACGCACGCTCCAGGGGAAATCAAAATCCTGTCGGCACGAACAGGAGAAGAAATCCGCAGCCTGAACACGCCGCCGCAAGAAGCCGCGTATCGAGTCTCGTTTTCGCCAGACGGGAAAAGGCTCGCCGTAGGATTTTACTCCGGCGCGATTCGGTTGTTCGATGTTGTGATAGGCCAGGAATTGCTGCACTTCAAAGCCCATTTGCAGCGGGTCAACCACGTGACCTTCTCGCCTGATGGACAAACCTTATTGTCCGGCAGCCACGACCGCAGCTTGAGACTGTGGGATGCCAGGACCGGCAGGGAAGTTTTCACCTTTATGGACGGCGTCAAAGAAGCTTCGCGCAGCTTGTCTTCTGCTTTCACGCCAGACGGCAAACACATCATTGTTGCAGGAAGCGGCAATTTGTTGGTGTGGGAAGCTGCAACAGACAAGCAGGTATTCTATGCCAGCAGCGCCGGAGAAAAAATTGCGGTGTCGTCGGATGGCAAGGTCTTGGCCGTGGGCGGAGAGGACGCGAAAAATAATGCGGTCATCACACTTTACGACACCACCACTTGGAAAGAGCGGGATTCGATCAAAGCCCACGAACGAATGATTACCGCCCTGGCTTTTGCGCCGGATGGTCGCCACTTGGCTTCGGGCGGTGAAGATCGCATCCTCCGTTACTGGAATCTTGACAGCCCCCAACCACCGCAAGTGACGGGTGACCGAGACTTCAATCGCGGCTCATTTTTTCAAACTGCACTCACACCGGACGGGCAACGATTGTTGGCCGGAGAAACCCAGCAGAAGGCTTCTGTCTGGGACCTCACTACAGGCAAAAGAGTTCTGACATTGGATGGACACAACGAAGCGCGCAACGTGACGGGCATCAAGTTTGCGGTTGCGGCTTCGCCCGATGGAAACTTGTTCGCAACGGCAGGCAAAGACAATCAGATAAAATTTTGGGATGCGCGCGATGGACGCAAACTGCGCAGCCTCACGGTTCCGGCCCAGGCGGAATGTCTGAGCTTTTCCCCAGATAGTCGCCTTCTGGCAATGCGGATCAATCAACGCTTCCTGCTGTTGGACGTGGCCAGCGGGCGGGAATGGAAAGCGTGGGCAGCCCCCGATCATTATGGAGTCCCGACGCCGCCGTTGCTTTTTTCCCGGGACGGAAAAACGCTCTGGTCGGTGGGCAACGATGGCACGGCGCGCGTTTGGGAAGTGGCAACGGGACAGTCATTGCGCGTTTTCCGCTGCACCGAAACAACGACGATGCACCAGGTGGCGCTGTCGCCCGATGAACGCTTCTTTGCCACCGCACACGGCGACGGCATCGCCAAAGTGTGGGAGGTCGCCAGCGGCAAAGAAGTGCAGGTTTTCAAAGGGCATTCCACCTTCGTTTCCGCCCTCGCGTTTTCTCCCGACGGAAAACGTCTGGTCACGGGCAGCGGGGATCGCACGGTGAAACTGTGGGATGTAGCAACGGGGCAGGAATTGCTCACCTTGAAAGATCACCCACTCGACATCTCCAATGGTGCGATTCATTTCACCCCGGATGGCAAAACGCTGGTCACGGCAGACTGGGCGCGACAGATCAGGCTGTGGCGCACCGCCGATGAGCCAGCAATGCGCCGGTAGTTACCGCTCTTCTATGCCCGCATTCAGCGTTGCGGCGTGCGGCTTTCTTTGGCCTTTTGGATGCGCTCTTGCAGCCACTCGGACAGGCTTGCATCCAGTTTCAGGCACTGTGCGAAATCCTGCTGCGTGGCGTCGGCATCTCCTTGTAACAAACGAGCAATGCCGCGATTGCACCAGACTTTCGTGAACCGCGGATTCAGCTTCAACGCTTGATCGTAGTCAGCAACGGCGCGTTCCAATTTTCCGTTAGCTAACCAGATGTCACCCCGCTGCGCCCAGTTTTCAGTATGCGACGGTCCAAGTTTCAAAGCTTGCTCGATGTCTGTCAATGCGCGTTCCGATTGTCCTTGCACCAGCCAAGCATGGCTGCGACGGAGGAATAAAAAATCCTGCTGCGGAGCAAGCTCAATCGCCTTATTGAAATCCGCCATCGCGCGCGCTATGTCTTTCTTTTGCAGCCAAATATTCCCACGTGCGATGAGTGCTCCTTCACAGCGGGGATCCAATTTCAGCGCCTGATTGGCATCGCTCATAGCTTGATCTAAATCATTGCGCAACCGATGAACTTCGCTGCGCCCGGCCCAGGTTCTTGCATCTGGTGGAGGAAGACTGATGGCGCGATTATAGTCCTTCAGCGCCGCCTCCAGCTTACCGCTAAAGTAGTGCGCCATCGCGCGATTGCTCCAAGCTCTGGCATCCTTCGAGTTCAGCGCAATTGCTTGGTTGAAATCGCTCAAGGCTTCGTCATATCGTGCTTGACTGGTTAGCAGCACACCGCGATTGACATAGGCATTGAGGTGCTGCGGATTTAATCGCAAGACTTGGCTGAAATCATTGATCGCGCCTTCGTTATCGCCCTTTTGCAATCGAGCTACACCGCGATTGTAGTACGCCATACCCAATGTTGGATCCGACGCGACAGCCAGCGAGAAGTCTTCAATCGCGCGTTCGACGTCGCCCTTTTTCAGCCATTGATTGCCGCGTTCGATGTACGACATTGCCGTCGCGGTTTTGCTTTGGGCGTAGGCGAACGTGGCGAGTAAACACACGCCGACGACCCCCAGCCATAGGTTTCTGCACAGGGACATTGCGAGCCTCCTTGTTCGTGAATGCCTTGTTGGCCTCTATTCAGTAAGACGAATTGCCGCCGCCAGAACTGCCACGTTGACGGAGATTTTTGTGGAAGGGTTGTTTCGCCAGCACGTGCCGCACTATGATGACGTGGTCGTAATCCAAACCATCTTCGCTTTCTGAAGGAGCAATCCGATGTTCACGCTGAAACTGCTGTTCCCATTCGTTCTTCCTCTGCTCTTCGCCGTGCCACAAGGCGGCAAGCAAATTATCAAAGCCGGCCCCGAACTTGGCTTGCCGTTCAGCCCGGCAGTGCGCGCGGGCGATTTGATTTATGTGTCGGGCGCGATGGCGACCGGTCCACAGGGCAAGCTCGTGCCGGGTACGATTCAAGCGCAAACCAAACGCACGCTCGAAAATATCGCGCAGGTTTTGAAAGCTGCTGGCGTTGGTCTTGACCGTGCCGCGTCGGTTCACGTCTATCTGAAAAACGCGAGCGATTTTGAGGCAATGAACGAAGTCTATCGCGGCTTTTGGCCGAAAGCCCCGCCGGTACGCACGACGATTGTCGCGGGGTTAGTGTTGCCCGATGCGCTGATCGAAATTTCGATGGTCGCGTTGCGCAAAGGCGTGGAGCGCAAAGTCATTTTGCCTGCGGGCTGGCAGCCGAGTCCGAATTACAGCTACGGCATTCAATCGGGCGACACGTTGTTTTTGGCGGGGCTAGTCGCGCGCGACAACAAAGCCAACACGCAGGTCACGGGCGAAATGGCGGTGCAAACGAAACAGGTAATGGACAATGCCGCCGCGATTTTGCAGGCCGCCGGAATGACGCATGCCGATGTCGTCAGTTCGCGCGTGTACATCACCGACGTGGCGAAGTTTCAGGAGATGAACGCCGCCTATCGCACCTACTTTCCGAAAGACCCGCCCGCGCGTGCGACGGTCAAAGCCGCGTTGATGAACCCGCAATACGCCGTCGAGATCACGCTGATTGCAGTGAAAAGCAAAGAGCGACAGGCCATCGTTCCGCTCAATGAAAACGGTCAACCTGGGTCGCTGAATCCGAATTTGAGCGCGGCGATTCGTGTCGGCAATCGGTTGTATCTGTCGGGCATGCTCGGCAACACGCCCGACAATCGTGGCAATGCGAAAGCGCAATCCGAACGCACGCTGGCCGCGTTGGGACGTGCATTGAAAGCGGCGGGCTTTGAATGGAAGCACGTCGTCGAAGGCTTGGTCTACATCACGGACGCGAAGCATTTCCCCGCGATGAATGAAGTCTATCGCCCGCAATTCGGTCAGGACTTCCCCGCGCGTGCCACCGTCATCACCGATTTAGTCAACGCCGACGGCCTGGTCGAAATCATGCTAACCGCCGTCAAATAACCGACCACCGACCACCGACCACCGATCACCACTTATGAAACTTTGGAACTCAGACGAAGAACTTTTCGCTCTCGCCAAACGCGAACTTTTCACGGCGGTCGTGGGCGATGTGATGGACAAGATGGGCTTGCTGCATCAATTCCTGCCGCCGCGTTTGCAGCCGCTGCGCGACGATATGGTCGCTCTGGGACGCGCGCTGCCGGTGCTCGAAGCTGATGTCTTCAGCGAAGCCGAAACCGGCACAGGCAATCCCGCAATGGCGAAAGCGTTTGGCTTGTTGTTTGAGGCGCTCGACGATTTGCAGACGAACGAGATTTACGTTTGCACGGGCGGTTCGCCGCGTTATGCGTTGTGGGGCGAATTGATGAGCACGCGGGCAATGAAGCTTGGTGCGGCGGGCGCGGTGTTGGATGGTTATTCGCGCGACACGCCCGGCATTTTGCAACTCGGCTTCCCGACCTTTTCGAGCGGGCGTTATGCGCAGGATCAAGGCCCGCGCGGCAAGGTGATTGACTTCCGCGTCAGCATTGAAATCGAAGGCGTGCGCATTCGTCCCGGCGATATTATTTTTGGCGATGTGGACGGCGTGCTCGTCATTCCGCGCGAAGCCGAAGAAGAAGCCTTCACGCGCGCGCTGGAAAAAGCACGCGGCGAAAAGCTCGTGCAAAAGGCGATTGAAGACGGCATGAGCGCCTGCGAAGCGTTTGCGACGTTTGGGATTATGTGAAGCGGCTTATTTTTTCTTGCGTTTGTAGTGGGCGCGGATCACGGTTTTGATGTTGCCGCGCACGTTGAAATCGCCTTCGATAGAAAACTCCAGCGGGTCACAAGCGGCGACGAAATCCGCGCGGATTTGATTGACCACATGTTCGTGAAAGATTTTGACGTCGCGAAACGAATTGATGTACAGCTTCAGCGACTTCAGTTCGATGCATCGCTTGTTCGGCACGTAGGTGATGCGCAACGTCGCAAAATCGGGGAAATCCGAAAACGGACAGATCGCAGTGAACTCCGCCGAGGTGAAGTTGATTTCAATGCGCTGTCCCGCATATTCGTACGCGAACGTGTCGAGCGGATAGAGCTTCATTTCCTCGGGCGGTGTGGGTCGCAGTTCCAGTTGTGTTTCCGGGGTAATTTCTTTGATGGGCGGCGTCTTTTTCTTACCTGACATGCTTGGTCCTCGTTCCCGTGTAATTGCCAAACCGCAAGACTTTCACTTCTGTTTAGCGGCGCGGCGCTTTGACCGACAGTTTGAGTACCACCTCGTCGCGGATCAAGTCGTCAGCTTTGCCCGCGTAGACAATGCCGAAATCTTTGCGGTTGATCGCAAATTCACTGGCCACCGTGACCGCATCCGCCGCGACCGTAATCGTCGCTGGAAAAGTCACAGTCTTCTTGACGCCGTGCAAATCCAGCGTGCCGGTGACGGTGTGCGTTGCGCCTTTGTCGCCGCCCGCTTTGATCGCGGTCGAAGTGAACGTCGCTTGCGGGAATTTGGCGACATCGAAGAAATCCGGCGATTTCAAATGCTCGGTCAGCTTGCCGATTTTCGCGTCCACAGAACTCAAATCAATGATGACGGTCACGCGGCTTTTTTCAGCTTTGTCTTCGACGAGGTCAATCGTGCCGGTGAACTTTTTGAAGGAGCCATATTCGCTGCCCGTGACTTTGGAGCCAACAAAATCAATAGTGGAAGCGTCATTGGCAAATTTGAGTTGAGTCCCTTGTGCCGTTGTTGCGGCGGTAGTCGCAGCCGGTGATGCGGCTTCGGAAACAACTGCTTTCGGCGCGTTGTCCGCCGGGTTTGCACACGCGGTGAACAAGGCGAGCGCCAAGCAAAAACTCATCAGACTTCGTAGACAATGCATCAATTTTTCCCCTCTCGTTTCTTTGAGATTCAAGTTGATATCCTAACTTTGACAGCCGCAAGGAATTCCTCACTGCGCTGACTGGAAGACTTTTCGTCGGCAATGGTATCACAAACGGGGCGCTGAATAATTTTCACTGTTTCATTGACGAAACAGTGTTTCACGCGCTAGAATGCCTCCGCTTCGCGCGCGGCGGCTTCTCTGCGGGGGCGCCGCTGCGCTTTTTGATCGTTTCTATTTGGAGGATAAGCAGTATGAGCAACACGAATCGTTGGAAAGTGAATCCGTTGAGCCGTCGGCCTCGTCAACAGCGGTTGGTCATGGCCGTGCGTGGCGGCGCGGGCGTCGGCAAATCGTTTTTTGCCGCTTCGCTCGCCGAGGCCGGTTTGGGGCGGCTTTGTATGATTGACACAGAGCGCAAGTCTCGCTTGCTGCCGGGCGTGGGCGACAAGTTTGACGGCCTCGAAATTGAGCAGCCGAGCGAAGTCCCGGAGTTTGTCGAATGGCTGTTGCACTCGCCCGAAGCCGCCGAGCAAAACTATGGTTGTTATGCGCTGGATTCGTGGGCAAGTTATTTTTCGGCCAAGCACAGCGAGATGATTGCGGCGGTGCGCGAGCGCACGGGCGATCCGTTGGCGCAACCGAATGCTGAAGAACTCGCGGCGGATCAGATGATTTTGCAAGGCGTGTTGCGCAGCCTCTGCCAATCCGGCAAGTCGGTCGTGATCGTGGATCAGATTCCGGCGAAGGGCAAAGAAACCAAAGAAGACAACGAAATGGGGCGTGTGCTGCCTTCGACGGCGAGCGGCCTGGAATACTTCGTGGACATTATGTGCGAAGTGTCGTTGCAGGAACGCGACGGCGAAATCACGCGCGTGTTTCAAGTGGTGAAATCGAACAGCCCGGCCTTTGAACTCGGCTTTGAAATGACGGGCAATGTGACGTTCAAAGACTTCCTCGATCACCTTGTCAAATTCAGCGGCTCACAGCTTCCGGTCAATGAACCCGCGCCGCTCGAAGTCGCGGAAATGATCGCCGAGCCGTTGCAGGTTGTGCCGCCGCGTTTGACCGTGGACGATTTGATTGCCAAAGCAGTTGCGCACGGCTTCAAGCAATCAGACATTGTGACCGCCGCGAAGATTTATCATCAACAACCGAACATCTATCACTTGACGACGGAGCAGATCAACGACCTCGACCGGCGGATGACTGCGAAGATTGAAAAGCTGCAAGATGCTTCGGTGAGCGTGCCGAGCGAAGAAACGTTTTCGGTGCGCAACGGACGACTGCGCCGCACAGGCAGTTAGGCAATTCGGATCAGCTTTGCAATTCCTCCACGATGTCGGCGGCGATACGACGCGCTTCGTCAATGCTTTCGGGCGCGAGCGAGATGGCGGCGACAACGGCGTGTCCGCCGCCGCCATAGCGTTCGCAAATCTTCGCCAAATCGTGCGTGCGTGGGCGCACCGCCCAGGGGTTCGAGCCAACCGATATCTTCGAGCGAAACGGCGACAAACTGACGCCAATGCTGTAGGTCGCTTCAGGGTGCAAATAGTAGGGGATGAATTTGCTGTAGCCTTCCAGATTGCCGTGCGCGCTGATGTCGAAGTGAATGACCAGGCCGCGCAGACGAGCTTCCTGTTTGATGATTTCGATGGCGTTCAGATGACGCTCATACAGCGGCGCAATGCGTTCCTGCACATACTTCGACGACGCGACTTCGAGCATCGTGCGCGCTTGTAAATCGTGAATGATGCGGGTCGCCATCGCGGGGTCGCGGTCGCTTTCGATGACGAGCGCGAGCTTGAACGCGGGTGCTTCCATTTCGACGGGTTCCGCCGCGTTTTTGTACGCCGCACTGTCAATTACGTTGGCCCAGTGAATCAATTCGTTCATCGGCGCGGGATCGAAGCCGAACTTTTCCGCCGTCGTGTCAGCGATGAATTTTGTGCAGGATTTGTAATCCGCGTTCAGAAACTTTTTGCCACCCGTGTACGCCGCAAAATGCGCTTCGTCTTCCGCCGTGAGGAACGCGCTTTTGTGATGATCAAACCACCACGTCAGCTTGTCCGACGCGCTGTACTTGAAATCCACAATCGCGTTTTCGTCCCCATCAAACGCATCCTCATCAAACAACGCCCCGGCGCGGTGCATCATCGGTTGAAACGCCTGCTCCCAATCAGGATGAATTTTTTCGCGGTAAAAACGGCCAAAAACAGCGGCGGACGAAACCCCATCAAAACAATTTCCGTGATAACAAATCTTAATTTTCATCTCGTGGTGTTCGCTTCTTGAAGCTGAGCGATGCAGAAGTATGGCTCAGAGTAAGCATTTCGCCCGCGCGATGCAAGCGAAAAACCGGAGAGCGCACGCGGCTCCCAGGGTAAAAATAATTCTTGCCGTGTCCGGTCGCGCAGAGTAGATTACGCTTATCTGGTTGGAGCCAGATTTTTTTGTTCTTAGCCATTCGCAAACGGAGTAGTTCCATGACGAAAACCAAATTCATCGCTCTTCTTTTGACCGCACTTTTGTGCAGCACTTCCCTCGCCCATACGACTGAAGATGAAGACCGTAATGCGCGCGTTGTGCAGTGGGAATCCTACGCGCTGCCGGCGGCGGAATTCACGCGCTTTGTGGACAAAAAACAGGGCTTTTCGCTTTGGCGTCCGGCGGCGTGGAAAGAGGCGGTGAATGGACGAGGCACCGTTTCGTTTGGCGCGCAGGCCGACCGCGAGACCATCAAAATCATCCCCGAACAAATCCCCGAAGGTTTGGGCGTGGCGAATTACACGACCGCGATCCTGCAACACCTGCGCAAAGTGCCTGTCAAACTGGAAAGTTTTGTCGTGCGGCACGTCTTAATCGGCGGCGTTGAGGGCCGCGAAATCAGCTACGAACTCGAAGGCGACAACGGAACCGTGCGGCAAATTTATTGGGTCGCGCAGGTGGGGCCGACCGCGTACAACTTTGTGCTGACGACGTTGCCCGAAGAGCAGGAAAAGTTGGAGCCGTATTTCAAACGGCTGATGATGTCGGTGCGATTCAACGTCGCGGGACATTGGGACGAAGAGTTTGAGACCTTGCGCGCCAAGCTCGCCAACGGCGGCAAATCCGCGCAGGACGCCGAAGCCGCGCGCTTGAGCGAAGCAATCCGCACGACCAAAGAACCAACTGCCCAAGTCACGCAACGCATCGCGGAATTGGCAAAAACCGCGCCGGAAATCGCGCTGGAAATGCTCACCGATTACGACCCGAACGTGCGCGCGGCGGCGATTGCAGCATTAGGTCAAGCGTCTGACGCGCGGTTCACCGAGGCGTTGATTTGGGCGTTGACGGACAAAGATGCGTTTTGCAGCACAAGCGCCGCACGCGCTTTGGCGGAACGTGGCGCAGCGGGCATCACCGCGCTCAAAAGCAAATTGCCCAAGCTGGTTGCGGCGAACGGCGCGTTGTTGCGCGTGGCGGCGTTCGTGAGCGATGAAAGCGCGCGCGAACTCGCCGACGAATTGCTCAAGAGCGATGATGCGGCGCTTCAGCAAACAGGCTTGCGAATGGCGGTCGCGTTTCCGCTCCGAGGCTTGCGCTTGCCTTACGCCAAATTATTCAGCACTGACAGCGTGTTCGTCATTGGCCACACGATGGAAGCAATTCGGCTGCGACGTCCGACCGAAGACGTGCCAGAGTTCGTGAAAATGCTCGGCACGGATGCAGAACTGTGGGCGATTCATGCGCTCGGCGAATTGGCGACGCCTGCGATCATTGTGCAACTTGAAGAGCGGCAAAAAACATTGGGCGCACGCTACGACAAACTGCTTTCGAGCAAAGGCGTGATGACGATTCGGGGCGGAACGTCTTCGCTTCCGCCGCCGCCGCCGCCAATGCCGAAGCGGAGCGGCGCGAAAAAGAGCGCGCGGCAAACGCCACCACCCGAAATTCTGCGCGGGGTTCCGGGGGAGTATAGTTTTACGGAAAGCTCGTCGCCCGCCTCCACTCCGCCCGCGCTCTACAAAACGCAGCCTGAATTGACGAAGCTGTGGAGCGGTGTCATCGAACTCGAAGACGCCATCAGCAAAATCAAATTTCGTGACCGTTGGGCGAATGCGAAAGACGCAACGGCGCGGCGCACGATTCTGGACGAAGCGAACACACATGATCGCCTCAAAGATTGGGCCAGAACAACGCTGAGAAATGACGCGCCGAACAGTGCAATCAACCTCGATTTGACGAAGCTGCAAAACGTGCCGACCAGTGGCGAGACGTTGTTTCCGGGCAACGCGACGTTGTATCTGACCGCGCCGAATTTCGAGCAAACGATTGGCAAATTGGACGCGGCGTTTGCGGGGATTCAAATGGGCACGGTGCGCGACCAGATGACGTTTGCGCTGATGCTCAATCAACTCAAAGCACAGTTGGCGAGCAAGATGAACACGAACATCACGGGCAGCGCCAGCCACACGCTCGGCATTGACCTCAAAGCGCCGATTTCAATGGCGGCCTGGCCGAGTGAGACCGCGACGAAAGCAGACGCGATGGCGCACAGCGCCGTCGTTGTGCGCGTCACAGATCGTGCGCGGTTTGAGCGTACGTTGACGATGTACCAAACCGATTTCGGCGGCTTCGCGTCGTTCGTGCCCGTCGTCTCCATCGGCTCGCGCGTTGCTTCAATCACACCTGCCGCCATGCCGTTGATGTTTTATGCGATCAGTGCGATCAGCGATCTGGCCAGCACGATGACGAGCAGCGAGAAAGTGCGGCCAGCCAAATTCAGCGGCGGTTCGTCGGTGTATGCGCGGCAGGAGCGGCTGGGCAATGTGCCTGTGACCGTGATTGAGAAGCTCGGCTACGTTGGCATTGACGCGACTAATCGAGAGTGCATTTACATTGCATATTTGGGCGACACGGCTGTGCTCGCGCCCACGCGCGAAGCTTTGCTGGACGTGCTCAACACCAACAAGGCCACGATCACCAGCAACCCATCGTACAGCCGCATCAAGGCCGAATCCGGCGAGATCGTGTTCTTCAGCCAACTCGACACGCTGCTCAAAAATTTGTTGGAAGGATTCAGCAGCAGCGAAAAAACGCCAACGGATATGGTGATGAATGAGTTGGTGGTGAAAGCCATCGGGGCGGAAACCGGCGCGGTGCGTTTGTCGTCGAGCGCGTGGGATTCGATCTTTCACGTCGCAGTGGGCGACAACGACATCGTCAAATCTGTACGGCCTTTCAAAGCGACTGAACTCGGTGCGCCGCGCGATTTGCTGCCGAAGCAAACGCTCTTTTATGTCGGCACAGTGATTGATCCTGCGAAGTTCGCGGAGGCCGCCAAACGGTGGGACGCCGAAATCACGAAAGCCTGGAAAGCGTCGGGCAAAGCACAGAAGAAAGAAAAAACCAACGATACGTTTTCGCAGTTGTTTTCGGCTTTCCAAAACCTTGTCGCACCGCATTTGCAAGGCGAAATTTCGCTCGCCGTCACGAGCATCTCGAACCTCTTCAAAAACGATGCGCGCCTGCCGTCCATCGTCGTGGCGTTGAAGTTGAAGAACGACACGCTGGCGAAAGTCGCGCGCAGCGGTTTGCTGTCCGTAGCCTTCAAGCGCGTGCCGAACGAAACGGCTTTGAATGCGCCGATTTTCAAAATGGATGACGGAGAAGACACGTTTTATGTGACGATCACCGATAACTATTTCGTCCTCGCCAACAGCGTCGAAACGCTGAAATCATTGGGCGGCAAAGAAACCCTGGCGACCGCGCGCGATTTTGCGGCTCCGGCCAGTTCAGCCCCGGAACGCCTGGCCTTGTTCTCCACGTTGAGCATTGAAGCCGCGTTGGCCGATGTGCGCACGCTGTTTGGCAAGAATCAGGGCAAAGACGATGCGACCAATCAGTTCGTTGAGATGATGAGCGCGTGGGCACATGCTTTTCACAGCTATCGCATGCTGATCGCGTTTGCGGATGACAAGACGCTCGAAGGCCAGCTTGGCGTGTCGTTCGACCGCGAAGGCCGCTACAACGTGGGCGCGATGAACCGCAACGAATTCGATGTGGAAAATGCGCTGATTGCGCCCAAAGGTGTGAACATTTTGAAGGCCACACGCGTCGCTGCGCTGAAGCTCAAAGTCTCGACAAAACAGCCCGGCGTCATCGCGCGCGTGAAAGAAGACCTGAGCAAATTCGCGTGGCAAAAAGTCGAACCGAACGTGACCGAATCATCGCTGGTGTTCACGTCGCACGAACGCCGCATCCCGGAAAAACTCACGGTCAAACTGCCGGTGAAAAGCGCGGAGTTCGAGCCGTATTTGAAAGCGACCTATCGCATCAACTCCGACTCGCCGGAGATCATTCAACTGGCCAAAGAAATCGCGGGCAAAGACCGCGATGGCCGCAGCGTCGCGCGCAAGATCGGCGCGTGGACGTTTGAAAATCTGCAATGGAAGCGCGTGTCGAGCACGAGCGTGCAAACGCTGGCGTCGCGCGAAGCCGATTGCCTGGAACATGCCGAATTGTATGTCGCGTTGGCACGCGCATCGGGCTTGCCCGCGCGCGTCGTGAGTGGTGCGGCGTTCAGCGAAGGTTCGTTCGGCGCGCATGCCTGGGTGGAAATTTATCTCGGCCAGTGGGTCGAAATTGATCCGACGTGGGGCTTGAGCGAGTACGTGGACGCAACGCATTTGCGCTTCGATGGTGATGGTTTCATCAGCTACGCGCAACTGAATCAAGTTGGTTTGGAAGTGCTCGAAACGCGCGCGTTCGTGGCCGATTATCAACGCGATCCGATAAAGTTGGTCAAGGCGTTGGCGTCGGAAGAAAACGACGACTTGCCTTCGATGATCTTTGACTTGGAATTGACTGCAGAGCAGGCGTTGGGCGCAGGAGCCTTGGCCAAGCTCAATGACAAGCAACGCGACGCCGTCATCAATGCCTTTGATCGCGCGGTCGAAAAGATGGGCGACGATTGGCTGTTTATGCTCGGCGGCAACCCCGGCATTTTGTCGAGCGAGGTGAAGAGCAATCGCGCTTCGATCCTGGTGGTGTTCGGCGACCGTTTGCTGAAGGTTTCGCTCGCCGCACGCGACAGCGCGTGGTTCGTCACCGAAATCGAAGACGCGGACGATGGCGAGCGCGCCTTTGCTGAAACGTTACAAAATGCGCTCAACCCCGCGCTGAATTTGGCGCAAATCCGCACGCTCGGACGAACCAATCCTGAGCGCGCGCTCAAGCAACTGGAAACGTTCATTGCAACCAAAGGCGAAAGCGCGCCGCTGTTGTTGCTCAAAGCCGACATCCTGCGCGTCAAAGCATTTCGCCAGCTTATGGACGAGAGCAAAGAGAAAGCCGCGCGCGCAGCGAAAGACGGCAACTCCGAGGCGAAACCTGTCGTGCAAAAACGACCGAACGAAACCGCGGCTTTGCTGGAAACCGTCACGACGCGGTGGCCGGATTACGCGCCTGCCCATTACGCGCTGGCGCGAGCTTACCAATTCGATGAAGAGACGCGCGCCAAAGCCGTTGCGCCGTATCAACGTTACGCGCAACTGATGCCGCTCGATCCGCGTCCGTGGGAGAATTTGGCGTGGTTGTTCGAGCAATCGGATCGTTTGCCCGAAGCCGAAACTGCCTTCCGCGAAGCCATCGCGCGCGACCGCGAAAATATTGGTCGGCAGGCGGATTTGATCGCGTTTTATTTGCGCCAAACGCAAATGGACAAAGCCAAAGCGAGCTTGGCGACGATGCTCAAACAAGCACCGGATGCCAATGCGGTGTTCGCTTCGGTAGATGGTTTGGTGAGGTCGGAGGACGAGGACTTGGACGCGGAAACCGCGAAGCATTACGAAGAGCTTTTGCTGAGCGCGCCGAAAGAATTGTCCAGCAGTGCTGACGGTCTGCGCGGTTTGGCCGAAGCGCAACGGGTGCAGCAAAAATATGACGCAGCGGTCAAGTCGTTGCAAAAAGTCGTGGTGCTGCAACCTGACAGCGGAGATCAAGTGAGCATCGCGGCGATTTATCGAGAGGCGAAACGCTTCGCGCCCGCCTTAGCCGCCGCCGATCAGGCCATCAAACGAGGCGCGGAAGACGCAAGCGCGTACTACGAACGGGCTTGTGCATTGGCGCAACTCGGACGCAAACGCGAAGCTTTGGCTGCGCTGAAGAAGATGATTGAATTGAACAAACACTATGCCTACGGCCTTGCAGAAGAAGCCGATCTCCAACCACTGGCGACGCTGCCGGAATTCAAAGCCTTGTTGCCGAAAACGGAAGAGGCGGCGGAAGCAGACGCCAAACCGGAGCCCGCTCAATCCAAAGCGGCAAAGCCGTAAAGTTGTGATAGGATTTTCGGGCCAGACGATGCGAGGATGTAGTTATGCCTGAATGGGATGATGATTTTGACAGTTCGGTCATTACGGAAAGCGAGCAGCAGGTCAAGAAACCGCCGCTCTACAAAGTCCTGCTGCACAATGACGATTACACGACGATGGAATTTGTCGTCTTCATTTTGCAATTCGTCTTCCGCCACACACCCGAAGACGCCACGCGCATTATGTGGAATGTGCATCGCCAGGGCATCGGCGTGGCGGGCGTCTACACCTACGAAGTGGCCGAATCCAAAATCTCCAAAGTCGAAGACCTCGCCCACGAATACGAATACCCCCTGCTCTGCACGATGGAAGAAGAATAGCCAATCTTCATTCCCTTCCCTCCCATTTGTTTTTGTAAAACAGTAAAAATTACTGTTTCGCAGGATTCTTCCTTGACGGAAAAAATTTGCGAAATTATAGTAAACGTCTTGCTAAGGGCTTGCAGACATGGCGGGAGGACATATAAGCTTACGCGCTTCCGACGAGGCTCCTGCCATACGGTCTCTCGGATGGATAGTTTGGTTGGTCATTCAGAAACAGTTCCGTAGAAATTACTCCTGACCTCATCGTTGTGCTAAGGCGGAGACACGCAGATTGTGTACTAGGAACAAGCCAGCCAAAGTAATGTGAAATAAATCGCTATCCGTTTTTCTGACGGGGCAAATTCTATGAAGGCTACAAAACTCATTTTCCCCAAGTGGATCAACACTGCCGTACGGTTGGCATTGGTTGGTGCGGCTCTCACGGCGGGCGCAATTGCTGTGCTGGGCAAGTTCCTGACGATGCCGGAAACCATTGATGTGGGCTATCAACCCACGCAGCCCGTCCCGTACAGTCACAAATTGCATGCTGGCGAAATAGGCATGGATTGTCGCTTCTGTCACTCCACGGTGGACAAAGCCGACTTCGCGGCCATTCCTCCAGCGCAAACCTGTATGGTGTGCCACACAGCAGTCAAAAAGGATAGCGACAAGCTGTCCTTGATTCGTCAGGCCTTTGCCGATCCGAACAAACCGGTCGAGTGGGTCAAGGTGCATAAGCTCCCGGATTTCGTGTACTTCTCGCACAAAGTTCACGTCAACAGCGGTGTTAGTTGCGTGAGTTGTCACGGGCGCGTGGATCAGATGGAAATTGTGCAGCAGCAAAAACCGCTCGGCATGGCGTGGTGTATTGAATGCCACAAAGCGCCGGAAAATGCGCTGCGCCCCAAAGAATTCGTCACCAAGCTTGATTGGACGCCGCCGCCGGGCACGACCCAGCAGGAAATCGGCCTCAAGATCAAGAATGAAAACAAAATCCATCCACCAGTAGAAAACTGTGCAGGGTGTCACCGATGAAAGAACAACAAAAACAGTATTGGCGCAGCCTGGATGAGTTAGACGGCACGCCCGAATTTCGCCAATTTGTCGAACGGGAATTCCCCGTCGGCGCTTCCGAAATGACGAGCGATGTGGATCGCCGCAAGTTCCTGATTTTGGCCGCCGCCGGAATGGGCATGGCTGGTTTGACGGCCTGTCGTCGCCCGGTCGAGAAGGTCATTCCGGCGGGCGGCAAAGCGATGGAGCAACTCGTGCCCGGCGTGCCGCAGCAGTACGCCACGATTTACAACCTCGGCGGGCAAGCGCAAGGCTTACTCGTGCGCTCCAACGATGGGCGTCCGACCAAGATCGAAGGCAACCCGGCGCATCCGGCGAGCCTCGGCGCAACCAGCAGTTACGCGCAGGCTTCGATCCTGGATTTGTACGACCCGGATCGCTCGAAATCCGTCAAGCAAGGCCGCGACAACAAGACGTGGGATGATTTTGTCAAAGCCGCGACGCCGCTGATGGCGGAGTTGAAAGCCAAGCAGGGCGAAGGCCTGCGGATTCTCGCCGAATCGAATTCGTCACCCGCGTTGCGCGAACTGCGCAACCACATCGCAACGGCCATGCCGAATGCCAAATGGCACACCTACGACGCGGTTTCCAACGACAACGCGCTCGCGGGGGCGAATCTCGCGTTCGGGCAACCGCTGCACGCTCACTATGCGCTTGACCGTGCGGACGTTGTGCTGACGCTGGATTCCGATTGTTTGGGTTGCGACCTCGGCAGCACTGTCAACGTCAAAAACTTCTCGAAGAAACGCCGCACCGGAACCGATGTCGAAGCCAAAGATAGCGGTCACGGCGATTCGCACAGCGCCGCTGCCACCACGCACGGCGAAGAGAAGAAAGAAGAACCGAAAGCTGAAGCGCAGCAGGCAGCGCAACATTCCGCCGGGCCTGCCAAAGCCGAAGCCGCCAAGCCCGGTGAACAGGCATCCAAAGCGGTGCCAACACCAACGCCCGCGCCGGTCAGTAACAAGATGAATCGTCTCTACGCGGTCGAAAGCAATTTCACCGTGACGGGCGCGATGGCCGATCATCGGTTGCGTTTGCAGAGCAGCAAGATTGGCGGCTTTCTCGCGGCACTCGCCAAAGAGATGGGCATTGCCGCAAGCGGTTTGGACAAACACGCCGGGGCCATCAACGGCAATCAATTAGCAAGCAAGTGGGTCAAAGCCGTTGCCAAAGATTTGAATGCCAACAAAGGCCGCGCGGTGGTTGTCGTTGGCCCGCGGCAACCCGCACACGTTCACGCGCTGGCCGCGCTCGTCAATGCTTCCATCGCGGGCGATACCGTCAAATACACGCGCGCTTTCGACGAGAAATTTGAAGCGGGCGTCGCTTCGCTCAAGACTTTGGTGGACGATGCGAACGCGGGCAAAGTCAACACGCTCGTGATTCTCGGCGGCAATCCAGTCTACAACGCGCCCGCCGATCTGAAATTCCGTGAATCACTCGGCAAAGTCCAAAACAAAATTCATCTCGGTTTGTATCAGGACGAGACTTCGGTCGAGTGCAATTGGCACGTCAACGAAGCGCATTACCTCGAATGCTGGGGCGATGGTCGCGCGTATGACGGCACAGCGAGCATTCAGCAGCCGCTGACTGCGCCGCTCTTTAATAGCAAGAGCGCGATTGAACTGCTCGCGACGCTGTCCGATTATCCGCAGAAGAGTGGGTACGAGATTGTCAAAACACTGTGGCTGAAATCGCTCGGCGGTGAAAAAGCGTGGAATAAAGCGGTTCACGATGGCGTCATTGCGGGAACCGCGTTTGCGGCGGCGACGCCTGTAGCGAATGCGGGCGCAATCGGTTCGGCGTTGGATGCCGCGCCAGTTGCAGGCACTGGGCTGGAAATCAATTTCATCCAGGATTCCAGCATGTACGACGGTCGTTTTGCCAACAACGGCTGGATGCAGGAAGTGCCCGACCCGATGACCAAGCTGGTGTGGGACAACGCGGCGTTGATGAGCAAAGACACGGCGGAGAGCCTGAAGGTGAAGAACGAAGATGTCATCAAGCTCACACTCAAAGGCCGCGAATTGCGCTTGCCGGTTTGGATTCTGCCCGGTCACGCGAAGGATTCGATCACGGTGGCGCTGGGTTATGGTCGCACGGAGACAGGCCGCATCGGCAAAGGTTACGACACGACGTTCGGCAAATTGTTCGACACGAACAGCTTTGGCAATACCGTCGGCGGAAACACCTATTTGTTGCGCACGTCGGACGCCATGGATTTTGCGACGGGCGTGACCGTTGCCGCGACGGGCGAAACGCACCTGATTGCGGTGACGCAGGATCACTGGAGCATGGAAGGTCGTCCGCTCGTGCGCGAAGCGAAGTTGGACGACTTCATCAAAACGCCGGAATTTGCCAAAGCACCCGATGCGAAGCAGCACATCTTCACGGTCTACGAGCACCCCTACGACTTCAAAGAAGGCAATCAATGGGGCATGGCGATTGACCTGAACACATGTGTAGGCTGCAACGCCTGCGTGCTCGCCTGTCAGTCCGAAAACAACATTCCGATTGTCGGCAAAGATCACGTCATGCGTGGACGCGAGATGCACTGGATTCGCATGGATCGCTACTTCACCAACATTCCGCCAACGGAATTTGAAGTGGGCGGGGCGAAACCATCCGTCTTCAACGAAGATCACATGCAAGCCGTGCAACAGCCAATGACGTGTCAGCAATGCGAACACGCGCCGTGCGAAGAGGTTTGTCCGGTCGCCGCGACGATTCACAACGAAGAAGGCCTGAACACGATGGCCTACAATCGTTGCGTCGGCACGCGCTACTGCTCGAACAACTGTCCGTTCAAAGTGCGCCGCTTCAATTACTTGAACTGGCACAAGGACATCAGCGAAACCGAGAAGATGCAGCAGAATCCCGATGTGACGGTGCGGATGCGCGGCGTGATGGAAAAATGCACGTACTGCACGCAGCGGATTTCGCAAGCCAAGCATCAAGCCAAAGTCGAAGGCCATCGCGCGATTCGCGACGGCGAAATCACGCCGGCTTGTGCGCAGGTTTGTCCGGCAGACGCCATCACGTTCGGCAACATCAACGATCCGAACAGCCGCGTCTCAAAGCTCAGAAAACAAGCGCGCAACTATCAATTGCTGGTCGAACTCAACATCAATCCGCGCACGACCTATTTGGCGAAGTTGCGCAACACGAATAAGGAACTGGAAGCTTAGGAATTTAAGCCACGAATTCCACGAATGAACACGAATTATGTTTAGGTTGGTAGCCGATTAGGTAACAATGAATTGCTTCACCTCCCCAAAAGAATTCGTGGCAATTCGTGAAATTCGTGGCTAAAACAACAACGGAGCTACAAAGAATGCAAGCAGTAGCGAACGATTTCAAAGTCCCTAAAGAAAACCCGCTGGCGAAACCGCCGCTGATTGAAGGTGAGCAAAGTTTTCATACGCTCACTGAAGCCGTCAGTGGCGTAGTCGAAGACAAAACGCCGCGCAATTGGTACATCGCCTTCGCCATCTCGTTTGGCATCACGGCATTGCTCGGCGCGATGCTGGGCTATCTCGTCTTCACAGGCGTCGGCGTGTGGGGCAACAACCAGCCTGTCGGTTGGGCGTGGGACATTACGAACTTCGTGTTCTGGATCGGCATCGGACACGCCGGGACGTTGATTTCCGCGATTCTGTTTTTGTTCCGGCAAAAATGGCGCACCTCGATCAACCGCGCGGCAGAAGCCATGACGCTCTTCGCCGTGTTGTGCGCCGCGATTTATCCGGGCTTCCACGTCGGGCGCATCTGGCTCGCGTATTGGCTGTTCCCGCTGCCGTACAATCAAGGCATGTGGCCGAACTTCCGCAGCCCGCTCGAATGGGACGTGTTTGCGGTCTCGACGTATGGAACCGTGTCGGCACTGTTCTGGTACGTGGGCTTGATTCCCGATCTGGCAACGCTCAGAGATCGCGCGACGACGAAGGTGCGGCAATTGGTGTACGGCATTGCGAGCCTGGGTTGGCGCGGCTCGAATCGTCATTGGCAGCATTACGAAATCGCGTACTTGATTCTTGCTGGCATCTCGACGCCGCTCGTGCTTTCTGTTCACTCCATCGTAAGCTTCGACTTCGCCGTGTCGAAATTGCCGGGCTGGCACACGACGATCTTCCCGCCGTACTTCGTCGCGGGCGCGGTGTTTTCGGGCTTCGCGATGGTGATGACGCTGATGTTGGTCGCGCGTTGGGCGTTGAATTTGCAGCACCTCATCACGATGTATCACCTCGAAGTCATGAACAAAATCATGCTCGTGACGGGCAGCATCGTCGGCTATGCCTACACGATGGAATTTTTCATGGCGTGGTACAGCGGCAACATGTACGAGAAGTTCACGTTCTACAACCGCGCGTTCGGGCCGTATGCCTGGGCCTATTGGACGATGTTCACCTGCAACGTGGTGTCGCCGCAATGCTTCTGGTTCAAGAAGCTGCGCACGAGCATTCCGTTTATGTTCTTCCTTTCGATTGTCATCAACATCGGCATGTGGTTCGAGCGGTTCGTGATTATCGCCACGTCGTTGCACCGCGATTTCATCCCGTCGAGCTGGGGCTATTTCCGCCCGACGCCAGTTGACATGCTGACGTTCTTTGGAACGTTCGGCTTGTTTATGACGATGTTCTTGTTGTTCTGTCGGTTTGTGCCGGTGATTGCGTTGGCCGAAGTGAAAGCTGTGCTGGCGCATCAACACCACAAAGCACACAGGCACGCGAAACACTAAAAAGCTTATGGCAGAAACTAAAATTTACGGCGCGCTTGCCGCCTTCAAAAGCGATACGGAAATCCTCGAAGCCGCGCGGAAAGTGCGCCTCGCGGGCTACAGCAAATTCGATTGTCACACGCCATTTCCGGTGCATCATCTGGATCAGGCGATGGGCATGAAACGGTCGAAGCTGCCATACTTCATCATCTGCTGCACGATTGCCGGGTTTACGTTGGGACTATTGCTGCAATGGTGGACGGGCGCGGTGGATTACAAACTGGTGATCGGCGGGAAGCCCTACTTTGCGTTTGAATTCGCCACGCCGATTTTGTTCGAGTGCAGCGTCTTGCTGACGGCGTTCGGCGCAGTGTTTGGCATGCTGGGGTTATTCAACGGATTGCCCACGTTCTATCACCCGATTTTCAATACCGAGATTTCCAAGCGCATCACGGATGATCGCTTCGTCGTTTCGATTGAAGCGAAAGACCCGCAATTCGACGCGACCAAAACGCAGGAGTTTTTGCAGTCGCTGCCCGGCGCGGAAGAAGTGCAGTTGATCGAAGCATGAAACAAGCCATTAGCCTTTAGCGATCAGCCTTTAGCTTAGGGCTGGCAGCTAACAGCTAACAGCGAATAGCTGAGGAAAAGATGACACGTCGCATTTTTATCTTGTTGGTTTTGGCAGGCGCGTTGACGGGCTGCGGGTTGCGTCCTGCGGGCAACACCACGCCGCTGCAAGTCCATCCCGATATGGACAGTCAACCCAAATACAAAGCGCAATCCGCCAGCGCCTTTTTCGCCGACGGACGCTCGAATCGTCCTGCGCCGCCGGGCACGATTGCGCAGGGGCATTTGAATGAAGACGACGCGCTGATAACGGGCAAGGACGCCGCTGGCAATCTGCTCAAAAGCAGTCCCGTCCCCGTGACCGAAGCCTTGCTCAAGCGCGGGCAGGAACGCTTCAACATCAATTGCGCGCAATGTCACGGGCGTTTGGGCGAAGGCAACGGGATGGTCAAGACCCGTTCGTTTGGCGCGCTGAATCCGGCGAATTTGCAGGAGCCACGTTTGCGCGACATTGCGGACGGACATATTTTCGATGTGATTACGAACGGCATCCGCGTGATGCAACCGCTTGGCGCGACGATCCCGGTCAGTGATCGGTGGGCCATCATCGCGTATGTGCGCGCGTTGCAGCGCAGTCAGAACGCGAACCTCAAGGACGTTCCGGCGGGCACGGACATCAAGGCGGCTGACCCGTCTGCCACGCCGCTTCCGGCGGCGGCTCCTGCGACGGGCGCATCGCCTGCCACGTCACCCGCTGCCGCTGGCGCTAAGTCTCCGGCAGCGTCACCGGCCAAAGCGGCAGCGCCCGCGAAAAAGTAAATTTTTTGAGAGTGAGGACATTGTGGCGAATACACACGGTTCATTTCAGGTCAAAAGCGAAGTCATCAACCGCACGAAACCAATTCTGATGGGTGTTGCGGTGCTCGGCTGGGTAGGCACAATCATCGCGTATTTTTCCAATCACGATCAGTTTTTCTCGGCGTATTTGTTCAGCTATTACTATTGGATCAGTCTGTCGCTCGGCGCAACGTTCTTCGTGATGGTGCAGCGACAAACACAAGCCGAATGGAGCGTCGTCGTGCGGCGCTTGGCGGAAACCGTGATGACGCATTTCTGGGTGCTGGCTCCGCTGTTCATCCCGCTGCTGTTCGGGTTGCACTCGCTCTACGAATGGACGCATACGGAAGTCGTCGCCAACGATGAACTGCTCAAAGGCAAGAGTCCTTATTTGAACGTCACGTTCTTCGTCATCCGCGCTGTGGTCTTTCTTGGCTTGTGGTGCTTCTTCAGTTGGAAGCTGTACGGCTATTCCGTCCGGCAGGACACGAACGGCGATCCGCGAGAAACCAAACGCGCGGCGTGGTTGAGCGCGCCGGGCATCCCGCTGCTGATTATCAGCGCGTCGTTCGCCGCGATTGACTGGCTGATGTCGTTACAACCGCATTGGTATTCGACGATGTGGGGCGTGTACGTTTTTGCGGGCGGCGGCGTTTCGTTTATGGCGCTGCTGATTTTGATCTGCGCGTGGCTGCGCTCCAACGGCATGTTGGACGAGGCGATTTCGGCGGAGCATTATCACGATATGGGCAAGCTGATGTTTGCCTTCAACGTGTTCTGGGCATACGTCGCGTTCAGCCAATACTTTCTGATCTGGTACGCGAACCTGCCCGAAGAAACCAGCTTCTTCGTCAATCGCAAAGTCGGAAGCTGGTTGGGCGTGAGCTTGTTGCTCGCTATCGGGCACTTCATTGGCCCGTTTGTGATCCTGCTGGCGCGCGGCGCGAAGCGGCATCCGTTGGTGTTGCCCGTGATGGCGGCGTGGATGCTGTTCATTCACGCGGTGGATCATTTCTGGATTGTGATGCCGGTGCGCAATCCGAATGGTGTGGCGTGGGGGCAGATTTGGATGAACCTGGCGACGTGGGCGGCAATCGGCGGAACCTGCGGCTTCTTTTTCCTGACGCGATTGAGCAAGCACAGCCTGGTGCCGGTGCAAGACCCGTTCCTCGAAGAGTCGTTGGAATTCGAGAACGCCTGAGCGCGCCGTTACCAATTGCTGAAACCTTAGACACAATCTTGCATTAGGTAGGAACTAAAATGTCTGACGAGTTTTTTGATTATGAGAATCAGGACCCGAAGAACCCCCTGATTGCGTTTTTGCTGATCGCTTCGTGCATTTTCGTCGTGGCGGTGTGCGCGTTTCTCTCGTGGATGTTTATTGTCGCGCGCGACAACGAGCATAACCGCAAGATCAATCAGGCGACCTACACCGATTTACAAAATTTTCGGAAGATGGAAGACGCGAAGTTGACCAGTTACCAGTACGTTGACAAAGACAAAGGGACGGTGCGCATTCCGGTCGAACGCGCAATGCAGTTGATGGCGGAAGAAGCGAAGAGCGCGGCTCCCAAAGCGGAAGTCGCTCCGGCTGCGGTTCCGAGCGGGGTCAAGCTGGAAGTCAAACCGGCAGCGGCTGTCGCGCCGCCACCGCCACCACCGCCCGCGAAAGCACCTGCCAAAGCGGCTGCGGCGGGGCAAAAGAAGTAAATGATTTCAAGTTGTAAACAATTCAGATTTGCGGCGCTCGCGCTCGTTGCCTGGCTCATTTTGAGCAGCAGTCTCCAGGCACAAGTTCTGGTCAACCCGGAGCAAAAGCCGCGCGAGATTCAGGACGTCAGCTTGCAGGAAAAGCTGAACGCGCAGGTGGACGCGAACCTGACGTTCATTGACGAAACCGGGCAAACCGTCGCGCTGCAAGATTACTTCGGCAAAGGCCGTCCGGTCGTGCTGAATCTGGTCTACTACTCGTGCCCGATGCTGTGCGGGATGGTGTTGGAAGGCGTGGTGCGGTCGCTCAAACAAGTGCCGTACACGCCGGGGAAAGAAATCGAAGTCGTCACGATCAGCTTCGATCCGAAGGAAACCGCCGTGCTGGCGGCGGCGAAGAAGAATTCGATCTTTCAGGAGTACACGCGACCCGGCGCAGAAAAAGGCTGGCACGTGCTGGTGGACAAGGACGGCAATGCTAAAAAATTAGCAGAGCAGGTCGGCTTCGGCTTCAAGTGGGACGAAGACACCAAACAATTCGCGCATCCTTCGGTGACGATGATCCTGACGCCGGACGGCAAAGTTTCGCGCTATTTGAATGGCATAGATTATCCGCAGCGCGACATGCGGCTGGCGCTCGCCGAAGCCTCGCAGGGCAAAATCGGCACGCTCAGCGACCGCTTCATGTTGTACTGCTACAAATACGACCCGAACGCGCGGTCGTATGTGATGGCTGCCACCAACACGATGAAAGTGGGTGGCGTGTTGATCGTGTTCGTGCTGGGACTCATGCTGTTTGTTTTGTGGCGGCGTGAATTCCAGGGCGTTCGCCGGAACGTGTGGGACGAAGACCCGACGCCGGTCGAGCCGAATATTAAAGAGCAATCGTTATGAATATCCTTTTGCAATGGGCACCGTTCATGCCCCCGGCAGATTCCTACAACGCGGTGAACGTAGACCTGCTCTACGGTTTCATCTTCTGGCTGAGCGTTGTGCTGTTCATCCTGGTCATTGGGCCGGGCGCGTGGTTCGTGTACAAATATCGTTTGAAACCGGGCGAAGAACATAAACCCACGCCGCGCATCACGCACCATTTAGGCTTGGAATTGACGTGGAGCGTGATCCCGCTGATTCTCGTCTTCATCGTGGCGATTTGGGGCTTCTGGGATTTTATGGCGCTAGGTGTTCCGCCCGCCGATGCGGAAGAAATTTACATCACGGGTTACAAATGGGGCTGGCGCTTTGAGCATCGCGACGGAACCAAAGAATTGAATGAATTGCATCTGCCGGAAGGCAAAAAAATCAAGCTCATTATGACGAGCGAAGATGTGATTCATAGCTTCTTTATCCCAGATTTCCGCGTGAAGTCCGACTTGCCGCCCGGTCGCTACACGACGCTTTGGTTCGAGCCGAAAGGCGTGGGCGAGCATCAGGTGTTTTGCACGGAATATTGTGGCGATGGGCATTCGGGCATGTTGGCGAAGGTTTATGTGATGCCAAAAGCCGAGTACGACAAATGGTTCATCGAAGGTCCCAAACCGCCTGATGGTCTAGCTCCTGAAGCCTGGGGCAAGCAGTTATACACAGCCAAAGGCTGTAATACTTGCCACTCGGTGGATGGCAGCCAATTGACAGGGCCTTCCTTCAAAGGCATTTTCGGCAAACCGCAGCCGCTGACAACCGGAGCCAGTGTTACGGTGGATGAAGAGTTCATCCGCGAATCTATTTTGAATCCGCAGGCGAAAATCGCAGCGAACTTTTCTCCTGTGATGCCGAGTTATCAAGGGCTGGTCAAACAAACCGAAATGAATGCTTTGATTGCCTACATCAAGAGTTTGCAATAACGTCGCTGTCCTAACGAGGAGTTTTATATGGCAGAAGAGAATCACGGACACGCCAGTTTTTATCAAGAAGGCGGCAAGACCCTTTGGTCGTGGATTTATACGCTCGATCACAAACGCATCGGGTTAATGTATCTGGTTTCGGTGCTGTTGATGTTCGGTCTCGGCGGCATCATGGCCTTGCTCGTTCGCTTTGAGTTGTTCACGCCGGGCAAAACCATTATGACTGCGCATCAGTACAACGTTGTGTTCACGTTGCACGGCGCGATTATGGTGTTCCTATTTATCATCCCGGCAGTCCCCGCTTCGCTCGGTAATTTTGTCCTGCCGTTGTTGCTGGGGACAAAAGACGTGGCGTTCCCGCGTCTGAACATCTTCAGTTATTACATCTACGTGGCAGGCGCAATCATTGCCGTCGGCGCAATCATTGGCGGTGGCGTGGACACAGGCTGGACGTTTTACACGCCGTACAGTTCGGGCACATCGGGCAGCGTTGTCTGGATGGTGTTCGGCGCGTTCGTGCTGGGCTTTTCCTCGATTCTGACGGGGCTGAACTTCATCGCAACGACGCATAAGCTGCGCGCGCCGGGCATGACCTGGAGCCGCATGCCGCTGTTCTGCTGGGGCATTTACGCGACAGCGTTGATTCAGGTCTTGGCGACGCCCGTGCTCGCCATCACGCTGTTGATGCTGATTGTGGAGCGCGCCTGGGGCGTGGGGATTTTCGATCCGGCCAAAGGCGGCGACGCGGTCTTGTTCCAGCACTTCTTCTGGTTCTATTCGCATCCGGCGGTCTACATCATGATTCTGCCGGGCATGGCGATCATCAGCGAAATCATTCCGACCTTCTCGAAGAAAGCGATCTTCGGTTACAAAGCCATCGGCATGTCGTCGGTCGCCATTGCGATCATCGGCTTCCTCGTGTGGGGGCATCACATGTTCGTGAGCGGTCAATCGGCGTTCGCTTCGATGGTGTTCTCGTTCCTGACGTTCTTGGTCGCGATTCCGTCCGGCATTAAGGTCTTCAACTGGACGGCGACGATGTATAAAGGCTCGATCACGCTGGAAACGCCGATGCTCTATGCGTTGTCGTTTCTCTTCCTCTTCACGATTGGCGGCTTGACCGGCATCTTTTTGGGCGCGTTGTCGGTGGACGTTCATTTGACCGACACCTACTTCGTCGTCGCGCATTTCCACTACGTGATGATGGGCGGAACCGTGATCGCGTTTTACGGCGGCTTGCATTACTGGTGGCCGAAGATGACGGGGCGGATGTACAACGAAAAGCTGGCACGCTTGTCCTGCGCGCTGGTGTTCATCGGCTTCAACGTCACGTTCCTGACACAGTTCGTGCTCGGCTCGAAAGGCATGCCGCGTCGGTACTACGATTACCTGCCGGAATTCCAAACCTTGCATCAAGTCTCGACCGTTGGCTCGTGGATTTTAGGCTTGGGCTTCCTGATTATGGTCGCGTATCTGTTGGCGTCCTTGAAAGTTGGCGCGTTGGCTCCGGCGAATCCGTGGGGCGGTTTGACGCTCGAATGGCAAACCACGTCGCCACCGCCGCTGCATAATTTCGAGAAGCAACCGAGCACTAAGATTGGGCCGTACGATTACGGCGTACCTGTCCCGCCCAAGAAACCTGGCAATTTAGAAGGAGCAGTGCATGGCACAAGCAGTTGATGAATTAAAACCAAAACACGAAGAACATCCCTGGTTCTTTCATCATCACTTCACCGATGTCGAGCAGCAATTTGACACGGCGAAGCTGGGGATGTGGACGTTCCTGGCGACCGAAATTCTGATGTTCGGCGGCTTGTTCGTAGGCTACGCGATCATGTTCAGCATGCATCCGGCAGCGTTTAAGGCCGGGCACGAACATCTCGACGTAAGTCTCGGCGTCGTGAACACTGCCGTGCTGATTTTCAGTTCGCTGACGATGGCACTGGCTGTGCGTTCGGCGCAAACGAGCAACAAACGGGGCATCATCATTAACCTGCTGATTACGATTGCCTGTGCCTGCGCGTTTTTGGTGGTCAAATATTTCGAGTACAGCCACAAATGGCACGAAGGTTTGTTGCCGGGACAGTTTTATAGCTTCCCGGAACATTACGTGCCGCACATTGAGACCTACTTCGCGCTGTATTTTATGATGACCGGGCTGCACGGGATTCACGTCACGGTCGGCATTGGCTTGTTGGTCTGGATTCTGCTCAACGCCTTGAAGGGCAAGTATAACAGCGCCTATTACACGCAAGTCGAACTCGTCGGGTTGTACTGGCACCTGGTGGACTTGATCTGGATTTATCTCTTCCCGCTGCTTTATTTGGTGAGCTAAAAATTATGAGCGAACATCACACGGAGCATTCCGCGCACGCGACGCATCATCACATTTCCTCGGTCGGCATGTACTGGGGCGTTTGGATTGGCCTGATGATTCTGACGATCATCACGGTTCTGGCCTATTACATTCCGCTCTGGCTGAAGATTGATCTGGGCGCGGCGAACGTTATCATCGCGATGGCGATTGCTACGACGAAAGCCACACTGGTGTGTCTGTATTTCATGCATTTGAAGTACGACAAGCGATTCAACCTGATCGCCTTTCTTTCGAGCCTGATCTTTCTCGGTTTGTTTCTCGCCTTCACGTTGCTGGACATCAACACACGCGAAGACGCGCAGCCGTTCACCAAACCGATTTATACAGGCCGCGACCTGCCACTCGAAGGTGGGCATTCATCGGGTGCTGCCCCCGCCGCCACGACTTCGCAAAGCCCAGCCACAGCGGCTCCGGCAGCGAGTCCAGCGGCTGGTGCTGAGAAGAAGGAAGACGCCAAACCGGCGGCTTCGACCTCGCCCGCAGGAGCCGCAAAGCACTAAATCATTTCGTCCTCACAGAAGTACCTTATGGCCACGCCTGCCAATGCAATTGCTGTCAATCAACCGCTGACTATCGGTGAACGGGTCGGTGCGTATCTCGAACTCACCAAACCGCGCATCACATTTATGGTGGTGCTGTCGGCGCTCGCAGGCTTTTGTATGGCCTCGCGGAACGGCATCCACTGGCTTCAGTTTTTGCATTTTGCCTTCGGCGTTTCGTTGCTCAGCAGCGGCACTTCGACGCTCAATCAATTCCTCGAACGCGAGTCCGACAAATTGATGCGCCGGACGATGCGCCGCCCGTTACCTGTTGGAAAGTTGTCAGCGACAGCGGCGTTAATGTTCGGTTTGCTGACCGCATCACTCGGCGAAGCGTATTTGGCGTTAGTCGTAAATCCGCTAACCGCGTGGTTAGGCTTGGCGGCGCTCGTCAGTTATGTGTTGATGTACACGCCGCTCAAACAACGCACGACGTTATGCACGGCGATTGGCGCGTTTCCCGGTGCCTTGCCGCCGCTGCTCGGTTGGGCTGCCGCGAGCAATGAATTGGCCGTCGGCGGCGCGGTGATGTTCGGGATTTTGTTGCTCTGGCAGTTTCCCCATTTCCACGCGATTGCGATGATGTACGCCGAAGATTACGCGCGTGCCGACATCAAAATGCTGCCCGTCGTCGAGCCGGATTTGAAATCCACGTCGCTGCAAATTATCGGCTACGCGGCGTTGCTGATGCCCGTCAGCCTGCTGCCGTTTTTCCTGGGGATGTCAGGCTGGGTGTATTTGTTTGCCGCGATTGTGTTGGGCACATGGTTCCTCTACGTCAGCATCAATACGGCCTCGACGAAAACCAAAACCGATGCTCGCACGCTGCTCAAAACCTCTGTGATGTATCTGCCACTGCTCTACATTGTGATGGTGCTGAATTCATGACCGCCATTCTCAATTGGAAAAAATCTGGTCTCTCTCCGCACCTGAACGACACACATTTTTCATTCTTGATTCTTCCTTCTTCATTGTTTCCAGAGAGATTGCCCGCCAAACAATGAAAAAGGAAGAAGGAAAAATGAAGAATGTCGTTGCTATTTGTCCAAATTGAGAATGGCTGAATTCATGAGGAAGCGGCGCGACGGAGCCGATCCATCAACGCCAAGCCCAAACCTGCTTCACCTACTGCCTCGCAATAAATCACGTTGATGCCCGCCGCATCGCAATCCCGAAAAAACTGAAACAGCTTCTGCGCATATTCGGTCACGTCCGCGCAAAGCTGAATGTGTTGGAAAGCAGACGAAGGCGCATGCAAGCCGATGAACGCTGCATTGTTCGCGGGGATCATAGCTTCCGCTTCCGCAACGATCACCACTTGCGCGTGCGGCGCATAATGCTTGTACTTCAACCCCGGACTGCGCGCCGGAGCCGTTGCCGTCAGCGTTGCGAGTCGCGTTTCGGGAATCACTTCCTGCAACTGCTCCAACGTAATCGCACCCGCGCGCAGCACAATCGGCACATCGTCCGTGCAGTCTATAACCGTTGATTCCAAGCCCACGTCGGTCGGCTCGCCCTTCAAAATACAAGCGATGCGTCCGTCCAAATCCGCTTTGACCGCCTGCCAGGTCGTCGGACTCGGCTTGCCCGAAAGATTCGCGGACGGCGCAACCAACGGCATTCGGCAAGCGCGAATAAACGTCAACGCAAGTTTGTGCAGCGGCATCCGCACGCCAATCGTGTCCAAGCCTGCGGTGGCGATGTCGGGGACGTCCGCGCGTTTGGGCAAGACCAACGTCAGCGGGCCAGGGAAGAAGCCGTCAATCAATTTCGCTGCGGCTGGTGGAATGTTTTTGGCAAGCAAATCGAGTTGCGAGAGACTGCCGATGTGCGCAATCAATGGATTGTCAGCGGGGCGACCTTTGGCAATGAAAATCTTTTCGATAGCATCTTCGTCAAAGACGCTCGCGCCCAAGCCATACACGGTTTCGGTCGGAAAAGCGACGACTTCGCCGGAGAAAATATACCGTGCGGCGACGTCCGGTGAACTGGTCAGTTTGGTGCGCATTACGATTTGAAATGAATGCCAAGCGCCTTCATCCGGCGATAGAGATGGCTGCGGTCAATGCCCATAATCTCTGCCGTCCGCGACACATTGCCGTCGGTTTCCGCCAGCTTGCGCATGATGTATTCGCGTTCGTAAGCCTCCGATGCTTCGCGGTACGAATCGAAGTTGTAACTCGAAGCCGGGGGCGCATCGGCGCTCAGAATCGGTAAATCGTCGGCGTCAACCGTCGCGTCCAAACGCATAATAATCACGCGCTCGACGGTGTTCCGCAGTTCGCGCACGTTGCCCGGCCAGTTGTAACTTTGCATCCGCTCAATCGCCATCGTCGTGAATGCTTTCGGCTCGCGTTTGTTGGATTGCGAAAACTCGCGGTTAAAATGTTCGACCAGCAGCGGAATGTCTTCGAGCCGTTCGCGCAGCGGCGGAATCTCAAACGGAATCACATTCAGGCGATAAAACAAATCCGCGCGAAACGTACCGTGTTCAATTTCGGCTTCAAGCTTTTTATTCGTTGCCGCAATCACGCGCACATCAACGGTGATCGTGCTTTCGGAACCGACGGGTTGAAAGCGTTGTTCTTCGAGCGCGCGCAAAACCTTCGATTGCGTCTTCAAACTCATGTCGCCGATTTCGTCGAGGAACAAGGTTGCATCATCGGCCTGCTCAAACTTGCCGCGCTTGGCCTGCGTCGCGCCTGTGAACGCGCCTTTGACGTGGCCGAACAATTCGGATTCGATCAACTCTTCAGGAATCGCCGCACAATTCACTTCGACAAACGGATGCGACGCGCGCAACGAACGAGCGTGCAGCGCGCGCGCGACCAATTCCTTGCCCGTGCCCGATTCGCCGTAAATTAACACGCGCCCGGTTGTCGGCGCGGCATAGCTGATTTGCTGGCGCAGCGCGCGCATCGGCACGGAATCGCCGACCATCATAAAATCGCGTTCGAGCTTCGCGCGCATTTCGGTGTTGGCGACTTCGAGTTCCCGCTGCTTGATCGCGTTCTTGACGACCAGCACCGTTTTATCGAGCGACAACGGCTTCTCGACAAAATCAAACGCGCCGAGCTTCGTGGCTTTCACCGCCGTTTCAATGTTGCCATGCCCCGAAATCATCACGACGCTGATGTCCGGGTACGCCGTCTTCAAACGTTCCAGCGTTTCCAGGCCGTCAATGCCCAGCAGCCACACGTCGAGCAGCACGCAGGTGTACAACCGCTGCTCAAATTCGCGCAACGCGAGTTCGCCGCTTTCGACCGTCGCTACGTCAAAGCCCTCGTCTTCAAACACGCCCGCCAGCGATTGGCGAATGCCGGGTTCGTCGTCAACGATGAGAATGGAATGTGGCATGGTTAGGCGGTTGGTTTGTTAGCTCTGACCCAATCAGCGAAAGCTGACATCGCCGCTACTTGCCCTTCTTCAAGTCCCAGATGAACGTATTCGACGATTACTTCTGGCGTTAGAAAGGGAAGCGCCAAGCTGGCTGAAATCTCTTGGTAGTCGCCATCAACTAATTGAAAGAATTGAACCCGATTTCGTTTGTAGCGCCATAATTCAGGCACGCCAAGAGCAGCATAAATCGGGAATTTCTTCAACGACGGGCTGGTAATATCTACCTCAACCGCAAGGTCAGGCGGCGGATCAACATCAAGGTCAATATCTTTGCCAATTACTTTCGGGGCGTTTTGAATGTAAAAGCAATCATCCGCTTCGGTACCCTTTTTTACTTTTTCATTGGATAAAGTGGCTGAACGAATGGTTTCGATAGGTTGTTGCAACGCAATTCCAACGGCTGCCATTAACCAGCCGAACATCGCGGCGATGCGCTCGTGTTTCGGTGATGTAGTCATAATCTGCAATGTTCCTCTGTCATAAGCCATTCGAATGCGAGGAGCATGGCCTAACCCTTTGACGATAGCCTTATATTCATCCCACGCAATGTTGCGAAAGATCGTCATTGCATCAAGTGGTAAGGCTTTGATAATCGAAAGGTAATTTGTACTGACTGCAATCATAGTAGAACCCATAGTAAAACCTCAGAACTTATTCACTGCTGCTACTTCCAGAATCACTGCCGCCACCAAAATCACCCCCGCCGCCAAAATCACTTCCGCCACTCGATCCCCAATCGCTCGACGAATCGCTCGAACTCCACGAACTGTCGGAATTGCTGCTGGAACCGCCGCTCCAGCCGAAATCAATGCCGCCGGAGTTGTCGTCGTAGCTTTGTTGTTGCGGCTCCTCGCGTTGATAGCTCGGTTCTTGGTGGCGATAGACGGGTTCGTTGTAATGGCGCTGCGACTCGCCGAAGTCAATCACGCCGTCGCCGTTCCAATCGCGCGGGGCGTCATACGTGGGCTGTTGATAGTACGGCTGGGAGTAATAATAGTTGTTGTTGTAGTACGGATAAATCGCCGGGCCGTAGTACGTGTGCTGATTGAAAAGCTGACTCATCATCCAAATATCCACCCAGCTTGTGTCACGTTGATAGGGATCATAAGGCCGATAGTCGCGGCGCGGATCGTAGCTCGGATCGTTTGACCAATGCACGCGGCGTCCCTCCACTTCGCGCGTCAGGACTTTCGGCATCTGGCCCTGCCCCATTTCATCGGCATGCGCGCGCGAAGTCAGCACGCGAATCTCTTGCCCGTCTCTGTCCTTGAGCGCGACCACAACGGCTTCGTCTTTGTTGAGCGGACGACCGTCGAAGTAATCGAACACCTCATCGGTGTTGCGTTGCGGTGGCGGCGGCGCACCGAGTTTCGCGGCAGCTTCTTTGATTTCTTTGATGCCCGGCAAGTACTCGAAATAACGTTCGGGCTGCCGCACGGCGTCTTCGAGCGTTGCCGTCAAGCGATCAATGCGCGTGTGATCTTTCCAGTTGTTCGTGGCTTTGATGTCTTCGTATTCCTTTTGCCAATTGACAAAGCGCGCGTTCACGTCGAATTCTTTGCCGAGCTTGTCATTGATTTCATTCATCAACAGATTGATGCCTTCGTCGAGTTTATTTTTGTAGGATTTTTGTCGAAGCTTGCGACGACCGACGACAAAGGCGACGCCCGCGCCCGCTGCACCAACGCCCAACAAACCTAGAAAGCCATACGACGTGCGGCGCGTCGAACGATCTGAAGCAGCTTCCGCCGTCAGTGCGCGCGCGAACTCGGCCATCCCGATGCCGAAGCCGGAACGTCCCGCTTGTTGTTGCTTGAAGAACGGCGCGGCGGCGTTCGCGGCTTTTGTGATTTCCGCGTTGTCGAGTTCCGATTCGCCGCGCAAGCCCGTTGCGTACACGCCTTCCTGACTGGCGACGACGACAATGTCGTTGGCTTTCAGATTGCCGAATTTGCGCACGTCGCGGATGGTGAACTCTCTGGTTTTGATCGCGCGACCGGGCGGGACAAGGTAGGTGCGCAAATTGAAGCCACGACCGCGCGCGTCGTTGACGATGCGTTCGAGTTCGCTTTTGTCTTCGGGCGTCAACGTGTTCGTGTAATCCATCACGGCTTTGCCGGCGGCAAGGTCGGCCAGGACTTGATCGAGTTGCGCGTCTTTGACCAACTGCGGCGCATTGCCCGCCGGTTTGTTGCCGCCGCGTGCTTCGGCCAGGCGTTGCTCGAAGAATTGTTTGTTGGGCGCGAACTTGAGCGACGGATCGAGCTTCTGCGCCATTTCGAGCGGTTTGACGGCATCGGCGTTGCGCTTGAGTCGCAAGTACGACAGGCCGAGACCGTAATAACTCATCGCATCATTTTTTTCCTTCGTCGCCGCCTCAAACAAGCGCGCCGCTTTGGCGTAATCTTTCGCGTCATACGCCTTGCGCGCGTCTGAAAAGTTGTCGGCTTTGACAGCCGCGACAACTACGAAAAGCAAGAATAAACAAGCCAATGATTTCTTCATAACAGTTCTCAAGTTGAGGATTGGAGATTGGAGATTGGAAATTTGCGATAACGACCTATTAATCACAAATAGCCGCTTTGAAATAATAACCTATCAATCTCCAAGAGCCGCTTTGAGATAACGGCCTATCAATCTCCAATTTCCAATCTCTAATCTCAAATCTCTTTCGCGTTCGGCAATTCAATCACAAATCGCGCGCCGTGCGGAAGATTATCTTCGACGCGGAT
>CAZWAK010000002.1:0-7336 GCA_964631865.1 uncultured Heliobacteriaceae bacterium | reverse complement strand
TCGGCAATTCAATCACAAATCGCGCGCCGTGCGGAAGATTATCTTCGACGCGGATGCGCCCGCTGTGTTCGGCGACGATGTGGCTGACGATGGCCAAGCCCAAGCCTGTGCCGCGTTTGCGCGTCGAAAAATACGGCGAAAAGATGCGCTCGCGGTCGGCGGGCGCAATGCCGGGGCCGGTGTCGGCCACTGTGATTTCAACCGAATCCTGCTCCAAGACTTCGCGCGTGGCGAGCGTCAAGGATTTTTCTTCGAGCGCGAATTTGCTTTCGGTAATCGCGTGCAGAGCATTGTCAATTAAGTTCACGAGCGCACGTTTGATTTGCTCGCGGTCAATCAGCACGGGCGGCAATTCGGCGACCAATCGGGGTTCAAGCTTGATGCCGTCAAGGCGTTCTTCGTAGAGCTTCAGGGTGTCAGCGACGACCTCGTTGATGTCGCTCAATTCCGGTTTCGCCGCAGGCAGGCGCGCGAAGCTCGAAAACTCATCCACCATTCGTTGCAGCGTGGCAACTTCATCACCGATTAGCGACGTGCATTCGCGCACAAGCTTTGCGCCGCGTTCGTCGAGGTAGGACACCGCTTTAGCTTCGCCGTTCGCTTTGCCATTCACGCCGAGCAAATTTTTCGCCAATCGTTCGGCGGACAGGCGAATCGGCGTCAGCGGGTTTTTGATTTCGTGCGCCATCCGTCGTGCGACTTCGCTCCAGGCGGAGCGGCGTTGCGCTTCGATCAGCTCGGACAAATCTTCAATCATAATCACCGTGCCGTGCGAATGGCCGTGCGAGCTGGGCAACGCGGTGACGGTGACAGAAGCGTCGAGCTTGACGTCGTTCGCCAATTTGAAATGCACATCGCGCGTCACCGAACGACCCCGCAACGCGCGCAAAATCATGCGCCGCAACTCTTCGCGCTGTTCTTCGGGCAGCAGCGTCACGAGTTCTGCGCCGCTCGCTGGTATTGTTTTCATCGTCTGTTCGAGCCGTAATAAACGAATCGCCGCCGGGTTGATCGTCGTCACACGGTTTTGTTCATCCAATGAAATCACGCCTGCGGACAGATTTTGCAAAATCGTTTCGGTGTAGCGACGACGTTCATCGAGCGCGGTTGCAGAGCGTTCCAATTGCGCGCGATTCTCCTGCAACTCCGCTGCCATTTCATTGAATGATTTTGCCAGTGCCGCCAATTCGTCATCGCCGACGACGTCCGCGCGCCCGCTCAAATCGCCCGCCTTGATGCGTTCGGTCGCTTCGGCCAATTGCTGCACGGGTGCGGCAATGCTGCGCGCGACTTTAATCGCCATCCACGTGGCGATGAACAGCGCAAACAACGTCAGCAAGCCAAGCGTCATTTGCGCGTTTGTGCGAAACAGGCGTTGATTTTGATGCAATTGGCTGTAGGTCACAGCATATTGTCCGATTTCTTCCAACCGTTCGGCAATCTTGGGGTCTACCAGCCGTGCAATGACCAGCGCATTGTTGCTTTCCGGCACAGCGGCAGCGGCGAGTAAAGACAGGCCGGACGTGCTGCGAAAGACCTGCGTGACGGCGGCGTCTCCGCTGCCGATTTGGTCGCGCAACTGTTGCACGGCTAAGTTCATCTCGTTGTTCGGCAGGGCGGGGTCGCCTTCGGCAGCGCGGAAAATCACTTTGCCGCTCGGCTCGTAAATTTCGACCGTCGCAAGCCGCTGATTGCTGCGCTCGGTTTTGAGGGTTTGCGCCAGGTTTTCGCTGCTTGAGGCCAGCCGCGCGAGCGTGATCGCCGTATGTTGCAGGCTTTCGGCTTCGGCTTGCAAATAACTTTTCTGAATTTGCTGCGCGTTCTCGGCCATCTTGCGCGTCGGCAAACTGAACCATTTGTCCACGCTGCGATTGATGAGCAGCACGGTCGAAGAAAACATAAACACGACCGGCAGCAGCGATAGCGCGACCGAAAAGCTCACGAGTCGTGTCGTAAAGCGCGAGCCTAATTTCATCGGTCGCGTCTCGCCGCGCAGCTTGATGATGTTGCGCGCCAGCACCATCAACAGCACAATGAACGCGATCACGTTCAGCGTCGAAAGCGCAAACAAAATCAACGTCTCGCTGGCCGAGCCGGGCGCGAACCATTGTTCTGTATTGAAGGCTTGCAAGACCAGGAGCAGGACGGCCAGCACCAACGTCGCAATCGCCAACAGGATCACGCGCGTGCGACGGGCGGAACGACGGGATGGCTTGGTTGGCGCAGGAGAATCGGACATGATACGTGCCTGTTTTGTTTGCACCGAGATTCTAAATCCTGCCGAGAGAAATCAAAAGACCCCGGACAATTCTGTTTTGCTGCGCGTGCGCTCCGAGCGGCTTGCATCCCGCCCCCCACAGCGTGAAGATAAGCGGGCTATGATGACCGACAAACTTTCTGCCCTGCGAAAAACGATCCTCTTTGGCGAGTTGAGCGACGCGGAATTGCACGCGCTGGCGGAGCGTGCGGTCGAACGACGGTTGGCGCGCGGCGAAGTGCTGTTTGTCGCGGGCGACGAGGCTGCCGGGTTGTTTGTGATTGCCGAAGGATCGTTGCGCGCCTACCGCGAAGGCTTGGACGGGCGCGAGCAGGTCATCCACGTCGAACGCGCAGGCGCGACGATTGCCGAACTGCCCGTGTTCGATGATCGTCCTTATCCTTCGACGGTCGCAGCGGAAGAAGAAACGCTCGTGCTGTTCATTGACAAGCGCGACGTGAAGCGATTGTGTCTGGAGCATCCAAACATCGCGCTCGCCGCGTTGAAATTGTTGGCCGGACGCTTGCGCCGCTGCGCCGAATTGGTCGAAGCGTTATCGTTGCGCGAAGTAGATCAACGGCTTGCGCATTGGCTTTTGAGCGCCGCGCGTGTACGCGGAACGCGCGGCGGCGAGAGCTTGCAATTCACTTTGCATTTGACGAACCAACAAATCGCCGCGCGCATCGGCTCCGTGCGCGAAGTCGTGTCGAGAGCATTAACGCGCCTGCAACAAAACGGCTTGATTGTCGTAGATGGTCGGACGGTTTCGATTCCTGACGAAAACGCTTTGGAGATTTATGCGGACGGCAGTTGATCGTTGAGTTGCGCTTCGATGTCGGCGAGAGCGAGTTTGAGCCTTTGTTGATGGGTTTCCGAACGCGCGCGGCTGAGTTGTTCGCGTAGTCGAGAGAGCGCAAGTTGTAGGTTAGCAATTTGCTCGCGTTGTGCAATTTCGGTGGCAGACAATTTCGGTGCCGCCGCCGCACGCTTGCGTTCTTCGGCTTCCGCAATTTGATCTTCAACCGATTTGCTTTCCCAACCACGAGCCATTTAATTTTATTTCAGAACTTTCACCAAAAATCCCCATTTATCGGCGATTTCTTCGATAATCTTCGCCGTCGGTTTGCCTGCCCCGTGTCCTGCTTGCGTTTCAATGCGAATCAGAATCGGATTCGCTCCGGCTTGTGCTTCCTGCATCGTCGCGGCGAATTTGAAGCTGTGCGCGGGCACGACGCGATCATCGTGATCGGCGGTCGTCACTATCGTCGCGGGATACTTCGCGCCCGGCTTGATGTTGTGCAGCGGCGAATATTTGTACAACGCTTGGAATTCTTCGGCGTTGTCGGACGAGCCGTAATCCGACGTCCACGCCCAGCCAATCGTGAATTTCTGAAACCGCAGCATGTCCATCACGCCGACCGCAGGCAACGCCGCACCAAATAAATCCGGGCGCTGCGTGATGCACGCGCCAACGAGCAAGCCGCCGTTTGAGCCGCCGCCAATCGCCAACTTCGGCGTCGAAGTGTATTTGTTCGCAATCAACCATTCCGCCGCCGCGATGAAATCATCGAAGACGTTTTGCTTCTTGAGCTTCATGCCCGCCTGATGCCAGTCTTCGCCATATTCGCCGCCGCCGCGCAGATTCGCTTGCGCATACACGCCGCCCATCTCCATCCACACCAGATTGCCAATCGAAAACGCAGGCGTCAGCGACACATTGAAGCCGCCGTAGCCGTATAAATACGTGGGATTCGTGCCGTCGAGCTGCAAGCCGCGCTTGTGCGTAATGAACATCGGAATGCGCGTGCCGTCTTTGCTCGTGTAAAAGACCTGCTTGGTTTCGTAGTCGTTTGGATTGAAGTCCACTTTCGGCGCGCGAAACACAAACGATTTGCCCGTCGTCAAATCTACGCCATAAACCGTGCCCGGTGACGTGAAGCCCGTGAACAAATAGAACAACTCGGTATCTTTGCGCTTGCCGCGCAAGTCCGCTGCCGTGCCGAGTCCCGGCAATCCAATTTCGCGCACGAGCTTGCCCTTCAAATCGAAGACTTTGATCTGTGACCGCGCGTCTTTCAAATACGACACGACGAATTGATTGTTGACGAGGTTGACGCCACTGTCGCCATCAATCGTTTCGGCGGACTGCGGCACAAGCTCTTTCCAACTTTCGCGCTCCGGTTTGCGCGTATCAATCGCAATCACGCGACCGCGTGGTGCATTCAAATCCGTGCGGAAATAAAACACCGCGCCGTCATTGCCGATGAAGCTGAAGGCCGCTTCGAAGTCTTTGATCAATTCGATGACCTTCGCGTCTTTCGCCTTGAGGTCTTGGTAAAACACCAGTGCCGCGCCACACGCTGATAATCAGATAGCCTCCATCGTCGGTGACTTTGCCATCGAAGCCCCATTCTTTTTGGTCTTTGCGTTCGTACACCAGCACGTCTTCGGATTGCTTTGTGCCGACGCGGTGGTAATAAAGTTTGTGAAAGTAGTTCGCGTCTTCGAGCTTTGTCTTCTCGTTCGGCTCGTCGTAGCGGCTGTAATAAAAGCCTTTGTGGTCGGCTGTCCACGAAGCACCGGAAAACTTCGACCACTTTAAGTGATCGTCGAGGTCTTTGCCGGTTTGGACATCGCGCACCTTCCATTCCTGCCAATCCGACCCGGCGGAAGCGAGCGCGTATGCCATCAACCGGCCATCGTGACTGATTGCCAAACCAGACAGCGCGACCGTTCCATCTTTCGACAGCGCATTCGGATCAAGCAGCACACGCGGTGCAGCTTCCAACGAATCCGCCGTGTAGAGCACGCTCTGATTTTGCAAGCCGTCGTTTTTGGAAAAGAAATACCGCCCGCCTTCCTTGAACGGCGACGAATATTTTTCGTAGTTCCAGAGCTTCGTCAGCCGCTCTTTGAGCTTGGCGCGTTCGGGGATTTGGTCGAGAAAAGTGAAAGTCAGTTTGTTCTGCGCTTCGATCCACGCGTGCGAATCTTCGGCGTCCGGGTTTTCGAGCCAGCGATACGGATCAGCGACTTTTGTGCCGTGATAATCGTCTACCTGATCAACTTTTTTTGCTTTGGGATACATGAATGTTTGTGCCATAACAGAAGCGGTAAGTGATGCGATAAAAACAAAAGAAAATAGAGTCGTTTCCATAATGCCATTTCCTTTAATTTTACTGGTCAATGCTAATTCTCTCGCTTTCGCTCCGTGATTAGCTGCCTAAGTTCGCTAATACTTATCATTGGTTTTGTTCGATGAATCATTCGATGGCAATTGGAGCACAAAATCGCTAAGTCAGCTAGACTGGTTTCCGCAACTTGAGTAGCCTCAGCAAGAGGTTTTATATGATGAGCTTCGCAAAAGCCATCTCCTATCTCACCATAGAAAGACATAAAATCGAAACCACAGGCTTCGCAGGCAAGTTGATTTGTTTGTTGCAGTACATGTGCTTTTTTCGCTTGGACAATTTTCGGATTTCGCTCTCGCCGTAGATGGGTGCGCCAATGTTTGCTTCCTTCCTGAACGCTGATACTCATTTCATCAATATCAGGTAGGGTTTCGGTCATTTCATCATCTTCAAGTTCATTTTCCACTTCTGAAATTTTGTTCTCATCACACCAACTTAGAAATTTATTCAGCAGTGATGGCAGGTTGGGAGCGTTGCCTTCACCCATATCAATGAGCGAATCAATTAAAGGGTAAAGAGCAATGAAGGAAATGATCTGGTCATAAATTCCACTGTCAAAATCAACAGGAAACTTGTTCCCTAGCGAATAGACAAATACCCCTCTCTCCTCAATGTAATTGGAGCTAAGGATTTCCTGTAATGGCTTTTCATTTTCGTTGTAAGTTATGTAGCCTCTCTCAAAGACTTTTGATAACGTGCCGACATTCTCTAGGAATAAAGTGGAAATAACTGCTGTAGACTCTCGGTCAACATCTCCTAAAATTAGATCAATACCTATAAAACCATCAAAATCAATAGTGAACGATAACCAAGCGCGATGAAAGAAATACGGCTTCCCGCTCTTCCGTTTCACTGTCAAAGAACGGGAAGTTTTCCTTTTGCCAGATATTCCGACAGTTATGCCATGAAGATTTATTTTAGGATTCTCCGTACTTTTTCTTGGATTTGGATGAAAAACCAAGCTCATCTTTTCATTTGGATTGAGGCCATAAACTTTCTCGACCTCAGTTATAGCAGACTCAACGAGTAACTTTAGTCTGGGGAAGAAAGCCTGCTGAATTTTCTGAATATAGCTCTTGCTAATTTCTTTTTGGCTGAGAATTTCAAGATCATCTCTATCAAAACAAACTTCTCCAACGTTGGTAGGATTAACGATTGCCATAACTAAAACCCTCTACATAAAATTAGGACTATAAAGCTCAGCTCTCGTGCCCTGTTTGAAGAGAAAAGAAGTCACACCAATGTCAACAAAAACAACGTTCATGATTTGATGCTCCGATTTTCACCTTCACTGCGCCATTCTCGTAACGTGGCCAGAAGATCATCGGTGCTTTCTTCTTCCGGCCAAAAATCACCCAACATCTCTTCAAAGCGCAACGGGCGCGTACCTTGTTCTGCGACTAACTGCGCGATTCTTTGGCCAGGATCAAAGCGGTTGGCTTCGGCATTCAGCATTTCGCGCAGACGTTTTTGTTCGGCTGGGGGCAAAGCTTTTACTTCGGCAATGATTTCTTCCAACACGGGCATAGTTTATCCTCCTGCAAAATCGTTCGTCATTATAGCCGAGAAGCCGCACAGGACAATGTACTTGGGCAAGTGAACGATTATCTCTATGAGTTGTCGCGCCAGGGCAAAAAGCTTATCCTGCCACGAGAGAGACGCCAAGTATGACTTATCAAGCAACGTTCCGTGTCGCAGTTCTTTTCGGGGCCGGGCTGATGTTATGCGTCCGTGAAATGGCCTCGCCTCTGCCAACGGCGCAGAATTCTCTGGCGACAGCGGAAGGCAAAGCCCTGACGTTTTTGCAGCGGGAGGTGCCTGCGTGGAAACAGCAAAACGGTTGCTTTTCGTGTCACAACAACGGCGATGCCGCGCGCGCGTTGTATGC
>CAZWAK010000001.1:89586-173994 GCA_964631865.1 uncultured Heliobacteriaceae bacterium | reverse complement strand
CGAATTAGAAAGGCAGATTACGATTGCGTTATTTGAGCGCGCTGTTCTGAATCCGCCCAAAGTCTCAGCCGTGCTGCGACAATTACACGCCGAAGCAGAAACCATCTTCAAAGATTCGTATCTGGTGGATTTTCTAGCGTTGCCGGAAAAACATTCCGAAGCGGATTTACAACGTGGATTGGTCGCGCATCTGCGAAAGTTCATCATTGAACTCGGACGCGATTTTTGTTTCGTCGGCGAGCAGTATGTCTTGCAGGTCGGCAAAGAGGATTTTCGCATTGACCTCTTGTTCTTTCAGCGCGAATTGCAGGCGCTGGTGGGCTTTGAATTGAAGATTGGCAAGTTCAAACCCGAATATCTCGGTCAGTTGGAGTTTTATCTGGAAGCCCTCGACCGCGATGTGCGCAAGTCCCACGAACGCCCGTCCATCGGCGTGTTGCTGTGCGCGTCGAAAGATGACGAAGTGGTGGAATACGCCCTGAGCCGTGCGCTCTCGCCCGCGTTGATTGCCGAATATCAAACGCAATTGCCGGATAAGAAATTGTTGCAGGCGAAGCTGCACGAATTTTATGAACAGGCGGCGGCGATGGAAGAGAAAGCGGGAAAGAAGCGACGGCAGAAATGATGAATAAAATGGAGGTAGTGCGCGGATGAAATGGCCTTTAGTTGCATTAGGCGACATTTTCAATATTGCACGTGGCGGGTCGCCGAGACCGATACAGAAGTTTTTGACAGATGACCCTGATGGCGTTAACTGGGTAATGATCAGCGACGCGACGGAAAGCTCAAAATACATCTCTTCAACGAAGAAACGGATAAAGAAAACCGGGGTCAAGAATTCGAGGATGGTTAACCCAGGTGACTTTCTTCTGACAAACTCTATGAGCTTTGGCAGGCCATATATTATGAATACATCGGGATGTATTCACGACGGATGGCTTGTTTTAAGTAGCAGGGAAAATGTCGTAGATACAGATTATTTCTATCACCTATTAGGGTCGAATCTTATCTACCTGGAATTTTCCCGTCGGGCTGCGGGCGCAACGGTAAAAAATCTCAATATTGATTTAGTGAAGGAGGTTCAAGTTCCTCTTCCGCCCCTCGCCGAACAGCAGCGCATCGCGGCGATTTTGGACAAAGCGGACGCGCTGCGCGAGCAGCGGCGGCAGTCGCTCGCCAAGCTCGACACGCTGCTGCAATCCGTGTTTCTGGACATGTTCGGCGATCCGGTGACGAATCCGAAAAGGTGGCCGATGTCGTCTTTCGGAGAAGAAGTCTCTTTGATGGAATACGGGCCGAGATTCTACAACGAAGCTTACACACCCTTAGGTACTCGTATCGTTAGAATCACAGATTTGGATGGTCTTGGAAACCTGGATTTTGAATCAATGCCGAGAATGGATGTTAGCAATAAAGACAAAGAAAAATATTGTCTCAGGGCAGGGGAGTTAATTTTTGCACGATCAGGCGCGACTGTTGGCAAAGTGGCGCTTATTGCGGAGTCTGACCCTGAATGTATAGCGGGAGCCTATTTTATACGGATGAGACTCAACGCAAACATTCATCCTCTTTTCGCCAGGATGGTGCTATCGAGTAAATCTATTCAGGCAATAATTACTAATCGCTCAAGGCAATCTGCGCAGCAAAATTTCAGTGGCCCAGGAATACGCTCACTGCCATTACCTATTCCCCCAATAGAGACTCAAGCAAGGTTTGAGCAAATTCACGCGACTATATCGGTATTGGCAAAGAGTGAGCATCAGCACGTTAAGGTTGCGGATGTGTTATTTCAATCCCTGCAACAACGCGCCTTCACGGGCGAACTCTTCGCCGCCGAAGCGCGCGCCGCCGTGCAGCAGGAACTGTTCCAAGAATGAATTGCCACTAGCTTCAGCTAGTGGAGGGTGAAGTTAATAGCACAGGCTTCAGCCGAATTGAAAAGATAATTCCTTTCCGATCAGCTTCAGCTAAAGCTCTTCGGCAGATGACTTCTCAGAATTTTGGCTAAAGCCGTTGCGCTTTCCTTCCTGCTCCACTAGCTGAAGCTAGTGGCAATTCATTGCACTGAACCAACGCAATTCATTGCCCTGAACTAACAGCTCGCAAACATAACGATTGGACGCGCGCGCATTCGCCGTTATAATTCGCACGGCGCAGGAAACAAGGAATTCCGATTTGTCTTATGAGCTTTTCAATCGTATGGAAACGCTGAATGAAAAAGTGAACCACTACGCCCAAGTGATCAAAGACCTGCTGACGCGCTGGGCGGCGATTCCGAATCTGGAAGCCGGGATTCGGGATCGGCTGTTGTTCGATGAAACACATCATCGGTATGCGGTGATTTCGGAAGGCTGGAACGGGCGGCAACGCATTCATCACATCATCCTGGATTTGGAAATCAACGACGGCAAAGTCTGGATTCACGCGGACAATACGGATGTGATTATCGCACAGGAATTGCACGAACAAGGGATTCCCAAATCGGACATCGTGTTAGGCTTTCGCGCCCCGTCCGTGCGTGCAGAAACCGAATATGCCGCTGCCTGAGACTCTCATGAATCGAAACAGAAAAGAGATTACGAAACAGACGAAATGAACGAAACACACAGAAAAGAATCACCCTCACAACATTTTCGTATGTTCCGTTTTTTTCGTGTGTTTCGTAATCTCGTTTTTTCTCTTTGCCCATTAACCATTGCCCCAGCCCAATTCGTTTATGTCCAATTTTGCTTTCCTCAAACCCGAATGGACAGATTTATTCGATGCCGCGCGCCGCGCCGAAACCGCCGTGCGCAACGATGCGCGTTCCAGTTGTTTTTATGCCCGCCGCGCGCTCGAACTCGCAATTGAATGGCTCTATCAACACGACAGTTCGCTGCGGCGTCCGTATGACAACAACCTGAGCGCGTTGATCTATGAACCGTCCTTCAAAAACGCGCTGACCAGCGATTTATTCCTCAAGGTCAAAACCATCAAAGACGTCGGCAACATCGCCGTGCATAGCCGCAAAGCCATCACCGAACGCGATGCGCTGCGCGTGACGAAAGAACTGTTTCACTTTCTCTACTGGCTCGCGCGCACGTACACGCGCCAGACCGCCGCGAACTTTCACGGGCTGAACTTTGACGAAGCGAAAGTGCCGCCGCAAATCACCGCAACGGTCAAGCAAACCGTCGAGCAGTTGAAAAAGATGGAAGAAGAATTGCGCCAGAAGGACGCGGAACTGGCGAAGAGCGCATTGGCGCTGGCCGATACTGACGCGCAAATTGCGCAACTGAAAAAAGAGATTGCCGAAGCCAAGAAAAAGAACGAAGCCATCCCCGACGATCACGATTATTCCGAAGCCGAAACGCGCGCCTACTTCATTGATTTGCTGTTGCACGAAGCGGGTTGGCCGCTCGACAAAACCGAAGACCGCGAATACGAAGTGACAGGCATGCCGAACGCCAACGGCATCGGTTATGTGGATTATGTGTTGTGGGGCGCGGACGGCAAACCGCTCGCCATCGTCGAAGCTAAACGCACGACCGTAGACGCGCGCGTCGGGCGACAACAGGCCAAGTTGTACGCTGATTGTCTGGAACAAATGACGGGGCAGCGACCGCTGATTTTTTACACGAACGGCTACCAAACGTGGTTCTGGGACGATCAGAATTATCCGCCGCGCGAAGTGCAGGGCTTTTACAAACGCGATGAATTGGAACTGTTGCTGCAACGCCGCACGACGCGCAAAGAATTGACGGACGCAACGGTCAACGAAACGATTGTCGAACGCTACTATCAAATCGAAGCCATCACGCGCGTGAGTGAACATTTTGCGCGCCAACAACGCAAAGCCTTGATCGTGATGGCGACCGGCGCAGGCAAAACGCGCACGGTGATTGCGCTGTGTGAACTGCTGCAACGCTGCAACTGGATCAAGCGCGTGCTGTTTCTGGCGGATCGCGTCGCGTTGGTCAAACAGGCTTGCAATGCCTTCAAGAAACATTTGCCCGACGCCAGCCCGGTCAACCTCGTGACGGAGAGAAACGCGACGGGCAGCCGCGTCTATGTTTCCACATATCCGACGATGATGAACTTAATCAATCAGATGGAAGGCGATACGCGACGCTTTGGCGTGGGGCATTTTGATTTGATCGTGATTGACGAAGCGCATCGTTCGATTTATCAAAAATACCGCGCAATTTTCGAGTATTTCGATGCGTTGCTTGTCGGCTTGACCGCGACGCCGAAAGACGAAGTGGATCGCAATACTTATTCGCTCTTCGATCTGGAAAAAGGCGCGCCGACGTTTGCGTATGAACTGGATCAAGCTGTAGCCGACGGCTTTCTCGTGCCGCCGCGCCCGCTCGAACTGGATTTGAAATTCATCCGCGAAGGCATCAAGTACGACGACCTCAGCGAAGAGGAACAAGAACAATGGGACGCGATGGAGTGGGACGAGGAAGGCAACGTTCCCGACGCGGTGGAATCGGCGGCGCTGAACAAATGGTTTTTCAATGAAGACACGGTGGACAAGGCGCTGGCGACGTTGATGCAGCACGGGCAAAAAGTGGCGGGCGGCGACGTGCTGGGCAAGACGATTATATTTGCCAAAAATCACGCGCACGCGCTGTTCCTTCAGGAACGCTTTGACATTCATTACCCGCATTACAAAGGCGCATTCGCGCGCGTGATTGACAATTACGAAGCGTATGCCGAAAGCCTGCTGGACGATTTCTCGAACGTAGACAAATGCCCACAGATTGCGATTTCGGTGGATATGCTGGACACGGGCGTAGACATCCCGGAAGCCGTGAATCTGATGTTCTTCAAAATGGTGCGCTCGAAAACCAAGTTCTTTCAGATGATCGGACGCGGCACACGCTTGCGGCCTGATTTGTTCGGCCCCGGCGAAGATAAGGAATTCTTTTACATCTTCGATTGCTGCCGCAACTTTGAATTCTTCAATCAAAGTGTGAAAGGCATCGAAGGCAGCAGTCAGGATTCGTTGAGTACGAAGCTCTTCAAAACGCGGCTGGAACTGCTCGAAAGCTTTCGCCACATGAAGAGCGAGGACGCGGAAATCAAAACGCTGGATCAGGATTTAGCCGACACGTTATGCCGCGAAGTTGCCGCGATGAACACGAACAATTTCGTCGTGCGCCCACATCGTCAACAGGTCGAGAAGTACCGCGAAAGCGCCGCGTGGGAGCAATTGAACGCGGACGAATTCGACGAGATCGCGCACATCCTTGCGGGCTTGCCAAGCGAATTGGAAGCGGAAGACGAAACGGCCAAACGCTTTGATTTGACGATGCTGAAATTGCAATTGAGCCTGCTCAACATTGATGCTGCATTCACGCGCTTGAGTACGAATGTCAGAGAAATCGCCAGCCGTTTAGAAGAAAAGCAAAGCATCCCAATGGTGCGCGAACAACTGGAATTGATTCTGGATTTGCAACAGGACGAATACTGGGCAGACATCACGTTGCCGATGTTGGAAGACGTGCGGCGACGGCTGCGTGATCTGGTGAAATTCATTGAGAAGAAGCAGCGCAAAATTCTGACCAGCGATTTTACGGACGAAATCGGCGACCTGCGCGAAGTAGGCTTGAGCGGCATCACGACGGCAGCGGATCGCGAGCAGTATCGCAAGAAAGTCACACACTTTCTGAAAGCCCACGAAAACCACATCACGATTCACAAACTGAAACGCAACTTGACCATCACGCCGAGCGACATCGCCGAAATCGAGCGCATCTTTTTTGCGAGCGGCGAACTGGGAACGCGCGAAGATTTTGAGCGCACGTACGGCAAGCAGGAACATCTGGGCTTGTTCATTCGCAAGCTGGTCGGGCTTGACCGCGAAGCCGCCAAAGAAGCGTTCGGCGAATATCTGGCGCACAAAATTCTCAGTGCCAATCAGATTCGTTTCATTGACCAAATCATTGATTACCTCACGCAAAACGGCGTGATGGACGCGAAGCTGCTGTACGAAACGCCGTTCACCGATTTCAGCCCCGCCGGATTGGACGGCGTCTTTGGTGATGCCGATGCTGATCGCATTGTCGGTATCTTGCAGAACATTCGACAGAACGCGGCTGCTGCTTAGGCGCGCCAGCATCCTGCTGGCAATAGCTGAAAACGCTGCCAGCAAGATGCTGGCGTGCCAACCCTGATTTGCCTACTTGGTCTGACCTGAGGCAAGATAGCCACGCTTCGTAATCCTACAATTCAGAAAGGTTCTTGCATGGCAGAGCAGAAAAAACTCCGCAGCCAAACGTGGTTTGGCAAAATGGACAAAGCTGGTTTTATTTATCGCAGTTGGATGAAGAATCAGGGCTATCCCGATCACGTCTTTGATGGGCGTCCGGTCATCGGCATTTGTAACACGTGGTCAGAGTTGACGCCGTGCAACGGGCATTTCCGGGACATTGCCGAGCGCGTCAAACGCGGCGTGTGGGAGATGGGCGGCTTTCCGCTCGAATTCCCTGTGATGTCTACGGGCGAAACGTTGATGCGCCCAACCGCGATGCTGTTTCGCAACTTGGCGAGCATGGATGTCGAAGAATCCATTCGCGGCAATCCGATTGATGGCGTCGTGCTGCTTGGTGGCTGCGACAAGACGACGCCCGCGTTGTTGATGGGCGCGGCGAGTTGCGACATCCCCGCGATTTTCGTGAGCGGCGGGCCGATGCTGAACGGCAAATATCGCGGCACAGAAATTGGTTCGGGAACAGCCGTGTGGAGCTTTAGCGAAGAGATGCGCGGCGGTCGCATGACGCCCGAAGAATTCTTTTCTGCCGAAGCCTGCATGAGCCGTTCCAATGGGCATTGCATGACGATGGGCACGGCTTCGACGATGGCGAGTATGGTCGAAGCGTTGGGCATCGGCTTGCCGACGAACGCGGCGATTCCGGCGGTAGATTCGCGCCGCTACGCGCTCGCGCATCAGGCCGGGCGGCGCATTGTCGAACTGGTTCATGAAGACGTGACTATTTCCAAAATTCTCACGCGCGAAGCCTTTGAAAATGCCGTGCGCGTGAACGGCGCGATTGGCGGCTCGACGAATGCCGTGATTCATTTGCTGGCGATTGCGGGACGTTTGGGCGTCGAATTTTCGCTCGAAGATTGGGACAAGCTGGGCAAGGAAGTGCCGTGTTTATTGAACCTGATGCCGTCAGGCCAATACCTGATGGAAGATTTTTATTACGCTGGCGGATTGCCGGTCATCATCCGCGAACTCGGCGATTTGATTCATAAAGACGCGCTGACCGTGAGCGGCAAAACCATCGGCGAAAATGTGGCGAATGCGGAATGCTTCAACCGCGACGTAATCTTTCCGTTCGAGCATCCGTTCAAGCCCGACGGCGGCATCGCGGTGTTGCACGGCAATCTATGTCCGAACGGCGCGGTGCTGAAGCCCTCTGCGGCGACGCCAGAATTGATGAAGCATCGCGGACGCGCTGTGGTGTTCGAGAACATCGAAGACTTTCACGAACGCATTGACGATGAAAATCTCGACGTTGATGAAACGTGTGTTTTAGTGCTGAAGAACTGCGGCCCGAAAGGCTATCCGGGAATGCCCGAAGTCGGCAACATGCCGCTGCCGCCGAAAGTGTTGCGCAAAGGCATCACGGACATGGTGCGCATCTCGGACGCGCGGATGAGCGGCACAGCCTACGGCACGGTCGTTTTGCACGTGACGCCGGAAGCCGCAGCGGGCGGCACGTTGGCGTTCGTGCAGAACGGCGATTTCATCGAACTCGATGTCGAAGCGCGCCGCTTGCATCTGGATGTGAGCGCGGAAGAATTAGCGCGGCGACGTGCAAATTGGACGCCCGCATTGCCGCCTGCGGAACGCGGTTACTACAAACTCTACGTCGAACACGTGTTGGGCGCGGACAAAGGCGCAGATTTGGATTTTCTCGTGGGCAAAAGCGGCACGGTCGTGACGCGCGATTCGCACTGAACTTCTACCTTATGGCACTGACCGCCGTCCTCAGTCTTTACGCCACATTTCTTGTCGTTGGTTGGTTTGCCGCGCGCAAAGTCAAAGACGGCACGGCGGCGGATATGATCGTCGCCGGACGCGCGATGCCGTTGTGGATTGCGACGCTGACGATGACGGCGACGTGGGTGGATGGCGGCTATTTGCTCGGCACGGCGGAAGGCGTCTACAAATCCAGCGTCGCGCTCGGCGTGCAAGGCGGGTTGTGCTTTGGCATCAGCTTAATCCTCGGCGGCTTGTTCTTTGCGAAAACGATGCGGCGGCACGAATTCACGACGCTGATTGATCCGTTCGAGGCGCGCTTCGGCAAGCAGTGGGCGGCGGTGTTGTTTGTGCCTGCCTTGATGGGCGAAGTATTTTGGAGTGCGGAATTGTTAGTCGCGGTCGGCTCGACGATCAGCGTGATGGCGGGGATGAAACTCAGCACGGCGATTCTGCTTTCGGCGGTGGTGATTGTCGCGTACACGATGCTCGGCGGGATGTGGTCGGTAGCGTACACCGATGCGTTTCAGCTTGGCCTGGTCGCGCTTGGATTATTAGCCGCGCTGCCGTTGATGCTGGATGCAGTGGGCGGCTTGAGCAACGCGATGGCGAGTTATCAAGCCGCGCGCCCGGATCGTTTGGGTTTGTTGCCGCCGCTCGAATCCAACGGCGAATTTTGGGCGACGCCGACGATTGTGAATTGGTGGGACGTGAGCGCGATGTTGGTGTTGGGCGGCATCCCGTGGAATTGTTATTTTCAGCGCGTGCTGTCGTGTCAGACGCCTGCGCGCGCGCAGCAGCATTCGATCTTCGCCGGACTGCTGACGATTGCGTTTACCGTGCCGCCGTTGTTGTTGGGGCTGTCGGCGCTGAGTTATCGCTGGCCTGCTAATTTTTTAGCACAGTTGCAGGCGCAGCCGTCGCAAACGCTGCCGATGATTTTTCAGTATGTGATGCCGCCGCTCATCGGCCTGCTCGGTTTGGGCGCAATCATCGGCGCGGTGACTTCGAGTTTCAGCTCTTCGGTTCTCTCGGCCAGTTCGATGTTCACGTGGAATTTCTGTCATCGCTTGTTGCGGCCTGAGTTGTCGCCATCGCAGATGAAACGATTGTTGCGCGCGACAATTGTGCTGCTCGGCGCGGCGGCAACGGTCATGGCCTTCAAGGTGCAAAGTGTGCAGGCGTTGTGGTTTTTCACGAGCGATTTGATTTTCGTGCTGCTGTTTCCGCAATTGGTGTTTGCGCTCTTCGATCCGAAAGTAAATCGCATCGGTTCGATCACGGCCTTCGTTGTGTCGCTCGTGTTGCGCTTGGGCGGGGGCGAGCCGTTGCTGAACTTGTCTGCCTTCATTCCGTATCCTGAACTCTTTGCCGCGATTTTGCCCGGCGAGCCAAAAAGCTGGTACGACGGCACGACGATGCTGTTTCCGTTCAAGATGCTGGTCGCTCTGGTCGGAATTGTTTTGTTGCCATTGGTATCTCGCTTGACGCAGCGGTGGGACGCGCCCCAGCCGTTGCGAAAACTTCTGTCCTGAATTTCACGGTACTTATCATCAACCCGATATGGCTTTGTGAAAAGTTCTCAGTAAGCTCCGCCTGCTCGCATCAGTTCTGTCTGCGAGACAAGGTCTTTCCAAACGAGGATTACGTCACCGATAAGAGCCTGCACGTGCGCGAAAGCCCGTGTGGGCACGCACTCACCGGCCTACGTCAGATGTCTGATACGGCAGCGGAAGTTCCCGAAGAGACGCTCGACCAGTTCCCTCCGAATGGCCGTTCTTGTCACTTATCGTGTGATGAGAACGGCTATTTTTCTTGCACAAGCAAGAATCGCCACACTTTTTGTCATAGGAGTTTGCAATGAAGAAGCAGCAACAAAAAGGGATGATGATTCTTCTTATTTTAGCCTTAGTTTTTCAGGGATTGGGCGTCTATGCCAACCCCGTCAAAGGCAATGAGAATCCTTCCAAACCAGGTAAATTTCGGCATCGGAAGATGGCGCGCGATTTGGATGATCGCATCACGAAAATGCGCGGGACGTTGGCCGAACTCAAAACGCAGCGCGTGATTTTGCAGGTGGATAGTCTCGCTGCGCAGATCACGCTTCAGAATGCCATTGAATCCAAAGGCGGGCGCATCAAGAAGTCCCATAGACGCTTTGGTCTGATTACGGCGGAAATCCCCCTGCGACGGCTGAAAGAACTCGAAGCCGACGATTCCTTTGTCTACATCAGCCCGGATCGGGACGTGGCCGCCACTGGTCACGTGGAAACGACGTCCGCCTCGACACAGGTGCGCAATGTCATCAGCGGCACGACGTTGGACGGCAGCGGCATCACCATTGCCATCCTCGACAGCGGCATGGACAACGCGCACAAATTGTTGCTGAAAAATGGCGCGAATCGCGTGCTGTTGAGCCAGGATTTTACGGGCGAAAACATCGTGGGCGATACCAACGGACACGGCACGCACGTGGCTTCGCTGGCGGCCGGGACGAACGGTTTTGCCAGCGGCGCATACACAGGCGTTGCTCCCGGCGCGAATCTGATCAACCTGCGCGTGCTGAATGATAACGGCGTGGGTACGGCGAGCGGCATTATTGCGGCGCTGGACTGGTGTATCGCCAACAAAGTCACCTACAACCTGCGCGTCATCAATATGAGTTTGGGGACGACCGCCGTTGACAGCTATCAATTCGATCCGCTGTGTCTGGCGGCGCGGCGCGCGCACGATGCGGGCATCGTGGTCGTCGCGGCAGCCGGCAACGAAGGGAAAAACTCGCAGGGGCAAAAAGTCTACGGGCAGATTCACGCACCCGGCAATGATCCGTCCGTGATTACGGTGGGCGCGGTCAATACCTTCGGCACGAATGTTCGTTCGGATGATGTCGTCGCCTCGTACAGTTCGCGTGGGCCGACGCGCAGTTCTTACGTTGATTCGAATGGCGTCCGACGCTATGACAATTTAATCAAGCCTGACCTGGTTGCGCCGGGCAATCGCCTGATCGGTGCGCAATCGAGAAATCCCCGTTCCGCCTTATTGCCGAACAGGCGCGTGCAACAGACGCCGCCGCTGGACACATTGGTGACGGTGGATGGGTCGAGCAAGACCATGTTTATGAGTGGCACTTCGATGGCGGCTCCGGTCGTAGCGGGCGCAGCGGCGTTGTTGTTGCAAGCGAATCCGAATCTGACGCCCAATTTGGTCAAGGCGATCCTGATGTACACGGCGCAGCCGCTGCAAGGCGCGAATTCGTTTGAGCAAGGCGCAGGCCAGCTCAACGTCGAAGGCGCACTGCGGGTGGCACGGCTCGTGACCGCGAATCCGACGACATTGACGAACGGTGCAGCGATGCTCACCGCCGCGTTGCCGAGCACGCAGGCCACGACGATTGCCGGACAAACCTGTTATTGGTCGCAAGGCATTGTGACGGATTATTGCTTGTTGTACGGCAGCGCGTTGGTGACGAAGTGGCACGCGATGTATGCGCAAAGCGCCTTGCTCACGGATGCGACGGTCATCGCGAATGGCTCGTTGGGCTTGAGCGCGAGCTTTGTGGGCGCTGGCGTGCTCAACACGGCAGGCGCGATCACGACCAATGGCGTGGTGCTTTCGGACGGCGTGGTGCTTTCGGACGGCGTAATTTTGGGCGATGGCGTGGTGCTCGGCGATGGCGTGATTTTGGGTGATGGTGTAATTCTGGGTGACGGCGTAATCGTGGGCGATGGCGTTAACTTGGGTGATGAAGGCGGCGCGATGGTTCCTGTTCCCGTTGAGTAGCGCGTTGCGAGGTTGCTGAACGTGTAGTTTTGGCGAGCAGAATCAAGCGAGGCTTTCGTATGTACGCTCATCACTTATTTGCCTTTGAAGGCTATCAAGCTGTTCGTTCGCAAGCGGCGCGGGCGTTGCTGGACACTGACCTGTCCGCTGCTCTGAGCTTGCTGGCAGAAAACCCGCTGCGCAGCGTTCATCTGCGCGGGTTGCTGCTGGACAATGGCTTATCGCACCCCTCCAATCGTGGTCGTTTTTACGGCTACTTTGAAAATCACCAACTGGTCGCGGTGGCGCTGCTCGGTCACGCGACCATGATTTACGCTCGCCCCGACGCCGAGGCGGAAGCGTTACGGTATTTCGCGCAACAGATGGTCGAACAGAACGTGACCTGCAATGTGGTCTTTGGCCCCAAAGCCCAAGTTGAAGCGTTCGGCGCATATCTGGCCGAACTCGGACGTGGCACGAAGATGGTGCGCGATTTTCATTGGTACGTTTGCACCAAAGCGAAACAATCACTGACCTCGCTGCAATTGCGCCGTGCCAATCAGGAAGAACTCGCACCCGTCGCGCAAGCACAAGCGGAGATGTTTCAGGAAGCGACCGGCACAGACCCCAGAGTCGCCGACCCGGAAGGCTTCGTCCGGCGCGTGGCCGAGCGCATCGAGCGCAATCGCACCTGGATCAAACTGGAATCCGGTGAGGTGGTCTTCAAGACCGAGTTACAAAGCGTTACGCCGGAAACCGTCTACCTGGAAGGCGTCTGGACACGCGAAGAGCGCCGGGCACAGGGCGTCGCGAAAAGCTGTCTCAATGAACTCATGCATCGTTTGCTGAAACAACACTCCTCGTTGTGCCTCGCCGTCGAACCGGAAGAAGACGCGGCGCTGAAACTCTACGAGCAGCTTGGCTTTCAATCCAAAGAACGCTATCAGGCGCGCTATCTCAAACCGGTCGAAGCAAAGTAAAGCGGTGAACGAGCATTATTTTTGTTGCCTAATCCAGCCGGGTTGTCTATAAAATGGGGCTTGCCTCTGCCCCCTCACAAAATCCTGCAAGGAACGAGAAGTAATGCGTAGTACTAAATTGCCGGTCGGTTCTGCCATCAAATATGGCGCGTTAGCGTTTGCTTTTATTCTTGGGTATCAATTCGCTGAAAAAAACCTTCAACCCTACATTGCCATCGCAGGCTGGGTGCTCGGCTTTATGCTGGGCTTGAAGCTGCGCTTGAAATACGCCAATCGCAGTTGAGAAATCATCAAGGTTTTTCGCCGGGCAGTCGCACTAAGCTGCGGTCAATCGAAGCCAGCGTCGGTTTGCCTGCGAGTCCCATCGAAAGCACCAACTCCGCGCGCAGCAATTCGATGACGCGCTGTACGCCGACTTGTCCGAACGCGGCTAAGCCCCAGACATACGGTCTGCCGATCAGCACGGCTTTTGCGCCGAGCGCCAACGCTTTCAGCACGTCCGTGCCGCGCCGAATGCCACCGTCCACGAGCACCGGAACGCTGCCTTGCACGGCTTCGACGACCGAGGGCAAGGCTTCCATCGTCGGCAACACGCTGTCGAGTTGGCGCGCGCCGTGATTTGAAACAACAATCGCGTCCACGCCGCGCGCGACGGCTAAACGCGCGTCTTCGGCGGTCACGATGCCTTTCAAAATCACCGGCAATTTACAGCCACTTTTCAACCAATCCACATAATCCCACGTCATATTCGGCGTATGCGGTTGCAACATGGCCGCGACTGCCGGGTTGATTGGCTTGCGATTCGCGGTGTCGTCGGGCACGCCGGTCGCCATATAACCGTAGTCGAATTTGTTGCGGTTGTTGCGCTCGCGGTTCGATTGATATTGATTGTCCACCGTGATACACAGCGCCGCCGCACCTGCGTCTTCGGAGCGTTTAGCGAAACCTTGCGCCGCTTCTTTCGTGGCTTGGCCGATGGAGTTTTGCCACCAAACGGGCGCGTTGTCTTTGAGGTCGCGGCGGAAGCCGCCGGATGAGGCGACATAGATCGTCTTCGTCGCCGCCGCACCTTTCGCCGCATTCAAATCGCCATCCGGCAACACCAATTCTTTGCCCCCCGTCGGCGCGAGCAAAATCGGATACGCCAATTTTTGCCCCAGCAATTCGAGCGACGGATCAATCCGGCTGACATCCACCATCACACGCGGACGCAGATGCAAGCGTGTCCAAGCTTCCCGATTCGCGCGCAACGTGAGTTCGTCTTCGACGCCGCCCGCGACAAAATCGTAAGCCAGTTTGTGAATCTTCTTGCGCGCAATCTCTTCAAATTCGTGCAGGTTCACCGGCTGCATCACGTCGTCGCTGTAAGTCGGCGGATAGACAGTCGTGCGTTGTTGCGCGAAGGCGAAAGGCGAGAGCAGCGGCGAGGTCGCGGCCAGGTTGAGTAAACTGCGCAAAGCTTGTCTGCGATTGAGCATAATTATTCCGCCTCAATGTCATCCCAGAGCGTGGCCACAGGGAAGGTCTCCTCTTGTTGTGCTTCGTGCCAGCCTTGCCGAAAGCTATCTGCGCCATTCAGCTCATCATTCATTTCATCGGAGTCCTGCGGGTGATCGTTTGTCGTTTCTGTAGTCATCACAACCTCAGCCAGAGTAGCGCCGCAACCATGGCTGGTTGCGCTACGCTTGTTCTACTGACTTATCGTCTTGGGCCGTAAATCGGAACGGGACGGCCAGCTTCCAACGCGCCGAGATCGGGCGCGCGGCCTGTGAAATCGTCATTCACGTTTGGCAATTTGCAACCTGCATCCACAGCCAGGCTGTTCGGCTTCAAACTGAAATCCAGATCGCCGATGTCATAGATTTTGTGCGGTTGCACGGGATCGGGTGGACGCACGTTTTGGAAGATGTCGTAGTCCACCTGAAGGCCGTGCGCTTCGTGTCCCGTCGCGCGTTGGAATTCCGCGAGCGTGCGAAAGTTTTGATAATCGGATTGCGGCAAATCGTAATCGCGCAGCTTGCCGTTGGCAGGCGCTTTCCAAACAAACTGCGGCTTGTCGCCTGGGTTCGGACGATAGCCGTTGTAATCCAACGTCGTGTACGACGTGAACGTCAGATTGCCGAGTGCGGGCTTGTCCGGGTGATTTGTGCCGAAGACCAGATTGTTGCGATAGTGCCAGTTCGAGTAGCCACGCGCGTTGCTGTTTTCGCTGATGAACGTGTTGTGATAAATCAGCACGCCTGCGGGACTGCCGTTACCTGTTTTCAAGCTTCCTCCCATCGGCACGCTGTACACGATGTTGCGATAAAAATAGACCGGCCCGCCAAACGCCGGTTGCGCGCTCAAGCCGTGCTGCGCCGCATTGAAGCCGCGATTGCGCGCGACGCGAATGTTTGCCACGCCGCCATCGGCTTCAATGAAATCATCCGTCATCACAAAAATGTCGTTGTTGTAAATGTCAATCGCCGCCGCTTGCAGCTTGTCATCGTCGGGCGGCGTGCCGTACGTGCTGATACAAATGCCGTCGTGAAAATAGGCGACGTAGTTATGACAAATCACGTGGCCTTGTCCGTACACCTTAATGCCAACCCACGACTTGATCGGCGTCGGTTTGTACTTGCCGAAGTTTGACCAACCAATCAAACGATTGCGATCATCACGCCCGAGCATCACGTTGTCGGCAATGTAGAAATTCTTCGCTCCCGCGAACTCCGTCGTCACCGCAATACCCACATCTTCAAAGCGGCAGTTGCGAACAACCAATCCGCTCGAACCAAGATAATCTTTGATCCCCGCCATAATCGCGGTGTCCGTGTTGCGAAACGTGATGCCTTCAAAGTAGTGGTAATCCGCCGCCATCACATCGAACAGCCGCGCATTGCCCGCGCCATCAAAGATCACTTCGCCATCACCTGCGGCTTTGATGACGATGGGTTTTTCCGCTGTGCCTTTGCGCGTGAAAATGTAGGTTCCCTCGAACGGAATGCCGTACGGCGTCACATAATCAAAACGATCCGCTTTGTACAATCCGGCGTGGACGAGAATGACATCACCCGCTTGCACTGGACGTTCATACACGACATGCCAATCGCCTGTGCCGGGGCCGTAATAGGCTTCCTTCAAGCCTTTGAAGGACGGTTCCTGTTTTGGCCCGTCGTAATCGGGCGGATAGACGTGGAGCGTACGCCCGCCTTTGTATTCCTGCGGCACGCCGCGTGTTTTCACGGTGACTTGCTGCGTTGATTTTCCAGTCACGCCATCGGAATCAGACATCGTGAAGCGGCATTCGTAGGCGGTGTTTTCTTCGAGGTCGAGGATGCTGCCCGCAAACTTGCGCGGCGTCCAGTATTCAAGGAAGTTGCGCGCGCGTCCGACCTTCTCATCGCCAATGCGCAGGAGCGGTTGTGCTTCGTGCCAAGTTGCTTCGCCGACTTTCCGATATTGCACGGCGACGGTCGCGTTGCGATTGTCGTCGCCTTTGATCTTCCATTCAAAGCCGAGGTTGAGCAGCGTGGGTGGTGCGACGATGAATTCGCTTGCAGTGACGGCGTTGTTCGTTTGCGCAAGGCTGGTCGCACAAAGTAATAACCCCCAAGCCAGAATGATGGGAGTGGTGAAGCGGGGCATACAATTTCTCCTGCGAATTTACAGCGTCTTCAGATATTCGATGACCTGCCATTTTTCTTTCTCGCTCAGCTTGAAGCCGAACGGATGGCCTTGATTGCCGAGTCCTTGCAGCGTGGTGTCTACGACGCGGCGACGTGCTTCGGGCGCGAGGTTGGCGGGCGTGGGCGCATCGAGTGGTTCGTATTTCAAGCCGACATTCTTCTGATCGAATTCTTTCGCGCCTCCGAGGCGGCGGAAATATTTCGGGCGCGCTTCTTTCGTCAACACGCCGTAAATCGTGGGCACGGAGCCGTTGTGAAAATACGGCCCGCTCGCCCACACGCCATCGAGCGGCGGTGCGACGTAGCCTTTGGCGTCTTCAATCGCGTGCGAATTGTTTTGCGCGAACCACGTTTTGTTGAAGTACGCGCGGAACTCTTTCGTCAAACCTTTCAAGCGCACGTCGTCTGTGCCGATGACTTCAATCGGGATGACCTTGTTCGGGTATTTGCCGTCCGTCCCGTATGTGCCGTGACAGCTCGCGCAGGTTTTACTGAAGACTTGCTGGCCTTCGGCAGCGAGTTTCGCGTCAATTGCGTACGGGTATTTCGGCGGCTGAATTGTCTTCAAATACGCCAGCACGTCTTTGAAGTCGTTTTCCCACGAGCGAATCTTTTCGCCGCTCGGTTCGCCCATCGTGAATTGCATAATCGGGCGCGCGAAATCGCCGGTCGTGCCGGCGTCCACGTACAGCGCAGTTTTCTTTTTCAGATGCCACCAGGGAATCGCGTCGAGGTCGCTGTCTTTGTAATCGCCCATCGGCAGTGGGTCTTTGCGTGGGGATAAATCTTCGTTGCGACGGCGCAGCAATTCGATGCTGAAGACGAAAGCGTTCGTGCGCCCGCGCGTCATCCCAAAGCTCAATTCAAATGGCGGCTTGTAGCGCGTCAGCTTCGTCAAATCATCGTAGAGCGTTTGCATATCGAGTTCCGTGTTCGGCATCCCGATCATGCTTTGCCCTGTGCCCGGCACGCGTCCGCCGTGACAAAGCATGCAGTTCTGATACATCACGCCTTTGTCGGTCACGACCATTTGCATCGGGCCGCCGCGATTGTCCCACGTGGCTTCGTTGAAGCCGTAGCGCTCGAACGCGATGTTGCGAATCGAATCGGGATCGTTCGCGTCCACTTTGGCTTTCCATTCGCTCTCCCACACCATCGGTAGCTTTTCCAGCAGCTGTTTCGTCATCAGCATCATGCCGTACGGATTGTGCGTGAGGTTGTATAGCCCCCGTTCTTCTGGCGTCATTGCGGCAGTGGGCGAGACGGACGCGGCGGAACGCGACTCCGGCCAGAAACAGAATGTCGCCAGGGCGAGCGCGACGGCGACAAAAACGATTCGTTGTAGACTCCGTGAATTGGACATGCGAAACTCCCTTTGACAGATTGACAGCTTGCAACAAGCAAACAATAACTGAACCGAATTCTACTGTACAGACGCTTGTCATGACACTCCGAAAAATCCTTGCGTGGTGCGTTCATCTTTACACGGCTTCGGGGCTGGTCGCCGCCGCCGGTATCGCAGTTTTGTTGGTGCGCGGCGGCGACGAAGCCTTTCGCCAAGCCTTCATTCTGATGTTCATTGCGACGGTGATTGACACGACCGACGGTTGGCTCGCGCGCAAGGCCGAAGTCAAAACATACGCGCCGAGTTTTGATGGGCGACGGCTTGACGATTTGATTGATTACAACACCTACACGACGTTGCCGCTGCTGTTGATTTGGCGTGCCGAATTGTTGCCGACGGGGCAATCGTGGTGGTTGCTGTTGCCGTTGCTGGCGAGCGTCTACGGCTTTTGCCAAACACAGGCGAAGACGGCGGACAACTTCTTCCTCGGCTTTCCGTCGTACTGGAACATCATCGCGTTTTATCTATATGTGCTGCGCTTGCCGGGCTGGTTTGCGTTGCTGACAATCATCGTGCTCGCGTTGCTGACGTTCGTGCCGTCGTTGTATTTGTACACGACGCACGGCGGACGCTTCAGCACATTCACGAATGTCTTCGGAACGTTGTGGGCATTGGCGGGAATCGTCTTGCTGGTGCAATGGCACGACGCGCCGCCGTGGTTGGCGTGGGCGTCGCTGAGCTTTCCCGTGTATTACTTCGTGTGTTCGTGGCTGATTACGATTGAGTATTGGCTGCGGAAAAAGAATACGGGCGGGCTGCGTGACGAGGAATGGCAACCCCAGACTGATTGAGCCAGGCAACTTCTCAACTCTCCATTCTCAATTCTCCATTGTTTGGCAGAGGAAAAACGTTTGTTTCGGTTTTCTTTGCCTGCGAATGGAGAATGAAGAATGAAGAGTTGAGAATTGTTTTCTCCGCACGCTATCGCTGCTTGAGCAATTCAAACATCACATCCTGCCAGCAGCCAGCGTGCTGCTCTTCCTCGAAACCTCGGCCAAACAATGCGGCCAATGGGTTCGCTGGGGCAGGCGGCACGAACTTCGGATCGAGGATTTTGGCGATCTGGTCTTTCACATCGTCCAGATGCGCGCGCGTCGCCCGATCCGTTGTCTTGGCTATCGCTTTCGTGATGTCGGCGCTCAAAGAACGCAATTCGCTGCGCACCAAACCGCGCGTGTCGTCCGTGACGGGGAGGCGACCATTCAGCTTTTCGGCCAAATTGTCGAGATACGCACGATGCAGATTGCGGCGGTACGCATCTACCTTGACGCCCGTCGCGGCGTCGAGTTCGGAGAAGATGCCTTTGCGCACGTCGGCCATAAAATCCACCGGACGATACGCCGCCGCGCCGTCAATCGCCTCCTGTTCATTTAAGCGAGCAATGCGGGTGTTGCTGAGCAGGTTGTTGAGCAGCGAAGTTTGCAACATCTTGATGCGATCCAGCGCGCCGTTCGATTCGATGCGCCGCAGAATCTCCGGCTTCAACGCCCACGATGGCGTAGCGAAGGCATTTTCGTGCAGGAATTTCACCGCCGCGATTTGCTTGTCTTTCGGCACGATGGAAAACTGCACGCCGTCCTGTCCGACGTATTTCGTCTGCGCGTTCATCCCGCCGACCAACGGCACGACGTGGCCTAATTCGGTGCGCCATTGACCGAGCATCCGCGTGTAGAGTTCCTGCAAATCCTCGTATGGCTCGCCCGGTTGCGTCGTCGCCGCCATCAACATATCGGCCACACGCTTGATGTTTTTCATGCCGAGCGTCGTCGAATAGATCGCATCCGCATCGCCGACCGCTTCGGTTTGATCGCCGGGATCAGCGCCAAACGAACGCGGCGTCGAGAAGCGCAGCCAGGGCGCTTTGTCCTGTTGCCGCGCCCATTCGTCCAACGTCTTCTTTTCGTCTTCGGGCGAACTGCAACCGGTGATCGGTTTGTAACCCCACATCGTCGCGAATTTGTCATACGGGCCGATGCGCGGGATCAAATCGCGCGGCGCGATGCCGTCTTCGGGCTGCGCGACGTAATTGAAGCGCGAATAATCCATCAACGTCGGCGTATGCCCCATTTTCTTGACCCATTCCTTATCGCGGACTTTTTCCGCCGCATAAGTCGAACTGGCTTTCATATTGTGCGGGAAGCCGAGCGAATGACCGACTTCGTGCGCGACGACATATTCAATCAATTCGCCCATCAAATCATCGGGGAACGGAAACTTCTTCGTGCGCGGATCGAGCGGCCCGGCCTGCGTGAAATACCACGACCGTTGCAGGTTCATGATGTTGTGAAACATGTGAATGTCGGCTTCGAGAATTTCGCCGCTGCGCGGGTCAATGATGCTTGGCCCGTAGGCGTTTTCAATCGTCGAAGGCAACCAGCGAATGCACGAAATCCGCGCATCTTCAGGACTCCATTCGGCGTCGTCTTTCGGCGCTTCCATAGCGATGATAGCGTTCTTGAAACCGGCTTCTTCAAACGCAACCTTCCACGCCTCGACGCCGGATTTGACGTACGGAACCCATTTGCTTGGCGTCGCGGGATCAACGTAAAACACAATCGGTTTCACGGGTTCGGACAGCGCCGCGTTCGGGTCTTTCTTTTCCAAGCGCCAGCGCGTGATGTAGCGACGATTGGCGACACGATGCTCATTGGTGCTGAAATCTTGTTTGCGCACCGAGAAAAAGCCGACGCGATCATCGGACAACCGCGCCATCATTGGCGTGTCGGGCAGCTTGACCATCGAAAAGTGCATCACGACCGAAGCCGTGCCCGGCCCCATGCCGCGCCCGCCAAACAAAATCTGTGGCGTCGGCGCAGTCAGCGACGGAACCGGATCGGGCGGGTTGGAAAACGTGAGCGTGGATTCGGCTTCGATGTTTTCGGGGAAGGAAACGACGCGCTCGATGAACGACCGCGACGCATCCATCATCCGCGCGCGCAGCAATTGTTTCGGGCTGAATTCGACGATGTCGGTGGTGAAGAGTTTCGTGACTTCAATCACCGCCGCGTCATCTTTGCCCAGGGCTTCGATGAAGAACGATTGCAGGATCGAATCGTTGTTCGCGGCTTTGACTGCCTTTGCAATCGGGTCGGACGATTTGGCCATCAAATCGTAGTCAATGTTTTTCAGCAGAATGCGATTGTCGCGGCGTTCCCACTTAATGACGCGCTCATCAACCGGCTCGCCGCCATAGCCGACGCCGAGTTTGGTTTTGGCGACTTGCGTGACGAGCAGGAATTCTTTGCCGAGTTGCGACTTGGGAATCTCGTAATAAATTTTGTCTTTGATGCGATGCACCGTGAAGACGCCTTCGTCGGACTTGGCGTCTTTGGTGATGACTTTGTCGTAGGGTTTGATTTCCGGCTCACGACCGGGTAAGCCGGGCAGGTTGAGGCCCGCCGGGATTTGTGGGGTTGCGGGTGTCGGCGGGTCTTGCGCCAAGACCGCCAGCGAACAAACGAAACATGCCATGAGGCACAGAACAACTTGTTTCATGATGCGTCTCCTCAGTTTGGAAAAAAGGTAATCGTTGGACAACTCGGCAGTGTAGTTTGGTGTAGTTACTTTTTCAATACGCTGGGGAAGGGCAAATGCACAATCTGATTTATCCACTCGCTTTGTTCGCTGCAAAGCACGAATTCAACGAGTGCCTCAATGGCCTGACCAACTGGGAGGTTTTGCTGCACGATGACAATGCCTGCTGACTCCTCACCTGCCAGCAATCGTTCTTTCAGATGTTCGGGCATTGTGCTGGTGTCGTGCGAGAAAATGATGCGGCCTTCGCGGTACGCCCATTCCAACAATTCGGGGTCAGGCATGCCCGTCAGACCGGATTCGTGCGCCGTGACGATGTCAAGATTCACCACGCGCAGCTTGAGGCCGCGCATAATTGTGTGCCGGAAATCGTTATCAATCAGAATGCGCCACATGGATTTATGCTGCGGGTTTTTCGCTTTGCGGTAGTGTTGTGCGCCAGCCTTCTACTCGTTCCCGAAAGGCAGAAACCTGAGCTTGATATTGCGGCTGCGCTTCGATTTCCTGACGGAGTTGGGCGGCTTTGGCTTCTTGCTCCTTCAGATACTCGTCTACTTCGTCCTGATGCTGCAAGTAATACCAGATGACAGCGTAAATGTGTTCCAGTTTTACGGCAGGAAAGTCTTCGTGAATCTGCTCGGCAGAGTGACGTTGCTTGTAATCATAGATGATCGAATCCAACGACACGCGCGTACCGGTAATGCGAATCGCGCCGTTGTCGAGCATCGTGAGCGGAATGGTTTGCGTCGTTTCCAATTTCATAGCGACTCTATCATACGCCGAACCTGTCCCGATGCAATGTTCGCTTTTGGGAAAATGGATTCCCAACAGCGAACACGCCGCGCGCTTTTCCTTTTCAGAAAACGGCGTAAAATGCCTGTAAATCCAGCTTCTACGCTGTGGCACAGGAATTGGTAAGAACCAGCACGGAGAATTTATGGACGTTCCGAGAGCAAAATCCGTCGCGCGCAACAAAAAGATCAAACGGGTCATTTACGTCGTCGTCGCCTTAGCGGCGATTGGCGGGGCTTCGTGGGCGTTGGCCCGACTCAAACCCGCCGCCCCCAGCGTTGAGTGGGGGACAGTCTGGCCCGGCGAAGTCAAACGCGGCGACATTCCGCGCAATGTCAAAGGCATCGGGACGCTCGTGCCCGAAGAGATTCGCTTGATCCCAGCGACGACCAACGGGCGCATCGAAAAACGCCACGTCAAACCCGGCGCGCTGGTCAAGGCGGACACCGTCATCATCGAAATGAGCAACCCGGAATTGGAACGAGACGTGCTCGATGCCCTCACGCAATTGCGCGGCGCGGAAGCTGAATTGGCGAATCAAAAAGTACAACTGCAAAGCAATCGGCTCAATCAACAATCGCAAGCCGCCACCGTGACCTCCGATTATCAACGGGCAAGATTACAAGCCGAACGCGATGAGGTTTTGGCCAAAGAAGGACTCGGTTCCGATTTGAATGCGAAGCTCTCGCGCGGACAGGCGGACGCGCTTGCCAATCGAGACAAAATTGAAAAAGCGCGACTGGAAATTGTGGACGATGCCATCAAGGCGCAGGTTCAAGTCTACGAAGCGCGCGTCCAGCAGTACAAAGCGTTGTACGAATTGCGTCGCAGCCAGTTGGATGCGTTGAAAGTTCGGGCCGGCGTCAACGGCGTCGTGCAGGAAGTGCCGATTCAGGAAGGCCAGCAGGTCACGCAGGGAACGACTCTGGCGCGCGTGATTGATCCGACGGCGCTCAAGGCCGAAGTCCGCGTCGCCGAAACGCAAACCAAAGACATCGTCGTCGGCCAACGCGCCGAAATTGACACGCGCAACGGCATCATCGAAGGCCGCGTGATGCGCATTGCCCCGACCGCCACGCAAGGCACTGTGACCGTTGAAGTCGAATTGATGAGCGAATTGCCCAAAGGCGCGCGCCCCGATTTGAGCGTGGACGGCACGATTGAACTCGAATTGATGAAGAACGTGGTCTATATGCAGCGCCCCGCGTTTGGGCAAGCCAACAGCCAAATCACGCTCTTCAAACTCTTGCCCGATGGCAAAGAGGCCGTGCGCGTGCCTGTGAAGTTGGGGCGCGACTCGGTCAGCTTCATTGAAATTTTGGAAGGATTGAATGTCGGCGATCAAGTGATCCTGTCCGACACATCGCAGTATGACTCCGTCAATCGCATTCGATTGAATCGGTAAATCCGAGCGTAACGCGATTTGCCAAATCGCGCTACATTTTCTGAGGAAACTTATGGCTTCATCCACCCAATCGCTACTGAAACTTGAAGGCGTCAACAAAGTGTTTCTGACTGACGAAGTCGAGACGCACGCCCTGGCCAACATTCATTTGGAAATCGAAACCGGCGAATTCGTTTCGATTGCCGGGCCGTCGGGCTGCGGCAAATCCACGTTGCTTTCGATTCTCGGCTTGCTGGACTCGCCGTCGGGCGGGAACTATTGGCTCAATAACAAGCCAGTCGAAGGTCTCTCGTTGGCCGAACGCGCCCGCATTCGCAACCGCGAGGTCGGTTTCATCTTCCAAAGCTTCAATTTGATTGGCGATCTGAGCGTGTATGAGAACGTCGAACTGCCGCTGACCTATCGCGGCATGCCGTCCGCCGAACGCAAGCAGCGCGTGAATGAAGCGTTGGAGCGCGTCGGGATGGCGCATCGCGCGAAGCATTTGCCATCACAACTCTCTGGCGGTCAGCAACAACGTGTTGCCGTCGCGCGCGCCATCGTCGGACAACCATTGATTCTGATGGCAGACGAGCCGACTGGAAACCTCGACTCGAAGAACGGCGACGCCGTGATGGAGTTGATGCGCGAATTGCATCAGGGCGGCGCAACGATTTGTATGGTCACACACGATCCGCGTTTTTCGCGTTATGCCGACCGCACCATTCACCTCTTCGACGGCACGATTGTCGAAGAAAGCAAAGGCATCTAGCAACGTTTTTCCATCCTCCTGACACCGAACTAACACTGGCAGCCCGATCTCACCGTCGGGCTTTTGTTTTGCTGGGGCGTCATTGATCCCGAATCCATTGCCATTCGTTGGCTAAGCGGTTTCTTCCTTAGTCGCAATCCCGCGCGCATTCCAATTGTCACGGCAGTTAGCAGAAAACCATCACGCGGCTTCTATAGTTTCCGGCTTTAATTCGTTTTGCCCGCTACTATCGTGATTAGGAATCTTATGCAGATCAAACACCTTCTTACTCTTTCTCTGGCAGCCGCGATCAGCCTGCCTCTGACATCGTTGAGCCTGTTCGCGCAAACGCCCAGCCCTCAACCTCAGCGACAGGCAGCCACCGTGTCGCTGCCCAAACTCGCGCCGGATTTGGAAGCGATTTTGACGCAGGACGATGCCGACGAAGCCGCGCGGTTACAAGGCAAAACGCTGGCCGAAGTACGACAAGCACGCCGCGCGCGTCTGGCACGTCAGCGCGAGCAACAGCGCGATGACGGCGACGATGCCGCATCTGAACGTACGGTCAACGGCGGCGTCTGGTTGCCGATGGCGGAAGTTGGCGCGGAAGAATCGCAAAGCTTTATTGTGCAAATGAAGAGCAATAGTCCGAGCCTCGTCTGGCAGGAAAAACTCGCGCGGCTCGGCGGACACATCCAACAGCAACATAACCAAACCGGCATGCTCACGATTGCTGCGCCGCGCAATGTCATTCGGCAATTGGCGGCGCAAGGCGAGGTCGCGTATGTCAGCCCGGATCGGGCCGTGTTTGCGACGGGACATCTGACTTCGACTGTCGGAGCCGCCCAAATTCGCGGCTTGTTGAATAACCAGCCGCGCGTGGATGGAGAGGGCGTCGGCATCGCCGTGATTGACAGCGGCGTCGTGGACAATCATTACTCGTTCGCGGATGAGCGCACCCACTACCGACAGGATTTCGTTAATAACGACACGCGCCCGATGGATGAATTCGGACACGGCACGCACGTCGCCTCGCTGGCGCTCGGTTCCAATACCTGGGCCAACGGAGCATACGCGGGCGTGGCGTACCAGGCGAAGTTGATCAGCTTGCAAGTGCTGAATGATTATGGGCAAGGAACCGCCAGCACAGTCATTCGCGCATTGGATTGGTGCATCGCCAACAAGGCAACACATAATATTCGCGTCATCAATCTCAGCCTCGGAACCGCCGCCAAAGACAGCTACAAAAATGATCCGCTCTGTTTGGCGGCCCGTCGCGCAGTCAATGCGGGCATCGTCGTCGTTACTTCAGCCGGCAACAACGGCAAGGATGCGAACGGCAAAAAGATTTACGGCGGCATCAATGCGCCGGGCATTGACCCGTCGGTCATCACGGTCGGCGCGTCCAATACGTTCGGCACAGACGCTCGCTCGGATGACGCGGTGGCGACGTACAGTTCGCGCGGCCCGACGCGCAGCTACACGATCATCAACGGCGTGCGCAAGTATGACAACCTCATCAAGCCGGATTTAGTCGCCCCCGGCAACAAATTGATCGCCGCCAAATCCGCCAGCAAGATGTTCACGGGCGCGGAAAATGAATTTGTGTGGTGGCGCAATTATCTGCTCAATCAAAATCTGTCGCTGGAAGCCAGCAGCACTACTTTGAAAGCCGATTATGCGCGCGGAGCCATGTATCTGAGCGGCACTTCGATGGCCGCGCCGGTTGTGGCCGGGGCGGCGGCGCTGATGCTGCAAGTCAATCCGAACCTGACGCCGAGTTTGGTGAAAGCGATTTTGATGTACACGGCACAACCCCTCAAAGGCTTCAATATGCTGGAACAAGGCGCGGGCGCGTTGAATGTGGACGGCGCGGTGCGGATGGCAAAACTCGTCAAATCCTCGCTGCCGACTACTACAGGCGCGGCCTTGCTCACCAGCTCCCTCCCGCCGCCGGAAAGCACGATTGCTGGCCAAACGTTCAAATGGTCGCAGGGCATCATTACGAATTGGGGCTTTCTCTATGGCAACAACTTGATGACCCAATGGCAAAGCGTGTACGGCAGCGGCGTCGCGCTGGCGGATGCGACCGGCATGAATAACGGGGTCTTGCGAATCCTCTCGAATAAATTGTCGGGCGGCGTCGCCTTTTATCCCGGCGTGGTCAACATCCAAAACAGCGGTGTGGCGCTGGCCGATGGCATGCTGCTCTCGGATGGCGTGGCCTTAGCCGACGGGATGTTGCTGTCGGATGGCATGCTGCTGTCGGATGGTATGCTGCTGTCCGATACCAAATCCGCTTTGTTAGGCGACAACACCGCTTGTATGCAACCCACACCGTAAGTTCTCTTGATTTCGACCAAAGAAAAGGCAGCGGAGTTCATCGTCCGCTGCCTTTTTTCTTCTCCTTGTCAATTCTGTCGCAACGTTGCTGCTAGTACAGCGAAAACTAAGTTTCTTGATAGAAATGTGGCGCGATTTGCCAAATCGCGGGGCTTGTTCTTCGCACGCACGCGATTTGCCAAATCGCGCTACTCTAAAAGAACTTACTTTTCGCTGTACTAGCGGGTTTGCTTCACTTCTGATGACAAAGGTTTTGCTAAGTTGTGACGAGCTTAGTTGCAATGGTGAAGGTTTTCCAATTGTCACAGCACAAATCATAGAAGCATCATTGCTTCTGCACAGTTTTCGCTTTCAATACACCTTGCTTAATAAGCAGTTGCCCCGCCCGAATCACTTTGAAGAGACACTGGAAAAGACCTATGAAAAAGTCACTTGCCTTACTTCTTGCTACCACGTTGAGCCTGCCTTTTGCGCTGCTTGCGCAGGCTCCAACGCTTAAGGAACTGCGTGCCAGCGCGAAGCCGAAGAAGGTCAAACTCGCGCCGGATTTGGAAGCGTTGCTGGCCCAAGACGACGCGGATGAAGCCGCGCGTCTGCAAGGCAAAACGCTGGCCGAAATCCGTCAGGAGCGGTTGGCAGGCAAGTCCAAAGCGCGCGCTTCGGGAAGTGAAGACGTAGACGCCGCGCGCCTGGTCGTGAACGGCAGGGTCTTGCCCTCTGCGGAAGTCGGAGCCGAAGAAACACAAAGCTTCATCGTGCAAGTCGAAGGCGGAGCGGCCCAGGTGGTGCTGCAAGAGAAACTCGCGCTCCTGGGCGGGCGCATTCAGCAAGCGCACAACCAAATGGGCTTGCTGACAATTGAAGCGCCCCGCAAAGCGATTCGCCAACTCGCGGCTGAAGGCAGTGTGGCGTATGTCAGCCCGGATCGGCCTGTGGCGGCGATGGGGCATGTCGAAAATACGACCGGGACGACAGCGGTGCGCGCCGCGATCAGCGGGGTTTCGCAAGTCAATGGGACGGGCGTCGGCATTGCCGTGATTGACAGCGGCGTGGACGATTGGCACAACCGCTTTTACTATAATGAGCCGGGGATCAGTTATCAGAAAGACTTCACCGGGTCTGGTTCTTACAACGACAACTACGGACACGGCACGCATGTCGCTTCTCTCGCGGCTGGGGTGGATAGTATGTGGCCGGAGAAGTTCACGGGATTGGCAACAGAGTCCTCGATCATCAGTCTGCGCGTACTGAATGGGCTGGGCGTCGGCACGGCCAGTAATTTGGTCGCGGCCCTGGATTGGTGCGTCTCCAACAAGGCCACCTACAACATCCGCGTCATCAACATGAGCCTCGGCACTAACGCGAAGGACAGCTATAAAACCGATCCGCTTTGCCTCGCCGCACGTCGTGCGCACAACGCCGGCATCGTCGTGGTTGCCTCGGCGGGAAACAACGGAAAGGATTTGCTGGGCCGCAAGCTTTACGGCGGCATCAAATCGCCGGGCATTGAACCCTCCGTCATCACCGTCGGCGCGAGCAATACCTACGGCACAGACTCGCGCGCCGACGATACCATTGCGACGTTCAGTTCGCGCGGGCCGACACGCAGCTACACGGTCGTCAATGGTGTCAAAAAGTATGACAACCTCATCAAACCGGACTTGGTCGCGCCGGGCAACAAACTGATTGCTGCCGCTGCCGGGTATTACGGCGGGAACACGCTGCTCAGCCTCTTTCCCTCGCTGTTGGCAAAGGACAATGGGAGCGTTGACGAACGGATGATGTACCTCAGTGGTACGTCCATGTCTGCGCCCGTCGTGGCTGGCGCGGTGGCGCTGATGTTGCAGGCCAATCCGAAGCTCACGCCGAGCCTGGTCAAAGCCATCCTGATGTACACGGCACAACCACTCAACGGCTTCAATATGCTCGAACAAGGGGCGGGACAATTGAACGTGGATGGCGCGGTGCGCCTGGCGAAACTCGTCAAAACCACGTTGCCGACCAGCAACGGCACGGCGCTCCTGACCGCTTCGTTGCCGACTTCGCAAAGCAGCACGATTGCCGGGCAAACAGTCAAATGGGGACAAGGCGCAATCACCAATTTCGGTTTCCTCTATGGCAGCAACCTGATGACGAAATGGCAGGCGGTTTACGGCTCCGGACAGGTGCTCGGCGATGCTACGAGTTATGCCAACAGCGCCTTGAGCCTGGTCTCCGGCAAGACCTCCGGGGTCAGCCTCAAGGCGGGCGCAGTCACCATCAAGGGCAGCGGAGTGATTCTGGGCGATGCGGTCAATACGATCTTCGCCAGCGGGCAGGTACTCGGCGATGGGCAAGTGTTGGGCGATGGCGCGTTGTTGGGCGATGGCGTCGTCATCGGCGATGGGGTCCTGCTGGGCGACGGCACAGTACTCGGCGATCTGACGCTGCAATCCACCTCGGCGTTTCTCGGCGACAACACGGCGTGCATGCGTTAGTTGGAATCCGTGCCTATTTCCAATTGTTGCAGCCGTTATCACACAACCATCATTGCGGCTGAATATTTCTCGGTTTGAATAGGGACTGCAAGGCGGGGCACGACCAAACGACTATGATGTCACCGCCACGATCAGAAGAGGATGTATGAATAAAACCCTTTCCTTCATACTGGCGATTACTTTGTCTTCGCCCTTTCTGCCCACGACGGTGGCGGCGCAAGCCTCTGCGCAGCAAGAGCTGCGGGACAAGCTCAGAGCCTTGAAAGCGAAGCTCGCCCCCGATCTCACGGCTTTATTGGCGCAGGATGATGAAGACGCGCGCACCGGGAGCAGGCAGTCGCTTCGACGTCTCAACCGACTGACGCGCACGCTCCGCCCTGTGCTCAAAGGGGACGCTGTGCCCGCGACGGAAGTGCCTGCCGATGCGCCGCAGAGTTTCATTGCGCAGGTTGCGCCCACCACGCCCGACATCGTCTTACAGGAAAAGCTGGCCTCTTGTGGCGCACGTCTGCTGCGGTATTATGCGCCGCTGGGGCTGGCCAAAATCGAAGCCACCCGCACCGTGATTCGCGAATTGGCCGCAGCGGAAGGGATTGACTACGTCAGCCCGGATCGCGTCACCAAAACTTTGGGGCATTTGGAAACGACCACAGGCGCTGCTGCCGCGACCCCCACTTCCAACACTACGACCGTTTCGGCGCTGGGGCTGAATGTTTCCGCGACCACAACCAGCACGTTGGATGGCACGGGCATCGGCATCGCCGTGCTCGATTCCGGGATTGATGAGCAGCATTGGGCGTTACTGGGCAAAGATGGCAAGAGTCGTGTGACAGCCATTGATTACAAAAACGCCGAACTGCCGGTGGATAAAACCGACCCCTACGGACACGGCACACACGTCGCCACATTAGCCGCAGGCAATACCAATCAATGGTTTTATCCTGGGCGCATTCGCGGAGCCTACGATGGCATTGCGCCCAACGCTTCGTTGTACAACCTGCGCGTGCTGGATGAAGAAGGCTTTGGCAAAACTTCGTGGTTGCTGGCGGCGCTGGAATGGATTCAGCAAAATCACGACAAGGTCAGTCCGAAAATTCGCGTCGTCAACATCAGCCTCGGCACGGCGGCGGTAGATTCTTACAAAAACGATCCGTTGTGCCTGGCCGTCCGACGCTTGAGCAAGCGAGGTTTGACCGTCGTCGCTTCGGCGGGCAACGATGGCAAAGACAGCGAGGGTCGTAAAATCTATGGATTGATTCATGCGCCTGCGAATGACCCGTCGGTCGTCACGGTCGGCGCGTCCAACACGTTTGGCACGGACAGTCGCGGCGATGATGTCGTCACAACATACAGTTCGCGTGGCCCGACCCGCAGTTATTGGACGGACAAAACGGGCGGCAAGCATTACGACAATTTGCTCAAACCCGATCTCGTCGCGCCGGGCAATAAAGTCATTGCCGCCAGATCGCGCAAGACGCCCACGCATCTGGCGTCGCAGCATCCTGAAATAGTCACGTACGACAGTGGCTTCCGAGGGATGGCGCTGATGCGATTGAGCGGCACTTCGATGTCCGCGCCCCTCGTGAGCGGTGCGACAGCCTTGATGTTGCAGGCGAACCCCAAACTTACGCCGAACCTGGTCAAAGTTTTGTTGATGTACACGGCGCAATCGCTGCCCGGCTTCAATCAACTAGAACAGGGCGCGGGGCAACTCAATATCGAGGGAGCGTTGCGCTTGGCGAAGCTGGTGCGCAGCGACCTCAACGGCACGCACGGCGAGGCGTTGTTGACGACCAACGCCCTGCCCACTGCGCAAACCACGATTGCCGGTCATACATTCCCCTGGGCGCAAGGCATCGTGCTCGGCCCGACCTACGCGACGGGGACAGAACTCATCACGAAATATCAAAAGGTTTACAGCAAGGGCATGTTGCTCAGCGATGGCGTGGCCTTAGCCGACGGCATAATGATGAGCGATGCGCTGAAACTGACCGGTGGCATCAAGCTGGCAGAGAGTATCTTGACCAGTTCCGGGATGCTGCTGAGCGATGGGCTTCCGTTCTTAGCGACCAGCCAATTGCTTGGCGACGGCATGTTGCTGAGCGATGGCATGTTGCTGAGCGATGGCATGCTGATGAGCGACGGCATGCTGATGAGCGACGGCATCATGTTAGCCGATGGCATCATGTTGGCCGACGGTATGTTGATGTCGGATTATCTGCGGGCCAAAAACACTCAGGTCAATGGGGACGCTACCACCGGCCAGGAATAAACTACTACGCGAGGCAGGCAATGCTCGTCGTTGCCTGAATGTACTTATGACGCACAGACGAGGCATCCAAGTCATCCAATGGGCGGTTCTGCTGGCCGGAGCCGCCATTGGTGTTTACTCCATTTTCTGTTTTCCGGTGGCGAGCCTGGATTGGCGCTTCCTGATCCTTTCGTTGGTGCTGGTCGGGTACAGCGCCCGGCTGACGATTCAAGTACCACAGGTCAACGCGCATATTTCTTTTTCCGACACGCTCACGTTTCTCGCGCTGTTGTTGTATGGCGGCGATGCGGCCATCTTGCTGGCCGCGACGGAAGCCTTGTGTTCCAGCCTGCGGTTTCGGCGGCAAGGCGTTGCGATCAAAGCGCAAACCATTTTGCTCAATGCTGCCGTGATGGCTTGTTCGACCTTCCTGACCGTCAAAGTGCTGCGCCTGCAATTTTTCCCGATCACGACCATCAGTTCGCTCTCGCACCTTACTCCGTTTGTGTATGCGTTGAGCATTATGGCGCTCACACAGTATCTGGCGAATTCCGGCTTGGTCGCGCTGTTCACGGCGCTGAAAACCGGCGCATCGTTTTGGACGACGTGGCGCAAACATTGTCTGTGGTCTTCGGTCACGTATTTCTCTGGCGCGGCGGCAGCCGGCGCGTTGGTCAAAGTGGGCGGAGCCATTGATTTCTCGACGATGGTGGTGACCGGCGTGGTCGTGGCCTTCGTTTATTTCACCTATCGCCGCTACATCGAAGACATCAAGCAGTCTGCGCGTCAAGCGGAACAAGCCGAGCGCGAACGCGCCGAGCAAGCCGAACGCCACATCGTCGAACTCAACGAGTCCATCGAAGAACAAAAACGCATCAGCGAAGCACTGAAAGAAAGCAAAGATCGCTTCCGCTACGCCGCTTTGCACGACGCTTTGACGGGGCTGCCGAATCGTGCGCTTTTCACCGAACATTTGCACAAGGCGATTGAGCGCAGCAAACGCGACCCGCAATTTATCTTCGCCGTGCTGTTCCTGGACTTTGATCGCTTCAAGTACGTGAACGACAGTTTGGGGCACAGTTTCGGAGATCGTTTGTTGGTCGAAATTGCGAACCGTTTGCGCGAGTGCGTGCGCCAGGTGGACAGCGTCGCGCGCTTCGGCGGTGACGAGTTTGCGATTTTGCTGGACGGCATTCATGCGCCCGTGCTGGCCGTTCACATTGCCGAACGCATTCAGCAAACGATGACCGCGCCGTTTCACATCGAGGGGCACGAAACCTTCCTGACCACCAGCGTCGGCATTGCGCTCAGCACGGACGGCTATGACCAGCCGGAAGAAGTGCTGCGCGACGCGGACATTGCAATGTATCGCGCCAAAGACAGCGGCAAAGCGCGCTACGAAATCTTTGCCAAAACGATGCACGCGCAAACGCTCTCGCGCCTGCATCTCGAAAACGATTTGCGCCGGGCGCTGGAACGCCGCGAATTTTTCCTCGTCTATCAACCCATCGTGCGCGTCGGTTCGGGACAACTCGCGGGCTTTGAAGCGTTGGTGCGTTGGCAGCATCCTGAACGCGGCATTGTCCCGCCGCTGGAATTTATTCCGATGGCCGAAGAAACCGGCTTGATCGTGCCGCTCGGACGTTGGGTGTTGGAGGAAGCCTGTCGGCAGGTGCGCGAATGGCAAAGTGAATCGCCCGCGTTTCGCAACTTGACGCTGAGTGTGAACTTGTCGGGCCGACAACTCAACAATCCCAAGTTGATTCAGGAAGTCAAAGACATTCTCTTCGATACGGGGTTCGATCCCAGCCGCTTGAAGTTGGAAATTACAGAAAGCGTGGTGATGGAAAATGCGGAAGCGTCCACCATCCTGCTCAAGCAACTGCGCGATCTGAGCTTGCAGCTTAGCATTGATGATTTCGGGACGGGCTATTCCAGCTTGAGTTATTTGCACCGTTTCCCGGTGACAACGCTCAAAGTGGATCGCTCGTTTGTCAGCCGTATGGGGCAGGGCGATGAGAATTTGGAAATCGTCCGCACGATTGTGACGCTCGCCAAAAACCTGAATATGGATGTCGTGGCGGAAGGCATCGAAACGCAGGAACAACGCGCGCAGTTGCACGCCTTAGACTGTCAGTATGGGCAAGGCTATTTGTTCTCGCGCCCGCTGGATGTGGCGGCGGTGCAGGATTACATGCGCGAGAGTCAACCCGCTGCCGCGAAAGGCACACCCGAACCGCTGCCGCAGCATATCGAGTTCGTCAACAATTCTTTAGTGATGTAAGCGCAATGGCCGCGCGTCGCTTCAATAGCGCCGCCGCGCGGCTTTGCGTTTCTTGCGCACGTGATACACCGTGCCGCCGCCCGCGCCCACGCCCGCTCCGATCAGCGCGCCTTTGCGGCCTCCGATTAAACCGCCCGCCGCGCCGCCGATAGCTGCGCCAATGCCGATGCGCTTGGCCGCTTTTTTCTTGCCGGCCTCCGGGTTTCGCCGCTGGGTCGTGGCCTCTGCACTTCCTACGAAGCCGGAAGCAAACAGACTCAGGGCGAGAATGATCGCAACAATGCGAATGGATTTGATTCGTGACATACACTTTCCTCCTTTGGGTCAGTCATCTTACCTGATGCTGCGCCTTGCTGCCAGCTTACCCTTCAGACGCGACTGGCTTAGCGGCACGCATCTCCGCGATTTTTTTATAGCGTTCTCTGAACATCTGAATCCGCCGCGTGCCGTCGGGCTGACTGGCAATCAACTGCTCCAGATTTTTCATGTACTGCGGGCCAAAGATTTCACGCAGTTCCGGCATCAGGTCGCCAATCTTTGCCCACACTCCCAGATATTCGCCATTCGTGTCATAAAACAGCGCCGCATCAATCGTGCCGTGATTGACCAGCGCCGCCGCCATCTCCCAATAGCTCGACGCCTGCCGGAAGTACGCGCTTTTTTCGGGATCGGTCATCACCATATCCATCAGGTCTTTCGCGCTCGTCGGCATAAATTCCGGGCTGAAAACAAACGCCCGCGCCTTGCGCATCGTCTCTTCGCGGCGCAGTTCGTAGAGTTGTAAAATCAATTTCGCATCTTCTGCTGTGGCCAAGTTGTCTCCTAAATTTTTTGCCACGAATTCCACGAATTTTCACGAATGATTTTTCGCCACAAATCACACAGCTTTTCACCGATGGTTTTTAATGCCAGAAAAATCTGCGTGAATCTGTGGCCTAAATAATAGGTCTTGATTCGTGAAAATTCGTGGAATTCGTGGCAAAAAACTAAGTGTTAATGTAATTCGGGCCGCCGCCGCCTTCGGGCGTGACCCAATCAATGATCTGGTACGGATCCATAATGTCGCACGTCTTGCAATGCACACAGTTGGAGAAGTTCACTTTCGGTCGCCGCCCGCCGTTCACCTCTTCGACTTCGTAGACCGCCGCCGGACAAAAATGCTGACACGGGTTGCCGTATTCTTTCGTGCAGCGTTCGACACAGATATTCGGATCGAGAATCTTCAAGTGCGACGGCTGATCTTCGCTGTGCTCGACGCTCGCGTGATAAACGTCCGTGAGCTTGTCAAACGTCAATTTCTTGTCGCCGAGGAACGGAGCCGGGTCAGGCGCACCGTTGATTTTGTGCATGTGTTCGTGACCCGCTTTGACATTGCGCAAATCGCCACGAATCCCCGCGCCGCCCGTGATGTATTGCAGTCCGCTTTCGAGCAAGCCCCAGATACGTCCCTTCTCAAACGCCTGATGGAAGTTGCGGACTTCGTACAATTCCTGCTTCACATAACTGCCTTCGACCAAATCGTAATAGCGTTTCAATTGCGCGTCGTCGAACTTGTCCGCAAGCAACGCTTCAAAAATCGCCTGCGCCGCAAAGACGCCCGATTGCATTGCGAGGTGAATGCCCTTGAGCTTTTGCGAATTCAGGAAGCTCGCCGAATCGCCAATGATGCAGAAGCCGTCGCCGTAATATTTCGGCTGTGCAAAGTAGCCGCCCATCGGCACGGTCTTCGCGCCGTAGTAAAGCATCTTGCCGCCTGCGAGCATTTTGGCGATGTGCGGATGTTCTTTGAATTGCTGAAACAGCCGATGCGGGTCAGTGTGCGGGTTGCGATAGTCCAAACCGACGACCAGCCCGATGTCGAGCAGATCGTTTTGCATCCCGTAAATAAAGCTTCCGCCGTAGGTGTCGTTCGGCAGCGGATAGCCGAGCGAGTGCATCACGAAGCCCGGTTTGACGCGCCCTTTCGGCAATTCCCAAATCTCTTTGACGCCCGTCGAATACACTTGCGGATTGCGGCCTTGATCGAGTTTGAGTTTCTCAACTAATTTTTTAGTTAACGAACCGCGCGGCCCTTCGCCGAAGACGGTGACTTTGGCGAGCAGGTTCGCGCCCGGCTCAAAGTTGTCTTTTGGCTCGCCGTCTTTGCCGATGCCTTTGTCGCCGGTTTGCACGCCAATGACTTGGCTCTTGTCGTCGTACAACACGGCTGCACCCGGAAATTCGGGATAAATATCCACGCCTGCCGCTTCGACAATCGGCCCCAGCCAGCGAATCAGTTTGTTGAGCGAGACAACATATTTGCCGTGATTGTTGAGCGGCGGCGGAATAATCGGCGATTTAATTTTGCCCGTCGCGGTCAAATACGACACGTCTTCTTCCGTGACGATAGATTCGAGCGGTGCGCCGAGTTCTTCATAATTCGGCAGCAATTCGCGCAGCACGCGAATGTCCATCACCGCGCCGGAACACATATGCGCCCCGACTTCGCGCCCCTTTTCAATCACGCAGATTGATACTTCGCCCAACGATTTGCCGCCCGTTTTTTCGGCGGTCTCGTTATGTTGATTGATAAGTTGGCGCAAGCGCAACGCGCCTGCGAGCGACGCGGGGCCTGCGCCAACAAATAGCACATCAACTTCCAAGCTTTCGCGTTCGATGTCGTGCTCAACGCCGGTCGGCATCATGGGATAACTCCTTCACTCTGTGACTTTCTCGATCACTGCTTCATCTTTTCAATCTCCGCCGTCAGCGCCGGCACGACTTCAAACAAGTCGCCGACGATGCCGTAATCGGCGATTTCAAAGATCGGCGCTTCGGCGTCTTTGTTGATGGCGACAATCGTGCGCGCGCCTTTCATCCCGACCAGATGCTGAATCGCGCCGGAGATGCCAACGGCCAAATACAACTTCGGCGCAACCGTCTGCCCGGATGAACCGATTTGGCGATCCATCGGCAACCAATCGTTGTCGCAGATTGGACGCGAGGCGGCGATCTCTGCGCCCATTGCGGCGGCAAGCTTTTCGACGATCTCGATGTTCTTTTGTTCTTTGATGCCGCGCCCGACGGCGACGATCAACGGTGCTTGTGTCAAGTCTACGGCGGCTTTCGCTTCTTTGAAACGTGCCTCGGGATGCTGCCGCACTTGATCGGCGTCGAGATTGACGGTCAACGCTTGCACTTCGGCGGTTCCAGCTTCGCATTCGTCGCCGCGAAACGAGCCGATTTGGAAGCTGACGAAATGCGGCGTGTCGCCCGTTGGCACGACATCCGCCGACAATTTGCCCTGAAAGATTTGGCGCGTGAACACCGCCGCGCCGTCTTCGATTTTGTAGCCGATGCAATCGCCGACGAGCGCGCGTTGCAAGCTTGCCGCCAGCTTCGGCGCAAAGTCACGGACTTCGTACGTGTGCGCCATCAGCACGAGCGCCGGTTGCACTTGCGCGATGACTTGCTTGAAGGCAATCGAATACCCATCGGGCGTGTACGAACGCAAGCTGTCACTTTCGACCGTGTACACACGATTGAGTTTTTTGCCTGCAACTTCGGCGGCGAGCGCGCTGACGCCGTTGCCGAAAATCACTGCCGATGTCTCTTGATTGAGTTGTGCGCCGATCAGTTGCGCGGCGCGCACGGCTTCATACGAAGCGCGATTGATGTGTCCTTCGACATGTTCGATGAAAACTAGAATGGCCATATATCCTCTTGGGTTGTCGGTTGTCGGTGGCCAGTGGTCGGTTTTTTGCTGGCAACCGACCACTGACAACTGACAACTTTCTACTGATGTTCCCTGATATTTTCCGCAATGTTCACAAGCCGTGCAGAAGAAGAACGAACTTCAGTGAGCGCGTTTTGCAACTCCGAACTGAGCGAGCGCAAAAACAGACTCAACTGATCCCGACCCAACATATTGTCGCGCGCGACGGCATCCTGTTTGATGGCCGCTTCAATCGCCTGTAGCTCAGCGTCGTACTTCTCAAAAAACGCTTTCGCTTCGGCGCGGGCCTGCTTGAGCAATTCTTCTGGTCGTGCTGGTTCGTTCATTTCGTATCCTGGCTGTAACGCGATTTGCCAAATCGCGCTACCTTAAAACACGCGCGCTTCGTTCTTCAATTTCTCAACCAAAGTCGCAGCCGCCACTGCCGCTGTGCCTTCGATCATTTGCGTCTGTTTGGATTTCTGCGGGAAGTACACGCGCTTGATGACTTGCTTTGGCGCAAGCGTGGCCGCATCCAAACCGAGCGCGGCAGCATCGAGCTTCTTAATTTCTTTTTTCTTCGCCGCCATAATGCCCTTCAGCGTCGCATATCTTAAAGTGTTAATGCCCGACTGAATTGTAAATACGCCGGGCAGCGGCATCGTCACCCATTGAAAAAAACCAGCTTCGAGTTCGCGCTTCACCTTGATTCCGCCTTCTTCCGTCTGCAAATCCATCACAATCGTTGCGTGCGGCAAGCCCAACAATTCCGCCGCAATCACGCCCGTTTGCGCGTAGCCGTGATCGTCGGATTGCAAGCCCGTCAGCAGCAAATCGAAGCCGTCGGACTTCGCTGCGGCAGCAATCGTGGCCGCTGTGCCGAACGCATCCAAGTTATCGAACGCGGCGTCTTCCAAATGCAAGCCGCGATCCGCGCCGCGCGCCAACGCTTCTTTGATGACGGATTGCACGCGCGCCGGGCCGAGCGATAACGCGACAACTTCGCCGCCGTGTTTTTCCTTGAGTTGCAGCGCGGCTTCGAGTGCGTAAGCGTCCGATTCGTTGATTTCGTACGTCAAATCCCGCTCCTGAATCCACGTTGCGGCGTCGTTGATGCGCAGGATCGAATCGTTTTTCGGGACTTGTTTGAGACAAACAATAATCTTCATAAATTCCTCGTTCTATTTACTGAATGAATCGTCATTCATTTTTCCCCAAGCGTATATCACTTCTGCTGCATTCCTTCAATAGCGTCTTCAAGCGCGGCTTTGAGTTGATCCAGGCATTCGCGGTCGCGCGCCGCACGCAACGCAGGCAGCGCGCGTTCATTGCCGACTTTGCCAAGCGCGCGCGCCGCCGCGACACGCGCCCGAATCGCGCGGTCGTCGAGCAATTCCAGCAAGCGATCCACAATCTTGTCGTCGGCTTTTTCTTTGTGCAGTTCTTTGCCGATTGCGCCCAAGTAGCCAATCGCGGCAACGCGCACCGCAACGTGTTCCCCATATTTGCTGTGACTGAGCGCGAGATCAACTGCGCGTTTTTCTTTGGCGTATTTGCAGGCATAAAACACCGACGCACGAACAACGTCCTGCCACGAAGGATTCGCCAGCGCCGAACACATCGCATCGTAGGCTTGCATGCCTTCCGCTTTCGCGCTGATGTGACCGAACGCGCGCACGGCAGCGACGGCTACGAAATAACTGGCGTCGTGCGCGATCACAGCTTGCAAGAAATTGAGCGTGGCTTCGTCGGCTTTCTGCTGCGCGCCCAATGCCCACACACAGGCGCGACGCACATGCGCATCGGCGCAAGTTTTGTATACCGTCAAAACCACTTGCCGCGCGTCGTCGCGTCCCATTTCGCCCAATGAAATCGCTGCCGCCATACGCACACCGCGAAAATCATTGCTCGCCAGCACGTGCTGCAAGGCATTCACTGCTTCGTCCGTTTTGTACGCGCTCAACTCGCGCGCGGCGCGCATCCGTCCGAGCACATCTTCGTCGTGATACATCTGATAAATCAGTTCCTGTTGCGACTTGGGAAAGCGCAGCAGCTTAAAGACGCGATGGCCTTTATCGAAAACTACCATGCGTGGTTTCGTCTCACACGGAAAGTAAAATTCCTGCTCGGCCTTTTCGACCCAAACGTGAAAGCTCGTGCGGAAATCACTTTCGTTCGCAGCATCAGGAGCAGTCGTCACGAGTTCAATTTCGACCGGAAAGCGAAACGCCTCGACAACCTCGTCTTCCTCGTCCGCTTTTTGCACTTGCTTGATGCTCAGCCGCAACATCTTTTGTTCGCGCTGCCATTCGTATTCAACTTCGAGTTCGGGATAGCCGGGGCGATGAATCCATTGCTCGAAAAACCAATGCAGATTCTTGCCCGTGACTTCTTCAATCGCGGTTTTCAGATCGTGTGTTTCTGCGACGCCGAACGCGAATTTGCTGAGATAGCGCGCGAGCGAACGAAAGAACGCTTCATCGCCGAGCACCTGCCGCAGCATGTGCAACACGCACGCGCCTTTTTCGTAGGCGTGGCGATCCATCAACTCTTCCGAATAACGATAACGATGAAACAAAATCGGGCGGCGATGACTGGAAAAATCTTCGTGCAGGTAGGTCAAAAAATCCTGATACAACACGAACCGCGCTTCGTCCTCGCCCTGCGTGTGCGCGCGCCATAAAAATTCCGAATACGTCGCAAAACTTTCGTTCAGCCAAATCTCTGACCAATGTTTGCACGTCACCAAATCGCCGAACCAGTGATGCGCGAGTTCGTGCGCGACGATGTCGTCATAATGAACATCCAACGCGGCGCGTTCGTCCAGCAAACAACGATCCGTCATCGTTGTAGCTGACGTGTTCTCCATCGCACCGAACAAAAAATCGTCCACGAGCACTTGCGAATATTTGGCGAACGGGTACGGATAGCCAAATTTTTCTGCGAAGAACTCAATCATCTCCGGCGTGCGCTGAAATAGCTTTTTGCCTTGTTCGGCGCGGTCGGCGTACACGTAATACTCAACGGGCAAGCCTTGCAGCCGCTCTTGCACGAGTTCGTACTCGCCAATCACGACCGTCACCAAATACGCCGGATGCGGTTGCTCTTGTCGCCAGTGATACGTGATCGTGTTGTTTGCCTGATTGCCAGTCGAGCCGACCAGCGCGCCGTTCGACAGCGCGAAATATTTTTCATCTACCGTCGCAATCAACTCCGTCGTCATTTTCTGATGCGGCGTGTCGGCGCAGGGAAACCACCAATGCGCATCTTCGGTTTGGCCTTGCGACCAGATTTGACACGGCCTTTGTGGATAGGCGTCGTCGGGCTGAATGAAATACAAACCTTTACGTGGGCGGCAGTCATATGCAATTTCAATCACAGCTTCTTCGTCGCGTTTGAGCGGCGCGTCGAGTTCGATGTTGAGCGTTTCCTGTTGCGTATCAAAGGGCAAATTCACAGGCGCAGACTGCGGCTCGGTTTCGCCCAGCATCCGCAGCGGTGTCGGCGCGGCTTCGACGTGCGCACGCAGATGACGAACGCTGTGAATGTTCATTTCCGCCGCATCCAGCTTGATCGTGCGCAGCCCGTCGGCCAGCGGCGCAATCGTCAGCGTCGCTGTGCCGCGCACGCTTTGTTGCGCGAGATCAAATTGCAATTCGAGCTTGAGATGGTGAATGCGAAAGCTGCGATCCGGCGCGTGATGGTCGCTGCCGGGAATGTCTTCGCGTTCGAGGTTGAGCAGGGAAGCGTACACGTCCACGTTGCTCCATTGTCGTGGATCGAGTAAAGCCGGATGCACGAGCGAATCGTTGAGAGGCGCTTGGGAACTCATAGCGCGGTAGTTTCGATGTTTGCGCTACAAGTTGCAAGTGCTGGGTTTCAGGATTTGAGATTTGAGATTTGAGATTTGAGATTTGAGATTCGGATTACCAGCCACCAGTCACCAACCACCAACCACCAACCACCAACCACCAACCACCGAGCACCGAGCACCACTCACCGACCACCCACCAAAATAAACGCCGCCCAATAATACGGATGTCGCCACGTGCGTTGCGGCCCTTTCAGCAGTTCCAGTTTGGCTTCGCGCAAGGCTTCGTCTTTGGCTTTGCCTTGTTGCAGATGTTTGTAAAACGACTTCATCAACGAGGCGGTGGCGATGTCGTTCACACTCCACAAACTGACTGACACGCTTTCTGCGCCCGCGTAGAAAAACGCTCGCGTCAGCCCAATGATGCCCTCGCCGTTCAGCAGCTTGCCGAGTCCTGTGCGACAGGCGGAGAGCGTGACCAAATCGGCGTGCAGCTTCAGCCGCATCACTTCGCTCATTTGCAACAATCCATCTTCTTTGGCTTCTTTGGCTTCGGTTGGACGCGACAGGACGATGCCGGAACGCGCCGGGCGTTCTTCGTCCACGCTGCTGTGCGCGGCGAAATGCACGTAGCGGAATTGATGGAGCGGTTCGGTTTTGACCAGTTGTTCCTGTGCCTCTGCGCCCAAAAACACGCGGCGTTCGGCGGGCGGAAACAACGCGGCGATTTCGTTCACTTCGGTGCGCGTGTACGGCAATTGTTTGAGATCGAAGCTGCGCACGGTGGCCGTCTCTGCATTGGTTTTGGCGTAGACCGGATCGCCGAACGCAATGAAGCCTTTGGCGTCGTTACTCGACGCACTGGCTTGAATCGCCGCGAGCGCAGACGCCGACGGCGCATAGCTGATCGCATAGCGTTCGAGCAAATACGTGGCGACGGGTTTGGCGTCGCTCACCAGCGTTTCAAACGGCAGATACGCCAGCGCGCCGTCCGGCACGATCACCAATTTGCGCGCGGTTGTCAGATGCGCGTGGAGCGGTTGCCAAAGTTTTTGATACAGCTTCTGCCCCTGCGCTTTTTGTTTGGCGATGGCGGGCAGTACGTTCAGCGAATTCAGCCCGCCTGCAAACTCTTCCCGATACTCCGCTACGAGCGTTTCGATTTCTTTGCTCGGCGGCAATGTGACCGCGATCAGTTTGTCCTGCTGCACAACCCAGGCAAACGACTTCTTTTCGCCTAACACAAATTCCACCAACGCGGTGTCTGCCGGGAGCAGGTCTTTGGCGATGTTCGCGGCCTTGATGAGCGGCGGCGAGGCCGCGCTTTGATACTGCGGATTCGCGCGGCGCACCTTGAGGCGAAAGGTTTCCAGCGCGGCTTCGGCTTCGCTCAATTGACGGTTCAATTGAGCTTCAGTTTCCGGCTTGAGATCGGGCTGCCACAACTCTTTTTGCACGCGGGCAATGTTTGCGAATAACTTGTCCTCTTCGTCCTTTTGCGCGGCGCTCAATTCGTGCGACGCTTCCACGCCGGCTTCGGCCAGCACATCCAAAAACGCGCGCGCGTGAAACGCTTCGGCGACTTCCAGGGCTTCGCCCGTGTGTTGCTGGCTGAGCAGAAAGTCAATCGCCCCCGCGAACACATTGTGCCGCGACGCGACGATGCCGGCGCGCGAAATCTCGGTCGGAATCGAAAGCAACCGCGCTTGTTCGAGCGCGGCGATGGCCTGCCGATAACTGACGAGCGCTTCCGTGTGGTAGCCGAGCGTGCGCTCGGCTTCGGCGCGAATGAACAACACCCGCGACTCAAAATGTTTGTTGCCGCCGCCTTGCCGCAGCGTCGTGAGCGATTGCGTCGCCGTCGCAAGCGCCGTTTGCGCTGCCCCGGATTTGAACTGCGACCACGCCAATTCGCCGAGCACAAACGCGACCAACTGCGGCACGTGAAATTCGCGCGCCTGCTGCAACGCGAGTTGATACATCTCAATCGCTTTGGGGTGACGGTCGAGCGCCGCGTACACCATCCCCAATTGGTAATGCAACTCCAACGTAATCTGGAGCAGCGGCTTGTTGTTCGGATCAACGCCCCGACGTGGCTCGATGGCAAGAGCTTGTTCGCCGTACTGCAACGCCGCCGCCAGATTGCCGCGCCCTTTCTCGACGATCAGGAATTTCGTCAGCAACGATTTTTCCAGCGGACGATTACTCAACGCCCGCGAGAGCGGCAGCGCATCCTGCAAGGTTTGGGATGCTTTCGTGAAATCGCCGGTATCGGCATAGACGGCGCTCAGATTGCTGAGCATAGAAACTTCGCCCGCGCGTTCATTGCGGTAGCGATAGCGTTGCAACGCCTGATCGAAACACCAGAGCGCGTCTTCGTAGCGCCCGATGACACGCGACAAGCGCCCCGCGCGTTCGAGCGCCAGCACCTGCATCTTGCTCACTTCCTCGGAGTTGACCGCGCTCGACAACGCCGCCGCTTCTTTGAAAAGCGTCACCGCTTCCACCATCTGACCGAGCGACATGGCGGCCAGCGCCATCAGGTTCGCGGCGTGCGCTTCGCGGCTTTTGAGACCGCGCCGCTGGCTCAGCAGACGTGCCTGTAGGGCTTTACGATAGGTTTCTTGAAACTGCTCGGCTTTGAGCGATTGGGTCGCTTCTCGCAGCAGCGGTTCAATCAAAACGGGCTGACGCGGATTGCCTGTGCCGTCGTTGGTGCTTTGCGCGATAGCGGGCAAAAACGAGGCAAGCGAAAGCAGGAGGATAAAGCAACCGGTTTTCATGAGTTACTGGCGCAGCGTCAAATCGTACTCACCGACAAAATCTTTTTGCTGGTTTTTCAGTCCGAACAGCTTGACCAAGTATTTTCCTACAGGCAACTGTTGTGTGGCAATGGTGGCGGTTAAGGTTCCCTGCGCATTGGCTTTCAGCCCCGTGAGGGTTTTGACGGTGCGTCCGCTGGCATCGAAGAGTTGCAGTTGATAGCTTTGATAACGTCCGACTTCGACTTCCACCCGCACGGTCAAAGTTGTCGCATTGTCCGGCAGCTTGACTTGTGCGCCGCCTTTCGCGTCGCGCGTGGATTCCAGCAGCACCGCGACCGTAGCGCCTTTGAGGGGCGGCGTGGCGGGCGCTTGATGCTGCGCCAGTTTATCGTCGAGTTCATCGCGTCGGCTTTTTTCTGGGACAGTGGGCGTCAGGCTTGGCCCCGCCGTTGTGGTGGGTGAGGGCTGTGCTTTTTCGCCCGCCAATTGTTCCGGCGTGGGTTTGGGCTTGGATGCTTCCTCGCGCGCGGGCTGCGTTGGCCTGAAGGCGAACCAGCCCAGCGCGACTGCCAGGAGCAAACACGCCGTCGCGGCCAACGCAAACGCGGGTGTAAACCAACTGGCCCACCAGGGCGCGGCACGGGTCACTTTGCTCTCGGCCAACACGCCCACGCGCGCAGAGCGTTGTATGCCCGCGATGAATTTCGCCGTGCTTTCCACCTGCGCGAAGCACTCGTCGCACGCGAAATAATGTTCCTGAAACGCGCGTCGTTCTGCTGTCGGCAATTGATGCTGCACGTAGCGTTCGATGATGTCTTGTTGTTCGATCTCGTGATGTGTCATTGCTGTTCACCTGCCTCCCCGTCATCATCGGTACGGTACGAGGAGCGGTAGCGACTTGGTGTTCACCTGCTCGCTACCGCTCGTTGTACTGTACCACACCTATGGGAGTTTGAATTGTTTGAGCCATTGCCAGTTTAATTCCGCGCCATGCACCGGATGATTTTTGCCGTTGGGATATTCGTGTTCCATGCCTTTGACAAAGACCAGGCGAAAGACGTTATTCGGATCGCCCGATGTGCCTTTGGCATCAAGCCAAATGATGCCGTTCGGATTGCCGCCCGTCGTGTAATTCGGGCTGAGCTTGAACGTTTGCATATACACATTCAGGTCCTGTTTCATATACGGTTTAGCGAGAATCTGATTGAAGTCCATCGGAATCGGCTGCCCGCCAAACATTTTCATGTATTTCGCGTCTTGTGAACCTTCCTGCCACAAACTCGGGACGAGTCGTTTGGGCGGTGCAGGCGGCGCCGTCCCCAAATGTCCGACGAATCCAGCGATCCGCTCTGACAGTTCGATGCCGACGCGCGCTGCCATCTGTGAGCCATTGGAAAAGCCGACGAAATAAATCATGTGTTGGTTGATATTGAATTTTCCTTCGACTTCATCCAACACCTGCGTCAGAAATTTGATGTCGTCTTTGGGCGTCATGCCGGAGCAGAAGGCAAACCCTTCGGGATAGCAACTCCATTTCGGAGTGGTTTGCTGCTTGCCCTCATCTACCACGCACTGCTGCAAGGCAGAAGGAAACACCGTAATCAGGTTCTCCGTTTCGCCCACTTCTTTCCAACCGGAGATGTTGTAAAACTGCTCGCCGGTTTGCCCTGTGCCGTGCAGCATCACCACGACAGGAACGGCTTGAGCTTTGTTATAGCTCTTCGGAACGTGAACGTAATAGACGCGCGTGTCGCCATTCACTTGCGTGGTGAAGCGATTCTTGCCGACGACATACGAACCGTTGTTGTTCGGCTTTGTTTCGCCTTTGTTTTCAGCGTGCTTTAGTCGGGCTTCCCGAATCTTTTCGCCGAGCGGGGCGCGTGGGCGTTGATTGGTTTGTGCAATGGCAGTGGCTGCGATTGCGATGATGATCAATGCGAATCGTAGTTGGTTTTTCATGGTGCAGCAGTCCGATGATCGTAGCCGTTCTTGGTCGAAGGAACGGGGAGCTATTCTCGCTCCCCGCCCCGTTTCATCAAGTAGTGTCGGCAACACGAAATTTGTATCAAAGTTTTTTCGACTTTTTTTACGGCAACTTGTACTGCTTCAACCACTGCCAATTCATTTGCGCGCCATTCAGCCGAAAATTCGTGCCGTTCGGGTAGACGTGAAACATTCCCTTAATCAGCGCAAAGCGGAAGACGTTGTTGGGATCGCCCGACGTGCCTTTGGCGTCGAGATAAATGATGTTGTTGGGATCGCCGCCCGTCGTGTACTTGGGGTTCAATTTATATGACGAGCCGTAGGTGAAGAGCATTCCTTTGAAAAAAGGGAATTGCGCCAGGAGTTGATCGAAATTCATGGGCGCGGGGGTCGTGCCAAAATAGCGATCATCGCGGTTCCCGACTTGCACCAGATTCGGCAACAACCGTTTCGGCGTGTAGGTCTCGCCCGGTTTCAAAAAGCCGCCGCTCGAAACGACTGCCGCTACACGATCCGACATTTCGATGCCGACGCGGCCTGTCATTTGCCCGCCGTTGGAAAACCCGACCATGTAGATCATCTTCTGATTCACATTGAATTTGCCGCACAGTTCGTCAATGACTTGATTCAAAAACTTCACGTCGTCTTTTGGAACTTCGCCCGCGCAATATTCAAAGCTGCCGGGATAGACGTTCCATTTGGTCGTGTTCTTGCGCACGCCGTCGTCAATGATGCAATGCCGCCACGACGACGGGAACACGGTGATGATGTTTTCCGCTTCGCCAACTTCTTTCCAGCCCGAAATGTTGTAGAACTTGTCGCCGTTGCCGCTCGTGCCGTGCAACATAAAGACGACGGGCGTCGCCGTGTTTTTGTTATAGCTCTTGGGCACGTGAACGAAGTATTCGCGCGCGTCGCCGTTCACGTTGGTCGTGAAACGATTTTTGCCGACGACGTACGACCCGTTGTTCGTGGCGGCGTTATGGCCTTTGTTTTCGGCGCGGTTTTCGCGCGCGGTGCGAACCTTGTCGCGAATCTTTTGTCGGGTGGTTTGAGCGAATACGCCAATGGCCGTCAGGGCGATTACAACCGCGAGCAGGATTTGTTTTTTCATGGTGCAGCTTTCCTTTCTTGGCTTTCACGAATCAGGGGGTTAATGGTTATCACCGTTCTCCATCCGTTTTCGCTACTTAGTGTCGGCTGCCTCCAATTTGTATCAACTCACGGCTAATTTTTTATACATTTCGCGGAAGGCTTGCAGCGTGCGCGATTTGAGGAGGCGCAAACGCTCTTCTTTGATGCCGAGGCGGGCGGAGATTTCTTCTTTCGGCAGTTCTTCATAATAATAGAGCCGCAAAAATTCCTGCTCGCGCGGCTTCAATTTTTGGACAGCGGCTTCAATCGCGCGACTCGTCTCGGCGTCCAGGAACACATTCTCCAACGAGCCTTCGCTGGCCACATCATATTCGTAATCTTCGAGCGAATCGGTTTTGTATTTGTGCCGCATGTGTTCGCGGATGATGTTCAACGCAAAGCCGACAATAAAGGAGGGCAGGGAATCGGCTGACCGCAGTTTGCCTTCGCGCAACGCCTGAATCACGCGCAGAAACGTTTCGGCGCGAATGTCTTCGGCATCGTCTTTCGAGTGCAATTCGCTGAGCGCGAGAAAGTAGATGCGCGGCGCGAACTTTTCATAGAGCGCCGCCTCAGCCGCCGAATCGCCTTGCTGAATTTTGCTGACTAAGTCGTGGTTGGAGGAGGTCTCTACGCCCTGTTGCATAGCGTTGCGGATTCTACTCTCAAACCACATGAGTGGGCAAACCACTGCTTCGACAAAAAAAGAAAAAAAAGGGTGATACATTTCGCCGCCTCGCCACACTATGTAACGAACCGCCGCGAACGTCACGAACGGACGCGCCACTGAGAACATCACCAAACAGGAGACACGCTATGTTCAGCAAAAGTTTTGTCGCTATCGCAATGTTAGGTTTCGTGTTCACCGCCACCGCTTTCGGACAAAAAGAAATTGTCATCTGGCACGCAGCCAAAGGCGGACAACACACCAATCGCAAGGCCAATGTCAAATCACCGAGAGATGTTGCGACCGGTCAGGTCTTGGATGCGGGGCCGATCTTGGGTGATGACGTGCGGAAAACGCCGCAAACGAACGCCAAGCAAAGAACCATCCGACAGCCGAAAGCCGGAAACCTGATTGACACCAGCACAGGCGAAATCGTGTGGGCACACAAACCCCAAGCAAATCCGCCTAATTCGTCAAACGCACGGAGAAATCCCAAGCGGCAGCGTTCCTTTGACAAAGGCTACTTGCCGCCGCAGGCCAAAGCACAAACGCCGCCGCGCTAATCGCGGCAGCAAAGAATTCCCGGCTCCCCTTTTTTACCAACCCCTTAAACCTATTGGAGAAAAGTATGAAGACACGATTCACAGTTGTACTGACCTTTTGCTTAATGTTTGCTTTGACGATCATCGCCGGAGCGCAAACCGAAACGACTACCCAACCCGGCACGAAGACGCCAGGCGTGACTGCACGACAAAAGAATCAGGCCAAGCGCGTTCGTCGCGGCGTGCGGAACAAATCGCTGACCAAACACGAAACTCGCTCCATCGCCAAAGACGCGAAGGAGATTCAGCAGGACAAAGCCGCCGCCAAAGCCGATGGAACCGTAACGGGTGCTGAACGCAAAGACCTTCATCAGGATATGAACCAAACCAGCCGCAAGATTTATCGCAAGAAACACAACACTCGCACGCGGAACTAAACATCGGCGTTCACGGCGAGCCAATTCCTGACTTGCTCGTCACGTCAGGCACAAAACGGCGCAGCCGAACCGCGCAAGGATCTGAGGAGACTTGCGCGGTTCGGCTGCGCCGTTCTTTTTCAGGCCATCACAACTTCCGCCACTTGCGCCCGTCCTGCTTAATCAGCCAATCCAAATCGGGCGACCCCCACGTGCCCGCCAGATAGTTCGGAAATTCCGGCTCCACTTTTTTCCACGCTTCCAGCACGGGCATCACGATTTCCCAGCCGCGTTCGGTCATATCGCGGCGCGCATACAGCGTCGAATCGCCGAGAATGCAATCCAGCAGCAAGCGTTCATACGCTTCGGGCGGTTTTTGATCGAAAGATTCGTGGTAGAGGAAATCCATGTTGACCCAACGAATCTTCGTCATCTGTCCGGGTACTTTCGCGCCGAAGCGCAGCGTGATGCCTTCGTTCGGTTGAATGCGAATCACGAGGACGTTCGGCTCCAATTGTTCGGCGGCCATGTTGCCGAAGAGCAGATGCGGCACTTCCTTGAATTGAATCGCAATCTCGGTGATGCGCTTCGGCATGCGTTTGGCCGAGCGGATGTAAAACGGCACACCTGACCAGCGCCAATTGTCGAAGAACAGTTTCATCGCCGTATAGGTTTCCGTGTGCGATTCAGGATTGACGCCCGGTTCTTCGCGGTAGCCGATGACCGACTTGCCGTCAATAAAACCCGCGCCGTATTGTCCGCGCACGACGAACTCGTCCAGCCGATCCATTGGAAACGGTCGCACGGCCTGCATGGCTTTGATTTTCTCATCGCGCACGGCATTGGCGGCGAGGCTGTTCGGTGGCTCCATCGCCACGAGCGACAGCACTTGAAAGACGTGGTTCTGAATCATATCGCGCATCACGCCGGAGCTTTCGTAATACGCGCCGCGCCCTTCGACGCCGAGTTGTTCGGCGTTCGTGATTTGCACGTGGTCAATAAAATTGCGGTTCCAAATCGGCTCGAAGATGCCGTTGGCAAAGCGAAACACCAAAAGGTTCTGCACCGTTTCTTTGCCGAGGTAATGGTCAATGCGATAGACCTGATCTTCGTCAAAAACGGAGGCGACTTCCTGATTCAATTTGATCGCGCTCTGCAAATCCATGCCGAAAGGCTTTTCGATGATGATGCGCACGAACGGCGCGTGTTTGTTGGGCTTTTCTTCTGGTTTGGCAAGACAGGCATTGCCGAGTTGTTTGATCGCTTCGCCGTAATGTTCGGGCGCGGTCGAGAGATAAAACACGCGATTGCCTTCCGTGCCGCGCTCAGCATCAATCGTTTGCAAAAGATCGGTCAAATTCGCGTACGTCGCCTCGTTGCCCAAATCGCCCGGCAGGTAAAACAACCCGCTGGCAAACGTCTGCCACGCTTCCTGATTCTCGGCTTGCGAGGGCGCGTACTTCGCAATCGCCTCTTGCATGCGGTTGCGAAACTCGTCGTGCGACATCGCCGAGCGCGAGATGCCGACGATGGCGAATTGTTCGGGCAAGAGTTTTTCTTCGTAGAGGCGAAACAGCGCAGGCACTAATTTGCGTTTCGTCAAATCGCCCGACGCGCCAAAGATGACGATGGCGCACGGCGGTGTGACACGTTCAGGCAGGTCTACAATTGCATTTGTTGTTGGCATAGAAAATCCCGGAGACTTGATTGCTTGCGACAGTAAAGAACCGCGCGCATCTTAAAGTCTCCGGGACGATTTGGGAAGGTCTAGGTTCAGGCTTGTTGCAGTTGGAAATGTTGTGTCGGCACGGCAAAGCCCGCTTCGGCGATGACTTTGTTTGTGTCGAAATAGACTTGCCAATAATGATCGTTATGCACGAACGGACGCACCGCCAAGACCGGCCCCATCGGCGTGAACGTCAGAATTTCGACGTCCGGCGCAGGCGTAGCGACGACATTCGGAATCCTGGCCAAACGCTCTTTCAATAACACCATTGCTGTCGCGGGATTGTCTTTGTGCGAAAGCTGCGCGACCAGATCAACGCGGCGAAACGGATTCGCGGTGAAGTTTTGAATGTTGTCCGCAAAGATTTTGTTGTTGCCGACAAAAGTGCGAATGTTGTCCATCGTGTTGATGGTCGTGACGAACAAGCCGAGTTCTTCGACCGTGCCAACGATGCCGCCCGCCGAGATGAAATCGCCCGCTTTGAACGGACGCAGAATGATAAGGAACGCGCCTGCCGCAAAGTTCGACAACAAACCGCTCCACGCCATGCCAATCGCCAAGCCCGCCGCCGCGATCAACGCCGCAAACGTGGTCGTCGGCAAGCCGAGGAATCCTAAAATCGCAATCGCCAGCACGATTTTTAGCAGCACCGTGAGCGCGGAGACGACATAGCGAATGATCGTGGCGTCCACGTTCTGGCGGGTCATGGTGCGGCTCAGCAAATTGCCGATCAGGAATTTAATCAGCCATCCGCCCACAATCCAGAGCGCCAGCGCGCCCAGCAATTTCAACCCAAAATCTACCGCGTGATTCATCAAGTATTGAATCGTCGCTTCCATAAATATCGGCCTCCTTCAAAATGCGCGGCTGCCAGTGCGCGCAAAAACAGATCGTTCGCAAGCTGGCAACTTGCGACACATCATCACATTGGGGAATCAAGCAAGAAAGGCGGGCGTTAAATAAATGATCGGGAAAAATTAAGTTGCCCTTTCATTTTTCATTTTCCCTTTTCGATTTGTTATTTGTCATTGTTTAGGCATCCGCAAGAACGATGACAAATGAATAATGAGAAATGGAAAATGAAAAATGATAAAGAGCGATCACCGCACAAAAACTATCCTGTCTACTTCGCCAACTCTTCCCATTCCGTATGGACAAAGCCCGCTTCCGGTTTGTCCGTGCGCTCATACGTGTGTGAGCCAAAGAAATCGCGCTGTGCCTGCGTCAGATTTTGCGGCAGGTTCGCGGTGCGATACGAATCGAAATACGACAAGCTCGCCGCCATCGCCGGGATCGCAATGCCCAACGATTGCGCGGTCGTCACGGCTTGTCGCCAACGCGGTTGCGCTTCCAAGACCCACGCTTTGAAATCAGGATCAAGCAGCAGATTCGGCAAGTCAGGACGGCGTTGATACGCTTGTTTGATCTTGTCGAGGAATTGCGCGCGGATGATGCAGCCGCCTTTCCAGATGCGCGAAATCTCGCCCATATTCAGGTTCCAGCCTTCAACGGCAGCCTGCGCGCGAATCAAGTTCATCCCTTGTGCATACGAACAAATCTTGCTTGCGTACAACGCATCGCGCACGGCATCAATCAAGGCTTGCTTGTCACCCGTGTACTTCGCATCAGTTGGGCCGCTGATTTCTTTGCTTGCCGCGACGCGCTCGTCTTTCATTGAAGAGAGAATGCGCGAATCCACTGCCGCGTTGATCGTCGGAATCACGACGCCGAGTTCGAGCGCGACTTGCGATGTCCATTTGCCCGTGCCTTTTTGCCCGGCTTTGTCGAGGACTAAATCTACCAGCGCCTTGCCGGTTTCCGGGTCTTTGACCTTGAAGATTTTCGCCGTGATTTCGATGAGGAAAGAATCGAGCATCCCGGCGTTCCATTCGCTGAACACTTGATGTAATTCGTCGGCTTGCAGACCGAGCGCAGTGCGCAGAATGTCATACGATTCGGCGATCAATTGCATATCGCCGTATTCGATGCCGTTGTGAATCATCTTGACGAAATGGCCTGCGCCGTCCGTGCCGATGTACGTGACACACGGCCCGTCGTCCACTTTCGCGGCGATGGCTTCCCAAATCGGTTTGATTTCGTTGTAGGCGGATTCTTCGCCGCCCGGCATCAACGACGGCCCCCACAACGCGCCCGATTCGCCGCCCGACACGCCGGAGCCGATGTAGCGAAAGCCTGCGGCCTTCAAATCTTTTTCGCGGCGTTGCGTGTCGCGGAAGAACGAATTGCCGCCGTCAATCACGATGTCATCGGGCGAGAGCAACGGCTTCAATTGATTGATGACCGCGTCAACGGCTTCGCCCGCTTTGACGAGCAAGATGATGCGACGCGGTGTTTCGAGCGAGGCGACGAAATCTTGCAGCGAATATGTGCCGATGACTTTGTCTGAATCTTGAAAGCTTTCGGCGCGTTTCAGAAATTTGTCTACTTTGGTGGTGTCACGGTTGAAGACGGCAATCGGAAAGCCGTTGCGCGCAATGTTGAGCGCCAGGTTTTCGCCCATCACGGCGAGTCCGATCATTCCGATTTTGGCGGTTTTGGGTTGTGCTTCTGCTTGCATGGTTGCTCCTGAAATTTATCGAATCTGAAGTTCCCGATTGGCCTGATGCTGAGCGATCAACTCCCTAACGATAGGCAACAGGTCTTCAGGAATTTCCATAAAAGTGGCCGACTGATTTTCAAATGCAGCTTCGTCTTCCAGGACGGCTTCATCCTCAGTCTGCGTTTCATAATGAGCCAGCACCCGCTGGACTCGTTGTTCCTCCCAATTCGTAGGAAATTGATTCTGTTTCATCACTTACCTCGCTTCTTTTTACGTCGCCGCCGAAAAGCAGCTAATGGTTTCCCTTCCAATTGATATGCCGTAATCACAAAGACGCTGTCTGGTTGCGGGTCAGGGACATAGATGACGCGGAGATAGCGTCCGTTCGCTGCTTGTCCAAGCGCGATGCGTGAGCCTTCACGTCCCGGACGATCCTCGCTGGGAAAGCTTAGCACATCTTCAACCTCTTCTTCGGTCACATTGTGATTGTAGATGTGCGGAAGAGAAGTGGCTGGATCAATGTAAAAACGGAGCTTCATTGTTACGGGGTCAACTTCACATTCCGCACCACGCTCCAATCGCCGGACGGGTCTTGCACCAATCCGGTCGAGCGGTCGCGGTGGACGGTGATGGCTGCCGGATACCACAGATAAATTTGCGGCACGTCGGTCGCTAGAATTTTCTGAATTTCGGAATACATCGCTTTGCGTTGGTCGGCAGGCGCGAGCATCGCGTCGTCAATCAATTTGTCGAGCTTGGGATTGCTGTAGCGCATGCGGTTTTGTCCATTCGGCGGAATGGATTTCGTGTGATACGCGAACTTGAACATGTCCGTGCTCTGATTCGCGCCGACCATCTGCCGATAGTAAAGCTGGAAATTGCCTTCGGTGATGTCCTGCGTCAGCTTCTGGTTTTCGAGCGATTGGATCGCTAAATCAATGCCGATCTTACGCAACTGTTCCTGCATCACCTCGCCGACCTTTTTCGAGATCGAAATAGATGAAGTCTTCAGCGTCAATTTGAAGCGCGGCGCATCGCCCGTTTGTTTCTTGCCCGCTTCGTCCAACAACTTCTTCGCCTTTTCAGGATCGTAGTTGTACACGGTCACATCGGGTTCGTACGCCCATTGATTCACGGGCAGAACGCTGTTTGCAGGCTTCGCTTGCCCTAAAAACAAGTCGCGGATGAGCGCGTCGCGGTCAATGCCATACGCGATGGCTTGGCGGACTTTCACGTCCTTCAAAACCGGGTCGGTCGTGTTGATGCCCAGATGCGCGAGATTCGTGCCGTCGGATTGAATGACTTTGACGCCGGGGGCTTTTTTCAATTGCTCAACGGTGACGGGTTCAAGATCGAGGTTGATGCCTGCGTCCGCCGAGCCTTTGCGAAACTCGGCTTCGCGCGTGCTGTTGTCGGGCACGATCTTGACGCGAATCGCGGGCACAGAAGGCTTGCCGCCGAAGTATTCATCGAACGCCGTCAATTGCACATCCTGATCCGACGTGAAGCTGACGAGCTTGAATGGCCCCGTGCCGACAGGCGTTTTGGCTTGGGTTTCGCCCGTGCCTTCGGGAATGATGCCGACGGGCAAAATCTGATTCGGTAAACCGGGCATCGGATTCGTGCATTTGAAGACGACCGTGTTCGGATCAGGCGTTTCGATTTGCAAGAGCGGAATCAACGTGGGGCGCGTGCTGGCCGCTGGACTCGCCGCTGGGCTTGCGCCGGGACTCGCTACTGGTTGCGCTGCGGTCGCCGTGAAGTCACCCGCTTTCGGCGAACCAAAGCCCGGAGCCATCAATGTCTCAAAGGTGTATTTCACGTCCGCTGAAGTCAGCGTTTTGCCGTTGTGAAACTTGATGCCCTGCCGCAGCTTGAACGTCCAGGTTTTATAATCGGGCGACGAAGTAAAACTCTCGGCCAGATCGCCGACCGCCTCAAACTTTTCGTTCTTGCGCGTGAGTCCATTGAAGATCAGTTGCTGCATCCGTGCGTCGGCAGAATCGGCGCTCTTGCGCGGATCAAACGTCGTGACGTTTTTTTCCAGCAGCATCACGAGTTGTTCGTTTTTGGGTTTTTCTTTGCAGGCTGCAATCAGCCCGCCGATGAGCAAAGCGATGAAGACAAATGACAATTTATTCATACTTGAAACGATTCTCTCAAACCTGCACCAGATAATCTCAGGAGTTACAAAGGACTGCTCATGAAAGATAGGCGATTATCAGCGATGCGGGCGAAGCGTGCAAGTTATGTGGAACGCGAGTGGTTTGTGAAAAGGGATTCCTCTCTAATCGCCGTGCCTGTCAGGAGAAATTTATGACTCTGGAATTCGTCACCGCAGAACCCCTCGCTTCGTCGGTCAGCCCCGCTCGTGCCATCCCCAGTTTGCATTCCGGGGATCGTCTAACGCGCGCCGAATTCGAGCGCCGCTATCACGCCATGCCGCACACCAAAAAAGCCGAATTGATCGAAGGAATCGTCTTGCCATCACCCGTCAGCAAAGCCCACGCTGAAATTCATAGCCGAATGAATACGATTTTAGGCGTCTATGCGGCGAACACTCCTGGCGTCATCGCAGGTGATAACGCCACGGTTCGCCTTGACCCCGACAACGATCCGCAGCCCGATGTGTACTTGCGTTTGGAAGAAAGTGGCAACACCATTACGAGTGCCGATGGTTATGTGGAAGGCGCGCCCGAATTGATTGTCGAAATCGCGGCGAGCAGTTCGGCGTATGACCTACACGACAAGAAAAAAGCCTATCGGCGCAATCGCGTGCAGGAATACATCGTCTGGCAAATTTACGAAGAGAAAATCGTTTGGTTTCGCTTGGAAAACGAAGAGTATGTCGAAGTAAAACCAGACGCCAAAGGCATTCTGCGCAGCCAGCTGTTCCCCGGCCTTGATCTGGATACGAAAGCGATGCTGAAAGGCGATGTGGCCAAAGCCCTCAAAACGCTGCAAACCGGCCTCGCCGCGCCTGCGCACAAAGCTTTCGCCCGCCAATTAGCCAAAGCCCGCAAATGAAAAGCGCTTTGCCAAATCGCTGGCACGCACCGCAAAACCGCCGCGACGCGAGCAAAGCGCGCTACCCGATACCCGGCTTGTGTCCTCATTGCATTGTGCTACACTGCCGCCGCAGCCGATAAAAAACGGAAGGCAGACAAGACCGTTGAGACATTTGTGTAAAGGATTCACTTGCAGGTTCTTCCTCGTACACCTTGACCGCCCAACACGGCATCTCTCATTGGCACTGACACTGCTTGCCTGCGCTTCCAATAGGAAGTGTCAGAGCCGCCGAAAAAGTGTCGGACTTTTTTCGAGGTCTTTGATGAACTGAAATTTTGGCTTGGGGGGAAGCCGTTATGCAGAACATCATTGGTAAGCGTCGCAAATCATTCCTTCAAATTTGGGGCATCGTCTGGTTGGCAATCGGGTCTGTCTTGCTGAACGCGCAGACACCGGAAACTGCCGTCCAACTGGAACCCGGCAAACTGCAGGAACGTGAGCTTGCGGTCGGGCAATCACACAACTACAAAATCCACTTACAAGCCGGACAATGCGCGCGCATCGAAGTCGAACAACGCGGCATCAATGTCTTGCTGAATGTGTTCGCGCCGGATGGCAAATATTTGTTCTGGCACGACCTCGAAATTGAAACAACGGGAACTGATCGAGCGATCATTGTGGCAGATGTCACCGGAGATTATCGCCTCTGGATCGCACCGAGAGTGCTGCCCAATGCCAGAAACATCCCGCCCGGAAAATACAGTGTGAGGATTGCCTCTTTGCATTCGGCGACGGAGACAGAGAAGCGGGTTTTTCAAGCGCAGATTTTGCTTGCCTGGGCAATACAGCGCGGCTATTCCAACAATGAGGAAGAAAAGACCGAGGGCATCAAACAAGCGCACGAATGGCTCCGACTCTATCGCAATGACGGCGACACGGTGGCACTTCTTGATATATTGCGACTGTTGGGGTGGCACGCCGGCCTGCAACGAAATTTCACCCAATCGGCTGACTATCATCAGCAACTAATCGCACTGTTGCAGGCAAGAGGCGATCAGCGACGACTGGGATATATATTGCAGGACATCAGCTTTCAATATTATCAGGTGCGGGAATATCAAACCGCCGTAACTTACAAATTGCAGGAACTGGCCATCTGGCAACGGCTTGGTGACCGCCCCTTGCAAGCTTGGGCGTGGAATATGTTGGGGCTGCAATATCTGCGCTTGCGGCAAGTGGAAAAATCATTGGACGCACACGCGCAACGATTGGCCATTGTCCGTGAACTGAAAGACTCAACGCAGGAAGCTGAAACACTGCAAAGCATCGCTAGTACCTATAGCTGGATGGAGGAAAATACCAAAGCGCTGGATTATGTGATGCAGGCGTTGCGCGTGGCGGAAAAAGCGGGAGCCAAACGGACGCAAGCCAGCATTCTCGCGGAATTGCCCAATCTCATCGCTTTCAAGGAAGGGTTCCTCAGTGCGATGCAAGTGATGAGAACAGACCCTGTCCGACAGCAGGAGTTCCTGGCAATGTATGAAAAATCGCGCGCACTGTTTCATGAACTGAATGATCCGTTTGAAGCAGAGCCGCTCTCGACGCTGGCGATTTGGCAGGCGCATAACAGGCAACGTGAGGCGGCACTGGCCTCGGCAGAACGGGCGTTGCAACTCAGCCAGTCAATGTCGCAATTACCGCGCAATGGTTTGAAATCCAGCATTGCGAACGTCTATTCCGTGCTGGGAGATTTTGACAAAGCGATAGCCTTGCAGGAAGAGGCCGTGCGCAACTTCAATGGCGACTTCGATGGGTCGGCGAATCTGTTGCGTGGATTGGCAAATTTTCTCAGCAAGGCGGGAAGATTGGTAGAAGCGCGGGCGCGCATCGAAGAGACGATTCGTATCAAAGAATCCCTGCGCGCGCGGTTGAGCGATCAGGAATATCGCACAAATGTATCAACCAATTTGGCGCGGGCATATAGCTTCTATGCGGATTTGCTAATGCAAATGTATCGGCAGAAACCCGAAGCGTCATTACTTGAGGAAGCCTTTACCGCAACGGAACGCGCACGCGCCAGATCGTTGCTGGATTTGCTGAACGAAGCCCGCGCCAAGATTCGCTCAGACGTTGATCCAGCCTTACTCGCACGCGAAGCAACGCTGCAACAGAAGCTCAATGATCTCACGCCACGCCCGAACGATCCGCGCAAAGAACAATTGCTGGAAGCCAATCAACCAGCCATCAACGATACGCTCGACGACCTGCGCCAAGTACGCGCGCGGATTCGCCAAGCCAATCCGCGCTTTGCTGAGCTGACCGAACCGCAACCGCCTACGTTGCGCGAAATTCAAACGCAATTGCTGGATGCGGACACGATGTTGCTGGCCTACGCGCTCGGCGAAACGCGCAGCTTTGTGTGGGCGATTACGCCGGATGCCATCAAGGCGTATGAACTGCCCGCGCGCGACGAAATCACGAAGCTCACGCGCCGCGTGTATGAATTGCTGACGACGCCACAGCGATTGACGGGGCTGTCGGCAGCGCAACAACAAAAGCGACTGGCCGCAGCCGCCGCGCAATACCAAACCGAAGCCGCCGCGCTCAGTCAAATGCTGCTTGCCCCCGTCGCCGCACATCTCCGCACAAAACGCCTGCTCATCGTTGCGCCCGAAGCGTTGCAGTATTTGCCGTTCGGGGCCTTGCCTGATCCGGTGGCTGGTGGTCGGTGGTCGGTGGCTGGTAAAAAACAACGCCAACCACTAGCCACCAGCCACCAGCCACTCATCGTGCATCACGAAATCATCAACGTGCCATCCGTATCAGTGATGATGTTGCTGCGACAGGAATTGGCCAAGCGTCAAGCCGCGCCGAAAGCTGTGGCGGTGTTGGCTGACCCGGTGTTTGCAATGAACGATCCGCGCGTCAAGGCAAAAACGTTGGGCAAGAACGAACCGAAGGCCGCGCCGGGAATAGCTTCGCCACTCGAACGGTCGTTACGCAGTTTCGAGGCGCGAGAAGGCTTGGCGCGCCTCATCTTATCGCGCGACGAAGCCGAGGCGATTGCGGCGGCTGTGCCTGCGGCTGACCGCTTCAAAGCCTTGGATTTCAAGGCCAGCCGTGCGGAAGCGATGAGCACTGCCTTGCGACAATACCGCATCGTGCATTTTGCGACACACGGCTTACTGAATGCCGAACGACCGGAATTATCCGGCTTGGTCTTTTCGCTCGTAGATGAAGCGGGTCAGCCGCAAGATGGTTTTCTGCGCTTGCACGAAATCTACAACTTGCAATTGCCTGCCGATTTGGTCGTGCTGAGTGCGTGCCAAACCGGCTTGGGCAAAGACATCAAAGGCGAAGGCATGATCGGCTTGACGCGCGGCTTTATGTACGCGGGCGCGGCGCGCGTGGTGGCGAGTTTGTGGCGCGTGGACGATTACGCGACGTCGGTGCTGATGAAGAAATTCTATCGTGGGATGTTGCAGGAAAAACTGCGTCCGGCGGCGGCGTTACGAAAAGCGCAACTGGAAATGTGGCAGCAGAAGCAATGGCAGTCGCCGTTTTATTGGGGCGGCTTTGTGTTGCAAGGAGAGTGGCGCTAGTGCTCTGTAAACTTAGTTTTTTGGGAAAGTCGTAGCGCGATTTGCTAAATCGCGTGCGTCCCTAGGAGCAGCCCCGCGATTTGCCAAATCGCGTTACCTTCAACAACTTGAATTACAAAGCACTAGCCCTGGGAGCTCCGGTTATTTTTGTCGTTCTTTGATTTGACGAATCTGTTCTTGCAACGCGGATTGCAGCGACGAATCCAGCTTCAAGCATTGCGCGAAATCCTGTTCGGCAAGGGCTTGCTTGCCTTGCCGCAAATAGGCGATGCCGCGATTGGCATAGGCGAGCGCCAACTGCGGATTCTTCGCAATCGTGGAAGTGAAGTCCGCCACTGCGCCGTCCAAATCGCCTTGTTGCATCTTCACGATTCCGCGATTGCGATAGGCTTCGGCGAGGTTGGCATCCAGTGCAATCGCACGGTCAAAATCGGCTATGGCCTCGGCTGGTTTGTGCAAGGCAAAAAGGGCCGTGCCGCGATTGCTGTAAGCGGCGGCAGAGCGCGGATTGATCGCAAGCGTGTCGTTGAAATCCTGAATCGCCTCGGCGTATGCCGCGCGCCACAGATGGACAACGCCGCGATTGTATAAGGCTTTCTCGTAGCGCGGTTGCAACGCGATGGCTTTGTCGTAGTCGTGTAGCGCGCCCGCCAAATCGTTCCGCTCCTGTAGCACGATGGCGCGGTTGTGCCAGACTTGGGCCAGGCGCGGATTGATGCGCAGGGCTTTGTCGAAATCCGCTTTGGCGCCTGCCAAATCGCCTTTGTTGTACCGCGCTACGCCGCGATTGCTGTAGGCGTAGGCAGCACGTGGGTCAATGATCGCGACGCTCGGATTGCTGTTGCGAGTCGCGCCAAAGCTGGTGACGAGTTCGAGGAGGTGATCAAATTCGGCAATCGCGCCCTCAATGTCGCCTTGATCGAACAAGCGCAACCCGCGCTGATTGAATTGTTCGGCGGCGCGGGTTGATTGCGCCGCAATAGCACTCGACAAGCACAAAAAGAAGAACAGCAAAACACTTTTTCTCATAGCCCCTCCGGCGGAAGACAAACCGCTCCTCGCGCAGCAGTCGTTAGTGGTTGCTGCGGAGACGGTTCGGAGATTGGCCGCTCATGGCACAAGGTTGGAGATGGCTTTTTTCTCGTTCGCCTTGTGCTTACAATGAACAGTGCGTGTTGCGCCGAAAAAGTGTCGCCAGAAATTTCCGTCGCATGAAAATAGTTTCCGTTCCGCCAAAATTGCACGAACTTTCGCCGGAAGCGTTTGCCGCGTTCCTGGCGCGGCTGTCGCCTGATCCCGAACGCGCGGGTGAGGCGTATGAAGAGTTGCGGCAGATGACAGTGAAGTTTTTGGAATGTCGCGGCGTCGCATTTGCCGACGAGTTGGCGGACGAGGTTTTCAATCGCGTGGCGCGGCGGGTGGCGGACGGGGAAGTGATTGAGAACCTGCCCGGTTATTGTTTCAGTGTGGCGCGGTTTGTGTTGTTGGAATATTCGCGCTCGCCCGAGCGACGGCGCGTCGAGATGGACGATTTGCCGCCGTTAGCTGCGCCGGAACACGAGAAGGAAGAAGATGCACAGGCAGCTTGTTTGCAAAGCTGTTTGCAAGCGTTGCCGGCTGACAGCCGCGCCTTGATTGTCGAATATTATCAGGACACAACGCGCGCGAAGATTGATGTGCGGCAGTCAATCGCCACGCGCTTAGGCATCACGCGCAATGCGCTCTCGAATCGGATGGTGCGGTTGCGGACACAGCTTGAAACGTGCATCAATCGCTGTGTCAAAAAGAATGCAGCACGGATTCAGAAAAATGAACACTAACGAGTGATGACACCAAACGACACGACAACCATGACGCGCTACCTGCTCGGGCAATTGCCGGAAGCGGAGCGCGACGCCCGCGAACAGGAATGGTTCACGGACAAGGTGCAGTATGTGCAATTGTGCGAGGCCGAGACCGCGTTGATTGATGCGTACGTGCGCGGCGATTTGCGCGGTGAGGAGCGGACGTTATTCGAGCAACATTTCCTGCCGATTCCGGCGCGGCGCGAGCGTGTGAACACGGCGCGGGCGTTGCTGCACCTGATAGACCAACCAGCGGTGCAAGCGGAAGCGTGGTGGCAGCGCTGGCGCACGGCTGTGCGCGTGCCGAAGCTGATTCCGGCGCTGGCCATGACGGCGGTGGTCTTGTTGTTGGCGGGTGGTTTGTGGTTACTGTTGAAGTCAGGTCCGAACCGCGAAGAAGCCGCACAACCCGTGACGCCAACTGTCGAACCCGCACGCCCCACGCCGCAACCGACGCAGCTTGCCCAAGCGCCTGTCACGCCTGCGCCTGCTGCCCCGAAAACAACGGTCTTCGCGTTGACGGCAGGCGTGTTGCGCAGCGAGGGGCATGACGCGCTGCCAACGCTCAAGTTGGCGCACGGCATCGAGCGCGTGCAATTGCAAGTGAAGCTGCCTGCGCACGAATACAAACAATTCACCGCAACACTGCGCACGGCAGAAGGCGGCGACGTGCAGCGTTGGACGGTCAAAGCGGCGGGAACACGGTTGTCATTGTCGCTGGCAGCGCAGCAACTCAAGGCGGGCGATTATGTGCTGGTCGTGCGCGGCATCAACGCGCCGCGCGCGGCAGAAGAGTTTCGGCAGCTTCCCTTCCAGGTTCGTCGGTAATCGTCGTTACTTGCCGATTTTCCCAAACACGTCTTTCAAAATCTGCGTCACGCGCGCGGCGGGGTTTTTGCGGATTTTCTTTTCCTCTTCGCCGACGTAATAAAACAGCCCGTCAATCGCTTTGCCCGTGACGTAGTCGTCAATATCCACCGCATAATTCTTCGCAAACGGAATCGCCTGATAGCGCCCGATCAAATCTTTGTATTGCTTCGTCGCGCCGACTTCGTTCATGGCTTTTTCGATGATGGGACGAAACGCGGTGGACAAGCGGTCGGTCGTTTTGTCTTTGAAAAACGTCGTCGCGGCGGTGTCGCCGCCGGTTAAGATTCGTCGCGCATCATCGAAGGTCATTTCCTTGATCGCGCCGATGAAGATGGCTTTGGCTTGTGGCGCAGCCCGTTCCGCCGCGCGATTCATGCTCAGCACAAACTCATCCACCTTTGGCCCGTAACCGACGGCGCGCAAGCCTTTCTCAATCGTCTGCAAATTCTTTGGCATCAGGATTTTGATGATCGCGTCTTTGAAGAACCCATCCACGCGCCCGACGCCTGTGACCGCGTTGCCCGTGCCGATGTTCAGGGCTTCTTTCAAGCCGAGAATGATTTTGTCCTCGCTCAAGCTTTCGGTTTGCCCGAGAATTTTACCGAGCGGATTCGTTTTCTTTTTGGTTTGCGCGAAGGCGGGCGTGAGAGACAGCAGCGCCAATAAACACAGGATAAAAATTCGTTGCACCATATTCGTTCCTCCAAAACAGTAGTTCGTCGCAGCCATCTTATGAGCCGCAATCAGCGGAGTCAACGCGCGCGCATTGACGAGTTGTCGGGCGCGGGCTTAGGATGCCGGGGCTGTAATTTTCAACCCAAAGGAACCTTTATGAGACGAGACATCACCAGTTGGTACAGCGAACGTTTGCATCAGGACATGCCGCTTGTAGCGTATGGACATTACGGCCATCCCGTGTTGATGCTGCCAACCGCCGCCGCCGATTTTCTGGAATACGAACGCTTTCATTTGATTGATTCGGTCAAACATTTCATTGACGCAGGCAAAGCCAAACTCTATTCCGTGAACAGCGTGAACAATCGCGCGTTGCTGAACAACCACGCTTCGGGACGCGAAAAGATTGCGTGGCTGAAGGCGTACGATGCGTATTTGACTGAAGAGGTTTTGCCGCTGATTCGCAACGATTGCAACGATCACCACATCAAGCCGATGGTCGTCGGCATCAGCCTCGGCGCATACCTCGCGGGCAATGTCTTCTTTCGCCATCCCGATTTGTTTGGCGGTGCGATTTTGCTGAGTGGCAGCTACGACATTCGCAGCTACCTCGACGGACATTACGACGAAGATGCGTACTTCAACAATCCGGCAGATTATCTGCAAAATCTGAACGACGATTATCATTTGCCGATCCTGCAACACGGCGGGCGCAAAATCATCATCTTCAGCGGACAAGGCGCGTTTGAAGCGCCCAATCGGTCGCAGCAACTCTCCGGCATTCTGCACAGCAAAGGCATTCCGCACTGGCTCGATCTGTGGGGCCACGACGTGAATCACGACTGGCCGTGGTGGCGCGACGCGATGCCGTATTATTTCGGGAAATTGTTTGGGTGATTATGGCGGTGCGCCCGCAAAATGCGCCCCGCCCCTTTCGTGGAGCAGCAATTCTCAATTTGGGTTTGAAGCAATTACCTTCTTCATTTTCCTTCTTCACTCTTCATTAGTTAGACGAGGCTACCCCTGGAAATAATGAAAAAGGAAGAAGGAAAAATGAAGAATTGGTTTCCTGTCGTCCGCGGCAGTTTCAACTTGAGAATGGCTGTTTGTGGAGTAATTTTCATGCAAAAACTCATAATGACGTTGGTGTTCCTGCTGGCTACTTCAGGGTTTGCCGCAGGCGATCTCGTGCGCGCGGTGCGCAACAAAATTTCGGCGGGCGACATTCTCAGTTGCCAGCATCTGGTCGAAGATTACAAAAACAAATCGGGCGTGGACGCGGAATATCTGGACGCGATTGGTTGGATTGCGCGCGGCGCGGAAATGCTGGGGCAAAACGAAGTGGCTGCGAGTTATGTCGCTGAACTGCGCCGCGAGATTCGCGAGGAAAAAGACGATTGGCTGCAACCGCTCGGCGCGGCGATTGAAGTCGAAGGGAAGCTACGCGCCAAACAAGCAGGCAAAAAAGCCGCACTGCAATTTTTGGAAAGCGAATTTGCCCGCGCGAAAAACACCAGCTTGCGTTCGCGCATTCGCAAGAACATCAACACGCTTTCGCTCGAAGGCCAGCCCGCACTGGAATTCAACGCTGCGATGTTCGCCGGAGCGGAGCCGCCGAAACTCGCCGCGCTGAAAGGCAAAGCGGTGCTGCTGTTTTTGTGGGCGCATTGGTGCGGCGATTGTCGCGCGCAAGCCGCCGCGCTCGGTCGCATTTGGAAGAAGTATCAATCACGCGGTCTTGTGTTAGTCGCACCGACGCGCGTTTATGGCACAGGCGAAGGCGGCAAGACGGTGACGCCTGCCGAAGAGAAAACGCATATCGAAAAAGTCTGGGCGGAAGGCTACGGCGATCTGGCAGGCGTTTCGATCCCGATTGATACTGATGTGATGGTGCGCTATGGCGTTTCCGCCACGCCAACGTTTGTGCTGATTGATCGCAAAGGCTTGGTGCGCTGGTACACGCCGACGCGCGTGTCCGAAGCCGAATTGTCGCAGCGCATCGAAGCAGTATTAGCTGAAAAATAATGAGCACTGGAGATTACGAAACACACGAAATGAACGAAACATACGAAAAGGATGGTGCTTTGGGGTGAGTCCTTTTTCGTTTGTTTTGCTATTTTCGTGTGTTTCGTGATCTCGCTTTTTGCATTGATTATGGCTCAACAAAAATTTGATGTGTGCGTAATTGGCAGCGGCCCCGGCGGCGGCATTGCGACTTACGTGTTAGCGCAAGCAGGCTTGAAAGTTGCGCTTGTCGAAGCCGGCAGCCAATGGAAAGCGGGCATTGATTTTGGCACGCACGCTTGGCCTTACGACGTGCTCATCAGTCGTCACCAAACCGGGCGCGACAACACGCCGCGCTTAAAATTCGAGAGTAATCATTTCACGCCCGTCGGCGACACGCCGCGGCACGGTCAATTGCGCGCGCTCGGCGGACGGTCGTTGTGTTGGGCGGGGCATTCGTTGCGTTTTGGGCCGCTTGATTTCCAGCAATGGCCGATTCGCTACGATGAAGTCGCGCCGTACTACAGCAAAGCCGAACGGTTTATGGGCGTGTACGGCTACCAAGATGGCTTATCGAATTTGCCCGATGGCGAATTTCAAAAAGGCGTGCCGATGCGCTGTCCCGAAGCCGGATTAAAACGCGGCGTGATGAAATTGAAAGCGCAAGGCCGCCAGATGGACTTCATTGCGATGCGCAAAGCGATTTTGACCGAGCCGCATTTCTCAAAACGCGCGACGTGTCATTACTGCGGACAATGCATGCTCGGTTGCGATGTAGAGGCGAAATACACGTCCGCGAACACGCCGATTCCGCTCGCGATGAAGACCGGCAACTTGACGTTGTTCACGAACGCGATGATGACGCGCATCGTCACGGAAGCCAATAAAATCAGGGCGATTGAGTACATCAACGCTAAAGGTGAGACCGAAAAGATCGAAGCCAAAGCGTTCGTCCTCGCGTGCAGCGCCGTCGAAACTGCGCGCCATTTGTTGCTGAATAAAACATCCGAATTCCCGCACGGCTTGGCGAATTCCAGCGGCCAGGTCGGCAAAAGTTTGACGAGCCATTTCGGCTTTTACGTCGTCGGCTTTTTCCCTGATTTAGCGAAACGCGAGGCGTCGAACGAAGACGGCACAGATTATTATCACAGCCTGTTGACGGGCTTGTACTGGGACAAACCGAATCCGAACTTTGTCGGCACGTATCAAGTGCAATGCGCCTCGGGCTTGCGCGGCGGGCGCACGCCGTTGCCGGGACAAGAGAAATTGTTGCCCGGTTTTGGCGCAAAGCTCAAACAACAAATCCGCGATTTCGGTGCAGGTCACGTCACGATGAATATGCAAGGCACAACGGAGATTTCGCCGCGCACATTCATTGACCTTGATCCCGACACGAAAGACCGCTTCGGCTTGAATCGTCCGCGCATCCATTTGCACTACACGCCGGGCGACGTGGCGATGGCGCAGGATTGCACCGAAACCTGTCAGGAAGTGATTCGCGCAGCAGGCGGCGAAGTCCTCATCGCGCCGCCGAAGATCGCCGTCGCAGACCTCATCATTGATTCCAATCATTGGGTCGGCACAACGCGGATGGGCACGAACGCGAAAACCTCGGTCGTAAATTTGTCCGGGCAGAGTCACGACATCCCGAACCTGTTCATCGGCGATGCGTCGGTGTTTCCGGCGTACCCGGAAAAGAATCCCACGCTAACGAACATCACGTTGTCGTGGCGAATGAGTGAGCATTTGGTCGAAAAGTTTCGCGCAGGAGAAATCAAATGAACGCAACAACGACAACAGCAAACTGGCAACCCACCGCCTGCATTTTGTGCAGCCGCAATTGCGGCATCGAAGTGGACGTGCAAGGCCGCGATATGAAACGCATTCGCGGCGACAAAGCGCATCCGATTTCCGCTGGCTATTTGTGCCAGAAAGCGCAACGGCTGAATTATTATCAAAACCACGCGGATAGATTGACAACCCCGCTGCGACGCACGGAAGACGGCACGTTTGAAGCGATTTCGTGGGACACGGCGATTGCCGAAATCGCGGCGAAATTAGTCGAAATCCGCGACACGTTCGGCGGCGAAACGTTGGCGTATTTCGGCGGCGGCGGGCAGGGCAATCATCTTGGCGGCCCGTACGGCAAATCGCTGCGCACGGCGATGCAGACGCGCAATTATTACTCGGCGCTCGCGCAGGAAAAGACGGGCGGTTTCTGGGTGGACGGGCGTTTGTTCGGACGCCAGAACTGTCACGCGACCGAAGATGTCGAGCACGCCGATGTCGTCGTGTTCATCGGCACGAATCCCTGGCAGTCGCACGGCATCCGCAACGCGCGTGTGTTCCTGCGCGAATTGCACAAAGACGCGAATCGCAAAATGATTGTGATTGATCCGCGCCGCACGGAAACGGCGGCGCTCGCGGATTTGCATTTGCAGGTGCGACCGGGCACGGATGCGTTTTTGCTTGCGGCAATTCTGGCGACGATTGTGCGCGACGGCGAAGAGGATGCGGAGTTTTTGGAAAGCCGCACGACGGGCTTTGATGCGGTGCGGGCGGCACTGCTTGACGTGCCGATTGAAGATTATGCCAAACGTGCCGACATTACGCTCGAAGATGTGCAGCAAGCCGCGCGTTGGATCACGAATGCGAATCGTTGTGCGGTGCGCACTGACCTCGGCCTCGAACACACATTGCACAGCACGCTGAATCAATATTTGCGCGCGCTGCTGTATTTGCTGACGGGGAATTTCAATCGTCCGGGTGGCAATGTCCTGCACACCGCATTGGTTCCGCTGATGGGACATTCCGCCGAAGGCGAACAGCAGAAGCGTTCGGCAGTGACGAAGTTTCCTTTCATCACAAACCTGCTACCGCCGAATATTTTGCCCGCCGAAATTGATAACGACGACCCGGCACGCACGCGCGGCTTGTTCATTGACAGCGCGAATCCGCTGGTTTCGATGCCCGACACGCAAGCCTATCGCGCCGCGTTTGCGAAGCTGGATTTATTGGTCGTGATTGATGTGGCGATGACGGAGACAGCGCGGATGGCGCATTACGTGTTGCCCGCGTCATCGCAATTTGAGAAAGCCGAAGCGACATTTTTCAATGCCGAGTTTCCCGCGAATGCGTTTCATCTGCGTCGCGCGTTGTTTGATCCATTGCCGGGAACGCTCGCGGAACCCGAAATTTACACGCGCCTGATTCGCGCGATGGGCGCGTTGCCGTCGGATTTTGCGGAGTTGAAAGCCGCCGCGCAACAAGGCCGCTTGCCGTTTGCGATGGCGTTTCAGAAGCTGATGAAAGCACAGCCAGAGTTAGCCGATTACGGCCCCGTGATTTTGTACGAAACGCTGGGGCCGACGTTGCCCGAAGGTTTGGCCGGAGCCGCATTTTTATGGGCAACCGCGCATCAATTCGCCGCGAAACATCCCGAAGCCGTGCGCCGCGCGGGACACAAAGGCGAAGGGCCAATGCTCGGCGAAGCGTTGTTTGAAGCGATTCTGAACTCACCATCCGGCGTTCTATTCAGCGTTAACGAATACGAAGAGTCGTGGAATTTCCTGCGGCACAAAGACCAGCGCATTCATCTGGAAATCCCGGAAATGCTCGCCGAATTACGCCAACTTGATCCGACAGACGCGGCGCAAGCAAGCGACTATCCGTTCGTGCTGGTCGCGGGCGAGCGGCGTTCGTACAACGCGAACACGATCTACCGCGATCCCGCGTGGCGGCGCGATGATCCTGACGGCGCGCTCAGGATTCATCCCGCAGATGCGGCGGCGTTGGGATTGAATGATGGCAGCTTCGCGCGCTGTGAATCGAAGCGCGGCGCAGTCGTCGCGCGTGTCGAGATTACGGATTCGATGCTGCGTGGCGTCGTGACCTTGCCGCACGGCTACGGCATGGAACACCCCGATGAAAACGGTGTGCGGCGCGCGAATGGCGCGAACATCAATGAACTCTCGGCGGCGGAAGATTGCGATGCGGTGGCGGGCACGCCCTGGCACAAGCATATTCCCGTGCGCCTGCGTGCCGTCGCTTCTGGTTGAGCAACATCCGCAGCTTATCTTTCCATCGCTTGCAAACGTAGCGACGCAATGCGCGCCACGATGAAAAAAATCAATCTGACAGGCTGGATTATCCTGGGATTGCTCTGCGGCACCGCTGCCGGGCTGCTGGCTCCCAATGTCGCGCGTGAACTGACGCCGCTCAGCAATATTTTTCTGCGCGCGGTCAAAGCGATCATGGCTCCGCTGATTTTCGGTGCGCTGATTTCGGCCATCGCCGGCACGGGCGATTTGAAGGCAACGGGGCGGCTGGGGCTGCGGACGTTTGTGTATTTCTGGGTCGTGACGACGCTGGCGCTGCTGTGCGGAATGCTGACGGCGCTGGCGCTGAAGCCCGGTCTTGGCGTGAGCTTGCCGACGGAGAAAACGGGCGATTTGCCGACCGCGCCGATGAGCTTGGGCGCGATGCTGGAACAGGTTATTCCGAACAGCTTGATGGATGCGATGGCGCGCGGCGACGTGTTGCAAATCGTCGTCTTTTGTACGGCGCTCGGTCTGGCCTGCGCCAGTCTGGGCGAACGCGCGCGTCCGTTGGTCAATTTTGCTGAAGCGTTGGCGCAAGCGATGTTTCGTGTCACGCATTACGTGATGTGGCTCGCGCCGTTGGGCGTGGGCGCTGCTGTCGCCGTCACTGTTGCCAACGGCGGTTTGGGCGCATTGGGCGCGCTCGGCAAAGTGGTCTTAACCCTGTACGTCGCGCTGGCCTTGTTTACGCTGCTCGTGTTGTTGCCGCTCTTGGTTTGGTCGCGGTTTTCCTGGCGGCAATTTTATCAGGTCATGCGCGAACCATTTCTGTTGGCCGTGACGACGACTTCGAGCGGCGTAGCCCTGCCGCCGCTGCTCGAAAACCTGGAACGTGCGGGCCTATCCAAACGCATCAGCGGTTTCGTGCTGCCCGCGTGCTTTTGCTTCAACCTGACAGGCACGACGCTTTACATTCCCATTGCCGTGCTGTTCACCGCACAGGCGGCGGGCGTGACGCTGACGAGTGGACAATTGGCCTTGCTGTTTCTGACGCTGATGATTACCAGTAAGGGTGCTCCGGCGGTGCCGCGTTCATCGCTGCTCATCATCATCGGCGCGCTACATTCCCTGCGCTTGCCGGTCGAAGGCGTTGTACTCTTGCTGAGCGCCGAAGTGGCGATGGATATGGTGCGCACAGGCGTCAACATTCTCGGTCACGGCGTTGCCCCGCTGGTCATCGCGCGCTGGGAAGGCGAAGCCCCGGCAAAAGCGGAAGCGGTTGTTGCCGATGGCGAGTCGGTGCGAGACCACGACACAGATAGAGAGGACACGTTGGAGATTGTGACCTGAACCGTTATCAGAAAGCCGCGCACGCATACGGTTCGGATTATTTTTCCTACTTGGCCTGACCAACCGCGACGCGATCCTTCTGCGGGACAAAACACGGCATCGAATCTTCCCACGGGCTGTCCGTGAGTTGTCGCTTCTCCGTGCCGTCTGCTTTCATCATCATAATGACGCCATACGGCTGAAAGGTGTTGTCGTACTGCGCGGCTTCATCTTTCCAACCGGACTGCCCGCTGTTGTACAAGATGTGCTTGCCGTCATCGCTCCAAACGGCGTGGGCATCGTTTGACAGCGAAGTCGTCAAGCGGCGCAACTCCGAACCGTCAGGCCGGATGGTGTAGACATCGAAGTTGTTATTGGCTTTGCGCGTGAACACGATGCGTTCTCCGGTGGGCGACCAGTACGGCACATTGTCGTAATCATTCGTCAGCACGCGCACGGCGCGCGTTTCCAGATTCAGAATCCGCAAGCCCGTTTCCTTGCCGCCCCACACGCGATAGACGATGTGTTTGCCGTCCGGCGCATAGCTGGGAAAGCCTGTGTTCGGTTCGCCTTCGGTCAGGCTTTGCAAATCCGTTCCATCGCGTTTCACCCGCATCAGCTTGGCGGGCTTCTGATAGCGATCCTGCAAGAATCCGCCGAAGCCAAACACAATCCATTGCCCATCCGGCGACCAACTCGGCGCAAACGCCGAGCCGCCTTCGGCAACGAATGGTCGGAATTTGTTGCTGCCGTCCGCGTCCATAATCGCAACAGAGGAATCTACGTTCTTGTCGGTGATGAGCAATTTGCCGTCTTTGGCAAAGCTCGGAAACACGTCGGTGTAGCGGTATTCATAATTCGCATCCCAACTGTAGAGCCGCTTGTTTTGCGGGCGCGGACGAAAACTCACTTGTTCATATACGACTGTCTTGCCATCAGGCGACCACGACGGCGAGCGCAGTTTGCGTTTGACGGCTGCACCGCCACCAACATAAACCAGCCCTTCATTCGGCCCCGCTTTGACGAGGTAGCCAATCGTGTCCGGCGTCAAAAACTGCGGGTTGATTTTCAAACCCGGCCCGCTGGTGCGTTCCGTGCGCGCGCCTGTTGCGACGTTGACGGAAACGATTTGCGAAGTCGTCGTAGCGACCACGCCCGGCCAATGCGCTTTCCAGGTTTGTTCGACGGGGATTTCATAAAACACGATCTGCTTGCCATCGGGCGACCATTTCGGCGCACCGGCTGCGAAGCCCGGTTTGGCATACAGACGACGAAAATCTTTGCTGTCGGGACGCACGAGGTAAAGGCTCGTTTCCTGCAAATGCTCCCAGCCTCTGCCGTCGCTGTGGCCTGTCCATTCGGTGTTGCGATCCGAAGAGAACGCGAGCCATTGGCCGTCGGGCGACCACGCGGGACGCAGGAATGCGTTCGGCTTGGCCGGGTCGCCTTGAATGCCCGCTTGTCCCGTCAGATTGCGCAGGCGTTTTGTTTTGAGATCGAGAAGCCAGATGTTGGCAAGGTAGTTGCCGCGACTGGAAACAAAGGCGAGCTTCGTTCCGTCCGGCGACAAAACGCCCTGATCGTCTACCGCCGGACTGTCGGTCAATCGCTCCAATCCTGAACCGTCCGGGCGCACGCGATAGATGTCTGCCTGCCCGTCGCCATTGCGTTCGGACGTGAAGACAATCCACTTGCCATCCGCCGAATACGAAGCGTGATAGTCGAAGCCGGAACTCGGAAAGAGTTTGCGTTCATTCGTTCCGTCCGCATTGGCGATATACAGTTCCGACGCCGACGGGCCGATGCGATTCATCAACATCACGCCCTTTGATGGGGCGGTTTCTTTTGCCTTCTGCGATGGCTGACGACGGGCTTCAACGAATCCCGCCACGAGCAATAAAAACAACATCCCAACCATAAGGTTTCTGATCTTCATAAATTCTTTCGATACTCAAAGCCTGTTTAGAAATTTGCTCTGCCGCTTTTAGCTCCGTAGGAGCGGGATATTTAAGCACCTCGGCAAAACTTTTGCGGGAGAATGGCATAACGCGATTTGGTAAATCGCGTGCGTTCTAAGGCGCAGCCCCGCGATTTACCAAATCGCGTTACACCTCAAAACTTTTGCCGAGGTGCTTATAGCAAGGCGCGCAGTAGAATTCTCAAGCTCCAGCGGAGCGAAATGTGCCGATGCCACTCCGCTGGAGCTTAGAGATTTGTTGCCTCTATTGCTATAAATATCCTGCTCCTACGGAGCTAATTTCTCAGGAACAGTTTTCCCGGCCTGCATCGGTTCGTCATTGCCTCGACGCAAGTACCGACGCAGATGTTTCCATTGCGGCAAGAGCAGCAGCAAGCACAGGCACAAGATCAACACGCCTTGCCACCTCAGTGGCGCGCGCGTCTCCGCCGCTACGATGTGAAAATTCAACCGCAGTTCACGTTGGAGCGGATCGCGTTCCTGCCTGCTGATCTTGATTTCGTTCGCGGTCGGAACCAGCGCGTTCACTAAATAGACGCCGAGTTCCGGCAGATGGTTATTGCGAAAATGGATTTGTTGCTGAGCGGCAGCACCGAGCTGCGTTGTCGTCTCGAAGGTGAGCCGAATCGTCCCCAATCCTTCCCGCATTTCTTGTCGTGTGGGGAATTGCACATTGGTCAATGAAAGCGATGTGTTGACGTTGTTGATGGCAAGCTGTAAGTCTTGCAACACGCGCCGCGCGTACACTTGTTCTTCGGCTGTTGTGATTTGCCCATTGCCATCTGCGTCAATCAGCGTACAGATTTGGTCGGCGACTTCGATGCCGGGAATCAGCCGCAATTCAATGCGCACGCCATCGGGCGCAAGCGCGATTTGCGCGACCTGCAAATATTGATCGAGTACGTGCGCTGCTGCCGTGATGGACAACGCGCACGCACTCAATAAACACAGCATCAATCGTTTCATCTCTTCACCAAGCGCGCGCCGTAATCGTTCGTCGGGTCGCGGTAAATCGTGTGGATGTGTTCCGTGTTGCCTTGCAGCGAGAATTCAATCAGCAACGTCGGCCCTTGAATGCGGTAATACATCACACTGCCTTTCGTTGTTGGCCCGCTCCACGCGAAATACGTTTCGTTCAAATTGGCTTTGATCTCCGCCATCTTCTTCGCTGCCGCCTCGTCGTTCAGAATGCCGACCCATTCATGCACGACATCCCACAGCATCTCCTGTTGCGCTTTCTTCAAGCCCGAAACCTTGATGCCTTCAGGTTGAATCGTCTTGCCGTCTTCGCCCGCGCCCAGCACGAGATTGCGAACCTGATACGGCAGAATCGCCTGCTTCTGTTGTTCGGCGTCGAGCGCGTTGATGAGCGCGAACCCTTTGTCGGATTCGCGTCCCAGTGGGCGCACGGTTTCGCCATTCAATTGAAACGTTGCGGGCTGCGTCGCGGGCAGGCTCGGCGCGAGCACATTGGCTTTGCCCGCCAGCGTCAGATTGATCGCCAGATGATGGCCGCCGAATTGCAGCATCCAGGGTTCGGTGAGCGAAGGCGTGCCGAGGAAGGCCAGAAAGTATTCGTCACGGCCAAACATTGATCTGCTGCCGCGACCGCTCGCGCCTACGCGCAGCACTTCATCGCCTTCCATAATCTCTTTCACCTTTTGCAGTCCTGGCTTGCTCAACGCGACGGCGAGCAATTTCTCTGCGGCGGCGCGTTGCACGGGCGTCAGGTCGCCCCAACGTACACCGTTGCGGGGATTGTTCGCGCCGACCGGTAAGTTTGTCCATTTGCGCTTCGTGTCGTTGTCGAACGCCAAGCTGACTTTGGCGCGTCCGGCATCGTCGAGCGTTGCCAGAAACGCTTTGGCCGCCACAACGGTTTTGCCGGTGGCGTCGCTGTCTTTGGCGGGTTCGATGCGCAGCGACGGGGCCGGCGTCGTTGCGATTTTTTGCGTCTGCTGTTGCGCGGCGCGCAATATCCAGCCGACGGAAAACAGCGCGCTCAAGCAGAGCGCGGTGATGATGATTTTTCGTTTCATGAGAAGCTCCTTGGGAACTGCGAGTGGCACGCCCGTCCTTCCGTGTGCGCCGACAGGAAAATACCGAATGACATTCTGGTTGCTGTCTTCAGTCGGAGGCGTGTTTGGTTGTAACCGTCTTACCTGGGTTTGTTTCTCTCTGTGTCTTGTTGCAAACGAGTGGCAGGCAGTTTACGTTATCCGTTGCTTCGCGTCCAATCTGGACCCAACCCGCGAGAACGAATATGACAACACCACTCATCATTGATGCCTGGGCACAACCCGCCACGCGCGCCGCGTGGGACAAGATGCCGGAAGTCGGACGATTGTTTCGGCAATCCGGCTCGGCACAAATTCTCGAATCCGGCTTGACGACCGAACAAATCGTGGCCGCGATGGACGCGGCGGGCATTGATAAATTGATGCTCTCGGCGTGGCATCGCCCTGGTCAATGGATTCACCACAACGACGACGTTGCCGCGATGGTCGCGCAATATCCCGACCGCTTTGTCGGCGTCGCCGCTGTGAATTTAGAGAAGCCCGTCGAAGCCGTGCGTGAATTGGAGCGTGCGGTGAAAGAGCTTGGGTTTAAGGCTCTGCGCGTCGTACCCTGGCTGTGGAATCGTCCGCCGAACGACAAGTTTTATTTTCCGCTCTATGTGAAGTGCATCGAACTCGACATCCCGTTTTGCACGCAGGTCGGACACACGGGGCCGCTGATGCCGTCCGAAACCGGGCGTCCGATTCCGTATCTCGATGAAGTCGCGTTGACGTTTCCTGAACTCAAAATCGTCGGCGGACACATCGGCCATCCCTGGACGGACGAGATGATCGGTCTGGCGTGGAAGCACGAAAATGTGTTCATTGACACGTCGGCGTATCTGCCGCGCTATTACCCGCCGCAGTTGCTGCATTACCTCAAAACGTATGGGCAGGACAAGGTGCTGTTCGGAACAAACTTTCCGCAGTTGTCGTTGGAGAAATGTGTGCAGCAAGTTTATGAGTTAGGTTTGCCGGAAGCCGCGCAAGCCAGGTTTTTCGGGCTGAATGCGCAGCGCGTTTTTAAGCTTTGAGGCGTGCGAGTTCCGCTTCGAGTTTCTGAATGTGCTCGTAAAGCGGCGCGTTGATTTCCTTGATTTCCTCCATTGTAAAACGCGGCGTGATGTGTTGCGGACAGTTCCAATCAAACGCTTCGACGTGCAGAATCATCGCGCGTTCGACGGCGGCTTGATACGTCGGGTCGTGCAGCTTGGCGATCAATTCCGGCGTGTCTTTTGCTTCGATCACTTCCACGCGCGCATAAATTTTCAGCCGTTGCTGATGCGCGTAATCCATCAGGAATAGCGCGGCCTTGTCGTTGCCTTTCAGGTTGCCGACGCTGATGTATTGCAGATTACCGCGAAAGTCGGCGTAGGCGAGCGTCTTCGCGTCGAGCACTTTCAAAAAGCCGCGCGGGCCACCGCGAAATTGAATGTATGGATAGCCATTCTCGCCGACCGTCGCAAGATAGAATCCATCGCGCTGGCGAACGAATTCCGCTTCGGCTTCGCTCAGTTCTGTGCCGCGCGCCATTTGTTCCATCCGCGCGTATTGCCGCCGCGAACCGTATTTTTCCTGTTGTGCTTTGACGTTATCCGTGAAAGCAATTTCGGCGAAATTTTTCGGCATAAATCCTCCTTCAAAAAATGCGGCGATCCGATTCCTGAATCGGAATGTCATTGATGCTCGCATCGCGGCGGCGCATCAAACCATCGTCATCGAATTCCCAATGCTCGTTGCCGTGACTGCGAAACCAATTGCCTGCGGCGTCGTGCCATTCATATTCAAAGCGCACTGAGATGCGGTTGTCCGTAAACGCCCAGAGTTCTTTCATCAGCCGGTAATCCAATTCCTTCGCCCATTTGCGGCGCAGGAATTCTTTGATCGCTTCGCGTCCGGTGATGAATTCGGTGCGGTTGCGCCATTCGGAATCCGGCGTGTAGGCCAATGCCACTCGTTCAGGATCGCGCGAATTCCAAGCGTTTTCGGCGGCTTTGACTTTTTGCAACGCCGTCTCACGCGTGAACGGCGGTCGTATGTCTGAAGGTACAGGTGACATAATTGAGTCCTTTCATTTTGTTGTTTTTTTCACCGCAGAGGCGCAGAGAACGCAGAGGTCACGCAGAGGTTTTTTCTCCGCGATTCCTCTGCGATCTTTGCGTCTCTGCGGTGAAGGTTCCTTCTTTACCTTCAATCAAGCTGCCGCGCTCACCGCCACTTTCGGAAAATCTACGACCGTCTGCGCGACGTGGTTGAAGTAGTTGGTGAAGATGTTGAGCGCGACGTTGGCGACGATTTCCGTGATTTCGCCATCCCCAAAACCTGCCGCACGAACGGTTGCGGCATCGGCGTCCTCCACTTGCCCGCGCTTGACGACGATCTGGTGCGCGAAGGTCAGCGCCGCATTCGTTTTGGCATCGGCGGAACTGGCGCGGCGACCGGAAACGATTTCGGTTTCATCCAGCCCGACCATTTTGCCAATCGCGGTGTGCGCCGATAAGCAATATTCACAGGCATTCGCTTCGGCGACCGTGAGCGCAATCTGTTCGCGCAGTTTGGCGTCGAGCAAGCCGCCGCTGAGCGCACCGCTGAAGCTCAGATACGCTTCCAACGCGGCAGGCGACGCGGCGAACGTTTTCATCAGATTCGGCACGCGCCCGACTTTGGCTTTGACGGCGTCGAGCAGGTCTTTCTGTTTTCCGGTGGCGGTGGTTGGGTCTACTGGGTTGATGCGTTGCATAGTGCTTCTCTCTCTTTCAAATTCAAGTTGCTGGTTGGCAATCGCTCGTTGCGACTGCGTATGTTCTCCACAGCTTGAGGAAAGGCATTCGGTGTGCCATAACGTCGAAATGCACGAAACCCCTGTTAATACAGGCGTTCGTGCGATTCCATCAAAATTCGTTGCGCCACGAAAAGTCGTGAATCACGAGAAGTCGTGGTGTGTATCACGAGTTTTCGTGATAGATAGTTGGCGTGAAAACCGAGACGCTGCATCCCATCGCCACTGCTATTGCACAGGAACGTTCGTTGGAAAACGTGCTGCAAAAAATTGTGCGCGGTTTGGCGGATTGCCACAACGTCGCGTTGGCGCGGTTGTGGCTGACATTGCCGGGCGACCGTTGCGCGCATTGTCCGATGCGCAGCCAATGTCCTGACCAAACGAATTGCCTGCACCTGGTGGCGAGTTTGGAAACTTCAATTCGCAGCGATGAAGCCCGCATTAACCTTGATGACGATTTCAGTCGGATGCCGCTGAACGTGCGTAAAATCGGGCAGATCGCAGCAACCGGCCAACCGCTGCTGCTCACCGATATGACGAAAGACAAACAATGGATTGCACGTCCTGCCTGGGTGGCGCGCGAGCGGATTCAGAGCTTCGCTGGACAACCGCTGATCTTTCGCGGCGAGGTGTTAGGCGTGCTCGCCATCTTTGATCGTGAGGTCATCGGCTCGCAGGCATTTCAGGAGATGCGATTGTTTGCGGATCACGCCGCGATTGCGATTGCGAATGCGCGCGCGTTTGAGGAAATCGAACGGTTGCGCGAACAACTCGAGTTGGAAAATGCGTACCTGCGCGAAGAGGTCACGCAGGAGTTGGCGTTCGGCGACATCGTTGGTAACAGCGCGCCGCTCAAAGAAGTCCTTCGTCAAATTCAGAAAGTCGCGCCGACCGATGCGAGCGTGTTGATTCAGGGCGAATCGGGCGCCGGCAAAGAACTGATCGCGCGCGCCATTCACGAACGCAGCCAGCGTCACGCGCGCCCGCTCATCAAAGTCAATTGCGCTTCCGTGCCGCGCGAATTGTTCGAGAGCGAATTTTTCGGCCACGTCAAAGGCTCCTTCACCGGAGCCGTGCGAGACCGCGCCGGACGCTTTCAATTGGCCGACGGCGGCACGTTGTTTCTGGATGAAATCGGCGAGATTCCGTTGGAGTTGCAAAGCAAGTTGCTGCGCGTGTTGCAGGAAGGCGAGTACGAGCGCGTCGGCGAAGAGCACACGCGCAAAACGAATGTGCGTGTGATCGCTGCGACGAACCGCGATTTGCCGCGCGAGATGGCTGCCGGGCGCTTCCGCGAAGATTTGTATTATCGGCTGAATGTGTTTCCGCTCACCGTGCCGCCCTTGCGCGAGCGGCAAGCAGACATTCCGTTCCTGGCCGAACATTTTCTGCGGCGCGCTCAGCAACGCATCGTTGGCACGAGCGCGAAGCTGACGCGCGCAAACGTCGAGCAATTGCGGCAATACGACTGGCCGGGCAACATTCGTGAATTGCAAAACGTCATCGAACGCGCGGTCATTTTGTCGCAGGGCGGTGCCTTGCAATTGGATGGCTTGCTGGTTGGTGCGCCGCGTCGCGCGCTGGTGCCGCGTGCTGAGCCATCGTCTGACGCTGTGCTGACGCGGGCGCAATTGAAACAGCGCGAGCGCGACAACATTTTGGCCGCCCTCGCACAAACAAACTGGAAGATTTACGGAACGGGCGGGGCTGCCGAATTGCTGGGCATCAAAGCCACAACCTTGGCCTCGCGGATGAAAAGTTTGCAGCTACAAAAACCGCCTCCCTAACGGTTCCCGGTCGGAGGCGGAACCGCTGGGGCCATTGAGTGGTTCGTCTTTTCTATTGTGGATGTAAAGGAAGCGGATTATTATGCGGGCGCAAATCCTGGTGGATTTTTCAGGACGCGATAGATGGGGGATTATGCGAGGCGTTTGGGGTATCAAGCTGGAACCGTTCCTACAAAACCAGCGATCATCTGACCTGCTGAAAAAGCCCGGGGATATTGGATAGGCAGGGGTTATTTAGGGGTGCGCCGATGTTCTCTCTCTCAGGGCGACACCTTGATTCTCAGACCACAAACTTTCACCGAGCGAAACATGGCTCGAACATCCGTGCAGGCGCATAGGAAATCTATGCCAAATAAATTTCCTCCCACGTGGGACGCGCTGTTTCGACAAATGGCGGACAGTTTGCCGCAGATGGTTTGGACGTGTGACGCCGAAGGAAACCATGATTATGCCAGCCCGAAATGGTTGGCGTACCTGGGTGCTTCCGCGCTCGACCAGACCGAGGCAGGATGGTTCCCGCAGGTTCATCCTGAGGACCGGGAAAGATGGCGGCAAGCCTGGCACCGCGCCCAAGCGCAGGGGGCGGAGCTACAGCTTGAACTCCGCCTCCGCCGCTACGATGGTGGTTATCACTGGATGGAGACGCGGGCGGTGCCGTTGCGCGATGAGGCCGGGCGCATTCGGAAATGGTTCGGCACCCATACCGACATTGCGTCGCCGCAGGCAATGCGCGGGGCGCTGCGCCAAAGCTATGAGCAGTTGCGCTTGCTGATTGAGCAAGCGCCCGTCAGCATTGCCATGTTTGATCGCGAGATGCGGTACCTCGCCGCCAGCCAGCGCTGGAAAGCGGATTACGACCGCGCGGAGCAGAATATCATCGGACGTTCGCATTATGAGGTGTTTCCCGACCTCCCGGAACGGTGGAAAGCGGTGCATCAAAAAGCCCTGGCCGGAGAACTGCTCAAGCAGGATGAAGACGAGTGGCAGCGCGCCGATGGCCACCGCATGTGGTTGCGCTGGGCGGTTCACCCGTGGCGCGATGCCTATGGCGCAATCGGCGGCATCATTATCTCGACCGCCGATATTACGCCGTACAAACAGAGTGAAGCCGAGTTGGAAAAATCGCTGGAACAAGTGCGCTCCCTGGCCACGCATCTACAGGACGTGCGCGAAGAGGAACGCAAACGCATCGCGCGGGAACTCCACGATGAATTGGGACAAGCCTTGGCGAGCTTAAAATATGATCTCGCCTGGTTAGAGCGGCAGGCTTTATCTGCGCCTGGGGCCAAGGTGCAACCCCTGAAGAAAAAAATCAGAACGATGTCCCGCCTCATTGATGCCACGATTCAAATCGGGCGCAAGATCGCCTCGGAATTGCGCCCCCGCGTCCTGGACGACTTGGGCTTGATCGCGGCCTTACGATGGCAGGCGCACGACTTCCAGACGCGCACCGGAATCCCGTGCGAATTGGTGACATTGATGGAAGACCTGCCCCTGGAGGCCGGACGCGCAACCGCCGCCTTTCGCATTTGCCAGGAAGCCCTCACGAACGTGTTGCGACATGCCCAGGCGAAAGCGGTCACGATTCGTTTGCAAGTTGAAAACAACTGCCTCCGGCTGGAAGTCCAGGATGATGGACGCGGCATTACGCCACACGACATCCAGCGCGCAGGCTCGCTGGGGTTGTTGGGGATGAAAGAGCGCGTGCTGCCGTATGGCGGGACGATTGACATTGTCGGACAGGTCGGAAAGGGAACAACGATAACGGTTCTGCTGCCCCTCCTCACTACATAGGAGGTCAAGAAATGGCGAAAATTCTGATTGCTGACGACCACGCCATCGTGCGCCAGGGGTTGCGGCATCTACTCCAGGACATTCCGGACGTCACCCAGGTTGGAGAAGCGCAGGATGCCCACGAAGCCATCGCTCTGGCACGTACGCAGGCGTGGGACTTGATCATGCTGGACCTTACGCTGCCGGACAAAATGGGCCTTGATGTCCTCAAAGAGCTAAAACACGATTACCCGAAATTACCGGTGCTGGTTTTAAGCATGCTCCCGGAAGATCAGTATGGCGTGAGCGTTTTGAAAGCGGGTGCCGCCGGGTATTTGCCCAAAGAAATTGCGCCGGAAGAACTCGTGACCGCCGTGCGGAAGGTGTTGCGGGGCGGACGATATATCAGCCTGCATCTGGCCGAACATTTAGCCTTTGATCTGGGGCCAGGCGTCGAACGTCCTTTGCATGAGGTGTTGTCAGAACGCGAGTATCAAATTCTGTGTCTGCTCGCTTCCGGCAAAACGAACAGTGAGATTGCGCGTCTGCTGGCGCTGAGCACCAAAACCGTCAGCACCTATCGCAGTCGCATCCTGCTCAAAATGAAAATGCGCACCAATGCCGAATTGATGAATTACGCCTTTCGCCATCAATTGGTGCAGTAGAGCGCCGCTCTTGCGTTGTAGCGCGATTTGGCAAAGCGCGTTACTCCGGTCATTTCGCCTCCTCTATTTACCTACACGCCGTAGGCCAAACGCCGACAGTCCTGTGCGCCATTGGCTGACGAGAAAATCCCACTTTGTCTGATAGTTTTCCCCGGCAGAAACCTATATGGTGCGCGGTGAGAAAGTGAGATGTGCTTCCATCACGACACCTTCTCCTCACAACCCTACGCACCCTATTCGACTCACTCCAGAAGCCTGCCCCCTGACAACTAATCCTTTTTACGTTCCCCGTGCCAGAGGGAGGGACAGTCGCTCATGGCGCTACTTGACTACAATGGTGATAATACTCGCGCCCGCGAGCTATTTCACGCCCATCAACTTGCCGTTTATCAACAAACCGATCGTGACTTTGCCATTCTCATGCCGGTGCAATGGTTGGCCGGGATCCTGGCGGCCTGGTTCGTCTCGCCGCTGACCTGGCGGGGCGTCGAAAGTCGTATCCATATTCATCTGTGGGCGGCGATCCTGCTGGGCGGAACCATTACGCTGTTGCCGATGATCCTGGTCTTGCGGCGACCGGGGGCGCTGCTGACGCGCAATATCGTCGCCGTCAGCCAGATGCTCATGACCGGGTTGCTGATTCATCTGTCGGGCGGGCGGATTGAAACGCATTTTCACGTGTTTGGGTCGTTGGCCTTTCTCGCTTTTTATCGGGACTGGCGCGTCCTCATTCCGGCCACGCTGGTTACGGCAGGCGATCATCTGGTGCGGGGTTGGTTTTACCCGATGTCAGTGTACGGCGTGTTGACCGGGGGCGAATGGCGTTGGATCGAACATGCCTGTTGGGTGATTTTCATTGATATTTTCCTGATCGCTTCGTGCCGCCGCAGCGCGCAGGAAATGTGGAATATCGCCCAGCGCACGGCGGAACTGGACGCCAGCGAAGAACATTACCGCGCGGTCATTGAACAAACCAGTGAGGGCATCGCTTTGCTCGAACCGGAAACTTTACGGATTATCGAATGCAACGAGGCGTTTTCTCGGCTGGTGGGTTGTCAAAGTATCGCTGAGACCACGAGGCTGACGATTGAGGATGTCAGCACGATTAACCAGGAGGAAGTCCGGCTACTGGCGACCGGCGCGCAGGAACAACACGGCCCCGTCACGCACGAGAAAATGTTCTATTGTCTCAACGGGTCTATCCTGCCGGTGGATGTTAGCGTCAGTGTCATCTCATACAACAACCGCCAGGTCTATTGCATCACCGCAAAAGACATCAGCGACCGCAAGCGCACAGAGGCCGAGTTGCAGCGGCTGGCCCTCGTCGCCCAAAAAACGCAGAACGCCGTCCTCATCTACGATACGCAAGGCGTGATTCAGTGGGTCAATGAAGGCTTCACTCGGATGAGTGGTTATGAGCGTGAGGAAGTCGTAGGAAGTGATCCCGGCGAGAAGTTTTGCGGCCCGGCCACCGACCCGCAAACGCTTCAGCAAGTGCGCCAGGCCAGGACTACCCGCAGTTCGTTTGAAGGAGAGATTTATCAGTATGGCAAAGATGGGCGCAGCTACTGGCTTTCGCTTTCCGTGATGCCACTGAATAACGAACGCAATGAGTTACAGGGGTTTTTTGCGATAGCAGTGGACATCACGGAACGCAAAATGATGGAGGAACAATTGCGGCAAGCTCATAGTGAAATGGAACAGCGCGTGGTCGCCCGCACCGAGGAATTGCTGCACGCCAACCAGACGATGCAAATGGAAGTCAACGAGCGCAAACGCGCCGAACGCGAATTGAGCGAGGCCCAAGGATTTCTGCACAAGGTCATCAACAGCTTGCCCAACCCTATTTTTGTCAAAGATGAAAACGGGAAGTTTCGCTTGGTCAATGCGGCTTTCGCGCAGTTGTATGGGCAGCCTGCGGAAGAATTGATTGGAAAGGGAGACGCCGATTTTCATGCGCCGGAAGAAGCGCAAAAGTTCATCGCGGATGACCGGCAGGTGCTGGAAAGCCAAGCGGAAAAATTTATCCTGGAAGAACAGCATACAGATTACCAGGGCAACGTGCGTTGGCTGCAAGTCGTAAAACGTCCCATGGCGATTGGCGAAAACCTGCCCCGCTATTTGCTCGGCATTTGTACCGATCTGACCGAACGCAAGGCGTTGGAAAATCAATTGCACCACGCGCAAAAAATGGAATCCATCGGCCAACTTGCCGCCGGCATCGCCCACGAAATCAATACCCCCACACAGTATGTCGGCGATAACACGCGCTTCGTGCGCGACTCGTTCGGCGAATTGGAAACGGTGTGGGAAAAATTCAGTGAATTGTTGGCCTCCGCCCGCGCTGGTCTCACGCCGCCCGAATTACTTGCGCAGGTGGAAAAAGAAATGGAGGCCGCCGATGTGGATTACCTGCTGGAAGAAATTCCCAACGCGCTCCAACAATCGCTGGAAGGCGTGACCCGCATCGCCAAAATCGTCCAGGCCATGAAAGATTTTGCGCACCCCGGCTCGAACGAGAAAAAAGCGGCGGACTTGAACAAAGCCATCGAAAGTACGATCACCGTGGCGCGCAATGAATGGAAATATGTCGCCGAGGTCGAGACGCATTTCGATGCCACGCTGCCGCTGGTTCCGTGTCTCCTGGGCGAATTCAATCAGGTCATTCTCAATATGACGATCAATGCTTCGCACGCCATCGCCGATGTCGTCGGAGACGGGGCCAACGGCAAAGGAAAAATCACCATCACGACCGCGAACATTGCTGATGAATGGGCGGAAATCCGCATCAGCGATACGGGCACAGGGATTCCGCCGCACGCGCGCAGCCGCATCTTCGATCCCTTTTTCACGACCAAAGAAGTCGGCAAAGGTACGGGGCAAGGCCTGGCGATTTCGCACCACGTCATCGTCGAAAAACACAAAGGACAACTTTCCTTTGAAACCGAAACGGGACAAGGCACGACCTTCATTATTCGGCTCCCCCTGGTTGAGCCAGCGCCCGAATCGGCAGAGATCGCACACGGATAACCAGATCAAGGCTAAGGGAGTCGTTCAGGAGGCCGGTGTCGCCCGGAAAGAATGAAAACGCGGCG
>CAZWAK010000001.1:0-89486 GCA_964631865.1 uncultured Heliobacteriaceae bacterium | reverse complement strand
TAACGCGATTTGGCAAATCGCGCTACATTTTCGGAGGAGTCGTTCATGTCGCGCGCGACGCCCTAAACGCGGCGTAACGCGATTTGGCAAATCGCGCTACATTTTCGGAGGAGTCGTTCATGTCGCGCGTGACGCCCTGAAATGATGAAAACGCGGCGTAACGCGATTTGGCAAATCGCGCTACATTTTCGGAGGAGAAGCAACGTCTATGCTCACGATTTTGTTTGTAGATGATGAGCCGAATATTTTACAGGGGTTGCAACGCATGCTGCGCCCCATGCGGCGGGAATGGGAAATGTGCTTTGCCCAAAGTGGAGCCGAGGCGCTGGCCATCCTGGCCGAAAAACAAGTTGACGTAATCATTTCCGACATGAAAATGCCGGGCATGGATGGGGCGCAATTGTTGGAAGAAGTCAGTAGCAAGTACCCCCATATCGTGCGCATTATTCTTTCGGGGTATTCCGAAAAAGAGTTTCTCGTGCGTTCCAATGGGGCGGCGCATGAGTATCTGGCGAAACCCTGTGATACGGAGATTTTGAAGGCCGCTGTCAATACCCTGGAGACGCTACATAATGTAGGACAAAAGCCGACATCCTGACTTGATGATTTCTGACAGCAAAATCCGTCTTCCGCTGATAGTTTCTGGGCCACCATCGCAGTACCCTCAAGCCGTATTGGCGCTGCACCTGCCTTGTCTCTTAACCACCGCCCCCGACATCATTCGCCAGCCATCACGCTTGCGCGCCCTTTTCCTGAGCGAAGGACGTGATTTGTATGATTACAATTTTGTTTGTTGATGACGAGCCAAATATTCTGGAAGGATTGCAACGCATGCTGCGCGCGCTGCGGCACGAGTGGCAAATGTATTTTGCCCGCAGCGGCGCAGAAGCCTTAACGATTCTCAGCACCCAACACATTGATGTCATCGTCTCAGACATGCGCATGCCCGGTATGGACGGCGCGCAATTGTTGCACGAGGTCAAAGCACGCTATCCGCACATCGTCCGCCTCATTCTTTCCGGCTACGCCGAAAAAGAATTGATTATGAAATCGGTGGGCGCGGCGCATCAATATCTGGCCAAGCCGTGTGATGCGGAAACGCTGAAAGCCACCGTCAATATGACCTGTGCGATGCAGGGCTTGCTGGCCGACGAAAAGCTGCGCCGCCTCGTGGCGCAAATGCACACCGTGCCGAGTTTGCCGACGCTGTACAGCGAATTGGTGAAAGAATTGAAGACCACCGACCCTTCCCTGAAAAAAATCGGTGGCATCATCGAACAAGACATTGGGATGACGGTGAAAGTTTTGCAAATGGTGAATTCGGCATTTTTCGGATTGCGCCGACAGCTTTCCGCCGTCGCCGAAGCGGTCAATTTTCTGGGGCTGGAAACCATCACGTCCTTGACCCTGGCGGCGGGCGTGTTTTCGCAATTTGAGGAGCAATCCGCTTCCAACTCCGTCATCGCCGCGCTCTGGCGGCACAGCCATGCCGTCGGCACGCTCGCCAAACGAATCGCGGCCCAAGAATGCGCCGCCGTCGCCGCCGATGCGTTCACTGCCGGTTTGCTACATGACATCGGGGAGGTAGTGTTAGCGGCGAACCTCCCTGCACAAGCGGCTGCCGTACAGGAACTGATGGCGCGTGAACGGATGCCCAAGCTCGTGGCGGAGAAACAAATCTTCGAGGCGACACATCCAGAGGTGGGCGCGTATTTGCTCGGCTTATGGGGCTTGCCGAGCGCGGTGGTGCAGGCCGTTGCCTTTCATCACGCGCCCCGCGCTTGTACGACCGTTTCCTTCACCGCACTCACCGCCGTGCATCTCGCCGATAGCCTCTCGCCCGCTCATAGCCAGGAGACAGCGCCGGATCTCGATTATTTGACTCAACTCAACCTGCTCGAAAAATGGCCCGGCTGGCAAGCGCGCTACGCGCCTTTTCAGGAACAGGCCGCGCCCCATTTTTAATCACCGCTTGAGAGGAAGGAACTATACATGACCAAGAAAATCCTGTGTGTGGACGACGATCCCAATATTCTGCAAGGCTACAAACGGGCGCTGCGAAAAGATTTTGATATTTCCGTCGCGGAAGGCGGAGAACAAGGCCTGGCGCTGATCGCGCAAGAAGGCCCGTTTGCCGTCATCGTTTCGGATATGCGCATGCCGGGCCTGGATGGAGTGCAGTTCCTGGCGCGCGCGAAAGAGCTAACCCCCACCAGTGTGCGGATGATGTTGACGGGCAATTCCGATCAGCAAACCGCGATGGAGGCTGTCAATCAAGGCAGCATCTTTCGCTTTTTGAATAAGCCGTGTCTGCCCGAAGTGTTGGCGCAAGCTTTGACGGCGGGCTTGGAACAATATCGTCTGATTACTGCCGAAAAGCAGTTGTTGGAAGAAACGCTCAACAACAGTTTGCAGGTGATGGTGGATATTCTTTCGCTCACCAATGCCACGGCCTTCAGTCGCTCCGCGCGCATCAAACGCCTGGCCGGCGACATCGCGGCCCAACTCGGCGTGCAAAATGTTTGGCAAATCGAAATTGCCGCCATGCTTTCGCAAATCGGCTGCATTACTGTGCCGGAGGAAACCCTGCTCAAGATTTCGCGCGGCGAATCCCTGACGGAAAAAGAACTGCATCTGTACCACCAACATGCGCAGGTCGGGCATGATCTGACGGCGCGCATTCCCCGTCTGGAGACCGTCGCCCAAATTATCGCCTGCCAAAATCGGCGGCTGACCGATGATCCCAAAGCCAACGGCCCGTTTGATCCCGCCGACACCTTGACGGTCGGCGCGCGCATTCTGAAGATCGTGCTCGACTTCGATAAATTGCTGGAGACGGGCAGTTTGCCACACGCCGCCATTCGGGAATTAGGCGGGCGCGAGGGCTGGTATGACACGACCGTTCTGACGGCGCTGAAGGAACTCATTCATACCAACGCGGAAGAACTCGTCACCGTGACGCTCTCCCTGTCAGAATTAAAGCCCGGCATGGTGTTGGACGAATCGCTCATTACCAAGCGCGGGGCCTTGTTGCTTTCCGCCGGGCAGGAAATCACCTTATCGCTCATCCTGCGGCTCATTAACTTTGCCGAAGCAGACCTCATCGCGGGAGAAGTCCCCGTTCGTGTCCCGGCGAACAGCCTGCAAGCGAATCGGGCGGTGAGCTAGGTTTTGTAGCATTTTCTCGTCCTTGATTTTCCTGTTGGAAAGAAAATTATGACACGTACAGTTGAGGTCATAGCGATCACGCTCTGGGCGCTGGCAATTGGCGTGGGCTTTGCCTTCGTGACCGACTACAGCACACGCCCCGGTCAATCAGCGCAAGTCCTGCCCCATTTGCCCGTTGCGACCCTGCATGAGGCGCAGAAAAAGCGGCCCACCTTATTGCTCTTCGCGCATCCGCATTGTCCGTGTACCCGTGCCACTCTCGCGGAACTGGCCCGGCTGCTGGCGCATCATCGTGGGCAGGCCAACGTGCAGGTGTTGTTTTACCACCCACTGACACAACCGCGGGAATGGGTGGAAGCCAAGTTGTGGCAACAAGCCAAACAACTTCCTGATGTTGTTGTGTCCACAGTGGGCGAACTCGACCTGCTGCGCTTCGGTGTTTCCACGTCGGGACAAACGCTGCTGTATGACGCTGCCGGAACGCTCGTCTTTAGCGGCGGCATCACGAACGGGCGTGGGCACGAGGGCGATAATACGGGGCGCTCCGCCATTTCGACCTACCTCCAGACGGGCGAAATTCCCCTCGCACAAACGCCCGTCTTTGGCTGTGCCCTCACCGCAGCAGAGTCATAACACTCCTTGTGGCTCATCCTATCCCTTCATCACCAATTCTTGAGCTGACCCACTGAGCAGAAACGGAATCAAGCTGAGGACAGTTGCTGCCAGCACTCGTCTGCGGAGCAGTACAGTTTCTTGCAAAGCCTTCACACTGGTACTATAACGCTTGTTGTCAACACAATCGTTTGAAACCCAAGTGATGAAAAAATCCCAGCGAAAAACAGACACCTCCTTCAGCGCCGAAACGTTGCGGCAACTCTATCGCACGATGTACACGTCGCGTCGCTATGATGACAAGGAAATCATTCTCAAGAATCAGAATCGCGTGTTCTTCCAATTGAGTAGTGCCGGACACGAAGCCATTTCCGTTGCGGCTGGCTTGGTCTTGCGTCCGGCGTATGATTGGGCGTTTCCACACGTACGAGATCGTGCTTTGCTGTTGCATTTGGGCGTGACGGTGTATGAACAATTTCTCGGTTCCGTCGCAGCGCATAACGATGGCATCTCTGGTTCACGGCAAATGCCTTCACACTGGGGCTGCAAGCGATTGAATATTCCGACACGCTCGTCGTGCGTGGGGATGCTGTTTCTGCACGCGGTCGGGGTCGCGGAAGCGGGAATGCGGTATCAATTGAACTTTGAAATTATGGATCGCGCTGAGCATTTTCGTGACGACGAAATTGTGTATGTGGCCGCAGGCGATGGTGCGACGAGCGAAGGCGAGTTCTGGGAATCGCTGAACACCGCGTGCAATTTGAAACTGCCCGTGCTGTATGTGATTCAGGACAACGGCTATGCGATTTCTGTGCCCGTCGAAGTCCAAACCGCAGGCGGCAGCATTTCCCAACTGGTGCGCGGCTTCCCGAATTTGTTCATTGAAGAATGCGACGGAACCAACGTGCTGGCGAGTTACGAAACGCTCGCGCGCGCGGCAGCACATTGTCGTTCGCATCGCGGCCCTGCGCTGGTTCACGCGCACGTGACGCGACCGTATTCGCATTCGATGTCCGATGACGAAACGTTGTATCGTCCGAAAACGGAACTGGACGAACAAGCCAGGCGCGATCCGATTGTGCAGTTCGGCGATTACCTGGTGCGCAAAAAGATTGCGACGAACGACGACCTCGCGCGCCTTCGTAATGAAGTCAACGCGGAGATTGATGATGCCGCCGATCAAGCTTTGACCGTGCCACACGCGCCGCCCGAATCCGCGCTGTTGTATGTCTACTCGCCCGATATTGACCCAACTTCATCGCAATTCGACACCGAAGCAAACGTCACGCTCACCAGCAATGACGGCACGATGGTGGATTTGATCAATCGTTGTTTGCACGAAGAAATGGCGCGTGATCCGCGCCTTGTCGTGCTCGGCGAAGATGTCGCCGATGCTTCGCGCGCCGCGTATCTCAACGAAGTCAAAGGCAAGGGCGGCGTCTTCAAAGTGACGGCGAACTTGCAACGCGAATTCGGCGATGTCCGCGTGTTCAATACGCCGCTGGCTGAAGCGAACATCATCGGGCGTGCAGTCGGGATGGCAATGCGTGGTTTGAAGCCGGTCGCCGAAATTCAGTTTTTTGATTACATCTGGCCCGCGTACATGCAATTGCGCAACGAAGTGCCGCTCGTGCGTTGGCGCTCGAACAATGCGTGGAAATGCCCGATGGTGGTGCGCGCGCCCGTTGGCGGCTACATTCGCGGCGGCGCGATTTATCACAGTCAATCGGGCGTGCAACTGTTCACCTCGATTCCCGGCTGGCGCGTCGTGATGCCAGCGACTGCACTCGATGCCAGCGGCTTGTTGCGCACGGCGATTCGCTGCGATGACCCCGTATTGTTTCTCGAACACAAACACCTCTATCGCCAGACCTACAACAAAAGCGGCTATCCCGACGCGGAGTTTTGCATTCCGTTTGGCAAAGCAAAGATCGTGCGCGCGGGCCGCGATGTCACCGTCATCACCTATGGTGCGCTCGTGCAAAAATCGCTCGTCGCCGCGAATCAATTGGCAGAGCGAGGCATTGATGTCGAAGTGATTGATCTGCGCAGTCTGAATCCGTACGACTGGGCTGCGATTGCGACGAGCGTGCAAAAGACGAGCCGCGTGGTCGTGGCGTACGAAGACTCGATTTCGTGGGGCTACGGCGCAGAGATCGCCGCGCGGATTGCGAAGGAATTGTTTGAGTATCTGGACGCGCCCGTGAACCGTGTCGCGGCAAAGGATTGCTTCGTTTCCTACACGCCCGAAGTCGAAGAATACACGTTGCCGCAGATTGACGACGTGGTGCGCGCGATTGCAGAAACGGCGGAGTATTAAATTCAACGCGCAGAATCAACCCCCCTTACCTCATCTCAATTGCCGATTCTCCCGGCGGTCGTGTAGAATCCGCGCTCCACGAATCTTCAATTCTGAAAGGTACATTTTCATGAAAGCTTGGCGCGTACACGAGTTCTGCGAGCCGGAGCAAATGCAGTTCGAGGACATTGAAGTCCCGGAACCCAAAACGGGCGAAGTCCGCATTCGCAATCACGCGGCGGCGCTGAATTTCTTCGATATTTTGCTGATTCAGGGCAAGTATCAAGTCAAGCCGCCACGCCCGTTCACGCCCGGTTCCGAAGTCGCAGGCACGATTGATGCCGTGGGCGAAGGTGTTGAAGGCTTCGCTGTTGGAGATCGTGTGCAGGCTTCGGCGAGCGGCGGGAGCTATTCTGAATATTCGATTGCGCAAGCTGCGAAGACGTTCAAGATTCCCGACGCGATGAGTTATGAAGAGGCGGCGGCGATGCTGGTGATTTATCAGACTTCGTATTTCACCTTCACCAAACGCACGACGATTACGCCGGGCGAATGGTTGTTAGTTCACGCCGCAGCAGGCGGCGTCGGAATGTCGGCGATGCAGATTGGCAAAGCAATGGGCGCGCGCGTGATCGCTACGGCGGGCAGCAAAGAGAAGCTGGAGTTTTGTATGCAACAAGGTGCGGAAGCGGCGTTGAATTACCGCGACGCGAGTTGGGTGGACGAGGTGAAGAAGATTACGGGCAAAGGCGCGAATGTGATTTACGATCCGGTCGGCGGCGAGATTTTTGACCTCTCGACGAAGTGCATTGCGCCAGAAGGTCGCTTGCTCGTCATCGGCTTTGCGGGCGGCACAATTCCGACCATCGCGGCGAATCGCATCCTGCTCAAAAACATCGCGGTGATCGGGGCGTACTGGGGCGGCTACTGCGAGATTCACCCTGAGTTTATGCGGGAAGCGCAGGCGGATTTGTTTGCGATGTACAACGAAGGCCAGATCAAACCCGTTGTGTCGCAAACGTTCAAGTTGGAAGATGCGATTACCGCTTTGCAAGCCCTCGGCACGCGCCAAACGATTGGCAAGGTGGTGCTGACGATATGAGCCAATTGATTTTGGTGCGGCACGGGCAGGCGGCGTTTTTGACCGACGACTATGATCGTCTCTCGCCGCTCGGCGAAGAGCAATCGCGGTTGTTGGGCGAATATTGGACGCAGCGCAATGTGACGTTTGATGCCGTCTTTACAGGCCCGCGCAAACGGCAACGCGATACGGGCCGCATTGTTTGCGAGCAGTATCAGCAAGCTGGAATGCCGATACCAGAATTGATTAAGATCGAAGAATTCGATGAGTATCACGCCGATGACATTATGCAGGAGTTGCTGCCACAATTGATCGAACGCGATGACCGCTATCGGCAATTGAATGATGCGTTTCGACACGCTGCGACGGAGGCTGAAAAACGTCGCAACTTCCAAAAGCTGTTTGAAGCAGTGACAGCAAAATGGCTGCGCGGCGAAGTGCTTTCACCCCACGTCGAGTCGTTCCGCGAATTTCACGCGCGTGTGCAACGCGGCCTCGAACGTGCAACGAACGATGCGCCGAGCGGCAGTCGCGTTGTGGTCTTCAGTTCCGGTGGCGCGATTTCTGTCTCAGTACAACTTGCTGCGAAAGCTGCCGAAGAAATGGTCATCGAATTCAATTGGCGGATTCGCAATTGTGCGCTGAACGAAATCGTTTTTTCCAACGGTCGGTTCACGTTGGACTCATTCAATGCTGTGCCGCATTTGGATGATCCGAAATTGCATACTTATCGCTAGTGAAACCACGGAGAACACCGAGAGCACGGAGAAAGGCAAGATAGAATTGACCAATGTTGCGCATAAATTACAAGCGTAGATTTAGTCGTTTGATGAATGAATAGTGCTTGTCAATCTTGTAAACAATCCTGTCAATCCTGTCTAAAAAACTCTGTGTCCTCCGTATTCTCCGTGGCGAATTCAAAAAGGAAATCTTATGCCAAGTTCACTGTTTGATCTCACCGGCAAAGTCGCCGTTGTCACCGGTTCGACGCGCGGTATCGGGCGCTCCATCGCGGAAGAACTCGCACGCGCAGGGGCGAAAGTTGTCATCTCTTCGCGCAAGGTCGAAGCCTGCGAGGAAGTCACGAATGCACTGCGCGCCGAAGGTCTCGAAGCGACAGCGATTCCGTGCAACATCAGCAAAAAAGACCAACTCGAAAACCTCGTCGCCGAAACGCGCAAGGTGTATGGACAAATTGATGTGCTGGTGTGCAATGCGGCGCTGAATCCGTACTACGGCCCGATGGCGGGCGCGAGCGATGAAGTGTTTACGAAAGTCATGGGCACAAACATTCAAAGCAATCTGTGGCTCTGCAATATGGTTTGCCCCGAAATGGCCGAACGCAAAGACGGCAGCGTCATCGTTGTGTCGAGCATCGGCGGCTTGAAAGGTTCGACGACGCTCGGTTTGTACTGCATCTCCAAAGCAGCAGATTTTCAATTGGTGCGCAACCTCGCGGTCGAATGGGGGCCGCACAACATTCGCGTCAATGCGATTGCGCCGGGGCTGGTGCGAACCGACTTTGCGAAAGCGTTGTGGGAGAATCCGAAACTGCTCGCGCACGCCGAAGCGACGACACCGCTCAGACGCATCGGCGAAGTCGAAGACATCGCGGGCGCGGCTGTGTTCCTCGCCTCAAAAGCTGGCGCTTGGATGACCGGACAACAAATCGTGATTGATGGTGGCATCACCATTGCCGGGTAGAAAAATGCTTCATTTTCCATTTCCCACTTGTCATTTTTCAGTTGTCATTTTCTGTTGCTATCACGGCACGCGATGACAAATGAAAAATCAAAAATAGAAAATGGAAAATGACCTGACCGATAACTTTGCTGACCCTTGAAAGGACAACCGCATGAAGCTGCTCCGTTTGAGCTTAACGATTCTTTGCTTTGCAATTTCCCTTGCGGCACAACCGAATCAACCGCAAGAAACTTATCCTGTGCATCCTGACTCGCAGGTACAGGAAGGCGTGCCGAAAGGCGAAGTGCTGAAATTCACGTTTGAGAATTCCAAAATCTTTCCCGGCACGTGGCGCGAGTATTGGGTCTACATTCCGGCGCAGTACAAACCGGATCAGCCCGCGTGTGTCTACGTCAATCAAGATGGCGTGCAATACAACGCGCCGGTCGTCTTTGACAATTTGATTCACAAAAAAGAAATGCCGATCACGATTGGCGTGTTTGTGATGCACGGGCGGGTGCGCGCGGCGAATGGTGACACGGCGCTCGACCGCTTCAATCGCAGCTATGAATACGACGGCCTCGGCGACAACTACGCGCGCTTTATCCTCGAAGAAATTCTGCCCGAGGTCGAAACGAAAACCGCTTCGGACGGGCGCGCGCTTCGTTTGTCGAAGAACGGCAACGACCGCGCGATTGGCGGTTCATCGAGCGGTGCGATTTGTGCGTTCACTGCCGCCTGGGAAAAGCCGCACGAGTTCAGCCGCGTCTTCAGCACGATTGGCACGTATGTCGGCTTGCGCGGTGGCGACCGCTATCACACGTTGCTGCGCAAATACGAACCGAAACCGTTGCGCATCTTTTTGCAGGACGGCACGAACGATTTGAATATCTACGGCGGCGATTGGTGGATGGCGAATCAGACGATGGAACGCGCGTTGACGTTCGCGGGCTACGACGTGATGCACGTCTGGGGTGAAGGCGCGCACAACGGTCGTCACGGCACGGCACTCTTTCCCGACGCGATGAAATGGTTGTGGAAAGACTGGCCGCAACCTGTCAAAGCAGGCGTGAGCAAAAATCAGTACCTGAATGATTTGTTGCTCCCCGGCGAAGGGTGGCAACTGGTCGCGGACAGCTATCGCTTCACCGAAGGCGCGGCGACGAATGCGAAGGGCGAAGTCTTCTTCAACGACGTGCCGAACAACAAAACCTACAAGATCGGCTTGGACGGCAAAGTCAGTTTGTTCATCGCCGATAACAAACGCTGCGATGGCCAAAACTTCGGCCCTGATGGACGATTGTATTCGGCTTCGGTCGTCGAACAAAAAATCGTTGCGTGGGACACGAGCGGCAAGTCCACCGTGATCGCCGAAGGCTTCAAAGGCAATGACATCGTCGTCGGCAGCAACGGCAATGTGTATGTCACGAATCCCGGCGCGGGCAGCGAGCCGAGCAAAGTTTGGCTCATCAAACCGAACGGCGAAAAAAGCGTCGTGGACATGGGCTTGCTCTTCCCGAACGGCATCACGATGTCGCCCGATCAGGCGTTGTTGTATGTAGACGATATGCGTTCGCATTGGGTCTACAGCTATCAAATCAAGCCCGACGGCACGTTGCAGTACAAACAAAAATATTACTGGCTGCACGTGCCCGACACCGACGACATCAGCCAGGCCGACGGCATGCGCGTGGATCGTGATGGACGATTGTACGTGGCAACCAAGATGGGCATTCAAGTCTGCGATCAAGCGGGGTGCGTGAATGCGATCCTCCCGACGCCGAACGGTCGCATTGCGAACCTGACGTTTGGCGGCGAGAACTTTGATACGCTGTTTGCACTCTGCGGCGACAAGGTCTACAAACGCAAGCTGAAAGTCAAAGGCGCATTCGCGTGGGACAAACCCAACAAACCACCGGCTCCGCGACTTTGAGGAGTAATTATGAATGAACAAGTACCGCAACCATCCGAAACTTTTGGCAACTTCGATCTCACTAAAGCAGTGGAGTTTTTAGGCTTGTTCCCTTATCAAAAATGGGAAGCTCCATTTCAAGAGATACCGCCGAGCGAAGCGTTGACAATCAATTTGCAACGCGCGGAACGGCAAGTCACAACCGGCTCGAACGAATGGGAACAACGCCTGTGGATGGAGTTGATTTTTCTCGAAGCGCTGGATCATCATAACCTTCGCATGTGGCAAGAGAAACAAGTGGACGCGGGAGCCGCGCCGTTTCGCGGCAAAGTGGATTTCGCCTTTACGCCGTATCAAGCGCGCTTCAAATCACCGTTCGTCGTGGTCGCAGAAGCCAAGAAAGATGACTTTGAGCAGGGTTGGGGGCAATGCCTGATTGCGATGAAAACGGCTTCGATGCTCAACGAACAGGAAGGCCATCGGCATCCGTTGTTCGGCATCGTCAGCACCGGCAAAATTTGGGAATTCGGGCGCTACACGCCGGACAACACATTTGCGCGGTCGGAACCGTATTCGATTGGGCAGCCAGACTCTTTGTTGGGGATTCTGCACACGATTTTTACGGAATGCGAAGGCTTCCAAACCGCCAGCACCAATGGCACAAAGTAACTTTATGAAAGCGGCTGTTCTCCACGATTTCGCACAACCCCTCGCCATCGAAGACGTTCCCACGCCCACGCCCGACGCCGACGAATTGCTCATCAAAATTGCGGCGAGCGGCGTGTGCCATTCGGATTTGCACATTGCTTCGGGCGAATGGGAGATGCTCAAACGCGCGGCAAAATTTCCGTTGATTCTCGGACACGAAATCACGGGAACTGTTGCCGCGATTGGCGCGGGCGTCGAAGGCTTTACTATCGGAGAGCGCGTGGGCGTGCCGTGGTTGCAGGACACGTGCGGCGTGTGCGAATACTGTCAGAGCGGGCGCGAAACGCTTTGTGGCAAGCAACGAATCACAGGCGTGATGGTGGATGGCGGCTACGCCGAATTTGCCAAAGCGCGGGCGAGCCACACGGTGAGATTGCCCGATGCGTTGAGCTTTGAAGAAGCCGCGCCGTTGCTGTGCGCAGGCGTCACGGTCTATCGCGCGATCAAGGAAGCGAGGCTAAAAACAGGCGAAACGCTCGCGGTGTTTGGCATCGGCGGCTTGGGGCATTTGGCCGTGCAGATTGGCAAGAAGCTTGAGTTCGTCGTGGGCGCGGTGGATGTGGCGGATGACAAATTACAACTCGCTACAGAATGCGGCGCGGATTGGACGGTGAATGCCGCGACGACGCAAGCGCACAAGGAAATCAAAGCCCACGGCGGCGCGCACGTCGCCATCGTCACGTCTGGCAGCAAAGCCGCGTATGAAACGGCACTGCGTTGCCTGCGGCGCGCGGGCACGTTGGTGATTGTCGGGATGACGCCGGAGCCGATTTCGCTGAATGTGCAAGCGATGCTCGCGGGCGAATACAAGATCGTCGCTTCGACCGTTGGCACGCGCAAAGACTTGGAAGAAGTGCTAGCGTTGGCGGCAAGTGGCGGTGTGAAATGTCATTACAAAACCGGCTCGCTGGAACAAATCAACGATTATTTTGCCGAGATGCAGGCAGGCAAATTGGCAGGCCGCATCGTGCTGACGATGTAATTGAAACCTGGGCCAATCAGGGCTTGGTCGTGACTGGTATTCTCCCTTCTCAATTCTTCCTTCTCTATTCTTTGACAGGAGCACAGGCGTGGCGACATTGCTTTTGTCAAAGAATGAAGAGTTGAGAATGAAGAATGAAGAATCGTGATTGGCTGGGCAGAAAGGAGCAAAGTATGTCCTTTGTGGCGATTGATTTTGAGACCGCCGATTTCGGGCGCGACAGTGCGTGCGCCATCGCTTTGGTGCGCGTGGATGGCGAGGAAATCGTCGCGAAAACCTATTCGCTGATTCGTCCGCCGCGCTCACGGTTTCAATTCACGTACATTCACGGCATCACGTGGGAGCAGGTCAAACACGAACCGACGTTTGGCGAACTCTGGCCGGAAATGGCGAAATTTCTTGCGGACGCGGAATATTTCGTGGCCCACAACGCGCTGTTCGATAAAGGTGTCTTGGAGGTGTGTTGCGCGAAGGCAGGACTATCGCCGCCGCGTTTGCCGTTTCGTTGCACGGTGAAATTGGCGCGGCAGGTTTGGCGCTTGCCGTCGAACAAATTGAACCTGGTCTGTCAGCATTTGAATATCCCGCTCAACCATCACGACGCGCTCTCGGATGCGGAAGCGTGCGCGCGGATTGTGCTGGAGGCAGGCAAAGTGAGGCAGGGCAAACCCGCGCTCAAAACGGCGCGATGGTGAGGTAACGCGATTTGCCAAATCGCACCACACTCAAACAAGAATTTTCTTCACGACATTTCCATGCACATCTGTCAGCCGAAAATCGCGCCCTTGAAATTTGTACGTCAGCTTCGTGTGATCCAAGCCCATCAAATGCAGCACGGTCGCGTGCAAGTCATGCACTTCGACTAAATCTTCGACGACGTTGTAACCGAGTTCGTCCGTCGCGCCATACGTGATGCCGGGCTTGAAGCCGCCGCCCGCCGCCCACATCGTGAACGCACGCGGATGATGGTCGCGGCCAATCAGCTTCGAGCCGCCGCGCGCTTCATTCACGGGCGTGCGTCCGAATTCGCCGCCCCACAGCACAATCGTCTCATCCAGCAAGCCGCGTTGTTTCAAGTCCGTCAGCAGCGCCGCAATCGGGCGATCAATCTCGCGGCACATGCGCGGCATCTTCGCTACGATGTCGTTGCCGACACCGTTGCCGTGCATGTCCCAGCCCCAGTGATACAACTGCACGAAGCGTGTGCCGCGCTCGATCAAACGCCGCGCGAGCAGACAATTGTTCGCAAAACTCGTCTGTCCGGGCTGCGTGCCATACGCTTCGTGAACGCGCGCAGGTTCTTGCGAGATGTCATTCAACTCCGGCACGCTCGTTTGCATGCGATAGGCCATTTCGTAGGCCGCGATGCGCGTGTTGATTTCGGGGTCGTTGACCTCGGCCTGCTTCATCGCATTCAAATCTTTCAGCGCATCGAGCGAACTGCGCCGCACTTCACTCGAAATGCCTGCGGGGTTCGAGACATACAACACGGGATCGCCTTTGGAGCGAAATTCGACGCCCTGATGCACGGTGGGAAGGAAGCCGCTGCCCCAACAGGTTTTGCCGCCATCAGGATTCGCCGCGCCCGAAATCAACACGACAAAGCCGGGCAGGTCTTTGTTTTCGCTGCCGAGGCCATACGTCATCCACGCGCCGAAGCTCGGTCGCCCGGCGATTTGATGGCCGGTGTTCATGAAAATCTGCGCAGGCGCGTGATTGAACTGCGTCGTCTTCATCGAACGAATGATCGTCAGTTCATCGGCCTGCTTGCTCAGATGCGGCAGGACTTCCGCGATGACGTTGCCTGATTGCCCGTGCGGCGCGAACTTGAACGGCGTGGCTTGCAACTTCGGCACGCCTTTCGTGAAGGCAAAGCGTTCGCCTTTCAAATACTCCGGCGGGCAATCTTCGCCATCGTGTTTGATAAGCGCAGGCTTGTAATCGAACATATCCAACTGCGACGGCGCACCCGCCATAAACAGGTAGATGATGCGCTTGGCTTTCGGCGTGAAGTGCGGTTTGGCGGTTTGCGCGAAGAGCTTGTCATTGAGTAAAGACGACAAGGCCATTGCGCCGATACCAAACCCGGTTTGTTGGAAGAAATGGCGACGGGTTTGATTCTTGATTGCGAGCTTCTTGTAGTTCATCTCAGTTCTCAGGCGGTGGCGAATTCAGTGAGCCGTCTTCTTTCCGGTCGGTAAAATCCCAGCACGATGTCTGCTTTGGGAATTCCTGCTTCAAGTAGTTCCTGGGCCACACCGTTTTCGGTTCCATCCACTTCGATCCAAACTTTGTCTTTCTGTAGTTGTAAGTGCAGCACTACAGCATGCACACGTCCTGTGCGATCCCAACCTAAATCAACGACCATATAGTTGTCGCTCGCTTCATCGAAGATCGGTACAGTTTGCACTTGTCCAATGCTGGGCGTGAGTTCAGCGTGCCGTTTGAGAATTTGTTTGATGACGCTGCGATAAGTGGCTAGTTTATCCATTGCACTACCTCTTCTTTCTCAGGATCAAAAATCAACAGCTTGATCTGATGATCGGCGATGATGTCTTGCACTGCTGGTTTCGAGAAGAAATCTTGCCAGATGTCTACTGCGACTGCCAGAAATAATTCACGTTCAGGACTGAGCTTGCGCAAGAACGTGCGGTAAATGCCATATTGCCCAAGCGCGCGTTCGAGTTCTGTCATCGGCGAGGGAGAACTGAAGACCTTGATTTCGACAACAATCTGGCGCGTGCCCTTCCTCGCGGCAAACGGTTTTTCGGCAGCAAGATCGGCGTACACTCGCGTGCCTTTGTACACGATGCGAAACGGATCATCGGTAATCGTCCAGCCATCGTTGACCAAAGCTTTGACGACATGATCGTGATAGAAATCTTGTGCCATACGTGGAAAATTTAGAGCTACAAATCCTTGATGTTTTCGTGCGTGATCCACTTGCGCCACCAGCGCACCGAATGTTTTTCGAGCGGGCCGCCGACAATCAAAATCAAGAGCATCAATCCCGTTGCCAGCAGCACAAAGCGCCAATGCCCCAGCCCGCAAATCACGCCCAAGCTGGCCGCGCACCAATAGTAGGAGACGAAAGTAGAAAGTGGAAAGCTGAAGGGTTGAGGAGCTTTCTACTTTCTACTTTTCACTTTTTACTATTACAGCGGTCGCACCCAAATGTTGCGGAAGCGCACCAAATCGCCGTGATCCTGCAACGCCAGCGGGCCTTTGTTCGGATGCGCGAGGTACAGTGCAGGCTTGTCGTGCCACGTCTCGCCGTAAATCTGCGAGTGGTTTTGAATCAGCACGCCGTTGTGAAAGGCCGTCATGCGAGCAAAGCGCGTGACTTTGCCTTGTTCATCGAAGCGCGGCGATTGGAAGATGATGTCGTACGTTTGCCATTCGCCGGGTTTGCGCGAGGCGTTCACGAGCGGCGCGTGTTGTTTGTAGATTGAGCCGGCTTGTCCGTGAAAATACGTCGTGTTCTGAAACGAATCCAGCACCTGAATTTCGTAATGCCCCATCAAAAAGATGCCGCTGTTGCCGCGTCCCTGGCCTTCGCCTTTGACGACGGACGGCGTGGCCCATTCGATATGCAATTGGCAATCGCCGAATTCCTGTTTGGTTTGAATGCCGCCCGTGCGCGGCACGACTTCCATGTAGCCGTCCTGCACTTTCCATTTCGCTTCGCTGCCATCGCGTTGGCTCTTCCAGCCGGACAAATCTTTGCCGTCGAACAGAATGATGGCGTCCGATGGCGGGTCGCCGACCTTCGCGCCAGGCGTGATGACGGGTGGTTCTTTTTTCGGCGGCTCGAACGGTTTCAAATCTTGAATGTTGACCTGACTGATGGCCGTGATGCCAAAGGCAACGAGAATCGTCAAGACGATGAACAAAGTGGGTTTGTGAAGTTTTGTCAGCATGATGTTTTCTCCTCGTGGGTTATTTTTTCTTGGCGAAAACGAAGATCCAATCCCCAGCGCCAAGCCAGGGGCCGATGATCGCAGTGGGCAAAAACGCAGCGGTGTATAACCACAGTTTCGGCGAACGCCGCCACAGATGTTTCAAATCAAACGAAAACGAAAGCGGAAGGCAGCGGGTCTCGGTCGCCACAATTTCAAAGCCCGCGCGCGCCAGCAACAAGCCCAGCGTTTGCCCTGAAAATTGCAGCAAATGATGCGGCGGTTCCGGGTGCGGCCAGTAATCCAACCGCTTCGCCACGCGATACGACAATTGCGGAAACAGCCCGTCAATATTGGGCGTCGAGAGCGCAACCAAACCGTCATCGCTCAAAACCTGATGCACGCTGCGCATCGTTTGCAACGGGTCAGGCACGTGTTCGATCACATCCCACAACGTCACGACATCGAACGAATGTGCTTCGTAGTGGGCATCTTCGAGCCTGCCGCTTTTGATCTGCAAACCCGTTTGCTTCGCCGCGACCGCAGCCGTGTCGGGCGAATACTCGATGCCGTGCGCCTCCCAACCGTGTGCCTGTGCTTCTTTGAGGAAGAACCCGGCGGAGCAGCCGACGTCGAGCAGTTTGCCCGCGCTGCGATGTTGGCTCAGCAACTTGTACGACAGGCGCGCAACCTTCGTATGAAACTTCACTTCGGACGAAGCGGCATCGGCAAAATCCGTTTGATAGCCTGCCGCGAACGAATAGAGTTTTTGCAATTCTTCAGGCGCAGGCGGCTTGCCCAAATACGCCAAATTGCAACTCCCACAGCGCACCAGGTCAAAGCCCTTTTTGGTAAAGATCACTTCGCGCGCGGCGCCTTTGCAGAGCGGACAGGGGGAGAATCCGACTAAACTCATGACAACTCGTTTCGGGGGGCGGTTGTGCTTTCGTCGTTGCGATAGTTTCGGAACAGCCTAATGATGCTGCGGTTGTTTGAAAAGATCACGAAGCGCGCAGCGAAAACCGGGGAGCAGTTCCTCGCTGGTCAATTCTTCGTTTTCAAATAATGTGATCGCTTGCGACGGCGAACGGTAGACCATGACAGTTTTGTATTCGGGGGAAATCAGCCAGACCTGCTGCACGCCTGCGGCAAAATACTCCGCGACTTTGCCGACCACTTCCTCATACACATCGTTGGGCGAAATAACTTCGACGGCCAAATCCGGCGCGAGTTCCCAGCCTCCGACAGGTTCTCCATCAACCGGGATGCGCGCCGAGGAAATAAACGAAACATCCGGCAAGCGATCTCTGGTCGGGAGTTTGTAGGTCGCATCTGCGCCATAAACTGCGCCGATGTCATTGTCTTCCAGATACCGCCCCAGCTTGATAATCAATCGTGTGCCGACGCCGCTGTGTCGCGCTCCCGCCATGTTTTTGTCCTCCAGTTGACTGTGGGAGTCTTCGGCTTCTTTCGCCAGAATTTCGCGTTCCTTATCCAAGGCAACTACATCCAATACTGCATTCATAGCCGCTACTCCTTCGTTACGGTCTCATCCAAATTCAGCAGCACGTTCGCCACGATCACGCGCGCGGCGAACTCGGCGCTGGCGGATTGTACCTCTTTCGTCAACAACTGCGCGGCCTTTTCGTCGTTGCGATACAGTTGAAGCTGTTGTTCATACAGCGCCACCAAGCGCGCCACCTCTGCCGCTTTCGGTTGCCGCGACGTGCAGAGGCGGAAGCCGTAAATCAATTGCGCTTTCAATTCGTCGCCGCCTTCGCGCCTCATCCGCTCGGCCAGCGCGCGCGCATTGTCCATCGCGGCTTCGTCGTTCAGCAATGTCAGCGATTGCAGCGGCGTGTTCGTGCGCGCGCGCCGCACGGTGCAAACTTCGCGGCTCGACGCATCGAACGTCATCATCGCGGGATGCGGCGACGTGCGGCGAATGAAGGTGTAGAGGCTGCGGCGATACAAGTCTTCGCCTTTGCTCGTCTGCCATTTTTCGTTGCTGTACGGGTTTTTCCAGATGCCTTCGGGTTGCAGCGGAAATACGCTCGCGCCCCCGATTTTACGGCTCAGCAAGCCGCTCGCCGTCAAACCGATGTCGCGCACCAATTCGGCTTCGACGCGAAACCGCGGGCCGCGCGCGAGCAAGCGATTGTACGGGTCTTCTGACTGCGGATTGCGGATTTGGGATTGCGGATTCTTCGATTGCAGAATTTGGATTGCGGATTGCGGATTGAGGGCGGAAGACTGGCGATACGTGGCGGATGTGACGATCAAGCGATGAATCGCCTTCATACTCCATCTTTTCGCGGGCGGCGATGGTTTGGAATCCGCAATCCGCAATCCCCAATCCGCATTCATAAGCTCCACCGCCAACCAATCCAACAACTCAGGATGCGACGGCGCTTCGCCTTGTGTGCCGAAGTCTTCGCTCGTGAGCACGAGACCGCGTCCGAAGAATTGTTCCCAGAAGCGATTGACCATCACGCGCGCGGTCAGCGGGTTGTTTTCATCCACGAGCCAATACGCCAGGCCGAGCCGATTGACAGGCGCGTGTTCGGGCAGCGGCGGCAACACGGCGGGCGTTGCGGCATAAACTTTTTCCGTTGTGTTCAGATATGCGCCGCGTTCGTGAAACCACGTCGAAGGCCGTTCGTAATTGCGTTTCTCGCCCATCACCAACGCCGTCACGACTTTGATTCGGTCGAGGTTGTATTTCAACTCGATCAAGCGTTCGCGCTCAGCTTTGAGCAGCGGCGTCAACTCGCGGAAGAGTTTCGTGAGGTCGGCGACTTGCTTCTCCGAACGCCTTGCGGCAGGCATTGCCAGCACAGGTTTCAGCGCCGCCGGGATGCGCGCAATTTGCAATGGGTCTTCGACGTTCGTCACTGACAATCGCACACGCCCCAAGCCTTGCCCCAACCCGCCCGCCAGATGTCGCAGCTTGATCGTGAGTTCGGTCGTGTTGGCTAACGGCTCATCAAACTTGATCGCCATTTGACGCGGCATTCGTTGTGGATCGCGCGTCGCATCAATCTGCCATCCGCCGGGATTGTCGTCGGCGGCAGTGCGAACCGGCGCGAACAAAAAGCGGTCAGAGTTGAATGTGCCTGCCGCGCTGTCCACTTTGGCTTTGCCGAGTTCGAGACGTTTGCCGTTCGCCGAAATCTCAACTTTCGACAAAACAAAATTGCCATACGGATCGCGTCCGGGGCCGCCGCGCGGCAAGCGTTCATCGGGCAACACTTCGATGCGCAGCCCCGTAATGGTTTTGAGATTCGTGGGCGCTTTGATGACGTATTCTTCGCGCTCAGGATTCGCGCCGCCTGCGAGCAAGGATTTGTCGGCAAGCTTCGTAAACGTCGTGCCGCCGGTCGAAGTGAATTCAGTCGGATCGAGCGTGACCCATTGATTCGCGTCGTTCAACTGCTCGCGTTCCCAAGCGGTTTGCGCGGCGGTCAATGCGGGCGTTTCGGCTTTCAGTTTGGCTTCGAGTTTAGCAATCTCGTCGCGCAGAAGTTTGCGCTGTTTGGCTTGTTCGGGCGTCGGCATTTCAAGTTCGGGTTCGACGACCCAGCCTTCGCTGTTGCCGAGTTCGAGAATCTTGTATTCGTGATTGTCGAAGAACGCCATCAGCCGGTAATAATCGCGCTGCGAAAACGGATCGTACTTGTGGTTGTGGCATTGCGCGCAACCAATCGTGGAGCCGAGCCACACCGTCGCAGTCGTGTTGACGCGATCAATCAACGTCTCAAAGCGCGCTTCTTCATCGTCCACGCCGCCTTCCTGATTGAGCAGGGTGTTGCGGTTGAAACCGGAAGCAATCTTCTGCTCCATCGTCGCGTTGGGCAGCATATCGCCCGCGATTTGCTCAATCGTAAATTGGTCGAACGGCATATCTTGATTGAGCGCGTTGATGACCCAATCACGATATTTCCACATCACGCGCGGACGATCTTTTTCATAGCCGTTGGAGTCGGCATAACGCGCCAGATCGAGCCAGGGACGCGCCCAACGTTCGCCGTAATGTTTGGAGGCGAGCAGTTTGTCCACGACCTTTTCGTAAGCGTTCGGCGCGTTGTCATGCAAGAATTCATCAATCTCTTGCACACTCGGCGGCAGGCCAATCAAATCGAGATAGACGCGCCGCAGCAAGGTTTCTTTCGACGCTTCGGGCGATGGTTGCAAGCCTTCTTTTTCGAGCCGCGCGAGAACGAACGCATCAATCGGATTGCGCGGCCAAGCGGGATTTTTGACGGATGGAATCGTGGGGCGGAGCGGCTTCACATACGCCCAGTGGATTTGAGATTTGAGATTTGAGATTTGAGATTCGTCAGTTGATGGCCAAATTGCGCCTGCATCAATCCATTGCCGCAGCAATTCAATCTGTTCGGGCTTCAATGCCTCGCCGCCCATTGGCATTTTGGCTTGGCCGTCGGAACCGGTGACGCGCGTCAATAAAATCGAGCCGTGCGCGTTGCCGGGCACGATGACTGCGCCGCTGATGCCGCCTTTCATGGCTGAAGTTTTGTTGTCGAGGCGCAATTGCCCGGCGGCTTTTTGCTTGCCGTGACAACTGACGCAATGCGCCGCGAAGATCGGTTGAATGTCGCGCGCGAAGTTGATCGGTTGTGCTTGCGGCCAGGAACCTGTGGCAAAGGCGAAGGTCGAGAGCAACAGCGCGCAAATTATCAGTTGAAAGTTTCTGCTCATTTCGTAGCCTCGCAGAATGGGGGTCGCGTCGAAGAAAGCAGAGTGTACCGAATGTCGGCGCGATTTAGTAGCGAGAACTGCTACTTACGAGACATTCTTCAAGTGTGGGCGCACGTCCTGAAACCATTGATACAATCTCGCGGGCGAAACGCCGAGCCAATAACCGATGCGCAGCGCGTACATCAAAAACGTTGTGCGCCACGGGCCGTGCGCGATGTAACGACGCGCGGAAATCGTGACGGGCGCAGGCAGGATCACGAACCGTCCGTGTTGCTTGATTCGCGTAACCAGATTCACGTCTTCAAACAACGGCCAATCCGCAAAGCCGCCGAGGGCTTCAAAGACCGCGCGCCGCACAAAAATCGCCTGATCGCCCGTCGCGGTTTTGGTGACGAGCGTGCGCGCGTTGATGCCTTTGGCAATGAGGTTGAGCGAACGCGGTTGTTGCTCGGCAAAGCGAATCAGAAACGCGCCGCCACTGATTTGGGCGGATGCGAAGGTTTGTGCGAGCAACGTCGCCGCGTTTTCCGGCAACGTGCAATCGCCGTGCAAAAACAACAGCACATTGCCGGTCGCCGCTTTGGCCCCAACATTTTGTTGCCGCCCGCGCCCGCGTTCCGACTCAATCACAATGAGGCCGGTTTGTTGTTGCAACCACTCGCGCGTGCCGTCGGTGCTGCCGCCATCTACCACAATGATTTGAGAATTTGAGATTTGAAATTTGAGAACGGCAAGCGTGCGCGGCAGTTGCTGGCGTTCGTTCAGGACGGGGATGATGACGGACAAATTCATGCGCGCAGTGATCCTCGCCAGCGCCGCAAATTCTGTCAAGCGCGGCGGCATATTTCCCGCTACAATGGCGCGCATCGTTGGCGGCTCGCGCTTCACCTGCGCCGCGAACGAACGGTGTTGCCAGCCCCCCTTTCCCCGAAATTCCCCGCACACCACGAAATCATCGTAAGGAGGTTTGTCGAGATGTCGCTGATAACGGAATTGTTTGGAGCCTTATTTTTAGGGGCTTATGTGATCGTCGCGTCGTTGATTTATTGCTACGTCATCAACTGGAACGAAGAATGAAAAGGAGTGGGTACGCACGCATCCTGCGTGCTGGCTTTTGTCTCGCGTGTTTTCATTGCCCAGCACGCAGGATGCGTGCGTACCCAGGCGGAATAGTCACGATGGGGAATCGTTATGCCCGCGTTTCTCATACGACCAAGCTGAATAGAAAACGATGCCGCTACGCTACTCCTCGCGCACGTGCCTGTCAACGGTTGCCGAATGCCTGTTGGTTGGGGAATACTTTGCCGCACACACAACATATACTGCTTGGCAGTACCAAATTCTGGGCAGGAGAATCAGGCATGAAATGGCTTTTACAATTCGGGCTGGTCAGCGCGTTAACACTGGGCTTCGTTGCTTGCGCCCGACCTCAACCAAACCAAAGCGGGACCGCGGCCCCGCCTGCTGCAAATGCCGCCGCGTTCGATCATTCCGTGTTCGGCACATTGCTCACAACTTATGTCAACGATCAGGGCTGGGTGGATTATCCGGGCTTGCAGAAAGAGCGCGCGAAGCTGGATCAATATTTGACCACGCTCGCCACCGCGAATCCGAGCGGCTTTGCGAACAACGCCGAACGCCTGGCGTTTTGGATCAATGCGTACAATGCTTGTACGCTGGCCGATGTGCTTGCTGATGTGTATGGTAAAGCCAAAAGCGTGCGCGAGGTGAAAGGCTTCTTCGATGGCAAAAAGCACAAGGTCGCGGGCGCGGAATTGACGCTCGACGAAATCGAAAAGCAAGGCCGCGACTTGCAAGACCCGCGCCTTCACTTCGCTGTCAATTGCGCTTCGACCAGTTGTCCCAAGCTGCAACGCTTCGCGTTCACGGGCGCAGAGTTGGAAGAGCAATTGCGCAAATGCGCGCTCCAATTCTTGAGCGATATGGCGCGCGGGATGAACTACGATCCGAGCCGCAATCAAGTCTCGCTCTCGCCGATCTTCAAGTGGTACGCGGCAGATTTCACGCGCTCGAACACAGTTGTCGCGCGCGTCGAAGCCGAAGCGTCGGGCGCGGCCTTGCTCGCGGCAGCCAGCCAATATGTGCCCGCCGAAGTCGCACAGTTTTTGCGCGAAAAGAAGCCGACCGTGCAATATTTCGAGTATGATTGGTCGCTCAACGCGCAGGAAAACCATCGCTGAAACTGGAAACAACTTCGTGTGTGCCTATGAAGAACCGAAAAGCCGTTTTGTTGGGACTCATCGTATTGGCCGTCGGTATCGGGTTTTTATTTCTGCCGGTCAAAGCCTGGACGCTCGCGCTGCAAGGCTGGATCAAAGGGCTGGGATTACTCGGCCCCGTCGTGTTTGCGTTGCTTTATGTGATCGCCACCGTTTTGCTGATTCCGGGCAGCGCGTTGACGTTGGCCGCAGGCGCAATCTTCGGCTTGTGGATCGGTGCCGCGACGGTGATTGTGGGCGCGAATCTGGGCGCGCTCGGTTCGTTTTGGCTGGCGAAAACCCGGCTGCGCGCGAAGGTCAGCGAATGGGCGGCGGCCAATCCGAAATTCGCCGCGCTGGATCGCGCCATCGGTCAGAACGGCTTCAAGATGGTGACGCTCACACGGCTGAGTCCGGCCTTTCCGTTCACGTTGCTGAATTATTTCCTGGGTTTGACCTCGGTGCGTACGGGGGCGTACGTGCTGGCGAATTTGCTGGGGATGTTGCCAGCCACGTTTCTGTACGTGTACTTCGGTTCATTGGCCGGTGACACGCTGACGGGCGCGGCAACAGGCAGCGGGGGCAGCGCCAGCATGTGGCAATTCGCGCTCAAGATGGTGGGCTTGATCGCCACGATTGCGGTCGTCGTGTTCGTGACACGCACCGCGCGCAAAGCGATTGCCGAAGCGGAGCGCGAGCCGCTGCCGCCGACCAAACTGCAAACTTCGGAGGTGCGTTGATGGCTGCGACGCTGCGCGAAATGTTGTTGCCTGATGACGTTCACGATCAAGCCTTAGCCTCACACGTTCATCCCGCTCATTGGATCAATCCGACGCCGCGCGGCAAATACAATCTCGTTGTGTTGGGCGCGGGCACAGCCGGTTTGGTCAGCGCAGGCGGCACGGGCGGGTTGGGCGGTAAAGTCGCGTTGATCGAAAAATCATTGATGGGCGGCGATTGTTTGGTAACGGGTTGCGTGCCGTCGAAAGCCGTGATTCGTGCGGCGCGCGCGGTCTACGATGCGCAGAATGCCGCGAGCTTCGGCGTGCAATTCCGCGAACCGCCGACCATCAACTTTGCGACAGCGATGGAACGGATGCGACGGCTGCGTGCCGAAATCGCGCCGCACGATTCGGCGCAACGTTTTCGGGACGAATTCAACGTGGATGTGTTCATCGGTGACGGGAAGTTTGTGAGTCGCGATGAAATCGAAGTCGCAGGCCAACGCTTACGTTTTGATCGTGCCGTGATTGCAACGGGAGCACGCGCCGCAGTCCCGTCAATATTGGGTTTGCGCGACGTTGGCTACTTCACGAACGAAACGATTTTCACGTTGACCGAGCTGCCCGCGCGGTTGGCGGTGATCGGCGCGGGGCCGATTGGTTGTGAGTTGGCACAAGCGTTTCAGCGGTTCGGCGCGCAAGTCACGGTCATTGATCTCGCGCAAGTGCTGCCGCGCGAAGACCGCGATGTCGCCGCCATTGTGCAACGCCAACTCGAACGCGAAGGCATCGAATTTATCCTCAATGCCAACATCGTTCGTGCCGAACAACGCAACGGCAGCAAAGCTCTGATCGTCGCGCAGCAGGGCAGGGAACGCGCTGTGTTGTGCGATACGATTTTAGTCGCAACAGGCCGCGCGCCCAATGTTGACGGTATCGGACTCGATGTCACAGGCGTGAAATATTCGCCGCAAGGCATTGCAGTGGATGATCGTTTGCGCACGAGCAATCCGCGCATTTACGCAGCAGGTGATGTTTGTTCGCCGTACAAGTTCACGCACGCGGCAGACGCGATGGCGCGCAACGTGATTGCGAATGCGTTTTTCTTCGGGCGACGAAAAGCCTCCGCGCTCACGATTCCCTGGTGTACGTTCACCGATCCCGAAGTCGCGCATGTCGGTTACTCCGAAGCCGAAGCGAGACAGAAAGGATTCGCTGTTGCAACCATCACGCAAACCTTCGACGACGTAGATCGCGCCGTGCTCGACGGCGAAACGGAAGGCTTGGCGCGCGTGCATTACGACCCGAAGACGGGCAGAATTTTGGGCGGAACCATCGTCGCGCGCCACGCGGGCGAAATGATCGGACATCTCACGCAGGCAATAACGACGGGGCTGAAACTCAGCGCGCTGTCTTCCACGATCCAGCCGTACCCGGTGCAAGCCGACGCGCTGAAGAAAATCGGCGATGCGTATATGCGCACGAAGTTGACGCCGACGGTGAAGACTTTGTTCGAGAAATGGTTTGCGTGGCGGCGGCGATGAGCCATCGTCACTGTTTATTCAAACTGCGGTCATAATCGAAGTAACTCACCCGGATTTCACGCAGCGGCGTTTTGGTCAAAGCCTCTTTCAATTCACCTTCGGCATACAACAGCAGATATTGCACGATATGCGGTTGCGGTTGGTTGTACTTCGTTTTGACAAAGGTCAAAAAATCATCGGCGAACCAATCGAAGATCTTCGAGATACGCAGCCTTTTCGTGGCCGGATCGAAGCTCACATATTTGCGTGAATTGATAAATCGGCGCGTCGCCGCTGCCAGATGTTCAGCGGTTTTGCCGGCGGGGATCGCGCCTTGTGGCAGCGGCGGGCAACTGCGGGCGGCGCAATTCAAATAAAAATGCACGCGCGGGTCGCCAAAGCGTTTGCGAATGATGCCGTGTTCCAGCTTTTCCAGCGACGAATCCTTGCCGCCGAGCTTGATCGGTTGGTCTTTGAAGAGGAACCAGCCCCACAGCGTATCTTTTTTCGGATAGGCTTTCGTGACGATGTATAAAACCCAGGCGTTGTAGGCGGTCAGAAAATACCGCAGCTTTTCGTTGTCATCCGCGAAGAGGTTGGGATGAGTGTCCGGGCTGATCGTAGAGAGTTGTTTGATGAAGCTTTCAAGCGCGGGCAATTCTTTTTGCAGCGCGGCATAATTCACGAAGCCTTGCGCGTTGACGTGCGTTTTCGTGAGACGGTCGAATTCCGTGTAGTCGAGCTTGGACTGCGCCACGCTGACGACACTGAAGATGCCCAAGAGCGACATTGCAAGCAAAATTTTCATGCTTTCTTCACAAACTTGAGTGACGCCGAATTCATGCAATAGCGCAAGCCCGTTGGTTTCGGCCCGTCGTCAAAGACGTGCCCCAAATGCGCATCGCAACGCGCGCAGATGGTTTCGACGCGCACCATGTTGTAACTGAGGTCTTTGACTTCAGTGATGTTGGCTTTGTTGAGCGGGGCCCAAAAGCTCGGCCAGCCTGTGCCGGAATCGAATTTTGTGTCGGAACTGAAGAGCGGCAGATCGCAACACACACAGAGGTACGTGCCCTTGTCTTTGGTGTTCCAGTATTGCCCCGTGAAGGCACGTTCGGTGCCTTTCTGGCGCGTAACGTAAAATTGCTCTTTGGTTAGAATCTTCTTCCATTCGGCGTCGGATTTGACGACCTTGTCGGGGCGCTGCTTTTTATCTTTGGCATTGGTTTGGGGGGCAATCATCATCCCGGCCAGCGAAGCCAGACCAGTCAACAGAAAAGCTCGTCTCATAAAATTGTCTCCAAAAGTAGTTCGTGGGCGGTTTCGTCAGTGTCGCGGTTCGACCACTTCCAGCACGGTCACGCCTAAAATACGACGGTTCCTTCGTTCCTGCAAGAAGGCGACGACGCGCAGGTTTTCGCGGTTCCAATCCGGCGCGAAAATCAGTTTCGCTTCGGCCATAGGCGCTTCGCCCACGACTTGCAAATGCCGCACGACGGTTCCGTGCCGGAGTTTGCGCCCCGCGTTTTCGCCGCGCACCACGTTGCTCTGCAAATTGTTTTCGGTAATCGCCACGACGATGTCAAGCTGGTCGTTGGCCGTGACTTTGGGGATGTCGGTCGCGGTGATGTTGATTTTGTTCGGCTGGCTGCGCACGATTTGCAGATTGGCTTTGGGCGCGCGCGCCGCTTTCGCAATGGCTTCTGCTGCTTGTGCGGCGTTGCTGCCGACGAATTCCGTGCGGCCATCCACAACCATTTGCGGCGTGTAGACGTTCGCGTTCAGAGCACGCGCGTAGTCTTGTTGGCGTTCGCTATAAATGGCGGCGGAAAACGGGTCCGACCAGCCGAGATAATTCCAATAATCCACGTGTTCGCCGAGCGCGATGATGGTGGCATTGGCGACGGGCTGCTTTTTCTCCAACTCAGCCAAGACCACGTCGGCGGGCGGACAGCTTGAGCAGCCTTCGGAAGTAAAAAGTTCGACAATGACAGGAGCCTTTTGCGGCGCGACGGCGGACTGCGATTCGACCGCATCAGATGCAACAGGAGCGGACAAGTTTTGGCGGCTTATCAGCAGCGACAGGACAGTCAGACTCGCAATGACGACTAACAAAATACTCCAAGGCTTCATAACTTAGCATTCCGTACAAGAAGGTTGGGCAAACAGTTGCGCAAAGGCGTCGCGTGCGCTTTGACGGGTGTTTTGTTGACGCGTGTTGAGCCAGTCTTTGACGTCACTCACCGTTTTTTGCAGCGTGACGGCAGTGGGTGTTGGTTTGACGGATTGGACTTGCGAAATTTCATCCCGCTTAATCAATTTGGGTTTCTTCATAACGTTCTCCTATCAATTTTTATTTGCCTCTTTGACGCAACAGATGGCTAATGGGTTGTGCTAATTTTTCGGCCAAATTTTGCTGCGTTGGTTCGTCGAGAGAAGATACGAGTAAAACCACGTGTTTGGATGTTTGCAATGCGCTGACTGTGTATTTGCCCAGCAAACCGAGTTCGCGTTGCAGCCCCGCCTTGCCGCCATCGTCGTCAGGAACCACGCCATCTTTCATCGCTTGCGCATTGCGTTCGGTGACGAGCAGTGAAATCAATTGGTTGTCGCGCGAGTAGATCAGATGTACGAATCGGCGTTCGCCTTCGCTACAGACGTGGGCATAGTGAAACTTCAAACCCAATGCCTGGTGCGGAGAATGTTTCCCCAAATCCTGCAAGGAGGGATCGTAGTCCTCAATTTTTTGAATGGGGTCGTGTTCGCTCCAGGTCAGATTGCGCCAAAACGCGGCGCAGTGATCGTGATCGCCAGCCGCTTGCTGCAAAATCGCCGGACTCAACGCCGCCGCCTGCACGTTGGTGGAACTGGAAAACAGATAAATGCTGCCCAGCAACACCAGCAATAACCCGGCAGTCGCCATCGCAAATTGCGGCATGGAAAACCGCCCGAACCATTTGGCGAAAAACGATGCGCGGTTGATGCCGCTAGCAAAGGTTTGGGCGGTTGCTGCGGCACGCAGGCGCGCGTGCAGCCGTTGCTGGAATTCCGGTGACGCGGTCGTGGCGGTCACGGCTCCGCGCAGTACGCCGCGCAAATTGCGGCGCGCGTGCATTTCGCCGCGACAGCCCGCACAATGTTCGGCGTGCCGTATCACCGCGTGGTTGGTCTCGACGGCCAATTCATCGCTGAGATACGAATCCAGCACTTCTTTGAAATTGCGACAATCCATTGCTTGCATAACTTATTGCTCCGACACCTTGAGGCCATAACTTCTGGCGTAATTGACTAACTCCATGCGTAATAATTTGCGCCCGCGATGCAGACGGGACATCACTGTGCCTTTGGGAATGTTCATCACTTCGGCGATTTCGTTGTACGAAAGCTCTTCGATGTCCGCGAGGATCACCGGGATTTGAAAATCGCGCGGCACCCGTTCCAGTGCCGCCAACACTTCTTCTTCCGTCACAAATTGCGGCGTCGGCGGATCGTAGGCCAGCGTATCGAACACGGTTTCTTCGACCGCCACGAGTTCCAGTTTGTTGCGCCGCAAATTGGAGTGATGCAGATTGAACATAATCTTAAAAAGCCAGGCGCGCAGGTTCGTGCCCGGCGCAAACCGATGAAATGATTTCCAGGCTTGCAAAAATGTTTCCTGCACGAGGTCTTCGGCCTTCTCACGATGGCGCAGCACCCGCAAGGCGACGCGGAACAACTGATCCGCATAGCCGAGCGCAGATTCTTCAAAGGCCGAAAGCTGCTGTTCCGATGGAGGGGACAAGGTCAAGCCATCCTTTCTTTTGCCGTGTCGCAGGCGCGAGTTCATCCTGCTGTCTCTATAATGACGGCAGCAGTGATATTTATTCCCGCCTCTGAAAATATTTTTGCCGTATGGACAGTCGCCCGCTGCGATGATTAGATTAGCGCCGCAAATACCCCATAAAGGAATCACCGCATGAGTTTTTGGACGAATCGAAATGTTTTTGTGACCGGCGCGACTGGCTTTGTCGGCGCGCACGTCACCCGATTGTTGGTTGAGCAAGGCGCGCGCGTCGTCTGTTTGCAACGTGATGCCGTGCGGGCGAACGCGCTGGATTTGTTTGATCTGCGCCGCCGCACGACCGTGATTCAAGGCGCGCTCGAAGATTATCCGCTGCTCGAACGCATCCTGAACGAATACGAAATTGAAGGCGTCTTCCATCTCGGCGCGCAAGCGATTGTCGGCGCGGCGAATCGTTCGCCGCTCTCCACGTTTGAGACGAACATTCGCGGCACGTATTTTTTGCTGGAAGCCTGCCGTGTCACAAAATCGGTGCAACGCCTTGTCGTCGCATCGAGCGACAAGGCGTACGGCACGCACGAAACTTTGCCATACACCGAAGACAATGCGCTGAACGGTTTGTTTCCGTATGACGCCTCGAAAGTTTGCACCGACGTGATCGCGCGGTCGTACGCGCACGCTTACAACGTGCCAGTTGCGGTGACGCGCTTTGCCAATGTCTACGGCCCCGGCGATATGAATTTGTCGCGCGTCGTGCCGGGGACGATTCTTTCGGTGCTGAAAGACGAAGCCCCGATCATTCGCAGCGACGGCACGCCGATTCGTGAATTCGTTTATGTGGACGATGTCGCGCGCGGTTATTTGTTGCTGGCGGAAAAGATTGAAGAAGCAAAAGGCGAAGCCTTCAACTTCGGCACGGGCGAACAAGTGCAAATGCTGGATTTAGTCAACCGCATCATTCGGCTGGCGGGCAAAACATTGGAGCCGAAAGTGATGTTGCAAAGCAAGATCGCAGGCGAAATTGATGCGCAGTATTTGTCGGCAGCGAAAGTCGAAGCGCGCTTCGGATGGAAAGCTGAAATCAATTTAGACGAAGGCTTGCGCCGCACAATTGCGTGGTATCGTGACAACGCAGACCGCTTATAAAAAGCATTCTCCATTCTCAATTCTTGATTCTTCATTCGCAGCTAGGAACGAGCATTCCTCTGCCAAAAAATGAAGAATCAAGAATTGAGAATGGAGAATGAATCCATGTCCCGCGCTACACTTAGCGTAAGTCGAAGCGGTCGAGGTTCATCACCTTCGTCCACGCTTTGACAAAGTCCTGCACGAACTTGTCTTTGCCGTCCGACGCCGCATAGAACTCTGACAGGGCGCGCAGTTCGGAGTTCGAGCCGAACGCCAGGTCAACCGGGGTCGCCGTCCATTTCACCTTGCCCGTCGCGCGATCTTTTCCTTCGTACAGCCCTTCGGTCGAAGACTTGCTCCATTGCGTTGACATGTCGAGCAGGTTGACGAAAAAGTCATTGCTCAATGTGCCAGGCCGATCTGTGAACACGCCATGCTTCGCCCCTCCGGCGTTGGCATTCAGCGTCCGCATGCCGCCCACCAGCACGGTCATTTCGGGAACAGAAAGCGTCAACAGCGCCGCCCGTTCGACCAACATTACCGCTGGTGACAGACGCTCACCGGTTTGGAAGTAGTTGCGGAAACCATCTGCCGTCGGTTCCAGCGGAGCGAACGACAGCACGTCAGTCTGTGCTTCCGATGCGTCCACACGCCCCGGCGTGAAGGGAACGACTACGTTGTGACCTGCCGCCTTCGCGGCTTGCTCGATAGCGGCATTGCCACCCAGCACGATCAAGTCGGCGAGCGAGACTTGTTTCCCTTTGGCCTGGCTGTTGAATTCCTTCTGGATGCCTTCCAGCTTCTGCAACACTTTGTTCAGTTCCGCCGGATTGTTAACTTCCCAATCCTTTTGCGGTGCGAGGCGAACGCGCGCGCCATTCGCGCCACCGCGCATGTCTGTGCCACGAAACGTCGCCGCCGAAGCCCAAGCCGTTCTGACCAGTTCTGCGTTGGTCAGTCCTGAGGCAATGATTTTGGCTTTCAGCGTCGCCGCATCTTTCGCGTCAATCGGTTTGTAGCTGATGCGGGGCAGGGGGTCTTGCCAAATCAGGTCTTCTTTCGGAACTTCCGCGCCGACATAGCGGGAACGCGGCCCCAAGTCGCGATGCGTCAGCTTGAACCACGCTTTGGCAAACGCGAGCCGGAATTCTTCGGGGTTCTCCGCGAATCGCTTCGCGATCTTCTGATAGCTCGGATCGAACTTCAGCGCGAGGTCGGTTGTGAACATGATCGGCGCGTGTTTCTTGGCCGGATCGTGTGCGTCCGGCACGGTGTTCGCGGCCTTGTTATTGGCAGGAATCCATTGCGTAGCACCAGCCGGGCTCTTGGTTTGCACCCAATCATGGGCAAACAGATTGATGAGATATTCCGATGTCCAAGCCGTTGGTCTGGACGTCCAAGCGCCTTCCAGGCCGCTCGTGACCGTGTCGCCCGCATTGCCTTTGCCGCAGTTGTTTTGCCAGCCAAATCCCTGCTGCTCAACACCTGCTGCTGCCGGCTCAGGCCCCGTGCATTTGCCCGGATTGTGCGCACCGTGTGCTTTGCCAAATGTGTGACCACCAGCGATGAGCGCAACCGTTTCTTCGTCGTTCATCGCCATGCGGCCAAAGGTTTCGCGGATGTCCTTCGCGGCTGCCAACGGATCAGGATTGCCATTCGGGCCTTCGGGATTCACATAGATCAAACCCATTTGCACAGCGGCCAGCGGCTTGGCGAGATTGCGATTTCCGCTGTAACGCTCATCGGCCAGCCACTTTTTCTCCGGCCCCCAGAAGACCGGGTCTGGTGCCCAATCGTCTTCGCGTCCACCGGCAAAGCCGTAGGTTTTGAAACCCATGGATTCTAGCGAGACATTGCCGGTCAAGACCATCAAATCAGCCCAGGAAAGTTTTTGCCCGTATTTTTGTTTGACCGGCCAAAGCAAGCGTCGCGCCTTGTCGAGGTTGCCGTTGTCCGGCCAACTGTTGAGCGGCTCAAAACGCATTTGGCCGCCGCCCGCACCGCCGCGTCCATCACCCACGCGATACGTTCCGGCGCTGTGCCAGGCCATGCGGATGAAGAACGGGCCATAATGTCCGTAATCCGCCGGCCACCAGGGTTGCGATGTCGTCAGGACTTTCTTGATATCTGCCTTGACGGCATTGAGGTCGAGACTGGCAAACGCTTTGGCATAATCGAACTGTTTGCCCATCGGGTTGGACTCCGCACCGTTCTGCCGCAGCGGTGAGAGATCAAGTTGATCCGGCCACCAGAACTGGTTGCGCATCGGGTCGCTTTGCGCAGTGACTTCATGTGTTGCCACCAACGAGAGTGCAACGACAGCGAAGGTCGCGAATAAGGTCTTCAGGTTCTTTTTCATTGGCTCCTCCTTGTATTGAACGGAAACTCCGTTCGGTCTTTAGTGTCTTGGACTGTGGCTTGCTGGTGTTACGCCAAAAGGCTTCTCAGCATCCACGCATTCTTCTCGTGCAACTGCATCCGTTGCGTCAACAAATCCGCGGTCGGTTCGTCGTTGGCTTTGTCCACAACGGGGAAAATCGAACGCGCGGTGCGCGTCACGGTCTCTTGTCCAGCGACAAGGCGGCGAATCATTTCCTGCGCGTCCGGTGCGTCATCATCTTCAGCAATTGCCGTCAATTGGCTGAATTCCCGATACGATCCCGGAGCCGGGAAACCCAGCGCGCGAATGCGTTCGGCGATCAAATCTACCGCGAGCGCGAGTTCGTTGTATTGCGTCTCAAACATCAAATGCAGTGTCTGAAACATCGGGCCAGTCACGTTCCAATGATAGTTGTGCGTTTTCAGATACAGCGTGTAACTATCTGCCAACAGATGTGACAATCCGTCGGCAATTTCTTTGCGATCCGTTTCAGAAATACCAATGTTAATTTGCATGGCGTGAACTCCTTTCAGCTTGATAATTGGTTGTTGTTTGGCGCGTAGTCTACTCGTTTCTATGCACCGCGCAAAGTTCCAGCGCGTGTCCATCCGGGTCAGAAAAATAAATTGAGATGGCCGACATCCATTCGTGAAAATGTGGGCCGTTCACTTACGCGCCCGCTTGCACCGTCAACGATTCATCCTCACCAATTTCCAGCGAAACCGCGAGCGCCTGAATCGTCGCCGCCACGCGCACGGCATCATGCACCTGGTCTTCGCTCAAGCCGCCTTTGATCACGACGTCTTCGTGCGAGCGAATGCACATTTCACAACCGTTGATCGCGCTGACGGCTAAGCAATACAACTCGAAATCCACTTTGTTGGCGAGCGGTTTGCCAATCCAATTCATCCGCAAGCGTGCGGGCTTGGTACTATAACTTTCTTTGCCGATCATGTGGCGAAAGCGATAGTACACATTGTTCATGGCCATCAACGCCGCCGCCGCTTTCGCATCTTGTATGGATTCCTGGCTCAACTGCGCTTGTGCATCGGCCAGGACTGCGTTGCGAACTTCTGCATTGCGCGTGGCGATAGCCGAAGCGACCGCGACGCCCCAGCTTTGCGTTGGCGTCAACGTTGTCGTTTGGAATACGGATTGGACGTTGAGCTTGATGTCTTTGGCCGCTTCAGGCAGCCGATGGCGTAAGGTTTCAATGTTCGTCATATTACGCCGCCTTTCCTAACGTTTTTTCGCCCTCTTTCCAGTTGCACGGGCAGAGTTCGTCCGTTTGCAACGCATCCAGCACGCGCAAGACTTCATCCACGTTGCGACCGACGGACAAGTCATTCACGCTCACGAAACGAATGATGCCGTTTGGATCAACGATGAACGTTGCGCGCAACGCGACGCCCGCTTCTTTATGCAAAATGCCGAGCGCGGTTGAGAGTTCGCGCTTCGTGTCAGCGACCATCGGGAAGGGGAGGTCTTTCAAATCCGCGTGATTGTTGCGCCACGCGAGATGCACGAAATGCGTGTCAGTGCTGACGCCGAGCACTTGCGCATCGCGGTCGGCGAAATCACCATTGCGCTTGCCGAACTCGGCAATCTCAGTCGGGCAAATGAAGGTGAAGTCCATCGGCCAGAAGAACACGACTTTCCACTTGTCGGGATAGGACGCTTCGGTCAGTTCTTGAAACTCTTGGCCTTTTTCAAGGCTGACAACGGATTGCAATTTGAAGCTCGGAAATTGATCGCCTATGGTAAGCATGTTTGTTTCTCCTTTAGATTTTGTAAAAAGTTAGAATTTATCTAAGTAGTGGGCAAAAAAAGAGAGTGGCGCGTTGCTACTTCTTTTTGCCGCGTAAAATGACCTGATAATCGCTGATCTCAAATTCATTGAGACTGTTGAGATTGCTCACGCGCAGTTGCGTGCCTTCGATGTCGGTAATTTCGCCGGTTTCTTCGTTGATGAAGTGATGATGCCGCGCCAGCTTCGGATCGAACACGACGCGCCCGGCGGCAATGTGCAATTCACGCAACAAGCCTTTTTCGACAAACAAATTCAGCGTGTTGTAAATCGTCGCGCGCGAAATTATGGGGAAGTTAGAAGCGACTTTGGCAAAGACCTGATCGGCGGACGGATGCTCGTCAGTGGTCAAAACATATTCCGCCACCGCTACGCGCTGCGCCGAAGGTTGGATGCCATAGTCGTTCAGGATTTTGATTACGTCGTCCTTCATCGCATCTTAGACTAAGTCTAAAGTTTGATCTTGTCAAGAGATTTTTTAGGTATTTTCACGAACGCGAATCGTGGCTGCCCGCGCGTGCGCTTGTAAGCCTTCCGCCTGCGCCAGTAAATCAATGCTGTGCGCCGTGCGTTGCAATTCGTCTTTCGTGTAGCGAATCAGGCTCGTGCGTTTCAGAAAATCATACACGCCGAGCGCCGATGAAAAGCGCGCCGTACCGCCCGTCGGCAAGACATGGTTCGTGCCCGCGAAATAATCGCCCACTGATTCCGCCGAATAAGCGCCAATGAAAATCGCGCCCGCGTGATGAATATTTGCCGCCGTCGCTTCACTGTCGGCAGTCATCACTTCGACGTGTTCTGCGGCAAAGCGATTGACCAATAAACACGCGGCTTCCAGCGATTCGACGACGATCAGCGCGCCGAAATCCGCGAGCGATTTTTCGATGATCGCGCGGCGCGGCAAGGTTGCGGTTTGCTGGATAACTTCGGCTTGGACGTTGGCCGCGAGGGTTTCGCTGTTCGTCACCAGAATCGCAGCGGCGTCTTCAGAATGCTCAGCTTGCGAGAGCAAATCGGCGGCGATGAAACCCGGGCGCGCGGTGTCATCCGCAATCACGACAATCTCGCTCGGCCCCGCAATCGAATCAATGTCCACATCGCCGTAGACCAATTTTTTCGCGGCGGCGACGTATTGATTGCCGGGGCCAACGATTTTGTCCACGCGCGGAATCGTCGCCGTGCCGTAGGCCAACGCTGCGACAGCTTGAGCGCCGCCGATCAAATAGACTTCAAATAAGCCGAGTTCTTTGAGCGTCGCGGCGATCACGGGCGCTTGCTGAAATTGCGCGGGCGGCGTGACGACGACGATGCGTTGGACGCCCGCGACCTGCGCCGGAATCGCATTCATCATCAACGTAGACGGATACGCTGCTTTGCCGCCGGGCACGTACAATCCAACGATTTCGAGCGGCGACACGCGCTGCCCCAACCGCACGCCGTTCGCACGTTCGATCTCCCACGACTTCGTCAATTGATGTTCGTGATAGAAGCGAATGTTGGCGATGGCTTCGCGCATCGCGGTGAGCAGCAACGCATCCACTTGCGCGGCGAGTTCTTCAATCAATTCACGCGGCGCACGCATTGTTTCCGGCGTCAGTTGCACGCCATCGAAGCGCGCCGTGTAATCCAGCAACGCTTCGTCGCCGCCTTGCCTGACGCCGCTGACAATTGTCTGCGTGCGCACGAGGACTTCGTCGGTCAAGCCGCTGGTGCGGTGCAGAATTTGCTGGAGCTTTGGCTCTGGCGTCGCTGCCAAGTCGGTAAGCTTGAGAATTTCGATCATTTCAGTAAGCGGTTTCAAATTGCAGCACGCGCAATTTTTCCGGCTGGACGCGGGTACTCAAACCTAAGATTTCGATGCCCACAACTTTTCCGTGTTCGTCAAAGTCGAGGATCACGCCGGGCTGAACTTCTTCCGACTCAACGATTGAGCTTTCATCCAAGCGGAGGTACAGCGCGTCACTTTCCTTGTCAATTTTCAGTCGCATATTTACTACTTACTTTGAGGATAATCTGCGGTCAAAAAATACGGTAATAATCCGTTGCGGCTCGGCGTTTGGATTGACGACGACGTGTAAGACGCGGCCTTGTCGTTCTTTGATCGGCTTGGTGTAGTGCATATTGTCGTCATCACCTTTGCGTTTTCGTCGCGGCGTAGCGATTGTACGCCAAACCCATTCTTCAGCGATATTTCTTTCGCTCAGCATTTGCCGGGCGTGGGCTGAAAGCTCAATCTCAACCATTGCCCAATGCTCCTGCCAGTTCCGCAATCAACTTGCTTACTTCGTCCCGCTTCAAATGAAAGCTCGCGCGATTCACGATCAAGCGCGCCGTTGTTTCGGTGATGACATCAATCACTTCCAAGCCGTTTTCTTTCAGCGTGCGCCCCGTTTCGACCAAATCTACGATGCGGTCGGACAAGCCCAAGAGCGGCGCGAGTTCGACGGAGCCGGACAAATAGACGGTCTCAATCGGGATGCCTTTGCGATGAAAATATTCCGTCGCGATGTTCGGATACTTCGTCGCGACGCGCACCGTCGCGAGCAAATTGTAATCCTGCCCGACGACTTCCTTGCGTCCGGCAACCGCGATTTTGCAGTAGCCGAATTGCAAATCCAGCGGTTCGTGAACGTCGGCGTTCGCTTCGAGCAACACGTCGCGCCCGCACACGCCTGCGTCGGCGACGCCGTATTCGACATACGTTGGCACATCGCCCGGCTTGACGAAGACGAATTGAAAGCGTCCGTCGGCGGATTGAACCAAAAGTTTGCGCGACTGCAATTCGGCGTCGGCCACGACGATGCCTGCACGCGCAAACAGCGCCAGCGCATCGTCCTGCATTCGTCCTTTGGCTAAAGCAATCGTGAGCATTTGAACTCGTCGAAATGAGGCGTTCAGAGTTCACGCTTCAGCGTGCCGACAAGCTAAAGCTTGAACTCTTGACGCCTGTTATTGCAGTTTGAGATTCCTTCCCAATTTGCGCAATGCCAACGCGGCTTGAAACGCTTGCGTCGTGTCATCGGCGAGCGGAATTGTTTCGTGCGCTTCCGCTTCCAACGCCATGTTTTTCCTCCGCAGCGCGCCGACCAAACCATCCAGCGCGAACGAGAAGCCTACCGCCGGTTCCGCCGCGCCGAAATTGCTAATTAAATTGTCGTAGCGCCCGCCACTGCCGATTTCCGTCCCCCAGCCTGGCACATACACCTTGAACGTCAAGCCCGTGTAATATTCCAAGCCGCCCGCATCGCCGAAATCAATGTCGAATTGTTCGGCCAAGCCAAGCGCCGACAACGTGTCGTAAATCGCTGCCAATTGCTCAATCGCCGTGCGCGAAGTTTCGTTGCGCAGCGTCGCGCGCGCTTTCGTGAGGGCGTCGGCTTTGCCAGCGATTTGCGTGAGTTGGCAAAACGCTTGCCGACGTTCCGCCGTCATATCCGGCGCGTTCGCTTGCAGGAATTCATCCAGCGCAATCGAGTTGCGGCGATCAATCAATTCGCGGAGTTGACCACGCTTGGCTTCCGTCATCGCCAACGAATTGGCGACACCATTGAAGAAATCTACGTGCGCGAGCGTGATGCGAAATTCGCTCAAGCCAACCATCGTCAGCAGTTCTGCCGCAATCAGTAAAACTTCAATATCAGCCGTTGGCGAAGGCTGGCCGATTTGTTCGATGCCGAGTTGATGAAACTCACGTGCGGCGCGTTCGCTCGGTTCGTCGTAGCGAAACACTTCGCCCGAATAACACAGCCGAATCGGACGTTCGCGTTGTACAAACCGTGTGGCAACCGTACGCGCGACAAGCGACGTCATTTCGGGTCGGAGTGCCAGCAGTGCGCCATCGCGGTCGGTGAAGCGATACGTTCGCTCGGCGCGTTCGGCTCCCATCCCGCGCGCAAACAAATCGTGATAGTCGAACATCGGCACGATGATTTCGTCGTACGACCAACCGGCGAAAACTTTCATTGCCTGTTGTTCGACATGGCGGCGCAAACGCACTTCGTCATCGAAGAAATATTGCACGCCCGCCGGAATTTTCGTGAGTGATGACATGTAATTATAAGGAATCTTCAGGCGGATGCCAACCAACTTCAACCCATTTGCGGCGTACTTGGAGCAATAAAGGATGGTTCAGTGATAAGGCTTCAACAGTGGCACGACCCACGGGCGTCAAGCCTTGTATACGAACCCTTTCCTCATCCCACTGAAAATGCTCCCTCCACCGTTGAAGCCGAGGATTGAAGAGCGGAACGGTTTGCTGCGAGATGGAATCGAAATAAAAACTCCGAAAACCTCGGTGCCGATTGCACCAGCCACAAGCCAGCCATAGATTTTCTTCTTCATCACTTCCGCCAAGTGCGTGGGCGGTGAGGTGTTCGATTTGTCGCCAGTCCGGCACGTAGGCTTGCGAGCAAAGGCAATATCCGCAACGATTATTCGCGGCGGCACGTACGCGAGCTTGTATTTCTTCGGGAATGGGAACTCGGTTCATGGCTTGGGGGCTTCTCTGAGACCTCGCTTGACAGCTTCGGCTAACGCTTGCGCTTTGCGCAACAGTCCGCGTTCGTAGTACCGCATGAATTCGTCGAGTTCATCGCTTTCCGCAGAACTTAACTCACCTTCGCGGTTTCCTGCTAAAAGATCGCTGAAGCGGGCTTCTTCGCGCGCCGAAAATTTCATCTCTGAGAGACGCAGTACTTCATCATCCGACATCAGCTCGACGGGCGGTTCCCCAAATGAAATTTCCAACCAACGGGAAAGCACCTCTGCCACCTGCTTTCTCGAAGTAGATGCTATTTGTGCTGCCTGCTCAAGCACTGGCGCAGAAACCTGTAATGTAATTGACTCTGGCATAAGCTTGCCTTTCTTTCCGGCGCTTATTTTACACCCAACAACTCAACATCAAAAATCAGCGTCGCGTTCGGGGGAATCACGCCGCCTGCGCCGCGTGTGCCGTAGCCGAGTTCTGCCGGGATGACGAGTTTGCGTTTGCCGCCGACTTTCATCGTCATCACGCCTTCGTCCCAGCCGCGAATGACGCGCCCGACACCGATTTGAAATTCAAAGGGTTCGTTGCGGTCTACGGAACTGTCGAACTTCGTGCCGTTGTCCAGCGTGCCGGTGTAATGGACGGTGACGCGCGCACCGGGTTTGGGGCTTTCGCCTGTGCCTTCGACGAGGTCAATGTATTGCAAGCCTGATGGGGTTGAGTTCACGTTCTTTCCTCCTGCTAATTTGAGTGCAACGGCTTTCACGGAATTCAGCGGCGTGAGTTGCCAGGAAACCAGTTGCCAGCGGGTTTGGCGCAGCAACCAGACTGCCGTGAAGCGGAGCGGTTTTTGATTCCAAGTAGTTTGTCCGGTGACGATGCCAGTGGGGCCGACGAGGCGGACTTTGATGTCTTCGGGCGCGCTGATTTGTACCGCCGCCGCTTTGGTTTTGGTGATGAAATCGGATTTGGTGACGACAGCTCCATCGGCTTCAGTGCCGAGAAAGTCCGGCGCGAGAATCCGCTCACAAGTCGCGGTATCCTGCTCGCCCAACGCTGTGAACAATTGTTTTTCCAACTTGCTGATGGGCGATTCAATCGTGCGTTTGGTCGCCGGTTTGGTGGTTTTGGGCGTTGTGCTTTTGGGTGTGACAGGCGCTTTTTTAGCCTGTGCGCCTACACCCACACAAACTGCGGTGAGCGTGAGAATTGTCAGTAAAAATCGAATCATACGGTTTCCTTTTGCGTTAAGGTGCGGCCTTGATTGTCCACACCAACTTCCATTGTTCGCGCGTGGATGCCACAACTTTCAATACGGGCTTGCATCGCCGCTGCAATTTCGGCAGGCTCGCCGAGCGTAAACGCAATCATCGTCGAACCCGCGCCGCTGATCGTCACGCCGAGCAGGCCAGGGAAGCGGTCGCGCTCTTCGTTCAGTTTCAGCACTTCGCCGAGCGCAGGCACGAGCGGCGCGCGGTACGGTTGATGCAAACGGTCGCGCAAGGCTTCGGTCAGCAATTCATATCGCTTTTCGGCAATCGCCGCCTGCAACAACGCGGCGCGCTGCATATTGAAGATCGCATCGCGCAGCGGGATTTCACGCGGCAAGGCGGCACGCATCTTCGCGGTTTCCATTTCAAAGTCGGGGATCACGAGCGCAATTTTGATTTCGTCCGGCCAATGTCGTTTGACCGCGAGCAATTCAAAATGCCCATCGCCTTCGTCGCGCACGCACGCGAGCACGAGGCCGCCCAAATAGCTCGGCGCTAAATTATCGCCGTGCGTTTCGTAGTGCATCGCATAGCGAAAGAATTCGGCTTCGCATAATCGTTCGCCCGTCAAAACTTCGTAGACCGAGATGCCCGCGATGATGGCCGAACTGCTGCTGCCGAGACCGCGCGCGAGCGGAATCTGCGAATCCACATGCAGCTTCGCGCCGCCTAAATTTTGTTTGCGCTCCGAGGCCACATAGTTCGCCACTTGCCAAATAAAATTCGATTCGTCACGCGGAATCGCGTCTGCGCCTTCGCCCGCCAACGTGATTTCGACGCCGCTCGTGCGCGGTTCGACGGTCAGTCGCAAATACAACGACAACGCTAATCCACAGGTGTCAAAGCTGGCTCCGAGATTGGAGGTGGAAGCGGGAACGATGATCGTGGAACGCGGAACGCGGAACGCGGAAGGCTGAATGTTGGTTGTACTCATTGCATGGTGGTGCAGCAATCAGGATCACGATACCGAAGGTCATTCCGCGTTCCGCGATCTGCATTCCGCATTTCATCAGGCTCCTATGTATTTGGCATACAACGACCGCGCCACCGCCAGGTCGTCTGTGCCTTTGATGATGCTGCGCGCGTCAGGGAAGACAGTCATCTCGTAGCCCTCAGCCGCGAACTTCAAAAGGTAGCGATTGTAGCTTACTTCGCCCAAATTGCTAAGCATCTCGGCCAACGACACGAAGTCGAGCGCGATGGTTTTGTTGGCGGGAAAGATTTGCACGGCGTTGCGACCACACAGCGACACCACCAATTGCCCGGCGTGCGGCGTGAGAAATTCAAACTGCCGTTGCGCACAGCTTGGGCAAGTCACGTCCGGTGCGCCGAGCTTGAGATGGGCGATGCGATGATTCCACAACTCGAATTGCAACAGCTTGCCGTGCAGTTTGTTCGGTTGTCCGGTCAGAATTTTCATCGCTTCGGTGACTTGATACGAAGCAACGGTCGCAATGATCGGCAGGATCACGCCTGCGGTATCGCAGGTCGGCGTTGTGCCGGGCGGTGGCGCTTCGGGGAAGACGCAGCGCAGACACGGCGTCTTCGTTGGAATCACGGTCATCTGCACGCCATACGAACCGACCGCCGCGCCATAGACCCACGTTTTGCCGAGCTTCACCGCCGCATCGTTCAGCACATAACGCGCCTCGAAATTGTCCAGACCATCGAGTACGACATCGGCGTCGTGAATCAATTCTTCGATGTTCGTGTAATTGACGTCGGCGACACGTGCGTCCACTTCAATCTCGGAGTTGATGCGGGCGATGCGGTTTTGTGCGGCGATGGCTTTTGGCAAACGCTCGGCGACATCGCGTTCCTCGAACATAATCTGGCGTTGCAGATTGGAGTCTTCGATGAAGTCGCGGTCTACAATGCGCAACTGTTGCACGCCCGCGCGCGCGAGCATCTCGGCTTGCATCGTACCGAGCGCACCGCAACCAATGATGACGGCGTGGGATTGCGCGAGACGTTCCTGCCCGGCTTTGCCGATGTTGGCGTAGAGGATTTGGCGGGAATAACGTTCCATTGCGGAATGCGGAATGCGGAGTGCGGATATTGTTTCAGCTCAACCTTCTAAAAAACGTGGATTGCAAGAGTACGGAATTTTTATTCATTCCGCATCCCGCATTCCGCACTCCGCCTTTAGTGCTATTTGATCGTCACAATCAAAATCTCTGTCCCGCGATCCAGCTTGATTTTGTTGGCACCTTGAATGTAGGTCGAAGCGCCGCCTGCGACCGCGCCGATGATCGCGCCAATCGCAGCGCCTTTGCCGCCGCCTGCGATGCCGCCGAGCACGGCTCCGGCGGCTGCGCCGCCGCCCGTGCGCACGGTCGTTGTTTTGGTTTTGTCGCCGCTTTCGACATTGCCTTCGGCGTCAACTTTTTTCGCCGAATCGTTGTCGTAGACTTTGACAAGTTGTGCGGCGATGGGTGCGCTCGCGCCGTTTTTGTGCGTGATGGTGTCGAAGGTCAGGTTCAGCGCCGTCTTGCCTTTGAGCTTGCCCGATTGCTTGACCGCTGCGATGTGACCTTCAATCACGGCTTCGGCAATGGTGTTTGGCTCTAACACAACGGCGGTGAATTTGTCGCCGTCCTGCGCGGTCTTGGTGTCAATGTCCGAACTCAAACGGATTTTGATTTCGGTGTTTTTGGCGATGACAGGCGCGACCGGAGCCGCAGGCGCGGCGGCGGCGGCGGTTCGCGCAGGTGTGACTTTCTTGCGGGGTTTGGTTTTCGCTTTGGTTTGTGCATTGACATCTGCGGCCAGGCCGATCACAGCGACTGCCGCGAGAACGAACAAAATACGATTGAAAACTCTCATGGTTCCTCCTCCAAAGAAAAAGTTATAGATCACGAACATCATCACTCAACAGGTGTGCTTGCGGCGGCAAGCTTAGCAAAGTGCGGCAGGAATTGCTAATGCACGCGCTTTGCCTATAATGTCGCCCTTCAAACTGGGTACGCCCGCATCCTGCGGGCAAACACTCAGGCGAATCGCGGGTTCACACGCAATCCAACCCGCAGGATGCGGGCGCACCAACTATGCTCAAAGAATTTTTCGCACCCAGGAATTTCCTCAACTACTTATTGTTTGCGATCCCGGTCGCGGTGGTGCTGGAACTGCGCCACGCCAATCCTGTAGCAATTTTTATCGCCTCCGCCCTCGCCATCATTCCGCTTGCAGGCTTGATGGGCAAGGCGACGGAGCATTTGTCCGAATCGTTGGGCGAAGGTGTGGGCGGTTTGCTGAACGCGACGTTTGGCAACGCGGCGGAATTGATTATTGCCCTGATGGCGTTGCGCGCCGGGCTGTTTGAAGTCGTGAAAGCTTCGATCACGGGTTCGATCATCGGCAACATTTTACTCGTGCTGGGCCTGAGCATTTTGGCCGGCGGGCTGAAACACGCGCGGCAGAAATTCAATCAAACGGCGGCGGGCCTGGGCGCGACCTTGCTGGCGTTGTCCGCCGTCGGCTTAATCATCCCGGCGATTTTTCACCTGCTCGTCAAAGATCATCCGAACGTCAAAGAACAAAACCTGAGCCTCGAAATCGCCGTCGTGTTGTTCATCGTGTATGTGCTGAGCTTACTCTTTTCGCTCAAGACACACGCGCATTTGTATGTCGGCGAATCGCACGGCGACACGGGTGAAGAAGACGAAGCGCGCGGCACGCACGGTTGGAGCAAAGGCAAATCCGTCACGGTGTTGTTGGTCGCAACCGCGTTCGTGGCGGTGATGAGCGAATTCCTCGTCGGGGCGGTCGAAGCCGCTTCCAAAACGGTAGGATTGACCGAAGTCTTCGTCGGCGTAATTTTAGTGGCAATCATCGGCAATGCGGCAGAGCATTCGACGGCAGTGTTGATGGCGATGAAGAACAAAATGGATTTGGCGCTCAACATTGCGATTGGCTCAAGCCTGCAAATCGCGTTGTTCGTTGCGCCTGTGCTCGTGTTTGCCAGCTATCTCGTGGCCAAAGGCCCAATGGATTTGCTGTTCACGCCGTTGGAAGTCATTGCCATTACCATTTCGGCAGCCGTGGCGGCGTTGATCGTGCAGGACGGCGAATCGAATTGGATGGAAGGCGTGTTGTTGTTGGCCGTGTACACGATTCTGGGCATCACGTTTTACTTCTTACCCGTCTGAAACTATTTCCATTCGCCCTGTAACACAAACCCTGACCAATAATACGGCGCAGCCCAGCGCGGATCGCGTGCCATCGCTAGTTGTGCCGAACGCAACGCGGCTGCCGGAGCCAGTTTTTCCACCACCATCGCGCGGTAAAATTTCTGCATCAATTCCGCCGTCGCGGCGTCGTTGACATTCCATAAACTCGCCACGACGCGCGCCGCGCCCGCATACATAAAACCGCGCGTCAATCCGACCAGGCCTTCGCCGCGCACGTCTTTGCCGAGCGCCGTCTGGCAGGCCGACAACACGACCAGATCGGCATTGAGCTTGAGATTGTACAAATCGCTCAACCGCAAGAAGCCGTCCTGCGCGTTGCCGTCTTCATCCACCAGCGACAACACGATGCCGGACAATTCCGGGTGCTGGCTGTTGAGCAAGCCGTGCGTAGCGAAATGAATATGGCGGTACTGCTCAAGCTGTCGCGTGAGCGCCGTCTGACGGCTGGCGGTGAAATCCAAGGCTTTCAATTGCTGTTCTTGCGGGATGAGTTTGGCGATAGCTTCGGCCTCCTGGCGCGCAAACGGCAGCCGCGCGAAACTCGTGATGCCTGTGTCCGCGGCGGCGCGCGTCAACGCTTGCGCGACCAATTCTTTTGCACCTTCGGTTGGGGCGGCTGGCGCGGAGCGATTCGTCTTCGCCAATGACGCACGCGGATCGTTGGTCTGAAACACCGGGTCGGAAAAGACAGCCAGTTGTTTTGCCGCTGCCGGACGCCCTTTGATTTCGTTCCGCAGCACGGCCAGCGCAGAGGCGGAAGGGAGGCTGACGAGTTCGTGATCTTTGATGAGTAGCTGGTGGCTGGTGGCTGGTGGCTGGTTGGCTTTCGCGTTTTCACCGACCACCGGCCACCGACCACCGACCACCGGTTTTGGCAATGCTGCAAACGGCACATATTGCAACAACCCGTCTGCGACAATCACCAGCCGTTTCTTGTGCAGGTGTGCGGCGGCGGGCGCGAGGATCAAGCGGCTCAGTTCTGCTGCCGCGAGTTCGGTTTCGCGTTGGTAGCGGCGTTGCGTGCTTTTGGGCAACAGATCGAGCCAGCGGCGCGCGGCGGCTTCGATTTCATTTGCGCCGGGCAACTCAAAGCTGTGAAGCTGCGTTGTCGTCACCGCCCACAAATAACTGCGTTTTTGGTCGAGCGCATATTCGAGCAGCAAAGTGTCATCATCGAGTACGCGCTGCTGGATTTCGGCGGGCGTCAGCGGGACTGGCTGCGTCAGCGCGGCATAACGCGGGCTGGCTGAACGAATCTGCGTTTCGATGGTTTGTAGCTGTGTGAGGAGGTCAGTAATTTCCGGTTCGTACGCCTTGGCCCGTTCTGCTGTCCGTTTGTTTTCCAGCATCTGTCGGCGCAGCGTTTCTCTGGCTCGTAATTGTTCTCGCAGGGCGCGCTCTTTTTCCAGCAAGGCCGAATCCACTCCCGTCCGAAGATCCACGCGCGCCTCGCTCAGCAAATCCAACAGGCTTCTCGCCCGGACACGTTCACTCGCGCTCAGTGCCAACGCCGCATAGCCTTCGCTCGGTGACTGCGCGTGTAGGGCCATCAGAATTTCGACGTAGTCTTGATAGTAGCGGTGCAGCAACACGCCGAAAGTGGCGCGCAATGATTGCGCGACCCCGCTGGCCCGCTGGCGTTCAATCGCCCGCAGCGATTGAGCCATCAGTTCACGCGCCTGATGCAGTTGTCCTTCGCCGCGCGCGAGCGCCGACAAGGCTCGGAAAATCTGCGCTTCTTCACTCCGACTCCCAAGCTCCTGATTGATGGTGGTCGCTTCCGTCAGCAACGCTTTGGCCTTTTCGCTCTGCCCTGCCTTCGCATATGTTTCTGCTGTCCGAATGAGCATCCCGACCAGTGCCGGGCGCGCGCCGACTGTACGCAAGGCACTGAGGGCTTGGTTCTGATAGGCCAGCGCCTGCGGATATTCGCCGCGCGCCGCCAGAATTTCACCGATGTGCCCGCTGATAATGGCTTCCGAAACCCGGCTGCCCATCTCGCGCACGAAGCTCAGCACTTCATTGAACGCGGCCAGGGCTTTCTCTGTCGCGCCTTGTTCTTTGTAAACCTGCCCCAACTGATTCACCGCATTCATCTCGCACGAGCGCTGTTTTTCGGCGCGGCAGACCGCCGCCGCGCGTTCCAGATATTCAATCGCGCGCAGGGGATCGCCAGCCGCAGCATAAAGCTGTCCGAGTTGTTGCAGGTTGAACGATTCTTCGACCAGCACTTTCAGTTCACGACTGAGTGCCAGTCCCCGATTCAGCCCGACTAGCGCCTGCGCATAATCGCCCAACAACCGGTGCGCCCTGGCAATGCGCGGCAATGTCACCAGTTCGTCTTTGCGCGCGCCCAGTTCCTGAAACAGCGCCAGCGCCTGTTGATGGGCGGCCAGCGCCTTTCGATGATCGCCCAGATTGGCGTACACCTGACCGAGGTTATCCAACAGAATTCCCACATTGAGCGGCGCGAGAAATTCCCGCAGCGCCGCCGCCCGTTGGTAATATTCCAGCGCGTTCGGAAGCTCTGCCAGAGACGAATATCTGTCCGCAATGTTGCTCGTCACCTCCGCCTCTTCCGCTTTCATCTCCAGCGTGCGGAAAAGCGACAAGGCCTGTTGGTAATAGTCAAGAGCTTGTTGGTGATTGCCTGTGCGTCCGCTGACCCAGCCGAGATTTTGCAAGGTACTGGCTTCGAGCAAACGATCACCGACCGCGCGCCAGGCCGTCAGTGCCTCGGCGAAACTGCGCAGCGCCTGCGGGAACGACTCGCGCTTGCCGGTTTTGCGAAGCTGCATCCCTTCATTGAATTTCTGAATCGCCAGCGCGCTTTTTTCATCGGCGGGCGCGACTTCGGCGCTGAGGAGGTAGCGGCCCGCCGTCGTGCCTTTGTCATTTGACGTGACTTTGAGTTGGTAGTCGCCATTGCTCTGCGGCAACCAGAGCAGCAATTCCATCCCCCTGGTTCCGTTCGGCAGGTTTTCTTCGGTAAGCGGGTTCCCCTCCGGGCTGAGCAGCGTCAGCGTGACATCGCTGCCTTGCTGCTCGGCTTTGAGTTTCAGGCTTTGCCCGGCCAGCAGCGCGATTTGATACAGGTGGGATTGTCCGCTGGCGATTGCGCGTTCGACGGGCGCGGCAGGCAAGAGCATCGCACTGGTTTGCGGTTGCCCGACCGCGATGACAGACAGTCCCAGCAGCCATCCAACCATCAGCGATAAATTTCTACAGGGCGGTTGCATACAATTCCTTTCAAGGGCTTTTCGGTTTTTCCGGCGGCGCGGCGTAGTTCACCTGCATTTCGTAGTCCTGAATTCGTTCTTTTTGCTTGCCCTTCACGCCGAACACGCGGATGCGATAGCTGCCGCCGGGCAGGTTGCGTTTCGAGAGCGTGAGAGTGAACGTCGTTTCGTTGTCTGGCTTGCGCTCGGCGCTCCACACGACTTTATTGGTTTTCGCGTCTTGCAATTCAATCAGGTAATTGGGAAACGGCTTGCTGCCCGCGCCCGGCAAATTGAGCGTGAACGAAGTCGCCGCCGCAGGAACATGGATCGTGGCGGCCTTCGCCTTGCTGCTGCCGGTGCTGCGCGTGGCGGGATTCGGGTCAACGTCGAATTGTGGCAAATCCAATTGCGGCTGCGCGCCTTGTTCGAGTTCTTTTTTCAGTCGTTCGATTTCCGCTTGCAAAGCTTCCTGCCCGGCGGTTTGTTGCTGCGCGAGCTTCGCATTGAGTTCGGTCTGCTGGCGTTGCAGCTCTTCGATTTGGGCTTTGAGCGCCGCCGCGTCATTCAGTTCGTTGCGTTGTTGTTCGACCTGCGCGAGGAGCGTTTGATTTTGCCGACGAAACGAAAGCCACGCCGCGCCGAGCGCCAGACTGAGCAATAACAACGCGGTCGCGAGCGTCGCCGTCAGTGGATTGAAAAGCGCCAACCAGCGGCTCCACCACGACGGTTGCGCGGTGACGCGAACAGCAGGCGCGGTGTGTTGCGCAGCGGTTTCAGTCGCCCAATCGCGGACAGACATTGCAATCTGATATTCCTCTGTGCAATCGGCGCACGCGGCCAGATGCGCGGCGATGCGTTCAGCTTCGGGCGCGCTCAATTCATTGGCTCCGGCGCGCATCAACGTTTCGGACGAAAGGCATTCGCTGCGGTTTGTTCCGCGCCTGGTTTCGGTTTGCCAGAGAGTTTTCAACTCCTCGTCACTAAGTTGCATATTCAATCCCCGCTTCCTGCAAATACGCGCGCACATCGCTGAGTCCGCGATAAACCAGATTGCGCGCTTTCGGTTCGCTCCAGCCGAGCAGGTGTGCAATCTCCTGCGTCGTCAGGCCTTCCAGATGCAACCCCACCGCCGTGCGACGATTGTCGGGCAGTTTGTTCATCGCTTCTTTTACTTTGCCGACCAATTGGCGGCGCGCGGCAGCCTGATCCGGCGCGTGCTGCGGATCCGCCAACAGCACATGCGGGGCGCTGTGACCGTCTTCGGTGTCGTCTTCCGCGAGCAACATCTGTTCTTCACGTTTACGCTTGATGCGTTTCACGGCGTCGAGCGTGGCCGTCACCGCGATGCGATAGAGATAAGACGACAGCCCCTGGATTTCTCTCTCACTTTCCAATGCACGCCACAAACGCAGCCGCGCGTCCTGTTCGATTTCGTCGTATTGCAGCCCCAAATCTTTCGGGCAGACGCGGATGATCGTTTGCCGCAGAAAACGACCATACTCACGCACGATTTGCTCGAACACGATTTCGGGAGGTGGGGCCGCTTTCATCTCCATACGCAAAATCTTTGTTGCGGAACAACCAATCAACGTCGTCTTGCAATTGTGTAGGGGAAACCAAAAGCTACGCCTAGTTAGTAAACGAAGCGCAGCAAAAGTGCAAGGTGCATAGAGCGGAACCTTTATCGCCCGTGTAGGTCACAACAAGCAATCCCGTTGCCTTGCGATCAAATATTTTGCGCGGCAAGTGAGAGAGAGTTTCCCGCTGCGTCGTCTTTTCCTTTGCGAGAGTTAATCGAATAGCTCTTCGTACTCCAAGAACAGATAACCACAGGTTGCGAGACCTGTACTTTAACCAGGAGAAGAATATGAAACGCAAAAGGTTGATTATGCTCGTCGTTCTAGCCTTGGTGGCGTTGTTGGTTACAGCCTACAGTCGCACGCCGCAAGCAGGGGCCATCCAAAAGGTAGACGTCACGGCGCGGACCTTAGCCAGCCAACCGGCAGGCCAGCCGTACGTCCTGGACATCACTCGCAGCGGAACGGTCTATGTCGTGGCGGCGGAAGTTGCCAGTCGAGTACGGGTTCGCACCTTTAAGGGCGAGATGGCGGTGAGCGATTTGGCCCGGGAACTCAACCTGACTGGCAGCCAGTTTCTGTTGGGCACGACCAGTGATTTAAGTTCTCGTGACTTTGGCTTCCCAGGCGGCGTTGTCCTGAATCCCGGCGGCAGTGTTTCCGAAGCCAAAAAAAACCAGAACGGCACGCTGGCGGCCTGCGTAGGAAAGTCCGATGGCCGGGATTGCAAGGACATGCAAAAGGCATTTTGTAATGGTGGCCGCACTGCTTGCGGTACGCTCGGCTCGAATTGGGGCAAAGGCTACGCCGGTAAGCAAGGCTGTGCCTGTGAGATAAAAAAGGCCTGAAAAGGCTGAAATGGTTGCCTGTCCTCGCGCGGCGCTGAAGAGAACACGACGCTGCTAGGCTCTTCTTCAGAAGCTGCGGACGTCTGGCCGGGAAGCTCTTCCTGACCAGACGTTGCGAACGACCTTCGTCAAGCAGCGCCACCCCCCTGTCATAGCTTACGAATGTAAGAACACCCGTGAGAACAACGCGATCACCGGCAGCTTGCCTGCCCGGTGACTGCCCTCATCAGGAGGCAATATGAACCACATGAAACATCACCGGACTTTATACAATCATTATTTGCGCCTCATTCCATTCCTCGCGTGTCTGATCGCTGGTGTTGTGCCACTCAACGCGCAAACACCGGCTTGGGGCAACACCGGCCCGCTCGGCATCGCGCGCGTGCTGCACACCTCTACTTTATTGGCCAATGGCAAAATCTTGGTCGCCGGGGGCGTTGGCGGAGCCATTGCCAGCGCCGAGCTTTATGATCCTGCGACTGGAATCTGGAGCGCGACGGGCAGTCTAAGTACGCCGCGCTACAACCACGTTGCTGTGCGATTACCAAATGGCAAGGTCTTGGTGACGGGCGGCGAAGGGGCGGACAGAAGAAACATTGGCAGCGCCGAACTCTATGACCCGGCCACGGGAACCTGGAGTCCCACGGGAACGATGAATGCGGCGCGCGAGTTGGCCACCGCAACTTTGCTGCCCAACGGCAAGATATTGGTCGCGGGCGGCGAAGGGCCAGACAATAGTGTAATCGCTACCGCCGAGCTGTATGACCCAACCACGGGAAGCTGGAGTCCCGCTGGAATGATGAATGCCGCGCGCGAGGGGCATACGGCTACGCTGCTTGCGAACGGCAAGGTGCTGGTTGCTTCAGGTTTTGGTGGAACACTCACCAGTCCGACGCTGCACAGCAGCGCCGAACTCTACGACCCAAACACGGGAAGCTGGACGCCGACGGGCAGCCTCGGCACAGCGCGCCCTTTTCTGAAAGCTGTGCTGCTGGCCACTGGCAAAGTGCTGGCCGTAGGCGGCAGCAACTTCACGACTACGGTTTACAACACCGCCGAACTTTATGATCCGGCTACCGGGCAATGGAGTGCGACGGGCAGTATGGCGGTCGCGCGCCAGGCCCATACTTTAACTTTGCTGGCGAATGGCAAAGTCCTCGTTGTCGCCAATACAGCGGGACAAAATAGCGCGGAGTTGTATAACCCGGCCACTGGAAGCTGGGCCACAACCGCCAATCTTTCCTCCAACGTCAGACTGAATCACACCGCGACGTTGCTCTTAAACGGCAAAGTCCTGGTGGCGGGCGGCAATGGCCCACTCGCCAGCGCAGAACTTTACGACAGTGCCGAGCCAGTGGCCGCGACCGTTTCCGCCGCCAGTTATTTGTTTCAGCTTGCCCCCAAGGAAATCGCTTCTGCCTTTGGCCAAAACTTCGCCGCCACAACGGTCAACGCGACGGATAAACCGTTGCCGACTTCGTTGGCGGGCGTGACGGTCAAGGTCAAAGACAGCGCGGGCGTCGAACGTCTGGCTCCGCTCTTCTTCGTCTCGCCATCGCAAATCAACTATCAAATCCCGGAAGGTACGGCGCTCGGTCAGGCCGTCGTAACCATCACCGCAAGCGATGGGCGTGCGCACAGCGGCTTGATTCACGTTGACGCTGCCGCTCCTGCGATCTTCACCATGAATCAACAAGGCACAGGAGCCGCTGCCGCGCTCGACGCGATCACGTTCACAGGTGCGCCGTTCAATGCGACGCAAGCCAACGGACAGCCGAACATCATCGCCCTTTTCAGCACCGGCTTGGGCGCGGATGTGACCGATGCGGATGGCAACGCCAACGTGAGTGTCGAAGTCAGGATTGACGGGCAGCTCGTGACGGTGCAGTACGCCGGACGTGCGCCGGGCTTCATCGGCTTGAATCAAATCAATGTCCATTTGCCTGTGGGCATCGCTTCCGGCACGCATACGCTCACGTTGGCGCGCAATGGAGCAACCGGCAACCCGGTCACCATTGCGATCAAATAATTTTCGTGATGGGTGAGAGAGAGTTTCACGCCGCGTCGTCATGCCCTCGTAAGCGAAATGCACGCGAAAAGAAAACCACTTGGCAGACGTTTTCGCTGCGTCAGTTTCTGCGACACACACAGGAGGCGGAGAAACTGAATGCTCTACCTGTGAACTGAAACGAATTAACTTCCCGGCTTTTACCGGAAGAGGAGGAAAACTTATGAAACGCATCACGATAGTGCTTACGGCCACTCTGATGTTGGCGTTGCTGACCTACGCGCACAGTCGAACGCTCAAACCAAATAGCCCGCCCAAACCAACAACGCAGACCGTCACTGCCAAAAAGACGGCGCTGGTGAAGCAGTTGCCCGCCGGGGTGGAGGGCGTGGAGTTGAAGGGCAATTCCCTGCGGCTCAAGGAAGGCTACAAATTTGTGCCGGAGCCGAATAAGTCGGTTTCCATAGCGCGGATAAAAGGCGGCACAAAGATTTCGGGAACCTGGGATTGCGCTTGTTCCAAGGATGGTGCGTGTGGGGTCTCCGTCGGCCCAAACGGCCTGGATTGCCTCATGGAAACTTGCAAGGGAAGTTGCACCTTGAAAGTGACAATTGGCGGGCAAGCGACCAGGGTCATAATGTTTGCGCGCTAGTCACAACCGCCCCACCCCTAACCAGGTCTCATTCCAATCAACCTCGATCTTCGCCAGAAGATCATTTATCGGAAAAGGAGAAAACGCATGAAACGCGATAGCTTAATGATTCTGGTCGCCCTGACTTTGGCGCTGCTGGTTTCGGCCTACAGCAGAGCAACGCAATCAGGGACAAGCAACAAGGTAACCGTAACAGCGCAAACCATCGCCAGCCAACCGGCAGGCAAATCCTACGTCATAGACTTGACTCGCAAGGGGACCGACTACGAAGTGGCCGCCGATGTTGCCAGCCGGGTCCGGATTCGCTCCGCGAAGGGCGAGATAGCATTGAGTGATCTGATCAGGGAGATGGGATTGACCGGGAGCCTATTTCTACTGACTGCCTCTCCCGGCGGCGGCACGATAATCCCCCCCAATGGCGTTACCAGGGCAACACAAAACGCGAACGGCACGATGGCGGCCTGCAAAGGAGCAAGTAATGGCAAAGATTGCAAGGATCTGACCAGTTCCGGTTTGTGTAGCGGAGGGCTTGTTTGCGGCACGCTCGGTTCCAACTGGGGCAAAGGCAAGGACGGTGTGCAATACGGAGGTCAGAAGGGCTGTGCCTGCGCTACGAAAAAGTACGGAAAAGTCTGAAATAGCTGTTTGTCCGCGCAGGTCGGCGCAGCAAAGGCCTCCTCGCGGCCTTTGCTGCACGCAAATCTACGATGAGGTGAAATATGTGCAGACTAGTCATCAGAATTCGCCTCCGAAGCCTCCAGCGCCGCGCAGGGATCGTCCTCGCGTTCGCATTGTTACTGGCGTGTGTGTACATCGGCTTTCGTGTGCGCGCGCAAGCCCCGGCGTTGTCTGTGTCGGCGGACTTTACCGCGCAACAAACGCTCGCACCGTTAACGCCAATTGCGCTCAAGCTCAATCGCCCGTTGACCGCAACGGAAGGACGCTTGACCGTGTTCCTCGGCGTGACGGATATGACGGCGCTGTTCACTGTCTCGGCGAATGAATTGCGCTATGCGTCGCAAGCGTTCCCGCTGCCTGCGGGCGAAAGTCCGGTGATCGTTTACTTGGTGTCGCCGCGCGAGACGTGGCAGGAAATCGCGCGCTTCACGCTTCGTGTTGCCAACAATTCAAATGCTGATTCGCCCACCGAAGCCGCGAGCGAAACGCCACGCAAGAGCCGCAAATGGGGCTTGGACAAAGCAGAGGTCAAACGCACGCTCACGGTCAATGTCGAAGCCCAACCCGTCGCCCGACATCTGCCAGTAAGCACGCGGCCAGAACGTCCGACTTACACCGATGTCACGTTGCAAGGATCATTGCGAACCGAACTCGCGCGCGGGCCGTTCAATGCGCAAACGAACTTCGACGTCGTCGGCGCAAGCTTTCCGGGACGGGCGTTGCGCTTCGGCGAATTGGGCGACGACGCGCCAAACATTGATTTGTCGAATTACCTGATGCAGTTCCAACTGCGCAAAGCCCAGGTTTCGATGGGGCATGTCTCGTTCGGTTCGAATCGCTTCCTGATGGACAGCTTTGCGAGTCGCGGCCTGACCGTCGCGGTGCCGATCAACAAACGGTTCGATGTCGCCGTCGCCGCGCTGAACGGCACGAGCATCGTTGGTTGGAACAACTTCATCGGCTTGGATCGTCGCAAACATCAAGTCGTGAGCGGCACGGTTGGTTATGAAGTGCTGCCTGAACGTCCGGGCGGCTTGCGCATCGAAGCCAATGTGCTGCACGGCTCGTTGCTGCCGCTCAGCAATTTCAATCAAGGCAACATCACTGATGCCGAACAGAGCAAAGGCTTCGGCCTGCGCGTGAAGGCGAGCAATAAATCCGAACGCTTGCGCACCGACATTGGATTCGCGCGCAGCCGCTTCAATAACCTCAGCGACCCTTCGCTCGAACAAGGCACGAGCCTCGCTCCGGCGCGCGCCAACACGAGCAACGCGCATTATGTCGAAGCGAGCTACGACGTGTTGCGTGACTTCGCGTTGACCAAAACAAAGAAAGCGAATCTCACGCTTGGGTATCGCCACGAGCGCGTTGCGCCGTTGTTTCGCAGTGTTGCCGTGACCACACAGGCCAATCGCTTGCAGCATCAATACGAAGTAAACGGCAGCATCGGCGACGTCACGGTGTCGTTCACGAACTTCAACTTCCACGACAATCTGGACAATCTCGCGTCGCTGCTCAAATCGTTTACGCGACGCAACGATTTCCTCATCGGTGTGCCGCTGACAACGTTGTGGGGCGATGCGACGAAGCCGAAAACGTGGTTGCCGCGCGTGTCGTACAGCTATGACCGCACGCATCAATTCGCCCCCGTGTTACCGACGAATGCGGACTTTCGCTTGCCGCAGCTTCCCAATCAAATCAGCACCAATCAAACGCTCACGACCGAATGGCAAAAAGACAAGTGGCGCGTAGGTTATCGCTTCAACGACACGTGGCAAGACAATCACTCCGATAACAGTATCGCCACGCTCAGGAACGGCGTACATGGTTTCACGCTCGGACTCACGCCGACGAAATCGTTGGATGTGACGGTTGAACTCAGCCACGAGCATTTGCAGAGCCGCGACACCAATGCCAACAAGGACAAAGAGCGCAATGATCGCACGCTGCGATTGACGAGCTTGATGACGTGGCGGATGACGAAGGATTCGGTGTTCACGCTCACAATGTCGGACACATTGTCGCGTTCGTTGGGCGATTTGTCGCTGACGAGCAATGGCAGAAACATCGGCTACGATTTGCAATGGGCGCACAGCTTTGGTTGGGGCAAGAGCGAGCCGCGCAAAGTGCAGGCACAGTTTTACATTCGCTACGCCAACCAATATTCACGGGCGTTCGACGCGCTGTTCGGCCTCAACAATCGGACGCGCAGCCGCACACTGAACACGGGGCTGAGTTTTACGTTTTCATAGATAGTGAGCGCCAGGAGCGCGGAATGTTTATAGTTTGTGCGAGGCGTCTATTCCCTAGCTCCGTCAGGAGCGGAATGTGATAGATGCCGCTCCTGACGGAGCTAAAACGCCCTTCCATCAAACAGCAACTATAAACATCCCGTCCCTCCGGGACTTTCAAAACAGCCTAATTGGATTGGCTGTACAAGAGGTTGAGATGAAAAAACTTTTCTTCATCACACTTGCGTTCTTCGCCTTGTTGTCGCCGAGCACGGCACAACAGCCAAGCATCCGCGTCAGCCCGAACGGGGTCAACGTCAATGCCAACGGGGCGTCGGTCGTGTTGCTGACGTTTGGGCCGCTGCGCAATCAACGACCGGCGGAAGGCTCCTGGTGCGGTGAATTAATCCCCGCGACACCGGACATCGGCTTCAAATGCAATCCGACGACGATTTGGGGCAGCGTGCCCGCCCGCTTTGATTTCTCCACGCGCAGCGCGAACAACGGTTTCACGGACGTGATGACGATTCCGAATTCGGTGGCACGGCGCGCGTATCAAGCGGCACAAGAAGGCGCGAATTCGAGTTACTTTTATGTGCGGCGCTTTGTCAGCACGAACAGTGGGCGCGATGAATATGTCGCCGTCACGTGCCGCATGGGCAGCGGCGGCGCACGTACACCGCTGGCGTTGACTGATGTGAAGCTGTCGTTCGCGGACAATCAGGCGGTGCTGATGGTGAATCCCGGCGCGTCGTTGCCCGCGATCAAAGCGGAGATCAGCTACAACGGCACAGGGCGGCTCAAAGGTCGTTGGGAAGTTGTCAAGCCGGGCGATGAATTGCCGACGGAACGCGATCTATTGACCGAAGCCACGCTGCCACTGGAAGAGCGCGGCACACAGCAGCGGTACGCGCAAATCGGCACCTTCAATTACCATTTGCCGCCCACCGGAAAATTCACCTTGCCGGGGCCGGAGGTTGCGCGTCTGCCGAACGTCGCCACTGGAGCCTATCAAATTTTGCTGCGCATCGAAGCCACCGATGACAAAGACGGCGACGCGAATCTACTCAACGTGGGTGGGCCGGGCGTGCTGCACAACGGCGCGGTGGCAGGCTTTCCGCTGCCCACGCTGCGCTACTTTGTCAGCAGTGGCGGCAACGCGGCAGCAACGGCTGGAACCTTGACGCTGCTGCTGCCGACGGACAACGCGGTCATCGCGCCCGAAGAGCTTCTCCGCTTCCATTGGGCGGAGATGGAGCGCGCGGCATTTTATCGTTTGGAAGTCGAAGACCTGCTGGGGAGGCCGCTGTTAATGGCTCTCTTGCCTGCCGGGGTTGGAACCTATCGCGCCCCGGCGTGGCTGAAAGACAAGGCCGCCAGCAAGCCGCTGCGCTGGCGTGTGCGGGCGCTCGACCCGTCAGGGAAGCCGCTGACAGAAACGCCCTGGCATAGCCTGCGACTCAACTCCTAACCGTCCACCATCGAAGCACAGCGGGGAAGGGAGCGCTGCCTCACCTCGCTCTCCATTCGCATCTCCTCGCCCAATTTAATCCTGCCAAAAGCCCGTTGCCACAGCCTTTTCTCGGCGCGTGCATTTTTCATGTCACATTCCGTCTGCAAAAAGCGCCTACGCCAGTGAGGAAGATTTTATGGCTGTCTTATCGGCACAATTTGCACCTGAAATGAGGCTGAGGCCGAGGGGCACAGTCCTGCTCAAGGTGAGACAGGCTTAGCAGCAGCACTTGCCGCGCAGAGTCCGAAATAGCCAGCACTGGGACGGCTATTTCGATAACGAAAAGTGGTTTGTCCTGGAAAGGCAGGCGAACAGTGCAAGAAGTACTCAATTACCAAATTGGATTGGAAACCCAACCCCGGCAGTGGACGGCTACGCCCGATTCGTTGCGGCGCTTGTTGCATTGGCTCGACGGCGGCGTGGACTCGCAGGGGCAAAAGTACGAAGAAATGCGCCAGCGGCTCGTCACGTTTTTTGACCGTAAAAATTGCCCATACCCTGATGAACTGGCCGATGAAACACTCACGCGCGTGATGAAGTGGCTCGATCAAAACCGCAAAGAACTGGACGCCGAACCGGCGAAGATTTGCTACAACACGGCGCGTTTTGTCTGGCACGAATATCTGCGTCGCCCCGAACACGACGAGTTGGACGCTTTGCCCGTTGCGCTCCAACCGGTCGAAGACCCGCGCGTCACGGCAGGCCTCACCGAAGCCCAGGAAGTGCAGGAGCGCCGCCTGGAATGCCTGGAAAACTGTTTTGCCAAATTGGCGGCGGAGGAGCGGGAGTTGATCGTGCGGTATTACTACGGCGAACAGCGCGCGAAACGGGAGAACCGCAAAGCGTTGGCGGCGGAACGCGGGATGACGGCGAATGCGTTGATGATTAAGGCCTCCCGCGTGCGCGACAAACTCCGAAATTGTATGAGGGAATGTTTATGCTGAAAGGTTTTTCCGCTTTGCGCTTATGCCAGTGGATGTAACTCTATGAAACCCTCTTATGATGACAAAATATTGCGCGGGTATCTGCTCGGGAGTTTATCGGCGGCGGATACCGAAACCTGTGATGAACTGAGCTTCACGGATGATGCCTTTGGCGAGCGGTTAGAAGCCATCGAGAACGATTTGGTGGATGCTTACGTGCGCGGCGAGTTATCGAGCGTCGAATTTGGGCAGTTTGAGTTGTACTACCTGGCATCGGCGCGGCGGCGGGAAAAAGTGAATTTTGCTCGTTCATTCCAAGTCTTTGCGGCAGAACAATTCATCGCCGCCCCAGCCTGGGAAGCCACGCCCGCCGTGCCGGTAAAACGTGCGGCGCGCGAAGATGTTTCCTGGTGGCAGTCTGTGCGTGCCTGGTTTGCCTTGCCGCCGTCGTCGTTGCAATGGGGGCTGGCGGCGACCGCGTCCGTATTTTTGCTGGCGAGCGGCTGGTTGCTCACGGAAATTCAGCGGCTGCATCGGCAGATCACGGCTCCGTCCAGCGAAATCGCCATCGTGCAACCAATGGAACCGGCATTGCTTCCGCAACTTGATCCCCAGACGAATGCAAACGCCCAAAAAATTGAGCAACTGACTGACGAACTCAATCGCACCGAGCAACAATTACAACAACTCAAACGCCAACAGAAACTGCTGGCTCGGCAAGCGCAAGCGCGCGTGGCCGTTGCGCCGCTGCATTTTCAGCACGTCGAATTGCTGCCGCAAACGCGCAGCCTGAAACCGCTCGAAGTGACGCTGGCAACGGACACGGATTATGCTGTGCTGCAACTCGTCACAACGGAAGATGATGTCGAAACGTATCAAGTCGAATTGCTCACGCCGGACGGGCAACCGCGCTGGAAAAGCGGCCAGCTCAAGGCCAGAGCCAATGGCGCTACGCGCATTGTGGATGTAAAAGTGCGCGCGAAGTTGTTGCCGTCGGGCAGCCATCTCGTGCAACTCAAAGGCATCGCCGCCGATGGGCAAGTCGAGGACTTGCGCCGATATTTCTTCAAAGTCGTCAAGCCGTAACAAGCAATCAAGCCAACCAATTTCACTGGAGTCATCGCTATGTTTGCTGCTTCTGTCTCTCGCTTATTTTTTCTCTTGATCGTTTCGACCGGTCTCGTCTACGCCCAGGATGCGCCGCCGCTGGAACTCGGCAAGCCGTTGCAGCGCGAATTGGCAAGCGGGCAATCGCATTCGTACCCGCTCACACTCGGCGCACAACAGTTTCTCAACTTCGTCGTCGAACAACGCGGCATCAACGTCGAAATTCTGCTCTTCAGTCCCGACCAGAACCGACTGCTGAAAGCGAACAGCAGCAGTAAGCTCGACAAAGGGCAGGAATTTGCGTCTGTCGTCGCGGAGACGACCGGGCCATATCAACTCGTCGTGCGCCCGATTGAAGCCAACACGAAGCCCGGCGCATACACGCTCACGCTGCACGCGCTGCGTCCGGCGACAGCGGCAGACACGGCAGTTGCCGCGGCCTTCAAGTCCTACGTGGCGATGCTGGAATGGGCCGGGCAAAAAAAGAACCCCGAAGCCATTGCGGCGCAAGAACAGACCTGGGCCACCCTGGAACGGCAATTCGGCCCGACGGCGCAAGATGCGGGGGCGCTGAAGACCATGCCCCTCAATGTGATCGGGTGGTACATCGGGATGGCGCGGAATATCGCCAAGCGGTATTTGCTCAACGGTAATTTCAATGCCGCCGAACCGATTTTGCAGCGCGAACTAACTTTGTGGGAAATCGCCTACGGCAAGGATGTGTACGCGACGATTGTGCCGCTCAACGATCTGGCGGACGTCTACACGCAAAAGGGCGACTTCGCCAGGGCGGAGGCCATCATGCGGCAGATTCTGGCGACGCAACAAAAAGCCTCCGACGCCAACGGCGCGGCCATCTCTACGAATAACCTCGCTACGTTTCTGTATCGCGCTGGGAATTATGTCCACGCCGAAAACCACTATCGTCAGGCGCAGACAATGTGGGAAACGCTGGGCAGCAAAAGTGCCCTGGGGCCGAAGAACGGCATCGCGCTCATCCAGTTTGAATGGGGCGATTATGACCAGGCGGAAAAACTTTGGCTGGAAGTCTTGAGCGCCTTAGAAGCGGAAACCAAGCCAAGCGAAGACCTCAAGACCTTGCTGCCAATCGTGCTGGGCAATCTGGGCGGCTTGTATTATCGCAAGGGCAATGACGCCAAAGCCGAGACCTATTGGTTGCGCGCGTTGGAAATGCGGAAACGAATCTTTTCTCCCACGCACCCGGAAGTGGTGGTAGCGCTGAATCGTCTGGCGGACGTGTATTATCGCAAAGGCGAAACCGTGAAAGCCGAAAATCATTATGCGCAGGGACTTGCGTTGCTGAAGGGAACGAAGAGCGAGGAGCATGTCAGCGTCGCTTATTCTCTAAGTGGTTTGGCATACACCGCGCAAAAAAATCGGGACTACGCGAAAGCGGCGACGTTTTTTCAGGACGCCTTGAGGCTGCGCCGCAAACTGGCGGGCGAACATCATCCTGAAGTCGCCGAAACGCTCGGCATGCTGGCCTCGCTCTATCAGGAAATCGGCGATGGCCAACAGGCCTTGCTTTATCAAGCACAGGCGAACGAAATCAACGAAACGAATTTGCGACGCAACTTGTTAGTGGGTTGCGAGCGGCAAAAACAGACCTATCTGTCATTGTTCACGCAGGCGGTGAATCAGACGCTGGGCTTGCACGCCTGGAACCTGGCGGAGAATCCAGAGGCCGCTAAGGTTGCCTTGACGGCGTTGTTCCGCAGCAAGGGACGCAGTTTGGACGCCATGTCTAATACGGTGGCTACATTTCGGCAACACGCCGACAGCGAACAACAAAAGCTGTTTGATCGTTTGCTGACGGCACGTACGCACCTCGCCAACTTAACCTTTGGCGGCTTGCTCGGAGAAAAGCCGGAACAGTATCGCGCGCAACTCAAGCGCCTCGAAGGCGAAATAGACACCTTGGAAGCTGACCTTTGTCGTCGCAGTGCCGAGTTTGCTTCGGATGCACAACCGATCACGTTGTCCGCGATTCAAGCCGCCTTGCCGCCGAAAACCAGCCTGATCGAATTCGCCGCCTACCAGCCGTGCCAATTCAGCAAGCAATCCGCTGCGCCGACGCACTATCTCGCGTACGTGCTGAATGCGGACGGCACGATTCGGTGGAAAGATTTGGGCGAAGCGGCCCCGATTGACCAGGCTATCGAAGCCTTGCGCCAGGCTTTGCGGGATGAAACGCGCGCCGATGTGCGCCAGCTTGCACGCAATGTGGATGAAAAGGTGATGCAGCCCTTGCGCCCGTTCCTGGCTAATGTGCCGCATCTGCTGATTTCGCCGGACGGGAAGCTGAACTTGCTGCCCTTCGCCGCGTTGGTCAACGAGCAGGATCAGTATTTGATCGAACGCTATACGATCAGTTATTTGACCAGCGGGCGCGATCTGTTGCGGTTGCAGGTCGCCCGCACAAAAAATAACGCCCCGCTGATTTTGGCCGATCCTGACTTTGACCTGAACGGCAAAGCGACTCCGATGACGTTGGCGAAGCGTGGCAGAGGTCGCCGTTCGACGTCACCGAAAACGCCGTTGCCCCGTCTGCGCGGAAGCGGCGATGACTTCAGCAAATTGAACGCGGAGCGGTTGTTCGAGACGGGCAAAGAAGCTGAGGCCATCAAAGCTTTGTTGCCGGAATCTACTGTCTACGTGCGCGAAAAGGCTACCAAAGCCGTGCTCCAACAAATCAACGCGCCGAGCATTTTGCACGTCGCCACGCACGGCTTTTTCCTCGAAGATGCACAGGTCAATGGTGACGCGCGCAGCGTGCAAATTCCCGACCCGCTCTTGCGTTCGGGGCTGATTCTGGCGGGCTTCAACCAACATCGCAGCGAAGGCGACAACGGCGTGCTGACGGCGCGCGAAGCTGCCGGGCTGAATCTCTGGGGCACGAAATTGGTTGTGCTGTCGGCCTGCGAAACCGGCATCGGCGAAGTGAAAAACGGCGAAGGCGTTTATGGTTTGCGGCGCGCGTTGATGTTGGCCGGCGCACAAACGCAAGTGATGAGTTTGTGGAAAGTGGATGACACCGCGACGCGCGAATGGATGACCATTTATTACACCGGCTTGCAACAAGGCCTAGGCCGCAGCGAAGCGTTGCGCCAGGTGCAATTGAAGCTGTTGCAACAGAAACGCCGCCAACATCCCTATTATTGGGCCAGCTTCATTTCGTCGGGCGAATGGGCGAATCTGGACGGGCAACGCTAAGCGCGCTGAAAGGTTTTGCGCGACGGGTCTTATCTCAACGGAGGAGAGAAGGTGCCGAAGCACATCCGTTCATCTACTTTGCTGGAGCAGTGCGAACCCAATCAAGCCATCACCACACACGATTTAGCCCGCGTCACAGCGGGCTTTTTTGTTGGGCGACAGGCGACCATCGTCAGCTTGATGTGAACGATAATGATGCCAGGAGGTGTTGGGCTTCTGCGATCACCTGTTCCGCAAACCCGAATCCGTGCAGCCAATGCGTATTCGTTTGCGTGCGCCACCACGACCATTGGCGTTTGGCGTAATGGCGCGTGTCGAGCTTCATCTGCTCGACGGCGGATGCGAGCGTGCGTTGGCCTTGCAGATATTCGACGAAACGTTTGTAGCCGTGTGCGCCGAAGGCTTTGGCGTCGGGCGGAACTCCGGCGGCGAGCAGGCTTTGAATTTCTTCGAGCAATCCTTGTTCGATCATCACATCCGCGCGCTGATTGATGCGGGCGTACAATTCTTCGCGCGGCGGTTCGAGCACCAAATAATGCAAGCGCGCGGCTTCGGGCGTGGGTTGTTCGGGGCTGGCAGCTTGCCATTCGGACATTGGTTTGCCAGAGGAAAAATAAACTTCGAGCGCGCGCGTCACTCGTGACCAATCTTTCGGCGCGTAGCGGTTGGCTGTGACCGGATCAACGCGCGTCAGTAATTTGTGCAAATGCTCTGCGCCTTTGCGCGCCATCAGTTTCAGCAAGCGGGGGCGCAATCGTTCGTCAATCTCCGGCGCGTCGAAAAACTGCGTCGTCAACGCTTTCAAATAAAATCCTGTGCCACCGACTAAGAACGCTCGCTTGCCGCGCGCTTCGATTTCGGCGATAGTCTCGCGGGCGACGGCGGCCCATTGCACGGCGGTGAAGTTTTCGGTCGGCTCGGCAATGTCAATCAAGTGATGCGGAATGCCGCGTTGTTCGGCGAGTGGAACTTTGGCCGTCGCGACGTATATGCCGCGATAGACCTGCACCGAATCGCAGTTGATGATTTCGCCGTTGTAGAGTTCGGCTAGCGCCAGGCCGAGATCGCTTTTGCCCGAAGCGGTCGGGCCAACAATCGCAATCAGTGGGGCGATGAGCGGTTCAGAGTTCATTGCGGTAAGGTGATCCAACGATACACGGCAACCACGAGCAGCGCGCTCAATAATAACAAGGCTCCGAGTTGTTGCCTGCGAGTCAGCATGTTTTCGTCACGCTTCAAATGGAATCTGGAACCCAATCGGCTTGCGAAGCTGATTGAGGAAAAAAAATGCGCGGGCGTCCGGCTGTTGGATTTGACCGAATCCAATCCGACGCGCTGCGGCTTTGACTATCTCGCGAGCGAACTTTTGTCCGCGTTGGCGCAACCAGAATCGTTGCGCTATGACCCGCAGCCGCGCGGGCTGTTGTCCGCCCGGCAAGCGGTCGCGGAGTATTATCAAACGCGCGGCCAAACGGTTGATCCAGCACATATCTTTCTGACGGCCAGCACGAGCGAAGCGTACTCGTGGTTGTTCAAATTGCTCGCCGATCCGGGCGATGCGATCTTAGTGCCGCAACCGAGCTATCCGTTGTTCGAGTTTTTGGCGACGCTCGAAGGCGTGGCCTTGCAGCCCTATCAATTGCAGTATCTGCATCCGCGCGGCTGGCGCATAGATTTTGATTCGCTGGCGCAAGCGATGACTGCACAAACGCGCGCTGTCATTCTGGTCAATCCGAACAATCCGACGGGTTCTTATCTCAAACAATCGGAGTCCGCGCAACTCGCCGCGTTTTGTCGTGCCCACAATCTGGCGCTGATTGTGGACGAGGTGTTCAGCGATTATGCGTTGACGACGGACAGCGACCGCGTGACCGATTTTGCGACCGACTCCACGTTGACGTTCGTGCTGAACGGCTTGTCCAAAACGCTTGCCTTGCCGCAAATGAAGCTCGGTTGGATTGTGACGCACGGCGCGGCGGTGTTGCGAGACGAAGCGGAAGCGCGGTTGGAATTGATTGCCGACACGTTTTTATCGGTTAACACGCCCGTGCAATGGGCTGCGCCGCAGTGGTTGCTGTGGCGCACGGCGTTGCAGCGACAAATCCTCGCGCGTGTGCAAACGAATCTGGTTTGGTTGGCGCAAGCGGTGGAAAATTCTGCGTGTCGTCTGCTCCAAGTGGAAGGCGGATGGAGCGCGACGCTCGAAATTCCGCGTCATAGTTCGGAGGAAGAATTGGTGCTGCAACTGCTGGCGGAGGACAATGTGTTGGTGCATCCGGGCTATTTTTTTGACTTTCCGCGCGAGGCGTTTTTGGTGCTCAGCCTGCTGCCGGAGCCGGAAAATTTTCGCGCCGCGCTCGGCAAAATCCTGGCCCGAACGGGCTAAAGCCTAGCTTCACAGCGATTTGCGTCGCGCCCGCCCGTTGATTCTCAGACAACTTTAATTCGCAGTTTGAAACCCCGCCCCCTACCATTAGCCTTTTTCTTGGCGTATAATGCGCCATCTTGTTTACTGCCAACTCTTGATATTTCATGTCAGACTCAATTCAAGTTACAAGCAGATGGAATCGTTTGACGGTAGCTTTCAAAGTAGCTTAGAAGAGGATTGGGCTTGATTGAGGTTGGCATTAGGCACGTTCGTCACGCCGAAGTTTAATTGGGAGATAATGCATGCCCAAGCGCATTACCTTGTTGTTGAGTAGTTTATTTATTCTTTTTCTAACCTTTCCCGTTTTGGCCCAACAACCTGCTGCCGGTCAGGACATTCTGGTCGAAGACATCGAATTTCGGGGCAATCGCCGCATCCCGAAAGATACGTTGGGTTACAGTATTCAGACCAAAAAAGATGATCGCTACAACCCGGATCAAATTCGGCGCGATTTCGAGTCGCTGCTGAATCTGGGCTTTTTTGATCCGTTGAAAAGCCGCGTGCTGGATGCCGACGGCCCCAAAGGCGGCAAAATCGTCATCTTTGAGGTCAAGGAATATCCGATCATTCGTGCTCTGCGCTACGACGGCATGAAATCCGTGACCGAAAGCGAAATGTTCACGAAGTTCAAAGAACGCCGCGTCAGTGTCACCAAAGAGACGCAGTTCGATCCCGGCAAAATCAACGGCGCACGCATTGTGTTGCGCGAAGCGTTGGCCGAAAAAGGTCATCCCGATGCGAAAGTGGACATCGAAATCGAAGAGATCAACCAGACTTCGATTGCGCTGATCTTCAACGTCGAAGAAGGCCCGCGCGTGCGCATCAAAGACATCGTGTTCACGGGCACGGATAAGTTTTCACAACGCCGTTTGAAAGGCGCGATGAAAGTCGTGAAGGAATCCGGCCTAATTGCCAGCTTCCAATCCAAAGACATTTACTTCAAACCCAAGCTCGAATACGACCTCGAAAACGTGCGGCAATTTTTAGGCTCGAAAGGTTACTTGAATGCTCGTTACGGCGAACCGACCGTGGAGCGAGTCGAAAAGGCCGTCAGCGGTTTCCCCATTTTTGGGCGCAAGGGGCCGGGGTTGAAGATCACCGTGCCGATTGAAGTCGGACGGCGCTACAAAATCAAATCAGTGAAAGAAGAAGGCGTGACCTTGTTCCAGCCCGGCGTCGTGACGCTGGTGTCCGGCTTCCGCCAGGGCGAATATGCCAACGCCGAAACTATCCGCAAAAACGTGTACGAAAAAGACGGCATCAAGTCGCTGTACGGGGATCGTGGTTACATCAACGCCTCTGCCGAATTGGAGCCGGAATTCACCGACATCAACGACACGGAAGGCGAAGTCGCGTTTACGATTCGCGTCGAAGAGGGCAAGCAATACACGTTGCGCCGCTTGGAATTCATCGGCAACTCGAACACGCGCGACAACGTGATGCGCCGCGAGATCGCCATCAACGAAGGCGACCCGTACAGCAAGCGCGCGTGGGACATCTCGATTCTGCGCCTGAATCAATTGGGCTTGTTCGAGGAAATCAAAGAAAAAGACGCCATTACGCGCACCAACGACCGCGCGCAGGAAGTGGATATTGATTTGCAGGTCAAAGAGCGCGGGCGACAATCCATCAACTTGAGCGGCGGCGTGTCCGGTTTGTACGGCAGCTTCTTCGGCTTGAGCTATTCGACCAACAACTTGTTGGGGTATGGCGAAACGTTGGAAGTCAGCTTGAACGGGGGCAATCGCCAGCAAATGATCAACGTTGGCTTCACCGAGCCGTATTTCCTCGGCAAGAACATCAGCATGAGCGTGAACCTCTTTCTGTCGAAATTCCAGTTCGTCGGAAACGGGTTTTACTTCAACAATGCGGCGCTGGCACAATCGTCATTGTTCGGGCTGTCGAGCCTGGATGCCGATACGCTGTTTTCGCAAAGCACAGCGGGCGGCACGGTCAATTTTTCTGCGCCGTTCTTTGTGTTTGGCGCAAAGCGGTTCCCGAAGATTTCGCGCTTTGCGCGCGTCGGGCTTTCCTACACGCTCAGCACGAACAAAACCGAAGACCCGAAGGTCAACACGGACGCCGATCCCAAGAATAATATTCCCGTGACCTTCTCGCAGCCGAAGATTTTGACGAGCCGCATCTCGCCATATTTTTCCTATGACACGCGCAATTCGTTTATGGACCCAACGCGCGGCATGAGCATTCTGGCGAATTTGCAATTGTCGGGTGGCGTGTTGGGCGGCGACGTGAACGTGTTTTCGCCGACGCTGGATTTCAAATACTTCGTGCCCGTGCTGCGGCGCAATACCGATAAGCCACATGTCATTGGGATGCGCTTCCTCGGACAGCACGCGATGGCGTTCGGCAAGCGGTTCGATGCGAATTCATTGGCGTTTGTCGGCGGCGTGCCGATTTACGAACGCTTCTTCCTGGGCGGCGAATTCGACATTCGCGGCTACAACATTCGCTCGATCTCGCCTGTGTCGCGCATTGAATCGTTTCTCTCCACGCGCAATGTCAAAGCGCAGGTCGTAGACCCGACCGACAGCACGCGCTACATTGATGCACCCGCGGGGTACGTGAGGCCGAATGTGTTGCGGCAATTCACGTACGAATCGCCCAGCAACGGTTGTACCGAAACGCCGTCGGCCACGTGCAACGTGGTGAAAAATCCCGCGTACGCGAATGGCTTTTTCACGCCGATTGGCGGCGACACGTCGCTCGTCTACAACCTCGAATATCGCGTACCGATTTTCAGCGCGCTGTCGGTGGCGGGCTTTGCCGACATCGGGACGGTGTTCAATCTGCGTAAGTTCAAGGCCGATCAGCTCAGTGTGTCGAACTTTCTGGAGCAGCCGATTGCTGATCCGGTGATTTTGAACCCGTCGGGGCGCGTCGCGACGGCGGAAGAGCTGGCACAAGCGGCCCTTCCCGGTGGAGGCGTTCCTCCCGGCTTCCGCGCCGTGCGTATGTTCGGCGAATCGCGCAGCTACGATATTGTCCGCTTGACCGAGAATCAGGACAAAATCTTTTCCGACGTGCGCGCTTCATTGGGCGCAGAAATTCGCGTGCAAGTGCCGATGCTCAATGTCCCGTTCCGGTTGATTTTCGCGTACAATCCCAATGCGCGCACCGACCCGTTCGATCCGAAGACGTTGTACCTGGAACGCCGCACGGCGATTCGCTTTGCGGTGGGACGCACGTTTTAGGGAAGCTGATGGGACTACGGGGACAGATAAGTCCTATGAGTCGTATCCGTCGCGTCTGTCCTATGGGTCTTATCTGTCCGAAATTTTTGAGAGCCGCTGAATTTTTTGCGCGTTTCGCTTCACAAATGCCTGGCAAAAGCTGATGATGTGATTGACCCAGGCTCCGCAGACGCTCTGTGGTCTACGGCACTTTTTTGATTGGAGACCTTTTTGTTATGAAGTATCACGCTCGTTTGTTGTTCGCCCTGACGTTGTTGCTGTTGGCAGTCACAGCGTTCCCACAAACCCCCACTCCTAAACCAGGACAGACGGCTGCTGCCGCCGCGACGACGGGCGGTGATTTGCCGAAGCCCAAAATTGCGCTCTTGAATAGCGGTGCCTTCGCCGACGGCATTGGTGAATTGAAAGTCCTCTACGACAAAATGAACGCTGAGTTTGCCTCCCGCATTCAGGAACTGTCGTCCATGAAATCGGCCATTGACGCCAAGCAGAAGCAGTTGGATGACAACGGGGCCAAAATGACGCCGCAACAAATCCGCAAGTTGCAGGAAGAGATCGAACAGTTGCGCAAGGAAGGCACGCGCAAACAGGAAGACTTGCAGACCGACATCCAAAAGCGCGAAGAAGTCGTGACCGGCCCGACCTACACCAAGATCAACGAGTTCCTGAATAAATATGTGGCGGAAAAAGGCATCACTATCGTCTTCAGCACCTTGCAGGTCGCCGAAGCGAATCTGATTCTGTACATTGATCCCAAAGCCGAAATCACGCAGGATTTTATTACGGCCTATAACAAAGCTAATCCGTCCGCCGCGCCGCAAGCCGCGAGCGCGCCTGCCACAACGAAACCGAAACCCTAACGCTCTTATTCAATTTATCGAGGAGAAGAAGTATGAAGAAGATTTTTGTAGCCGTTGCCTTGCTGACCCTTTTGATTTTGACCGCCACCGCCCAAACGCCGCGTCCGGCGGGCGGCACAGCGGCTCCGTCTGCCCCCGCGCCACCGACCGGCGGCACGGGCGCGGAAGGCAAAATCGCCATTATCAATTCCTCCGCGTTCGACAGCGAAATCGGGGAACTCCGCGTCAAGCTCGAATCGTTGGGCGCAGAATTAGAACCCAAGCGCAAAGAAATCGAAACGCAACAAAACGAATTCACGCGCATCAAGAACGACATCCAAACCAAAGGCGGCACGGTCACGGCACAAGTACGTGATCAATGGGTCGAACAGGCCACCGACCTGGAGAAAAGGATCAAGCGCATGGCGGAAGACTATGAATCCAATGCGCAAAAACGGGTGGGCGAAGCCACACAGCCGACTTATGCCAAGATCAGCGATGCGCTCAACAAATACGCCGCGTCGAAAGGCATCGCCATCGTAATTGACGGCGTCGTGGCGCAACAACAACGCTTCCTGCTCTGGGCCTTGCCGACGACCGACATCACAGCTGATTTCATCAAAGAGTACAACGCGAAAAATCCGGTTCCGGCCTCCGCCGCACCCGCGAAGAAGTAGCGCCTCCGCGATTTTCAACCGTGAGCAGTAGACAGTGGGGGAATCGCCCGATTGTCTACTGCTTCCTTATTTATGGCCTCGAATGAACCTCGCTGAATTGTCCAATTTGATCGGCACAGAACTGCGCGGCGAGTGTACGCGCGAAGTTACGGGCGTGGCCGCACTCGGCGCGACGACGGCTGCCGAAGTGACCTTCATTGCCGATGCTTCGAAGCTGAGCCATTGGCTCGAACACGTAGATGAATTTGTCGCCGCCGCACTGATTCTGCCCGCTCGGTTGGCAGAGCACGAAGCCTTAGCCGCAACGCCGTTGTTGTTGGCCAAAGACGCTAAGTTGGCGTTTGCGCGCGCGATTCAGGTCTTTCACGCGCAGCCGTACGAACCGCGCGGCGTGAGCGAAGATTTGCAGTTGGGCACAGGCTCGACGCTCGGCGCGGATTGCTCAATTCATCCGCGCGTGACGATTGGGCGCGATTCGGTGATCGGCCATCGCGTGACGTTGCATCCCGGCGTCGTGCTGGGCGACCGCTGCAACGTGGGCGACGATTCCGTGCTGTTTCCAAACGTGTCGGTGTACGACGATTGCGAATTGGGCGCGCGCTGTCGCATTCACAGCGGCGTCGTGATCGGTGCGGACGGCTTCAGCTTCACGCCCGACGAACAAGGCCGTCAATACAAGCTGTTGCAAGTCGGGCGTGTCGTCATCGAAGACGATGTCGAAATCGGCGCGAACTGTTGTGTAGACCGCGCGGGCTTCGGCGAAACGCGCATTCGACGTGGCGCGAAGTTCGACAACTTAATTCAGATCGGCCACAACTGCGACATCGGCGAAGACACCGTCGTCGCCGCGTTGACAGGCTTTTCCGGCGGCGCAACTGTCGGACGCAATGTCATCATCGCAGGCCAGGTCGGCACGAATCAGCACATCACCATCGGCGACCGCGCCGTCGTCACCGCGCGCACAGGCGTCACGAAAAGCGTTGAAGCCGGCAAGATCGTCGGCGGCTTACCCGTGCAAGACCACATGAAATGGCGCAGGCTCCAGGCCCTGATTGCCAAGCTGCCGGAATTATTTGAGCGCGTGAAAAACTTAGAAAAGAGTAGTCGGTAGTCGGTAGTCAGTAGTCGGTAGTTTGCCCCTGCCGACCACCAACCACCAGCCACCGACCACCAGTCACCGACTATGGATATTCTCGAAATTCAATCCCTGATTCCGCATCGCTATCCGTTTTTGTTGATTGATCGCATCGTCGAAATCGAGCCGCTGAAACGCATCGTCGCGATCAAAAACGTGACGATGAACGAGCCGTTTTTTCAAGGCCATTTCCCCGGCGCACCCGTGATGCCCGGCGTTCTGATCATCGAAGCGATGGCGCAGGCCGGTGCGGTGTTGTTGTTCCGCGAAGTTCCCGACCGCGAAAATAAGCTGATGTATTTCGCCGCGATTGAAGAAGCCCGCTTTCGCAAACCCGTCACGCCCGGCGATCAATTGCGACTCGAAATTGAAGTCATCAAATACCGCAGCGGCTACGGCAAACTGAGCGGCAAGGCCTATGTGGACGGTGTGGTCGTATGCGAAGCCGTTGTCACATCCGTCACCGCCGACAAGCCCAAAACGCCATAACTCAAGCGGCGAAGACGAGGAAGCCGATTTCATCTCCAATCTCAAATTTCCAATCTCAAATTCATGCTGCATCCGACCGCCATCATCAGTCCCTTCGCCGCCATCGGCAGCAACGTCTCCATCGGCCCCTATTCGTTGATCGGCGATCACGTCACGTTGCACGACGATGTCCACATCGCAGGCCACGTTGTCATCGAAGGCCCGTGCGAAATCGGCAGCGGCACACGGATTTTTCCCTTCGCTTCGATTGGCCAACCGCCACAGGATTTGAAATTCGCAGGCGAAGAAACCCGTCTCGTCATCGGCGAGCGCAACGTGATCCGCGAGTACGTCACGATGAATCGCGGCACAGCCGGCGGCGGCGGATTGACTTCGATTGGCCACGACAATCTGTTTATGGCGCAAGCCCATATCGCGCACGATTGCCACGTCGGCTCGCACACTGTCTTCGCCAATGCGGGCACATTAGCCGGACACGTTGAAGTCGCCGACCACGCGACGATTGGAGCCTACAGCGCCGTGCATCAATATTGTCGTGTCGGTCGCCACGCTTTTGTCGGCGGGTTTTCGGTCGTGGTGAAAGACGCCTTGCCCTACGCGCGCACCGTCGGCAATCACGCGAGTTGTTACGGCGCGAACACCATCGGTCTGCGCCGCAAAGGCTTCACGAACGAAGAAATCCGCAATATCCAACACGCTTTCCATATTTTGCTCACGTCCAAGCTGAACACCACGCAAGCCCTCGAACGATTGAAAGCCGAAATGACGGGGCTGCCAGAGATTGATTATCTGATTGAATTCATCGAAACGTCCGAGCGCGGCGTGGTCAAATGACAACCAAAGCGAAACGCCATGAAAGCCCCGAAGCAAACCACCAAAGCCGCTTCCGATCAGGACAATGCGTGGAAAGAATTGCTTGATCATCATTTTCGTGAGTTCATGGAATTCTTCTTCCCGACTATTGCCGCCGAAATCAATTGGGCGCGCAAGCCCGTGTTTCTCGACAAAGAATTACCGAAGCTCGAACCGGCGAACACGTCGGGCGGGCGCATTGCGGACAAGTTGGCGCAGGTGTGGCGGCTCGATGGTGGCGAGATTTATGTGATGCTGCACAGCGAAATTCAAGGGCGCGCCAAAGCGGAATTCAATCGTCGGATGTATGTCTACAACTACCGCATCAGCGACCGCGACAAAGCCGAAGTCGTCAGCCTGGGCGTCGTTACCGGCAGCGTGAAGAATGTCGCGTTGGGACGATATGAAACCGAACGCTGGGGCTGTCGGGTGTTGTTTGAGTTTCTGGTCGTGAAAATCACGGACTGGCGCGGACGCGAAGCGGAGTTAGAGAAAAGCCGCAATCCGTTTGCAATGGTCGTGTTGGCGCAATTGAAACTGCTGGAAATTCAGGGCAAGCCTGAGCGAAAATATGCGGCGAAACGCGACTTGATGTTGTTGCTGTTGCGCGCCGGGTATCAGAAGACCTCCATTCGATCTTTGCTGCGCTTCCTCGATTGGGTCATTCGCTTGCCCAAAGAAGCGGAAGAACAGTTGACATACGAGGTCGAGAAAAAGACGAAAGGAAAAGCTATGCCATACATAACAAGTTGGGAACGACGCGGGTTAGAACGCGGGTTAGAACGCGGCCAGAAAATCGGGGAGGAAAGAGGCCAGAAAATCGGGGAGGAAAGAGGCCAGAAAATCGGTAAGGAAAAAGGCCAGAAGGAAATGCTGCTTCAGTTGCTGAAATGGAAATTTGGTGAACTCGAAAAGGGGATCGCGGCTCGAATTGAACAACTGCCCGCGACGCGCCTCAACCGTTTGGCGAAGGCGTTGCTCAAGTTTACAGAACCCGCCGACCTGACGCGCTGGCTTGACCGGAACGCAGTTTGAGCGCACGCTTGCACCATCCACGATGATTGCTTTCAGGAGGAATAGCTATGCAACCCCGTCAACTTTGTTCGTTGGTTTCACTCCTCATCGTTTCGCTCTTCGTCGTTCCGCACAATCTTGCCAAAACGGAAGTGCTGCAAGTCGAATTGCAGCCGCTCGCTGCCCAAGTCAAACGCCTGATCGAAACGCTCGACTACCTCGGCGCACCGCTCAGCAATGCCGATAAGCAAGCCCTCGAACGTGCGAGCGCGATGACCGATGCGGCGAACGCGACGCGGCAAATTCAGGACGTCCTCGATAAATATTGTCTCTACGAAATTCACATCAACCCCGAAAGCCGCGTCAAGGTCACGCAAGCAAACGCCAAACCGGAACTCGTCGAAAACGGCTGGCGCACGTTCCTCGTCAAAGTTCACAATGAAGCCGGTGTGACCGCTGAACTCAAAGCCGAAAGCGTGAACGCGCTGCGGGTTTACCAGCCGAGCAAAGGCAGCCCGAACCCGGCGCAAACCATCAAGCCGAGCGATGTGCGCGACCGCTGGCTCAATCTGAGTTTGTACACGAAACCACCGATGAAGCCGCAATTGTCGGGCTTGAATCTCGAATACAAAATCATTCAACTTTACAGCCGCGACGCAGGCAAACGTGAAGCGAAAGTGAGCTTCAATGTCGGGCAAGGCTCGCAGGACATCGGCTTTCGCAACGATGCCGACATTCTCTTCAACTGTTTGCCTGCGACCGATGTGACCTTCAATGTGCTGGACGAAAAGGGCAAGCCGACGACCGCATCATTCATCATTCGGGACAAACTCGGCAACGTCTATCCATCGCAAGCCAAACGGCTCGCGCCGGACTTCGGCTTTCATCCGCAGATTTATCGCAGTCACGGCGAGAAAGTGAAATTGCCTGCGGGCGAGTATTGGATTGAATTCACGCGCGGCCCGGAATATCTGGTCAAAACACAAGCCGTCAAAGTCGTCACAGGCAAACCGCAAACGTTGCAATTCAAGCTCGAACGCTGGATTGACCTCGCCAAACTCGGTTGGATTTCGGGCGATCATCACATTCACGCTGCCGGGTGTATGCACTACGAAACGCCATCGCAAGGCGTGCAGCCGGACGATATGATGCGCCACATTCTCGGCGAAGATTTGAAGATCGGCAGCGTGTTGACGTGGGGGCCGTGTTACTACTATCAGAAACAATTTTTTGAAGCCAAAGATCACAAGCTGTCGCAACCCGATTACCTGATGCGTTACGACCTGGAAGTCTCCGGCTTTCCGTCGAGCCACGCGGGACATCTGGTTTTATTGCGTCTGAAAGAGCAGGACTATCCGAACACCAAAGTCATCGAAGATTGGCCGACGTGGGATTTGCCCGTGCTGCAATGGGGCAAAGCGCAGGGCGCAGTCGTCGGCTTTGCGCATTCGGGTTGGGGTTTGGAGATCAAGCCGGGGGCGTTACCGAGCTACGAAGTGCCCAAGTTTGACGGCATCGGCGCGAACGAATACATCGTAGACGTCACGCACGACGCAGTGGATTTTATTTCGACGGTGGACACGCCTTCGCATTGGGAACTGAACATTTGGTATCACACGTTGAATGTCGGCTTTCGCACGCGCATCAGCGGCGAAACCGATTTCCCATGCATTTACGGCGAGCGCGTGGGCTTGGGCAGAAGTTATGTCAAGCTTGACGGCAAGCTCAATTACGAAGCGTGGGCGGAAGGCATTCGCGCCGGTCGCACTTACGTGACGGACGGCAAGAGCCACTTGTTAGACTTTGCCGTCAACGGCGTGGCGATGGGCACGAACAACAGCGAAGTGAAATTGACGAAGCCCGAAACCGTGCGTGTCACAGCGAAAGTCGCTGCGCGTTTGGATGAGCAATTGAATCCGAACTTGCGCGTCGGCGTTGACGAAACGGCTCCGCGTCAGGCCGCCCGTCAGATGTCCGACGTCGAGGCGATTCGGCAAAGTCGTCTCGATCAAAAGCCGTATTGGGAATTGGAGCGCGCCCGCATCGGGCAATCGCGCGAAGTCCCGGTGGAGTTGATCGTCAACGGCGAACCGGTGGCAAAGCAGGTGATCGTGGCGGATGGCACGATGCGCGATTTGACCTTTGACGTGCCGATTGCGAAAAGCAGTTGGGTCGCGCTGCGCGTGTTCCCGTCGTCGCACACAAATCCAATTTTCGTACATGTCAACAATCAACCGATTCGCGCGTCTGCCAAAAGCGCCGAATGGTGCTTGAAGGCTGTAGATCAATGCTGGACGCAGAAAGCGCCGAGGATTTCCGCCAAAGAACGTCCCGCCGCTGAAAAAGCCTATGAGCATGCGCGACAGGTTTATCAAAAGCTTCTCGCCGAAAGTAAATGACGCGAGCCTTGACAACAGACATTCTCCATTCTGCATTCTCCATTCTCCATTGTTTGGCAGAAGGGAATTGATGCCTCATTTTCTGTAAAGGAATTGAGAATGCAGCATGGAGAATGCGACAAACCAATGACGATTTGCGGTTCCGCGCGTATAATCCCAGCCGCTCCCCAGCAACACGCAAGGCGGTATTCGGCATGCAGTTATTTCTTTGGCGGATAGTTGGCTTTCTCCTCCTCAGCACCATCACTTTCGCGCAAACCAACGCCTCGCTGTCTGGCCTCGTACTCGACCCCGCGCAAGCCGTGATTGCGGGCGCAACGATCACCCTCGAAAACCGCAAGACTGGCATCACGGCAACGACGACCTCGAACGACGCGGGCGTGTATTCGTTTCCGAGTTTGCAGCCGGGCATCTACAAAATCACGGCGGAACAAACAGGCTTCACGCGGCTGACGATTGATGAGTTCGTCCTCGAAATCGCGGCGCGCGCGGCCTTGAATTTATCGTTGCAAATTGGTTTGGCAGCGACGATTGACGTTCGTGCGTCGCAGGATACGGCGCTCGCGCTCGGCACCAATTCGCTCGGCGGCGTGCTGAATGGACAGCGCATCAACGAACTGCCGCTGCCGGATCGCAACGCGCTCGACCTCGTGTTTACACAAGGCGGTTTGGTGGGCAGCAATTTTTCCGGCGCGCGCATCGGCACGCTCAACATCACGCGCAACGGCGTCAACGTGATGGATCAGCGCATCAACTCCGGCGTGCAGGCGACGTTTTTCAATAGTGTGGATTCGGTGGATGAGGTCAAAGTCGTCGTGTCGCCCGCTGATGCCGAATATGGACGCGGCTCCGGTCAAGTTCACATCACGACAAAATCGGGCACGAACGAAATGCACGGCAGTTTGTTTGAATCGCATCGCAACACGGTTTTGAATGCGAACAACTGGTTCAATAATCTCGCAGGCTTGCCGCGCGATACGCTGATTCGCAATCAATTCGGTGCGCGCTTGGGCGGCCCCGTGTGGTTCCCGAAACGAGTGTTCGGGCCGATGAATTACGACGGGCGCAAACGCAGCTTTTTCTTCGTCGCGTATGAAGGCTTGCGCGAGCGAGTGCGCGAACCCGTCACCGCAACAGTGTTCACCGCGACCGCAAAACAAGGGCTGTTTCGCTTCTTTCCCGGCGTACAGAATGCGAACGCAAATGCGCAAACACCGACGGTGGATTTGCGCGGCAATCCTGTGAAGCCCGCGACGGCAACAGGCGATTTGCAAACGATCAGCGTGTTTGGGCGCGACGCGAATCGTGCGGGTTTTGATCCGACCGGTTGGGTGCGACGACAAGTTGACGCCACGCCACTGCCGAATGATTTTCGCGCAGGCGATGGCTTGAATACTGCCGGACACACGTGGCTGCGTTCGCGTACGCGCGACTCGAATCAATTGACCTTGCGCTTCGATCATCAATTCAACGACACGCATAATTTGACGCTCGAATATTTGCGCGAAGTCGCAAACCGGCGGAACGATTTTATGCCGCAACAACTGCCGAACACGCCGGGCGGCGCATACACCGACGATTCCAATTTCTACGTGCTGTCGCTCGTCTCGACGTTTTCGTCGCGGTTCGTCAACGAAGTTCGTGCCGGTGGTTCACGCACGCGCGCACGATTTTTCGCGCCGTGGGAGACGGCGTCGGGGCGTGATTTTTTGCCGACCGCGAACAATCAAATCTTCGTGCCGGTCTTCACTTCCATCACGCCATCCATTGATGGCTCGAACGATCCGCAAGGCCGCATCTCGCCGGTTTATCAGTACGCCGACACGCTGACGTGGTTGCGCGGCAAACATCAATTCCGCGCAGGCGGCGAAGTGCGATTCGTCAGCAACAACGGCTTCAATTCGTTCACGGTCGTGCCGCGCGTGAACTTCGGCGTGGGCGGCACGGGCATCACGAATTTGAGCGCGGCGACTGTGCCCGGTCTCGGTTTGAACGAAGCGGCAGCGCGCGGATTGCTGATTGATTTATCGGGTTCGGTGTCGAGCGTGTTGCAGGCTTTCAATGCGGTCGGCGGCACGAATCCGGTGTTTCTTGCAGGCGAAGGCAAGCAGCGCACGTGGCGGCAGCGCGAATTCAGTTTGTTTTTCAAAGACGAATTCAAAGTCACCAGATCGCTCGCGCTGAATCTCGGCGTGCGCTACGAATTTTATGGCGTGCCGTTTGAAGCGAATGGTCGCACGGCGAGCTTGGTCAACGGCTCGGCAGGCTTGTTCGGTCGTTCGGGCACAAGCTTCAACGACATCTTTCAGCCGGGGCGATTGAACGGCGCGGACACGCGCGTGATGCTGGTCGGGAAACACTCGCCGAATGAAAACGCCAATATTTATGGGGCTGATCGCAACAACTTCGCGCCTGCGGTCGGCTTGAGTTGGAACTTGCCCTGGTTCGTGTTTCGCTTGGGTTACAGCATCGGTTATGAACGCAGTTCGTTTCGTTTGCTCGACATCGTCGCGGGCGATTTGCCGGGCTTGCGCACGACGCGGAGTTTTACGTCGTCTTCGTATTTGAATTTATCGCGCATCAATTTGCCGCTGACGCCGATTGGCAGGCCGTTGGAGACTGTGCCGCTCAATGATCGCATTCAAAATGTGCGCGTGTTCGACTCCAACTTGCGCACGCCGTACGTGCAAAATTGGAACGCGACGTTGCAACGACAATTCGGTCAAACGTATTCGCTCGAAGTGCGCTATGTCGGCAACAAAGGCACAAAGCTGATTCGCGGCGCGAACATCAACGAAGCAAACATCTTCGAGAGCGGCTTGCTCGAAGCCTTTCGCCTCACGCAGGAAGGCGGCGATGCGCAGTTGTTCGAGCGGATGTTTTTCAATTTGAATTTGGGCTTGGGGCGCATTGGATCAACGGTGAACGGACGGCTCATCACGGCGTCAGCGTCGCTGCGCGCGAACGAGCAAACGGCTCCGTTTTTTGCGAACAACAACGTTGGTGCATTTGCGGAGTTCTTGAACGCAACGCCTTTGTTTACGGGCACGCGCGGCGGGTTGTTGTTGCGCAATCCGAATCTGCCCGTGAATTTGCTGGTCGCCAATCCGCAATTCAATGACGCGATTTTGACGGGCAATTTTGCGAACTCGACCTATCATTCGTTGCAAGTCGAATTGAACAAACGGCTCGCCAACGGCGTGCTGTTGCAGGCAAATTACACGTTCAGCAAGGCGCTTGGGGAAGAGGAGGGAAGCACGCTGGAGCAGCGTTCCGATTACCGCACGCTGCGCAATCTGCGGCTCGACAAACGACGCTTGACGTTCGATCATCGTCACGTGTTTCGCGGCAATGGCATCGTCGAATTGCCGTTTGGGCCGGGGCGCAAATTTTTGAGTGCGAGCAATACGTTTGTCGCGCGGCTGGTGGAGCGATGGCAAGTCGGCGTGATTTACAACTGGTTTTCGGGCGAGCCGTTTCCGCTCACGTCGGGCGTGACGTCGTTCAATCAACTGACGAATAACACGCCTGTCCTGCTGGGGGAATTGCCGCGCGGCTCGGTCAGCCCGCAGCGCGTGGCCAACGGCGTTGTATTGTTCCCCGCGTGGCGGCAAGTCGCCGATCCTTCCATTGCAAAATTGACCGCGCTGCAAGACCTCAATCAACGCAGCGCGCTGCGAGTGATTACCGATGCGTCCGGGCAATTGCTGCTCGTGAATCCCACGCCCGGCGCGTTGGGTTCGTTGACCCCGCGCGCACTGACTGCGCCGCATTTTTTGCGCTTCGACGCGAATCTCATCAAACGATTTCGCCTGCGCGAGACAATGAATTTTGAGTTGCGACTGGACGCGATTGATTTGCTGAACACGCCGCAATTCGCCGCATTCGATACTGACATCAATTCCAACTCGTTCGGGCGTGTGCTGGGTTCGCTGGGCGAGCGATTGGTGGTGGTCGGCGTGCGAGTCAATTTTTAAGTGCCGCGCAAATGTTCTTCATTTCCCAGTTTCCATTTTTGGATTACTCATTTGTCATCGGTTTGCGTCGCGCGCCCGCAATGACAAATGAAAATTGACAAGTGGAAACTGGGAAATGATTCGGTCAGATATTTTTCTTCCTCTCACGCACTCGCCGTGTCTCACCATCCCGGTTCTGTGCTATCCTTGCGCCGCTAGTAGTAACGCGGTATTCAGAATTCAACTTGATGTGCCCATGTCTGACTTTGTCTTTCAATTCAGCGCTTTCTTCCGCTCCATCGGGTGGAAAGACCTGATTGACATTTGCATTGTCGCGTTTCTGGCCTACGAAGTTTTGCGCTTGGTTCGCGGCACACGCGCCGTGCAGATGGCGGCGGGGTTGGCGGCGCTGGCGATTTTGTATCAAGTCTCGCGGTGGTTCGAACTGGACACGGTTGAATGGGTGTTGCGCAATGCAGTGGTGTACTTGGGCTTTGGCATCATCGTGTTGTTTCAGCGCGAACTGCGCGCGGCGCTGCTGCATTTCGGCAAAAACTTTCGGCAGCCTTTCGCCCACGCCCGTCGCCGCGCCAATGCGCACGAGCATAGTTGGTACGACGACGTCGTGCAGGCCGCGATGGATATTGCCGGGAAGAAAGAAGGCGCGTTGATCGTGATCGAACGCGATGTCGGATTGAAGCACTACATCGAAAGCGGCATTCGCATGGACGCGCGCTTGACCTATGATTTGCTCGTTACAGTTTTCAACAAAGAAACCCATCTACACGACGGCGCGGCGATCATCAGCAAACATCGGCTGGCCGCCGCCGGCTGCTTCCTGCCGCTGACGCAAGACCCGCGCATTGCGCGCGAGTTGGGCACACGACATCGCGCGGCGATTGGCATTACCGAAGACACCGATGCTTGTGCGGTGGTGGTGTCGGAGGAAAACGGAACGGTCTCGTTCGCTCAAAACGGCAGGTTGACGCGCCACCTGGATGGGCCACGCCTGCGTCGCTTGATGCAGCAGGCACTGGAACCCTGGCACACCGACGAAGAAGCCGAGGCGCTGGAAGCGGAAGAGCGGGAGCATGAGTTAGAGGTGCAACGCATCCTGGACGCGCGACAAGCCGACGTCAGAGGCCGTCACGAACCGGCGGAACCCTTCAGTGAAAATTTGCCGGAGGAGGTCAAGTCGTGAACTGGAAATCGGCGGCAGCAGCGGCCAAAGACGCGCATCCGCTGGCCCGCTCGTGGGTTTGGCTGCGCAAAAATGTCAAAGAAAATGGGCGGCTGACGTTGATGTCGCTGGGCGTGGCGTTTCTATTGTTTGTGGTTTCGCGCCAGCCGGATCGTGACATTATGCTGGTGGGCGTGCCGCTGGAATTCACGAATATTCCGGCGGGGCTGGAAATCAGCAGCGAAGTGCCGACCGCCGTGAATTTGCGCCTGCGTGGCCCGCGCGATTTGGTGCAGGGCCTCACGGCCAATGAATTGGAAGTCAAAGCCGATCTGAGTCAGAAGACGGCAGGCGAGCGCGTCGTTCAACTCAAAGCCACTGATGTCCTGCATCCCGACAAAGTGCAGGTGCGGCGCATTGAACCGGCGAAGGTTGAACTGAAGCTGGAACCGACACACCGCAAAACCATTCCCGTCGAACCGCAATTTGAAGGCCAGCCCGCGGAGGGATTCGAGCGTCTCAGTTGGCGCTGTGAGCCTGCTAAGATTGAGATCGAAGGGCCGGAATCCAGAGTGGCGAATGTCACGAAACTGTTGACCGAAACCGTGCAACTGGCTGGGCGGCAGAGCAGCTTTCAACTGCAAATTGACCTGGAAACCGGGCGCGAACACGTGCGCTTGGTACGCCCGACGCAGGTGCAGATTCAGGTCGAAATCGGGACCAAAAAGAACATCGAGTAAAGAGTACGGGCACAGGCGTTGACAAGCGGCCTGTCCCTCCGTAAGATGACGGCTCGCTGTCATCCCGAAAAGGACGGCGAACTTTAATCACGGGGCGTGGCTCAGCCTGGTAGAGCGCTCGGTTCGGGACCGAGAGGTCGGAGGTTCAAATCCTCTCGCCCCGACCAATTAAATCAATTAAGAACAGGCTTCCAATTGGAAGCCTGTTCTTTTCCTGTCCCACATATTGTCATACAGGAGAAATTAGAAACATCTTCGGTCTGTCTCTTGGCCAGCCTTTTTCACATTTCCACTCCCACCACACCACCTGCAGGGCGATGTGCGCGGGGCCGTTGTCCAACACGATCCGATGCCGCGCAAGGACAAGCGGCGACGCTGCACGGTAAGCCAAACCGACTTTCATCTTGCGTCCAGACGCGCCAAGCCGACGCGGGTCGCGGCATCTGGTGCAGTTGTTCGAGAGGCAGGAGCACACGGGTTCACTTGACCGGCGTGGTCGTCACTATGGCTTGGTAGAGGCGCTCTCGCGAGCGGGGCGCGAAAATGGGCTTCGGCGTCGGGCTTTTTTGGCTGTGCGTGCGCCGCGCGACGGCGAGGCGTACGCCCAAAAGGCGGGTGGTGCTGTACCAGATCACGCGATAAGTCGTTTTGATCTGATAGGTTTGTTCGACCCAACGGTGCCGTTCGTGGAAATTTGCGGGGGGGACAGGAACATACCTGAACTCCAAGACTCCTCGTGGCTGTGCATCTTGCAATGGTCAAGACGCAGGCGATGCTCGGTTGTTGTCAAAGAATTGTTTGCTAAAGATGCGTCGGCCCCTACGCCTCACCACGAATGCCTATCAAGAGGAGTAAGAAAAAAACTTAGACGCGAATAAAGCAACAGGGATGTTGCTGGATGAAGTCAATGTGCCTTTGTTGCGGAGCGGGGTCGCAAGGACATCGCACTTACCGCCGCGCTTTTCTTCCGACGCTTTCAGCCAATTCGCGGGTTTTGTTGATGATGTGTTCTTCCAGTTCCGGGGCCCACGAGCACGGTTGGTCGTAGTAGATCATCGAATCCACGACTTCGTAGCCGCCTTCGCTGAACATCCGCGCGGACGGAATGTAGGCCATCACTTCGTTCGTGTAGCCCGCGACCCACAGGCCTTCTGTGCCGAGTTCCTGTTTGAGCCGCAAGACATAATCTGTGACCACTTCGCCTGCCAAGCCGATCAACGTGAAGTCCTTACCGATCTGGAAAATTTGAATCGGGTAGGGATACTCCGACGCGAGTTTGCCATCGCGGATCAGCCGCGCCAGCATTCGTTCGGCGTGCTTTTTCTTGAAGACGTTCGTGTCCGTCAGGCGTTGCTCGAATTCGGCTTTGGTGGGCGGCGTGGCAAACGGAATCGGCACGCGATCAAACGCCACTTTGACATCACCGTCCACGCCGCTCATTTTTCCCGCGACGACTTTTTCCACAACTGCCGCGAGCGCCGCGCCGTGTTGTTGGGCGGCTTCGAGCGTGCTGCGCGGGGTTGGATTGATGTCTGCGCCGCAGCCCATCACGAACATTGCTACCGTGCCGGGATTGTCTTTTTCGAGTGCGGCTTGCGCAAAACCTGCATAGTCGCCGCTGATTTGATAATGCTCGCCGGTCAGCGTCGTGTTGTGACAAGCGTAGCCGAAGACGACGCCGCGCAATTTCTCGCGCTTGGTTTCAATCATCATCACGGGCACGTCGTGATCCACGACACCTTTTTGATTGAGGCCGATTTTGATCGCGCCTGCGTCCGTGCGTTCCCGGCGATTCATCGCAAAGGTGCCGGTGCTACGCCCGAATGAAAGCTTGGCGAGCGACATATCTTTCAGCGCCTGCCCGATTACCCACAACACGCGATCCTGCAAAAACTGCGAATATTCATAAATCCGCGTGGCCTGCTCAGCATTGAGTTGATATGCACCAATCAAGTTGCCGCGCACGACCGGGCCCGTGTGTGTATGCGAGGCGTTCAGCATCAGTTGCGCGCGCGGCAGGCCATATTGGGTAGTGGCGCGTTCGGCAATCGCGTCGCTCAACTCGCGCGTGAAACCTAAAATATCTGCCGTGACCAAAACCATGCGATTGCCGTCTTCGTCCGCAACTGCCAACGCCTTCGCATACAAATCGTGCAACTTGCCTTCAGACGGTTTGGTGCGGTTGGCATAGCCCGACAACCAAATCGGTCTGTCCGGCGTGATGACGACTTTCGCTAACCCGGCGCGCATTTGCTTCGCAGCGGCAAGAGAAGAAAAACACGTGAGACAAAGAATGAGTAAAACCAGCTTCTTCATATTGTTGGAATCAAAACGATGAATTCAAACTTGGACGCACAGCTTAATGCCGAACCAACTTGCCTGCAAGTTCCTCCGCCCAGACGATCATTTGAGCTTGAGCACGCGGCGCGCATTTTGCGAGAAAATCTTGCGCAGAATCCTGGGGTCATTGACTAGGCGGCGAAGCGTGGCGAGTTGCTGCGAGCCGCTGCATTTCTCGCCGTTTCCGACCGTGTCGTTGCAATCGCTGCCATAGAGCAATTTGTCCTGATGCCGTTTTAAGAATTCGCGCGCGTGGTTTTCATCGCGCGTCAACGCATTCAAGCCCGAACCAGCAGACAAATCGCCAAACATATTCGAATAATCGCTGAGCCAGCGATCCGACCAGCCGCCCGGCGTGACTTTGGTTTTGGGATACATCACTGGCTGATCGTGGTCGCGGTCAATGTTGCCCCACCAGGTTTGCGCATGGCCGATGAAATTGACGCGCGGAAACTTCTCCAGAATTTTGTGAAAGCGCGCAAAGTTCATGTTGTATTTGCCGTGCTGAAAATGCAGCAGGACGGGCACGTTGTAGGCTTGCGCAATCGTGGCAATCAATTCGATGTGGCGCGAGTCGGCATCCACGAAATATTTCTGCTCGCCAATGCCAATTGCGCCCAGCTTGAGATATTTTTCGAGCACCGTGCGCGCGTCTTCGATGTCCGGCAATTCGTTGGCGAAGAAGACGTATGCTTTCGGATACTTTCTGACCAGCGCCAGACACGAATCATTGCCCCAGGCATCGGCTTCCAAACCGTGCTGCGAGCCAGCGGGTAACAAAACCGTTTTCGCAATCCCCATCGTGCGTTGATGCGCGATCAAATCGGCATCGCTGCGCCCGGAGTAATGCGTGTGCTGATGGATGTCAATGATCGGTTCCGCGGCGGCTACTGCCTCAGCATCAGAGCCGAAGCGGCTGCCGAGTCCCGCCGACAGCCCGGCCAGAAAAGTTCGTCGCGTGAGCGTGTTCATAGTTGAATCATTGAGACCCCTTCTACGTTTTGTCGCAATTCAGAGTCGTCTTCAAATATCACAGCCCGCCGCCAGAAACAAAATTCATTCCCGCCGAAGCCTGATTTTTTTTCGTTTTCTGACCGTAACATCTTTGTAACAGTATTGCATTGAAAGGACTTGGCATTTTAAACACTTGTGTGTAGAATGCGCGGTGGTTAAACAAGCCCCGATGATTTAGCTAAGTCTGTAACTCTTCCGGCATTCACTTGAACGAAGTTACAAACTGAACAACCAATTTACTACTAACTACTACGGAAAGGATCGCCCACGCATGAAAAGAAAAGGCGTATTAATTGGAGCCTATGTGCCCCCGGAGATGAAAGAGGCGCTCAAGCGTCGCTCGCAACTCCAACACCGCACCCTCTCACAAGAACTCATCCGGATACTCGCTGAAGCCCTCGGACAACCCATCCCCGGTTCGCCCGACCGGCGCGGCGAAGCATCCACGCCACGTCGTCGCGCCACCGACCCATTTCCTCGTCGTCGCACGGGCGATTTGGTGCCGGGCGAAGGGCTGGCTGTCGCACCCGAATTCGACGAAGATTGAACGTTTCATTGTCCTTGATTATCTTTCCCCAAAGAGTCAGCCGGAGGCCTCCCGCTGGCTCTTTTGCTGTTTTCTTGCCGCCGTAATTTTCGCGCCAACCGACGGCCACACGAGTTGGCGGTTTGCATCATCGCAGGGATTGTACTATTCTTCGCAAGCTTACTCGCTGAACGTTTCCGTAGTGCATTTTATGACGTAATCCTGGAGTAATCTCCTCGTTCTTTTCCCAACTGAGGTGGAGATCAAGATGAAAGAATATCTACCGATTCTGGTTGTGTTTGTCTTTGTGCTGGGTTTTGCGGTCACGAATTTAGTCCTCGCGCATTTCTTCGGGCGGCATCGCCGCACCCGCGCCAAACTCATGCCGTACGAATGCGGGATGGACCCGGTCGGCTCAGCGCATCAACGCTTTTCGGTGCGCTTTTATTTGGTCGCGATGATGTTTATCCTCTTCGACATCGAAGCGGTCTTTTTGCTGCCTTGGGCTGTGATCTTCAAATCGCTCTCCGAAAAACTTTCGCGTCCGTTTGTCTATGCCGAGATGATGATTTTCTTGGCGGTGCTGCTGATCGGCTACATTTACGTGTGGAAAAAGGGCGTGTTCGAGTGGAATCGCGGTTAGCAATCCTTGCAGGAGTTTTGTATGAAAGGCTTAGAAACAATTCTCGGCGAAGCAATGCCCGATGTGCTTACAACGAAATTGGATTGGCTCATCAACTGGGCGCGCAAATCCAGCCTCTGGCCGGCCACGTTTGGCCTCGCCTGTTGTGCGATTGAAATGATGGCCGTGACCGATGCGCGCAACGATTTGGCCCGTTTCGGTGCCGAAGTCTTTCGCGCCAGCCCGCGCCAAGCGGATGTGATGATCGTCGCGGGGCGGGTTTCGATCAAAATGGCTCCGGTGCTGCGCCGCATTTACGATCAAATGTCCGAACCCAAATGGGTGATCTCGATGGGCGCTTGTGCCTCGGCAGGCGGCGTATTCAACAACTATGCCGTCGTGCAGGGCGTGGACAAAATCGTGCCGGTAGATGTCTTCGTGCCCGGTTGTCCGCCGCGCCCGGAAGGCTTGATCTATGCGGTGATGAAGCTGCAAGAAAAAATCGAACGGGATTCTGTTTTGAATGAGCGTCCCGATACTCCCAGCGTTTTTTAATTGAGCAATGGCTGAAGAAATTACATCACAAAATCTTTCGGTGCGCGGCCCGAATCAAACGTCCAACTATGCCGATGCGACTTCGCTGCAAGCCCGTTTTGCCGATGTCATCGAAGAAATCGTCGAAGCGCGCGGCGAAGTCACCGTCGTCGTCAAACGCGAAGGACTCATCAAATTGCTCGCGTTTCTGCGCGATGAGCCGAGCCTGAAGTTCAATTTTCTGAGCGATGTCGCGGGCGTGGATTTAGGCGAATTTGCCGAACCGCGTTTTGCCGTGGCCTATCACTTGTACTCGCTGCCGCACAATCATCGGCTCCGCATCAAAGCCCTGCTCGCCGAAGACGATGCGTGGCTGCCGTCGGCAAGCAACGTTTGGAAATCGGCGAGTTGGATGGAACGCGAAATTTACGATATGTTCGGCGTCGAGTTCACCAATCATCCTGACCTGCGCCGCATCCTGATGCCAGCGGATTACGAAGGGTATCCGTTGCGCAAAGATTTCCCGACCAAAGGGTATTGAGTTTTGCTTGTATGATTAGCACCAAAGAAATCGTAGTTCCCGCCGCCACCGTCACCGCGCTCGGCAAACGCGATCCGCTCGGCGATCAGCGCATGACCATTTCGCTCGGGCCGCAGCATCCTTCGACACACGGCGTCTTGCGCGTCGAAGTCGAACTGGACGGCGAAGTCGTTGTCGCCGCGCGCCCGGACATAGGTTATTTGCACACCGGCATGGAAAAGACGATGGAAGTCCAGAAATGGCAGCAAGTCGTCACGATCACTTGCCGCATGGATTATTTGAATTCGATGGGCAATGATCTCGGCTATGTTTTGGCCGTCGAAAAGCTGCTCGGCGTCGAAGCCACGCCCCGCACGCAAGTCATCCGCGTGTTGCTGACCGAGTTGAATCGGCTGTCGTCGCATCTGGTTTGGTGGGGCACGCACGTGATGGACATTGGCGCGATGTCGCCGTTCTTTTATGCCTTCGATCAGCGCGAGAAGATTCTGGATTTGTTTGAATGTGTGTCCGGCGCAAGATTTCACCAAAGCTACTTTCGCATCGGCGGCTTGATGGCGGATTTGCCGGACACGTTTTTGCCATTGCTGCGAGAATTCATGGCGGGCTTCCTCGACTTTCTGGCAATGGGAAATCGGCTGGTCACAGGCAATAAAATCTTCCAAACGCGCACGAAAGGCATCGGCGTGATTTCCGGCGAAGATGCTTTGGATTGGGGCTTGAGCGGCCCGTCGTTGCGTGGCTCCGGTGTCGGCTGGGATGTTCGCAAGACCGAGCCGTATACCGGGTATGAAACCTACGACTTCGAGGTTCCGACGGAAAAAGACGGCGACGTCTGGGCGCGCTATTTGGTGCGGATGCGCGAGATGGAAGAGAGCTATAAAATCATCCAACAAGCGATAGACCGTTTGCCCGCCGGCCCGATTCAATCCGATCATCCGAAGCTCAAATTGCCCGAACGCGATTTGATGAAGGAGCACATTGACGTGATGATTCATCACTTCCTGATCGCGGCGGAAGGCTTCACCGTGCCGCAAGGCGAAGTCTATTTCCCGATTGAATCGGCGCGCGGCGAATTGGGCTATTACATCGTCAGCGATGGCAAAGAAAAACCGTGGCGCGTGCGCGTCAAAACGCCTTCGTTTTTGAATCTGCAAGCCTTGCCCAAATTGACCGAAGGCATGCTCCTCGCCGATTTAATCGGCATCATCGGCAGCATTGATATTGTGCTGGGAGATATTGACAGGTAACTGGTGGTCGGTGGTCGGTGATCGGTTGTCGGAAAAAAACTACCGACAACTCAAAATACCGACCACCGGCTACCGACCACCGACCACCGACTTATGTACAGCCCTGAAAACGAAAAGAAAATTGACGAATACATTTCGCATTATCCGGTCAAGCGTTCGGCGATCCTACCCGCGTTGCACATCGCGCAAATCGAACACGGCTATGTGACCGACGAAGATGTGCAGTACCTCGCGCGCCGCCTGGATATGCGCGTGAACGAAGTCGAAGAAGTCGTGACGTTTTATTCGATGTACTCGCGCAAGCCGATTGGGCAATACAAGCTGCAAGTCTGCCGCACGATTTCCTGCAACCTGGCAGGCTGCGAAAAGATCAGCGAACATATTACCGGCAAGCTCGGCATCAAGGTCAACGAAACGACGCCCGACGGCAAGTTCACGTTGCAGGAAGTCGAATGTCTGGGCTACTGCGATCTTGCGCCTGTGCTGCAAGTCAACTTTGACTATCACGAACAAATTACTCCTGAACGCACTGACGAGATCATTGCACAACTCCAGTAACTAATTGCCAATATGACGAAAGTCCTAACATCAAGGTTCGATTCCAAAGGCGAAGCTTGTGACATTGATGTCTACCTGAAAACAGACGGCTACCAAGCCCTCGCCAAAGCTCTCAAAGAATTCACGCCCGATCAAGTCATCGAAGAGGTCAAAAAATCCGCGCTGCGCGGACGTGGCGGCGCAGGCTTTCCGACCGGCATGAAATGGGGCTTTGTCCCGAAGCAATCCGCGCGTCCCAAATACGTTGTTTGCAATGCCGACGAATCCGAACCCGGCACGGGCAAAGACCGCGACCTGATGCGCTGGGACCCACACATGTTGCTCGAAGGCATGGCGATTGCAGCGTATGCGCTGAACGGTGCGCCAAACAACTACATCTACATTCGCGGCGAATATTGGTACATCATTGACATCCTGGAAAAAGCCATCGCGCAGGCGAAAGAACGCGGCTATCTGGGCAAAAACATTTTGGGCACAGACTTCGAGTGCAACATCTACGTCCATCCGGGCGCAGGCGCATACATCTGCGGCGAAGAGACCGCGCTGCTCGAATCGCTCGAAGGCAAACGCGGGCATCCACGCTTGAAACCACCCTTCCCAGCGGTCGTCGGTTTGTACGGC